>NZ_CP013659.2:762500-1370625 GCF_001465795.2 Planococcus rifietoensis | reverse complement strand
AGCGATGGGCGACAGACAATCGCTTTTTTAATACCTTCGTCTTAAAATACATCTTTATAAATCCAAAAAGACTAGACAGATATTTTGTATAACCTAATCTTTTCAATTGATTGCTGCTCTTTCTATTGTTTAGATTATTGCTTAGTAATGAATAGTATCACTTAATTATCATTATCTCATTTGAAATTGATTTCCAGACTGAAATAAGGTTTGCATTTGGAGGTGCTTCCACTTTCACTGGAACCGTTTGAGTTTTTAAACTAAGTACTACTAGAAGCACTAGGATCATGACTACAATAGCTGCTTCTAAGATCTCTGCTTTTTTGTCTACTTTTTTAGCCTTACGGTATTTTTGCTGGATTTTTCGCTGCATGTAGCTCTTCATATGTCACACCTCCTATTTTTGCTATATTTAAAGGAATAAGGAGATTAAAATTATCGGATATAATTTATGTAACTAAATAAATGATTAATTTGTTATTTTGCAGTTTATAAAATCATCTATTGAACCCACTATAGTTGCCGGTATTGATTGCTACAACTTTACTAGATATCAAATACTACTTGTTTTTTTCTACATTGGTCTGACATTTGTCTATAACCTTAAAGAAATTAATTTTTCAATAAGTGATGTAAAATATTTCTATCCACATAAAGTCTATTCACTATCTTCATTAAAACTTACATATTATGTTTTTTTCATATTAGTTTCGTCTTTGCCTTTTCTAAGAACCCTTTACATATTATCGGAACTTTATAAAGTATATAGTGCTAATAGATGAGCGCAATTATAAATGTTTTTGTAGCAATTACTATTAGCCAATTAATTACTTCCACTATTTTACCATACAGTATTTTCTTGAGATTAATTTATCCGAAGACTGTAAGAAAAAAACTTCCTATAACTTTTTAAATTTGAAATTTTTACGAAGAACCTTTTATAGGTCCTAATACTTCGTTGTTAAAGTATTTTAAGCTTTTACTTCATCTGTAGTTTTATTTTTTTACATAGTTGTGCAAAACAAAGTTTTTAAACATCTAAATATTTCGTCCAAAGTTAATTCTATCTCGTCTAAAAAGTAGACACAAAAAAAGTAGGTGAATTGCATCTTCCATCCCAATCCTAAAAAATCACACGAAAAGAAGAAGCCTTTTTTTGCATTGTTTCAACAATATGAGTTGGACATTTACCACATGGCCTATGTCTATGAAAAAAACAAAGAAGATGCATTAGATATTGTGTGAACCGCACCCCAAATGGTAGAAACTTTAAAAAAGTGTCTACCATTTGGGGTGCGGTTCACTAAAAGAAAAATCTCACTTTTTCGTTCAGATAATCTCATACTATTTGGATGATTACAGTATTCATAAGCATCCTTTCACCTCCAATTAGATGCTGTTGCTGAAATTGTCTTATATACAGCGATCATTTCGCTGCAAATACTAAGCTAGTTAATAACGGCTTCAATAATTTCAACGCTAGATTTATTATCTTTTTTCTTTTAATAACGCTTGATAGGTAAACCACAATCCTTTTAAAAAGTGAGTTTTCAAACTTACTGTCATTGCATTTTGAATGTATCTTATTTTCGTTCAAAATCAGTTTCGGTGAATTTTCTAGTCAAGCGCATGAAACTGGAAGATTGAATGTAACTTAATTACTAATAAGTTACATTCAGATATTTACATAATCACTTCATAGTTAAATCACTTGAGGAATTAAGTTCCTCTAGCGCACTGTGCAAAGTGGAACGGGCGGCAACTGTCGTTTCCCTTCTGAGTGCAGCGCCCAGCGCTTTTATAATCAGCTTTTTATTTTCTTCATCCACCAAGTTCAAAACGCAGTTGGCAACCGAACAACGCACCTGATAGGAGGGGTCTTTCAAAAGATTCAAAAGAGATTTCAGGCGGAATTCAGCACCCAAAAGATAGAGACCAGCATAGAAACCGACTTTCACAGTGCTGCTTGTTTCGTTCTGAAGAAAGGCTTGCAGTACAGGGACTGCCGATGCATCTCCAAGTTTGCCTAGCCCTTCTGCAGCCTCCCTACGGACAATCCCTTCCACGTCGGTTAAGGCATCGATTAGATGCTGTTTCGCTCTGCTATCCCGCATCTCACCCAAGGCTTCCACCGCTGAAATACGCACGAGTTCATCGTCATCTTTTAATCGGTTGACCACGGCGTTAAAAACAGCGTCTCCCGTATAACCCCACAGCGCTTCGAGCGTTTTAAACCGGATTTCTTCATCCGGATTTTCGGTCAGGGGCAGCAGGATGGATTGGATTTTTTCGCTGATCGGTAATGTTCCCAGAGCTTCGATGGCCATCCAAATAACGTGAGGATCTTCGTCTTCTAAAAAGGTGGCAATGTTCTCAATAGCATCCGGACCAGCCTGCTCGAGAAATCCCTGGATAATCATTATTTTTTGTTCGGATTTCATAACGGAACATTTCATCTCCTTCGATGTTCTCCTACAATATTTCGGGCAAAGAGATTAACCTTTTTGTCTGAATTTGAATGTAACTTAATTGCTATTAAGTTACATTCAACAAGTATTTTAAGCAGTCTTCTTTTGGGATAAATAAGAAACTATCTGCTTTCAGACTTCGTCTAATCTTACGTATGAAAAAAGGAGAAGTTGCATGAAGAAAAGGAAGATTTGCCTCATTATTTTAATCTTTACTTCTCTCTATTTCATGATTAGGCTTCTAATGAAAATCGCCTTAATCGAGAAAAGTTATACATTTGTCTACAATGCACATAATTTAGAGTTGTTGCTGCCCTATACCGATGTAACATTAACTGTCCTATTCTTTCTCAGCCTCTATGCCTATTTCAAAGAAGTTCTTGCAATGAAATATATTTCGATTGCTCTTATGATATTTTTTATTCCATTTTCAATTGTTGTTTCGTTTTTATCTGTAATCTTACAAGATGAACAAAGTCGGCACCCTATAAGTCTCTATGATCAAAATGAAAAACATTTACTTATTGTTAATCACGTGAAGGGACTGCATCCCAATGTGGGAGATCCGAGAGAAGTTTATTTGTATCAGAAATTAACACCTCATGTGTACAAAAGAATCGGTCAGACAACCATAGCGATTGAACCGGATGATTTTAAAGACCTTTCGAATCTGAAAGTTGACGAGAAAGCAATTTCAGTGGATGTAAATGGAAAAACAATCTATCTGGAAAACTAGCAAATCCACTTTCTCTTAGTACTCTTCAAAGTTCAGTAGAATGAAGTTTTTGAATGTAACTTAATTCACAATAAGTTACATTCAGTTTATTAACTGTAGTCAACTTAAAAATTAAACGTTGGTGGAATTCTGAACCCCCATTCCCAAAACTTTGATCCCTGAGCCATGATGATATTTTCAAGAAAATCTTCAAAGTTCATACCGAGAAACATATCATCTTCAAAGTCATTACCTGTCTCCATCCAAAAGAGATAACCTCTTCCTACCTTCTTATCCGTAATAATCAAATAGCATCCATCATACCCATAAGCAACTGGAAACCAGTTAGCAGGGTAGTCCTCGTACCCAGGGATAGCTCGGTATTCCAGTATTTCATCTACCGTAAGGAGTTTCAGACCACCTCCCCCTTCTGGACTATTAAAAATAAGTCCACCGTGATGAAGTCGCAGAAACTCTTCATAATCTTTTGGCACACTAAATGGTAACTTTTGCAAATCATCTTCAGTTGCTGGAGGATTAAAAATCATCTCTACTTTTTCGATATAGCCGTCTTCTTGTTGGACTTCTAAAAGGTTATTTGAATCCAGCCTTTTTTTTAATGTTTCTAAAGTAGTTTTTATTTTAGACATCATTATTCCTCCTTTGATCGCTCCTGTTTTTCCTTAAATTGAATGTAACTTATCTGCACTTAAGTTACATTCACTTTTCTAGTTTAGCTCATTCCACTTATCCCCAAAATCTGACTCTGGCGGACTACTGATAATTCAGGTATATATAAACTCGCACATACTAAAAAGGCAACTCAAAACCCTTGCATAGTATCACTCTCGATTTCTAAATCTCTAGTAAGCTCGTACGGGCTTATTATTTTCCCTCGTATTCAACGGTTTCTTTTATATACTCAACATCACTTTCATCAGTTTTATAAAAATCAATCTGATCCCAGCTCTCACCTGCTCGTTTCCCAATAATCGCACCATCATCGACAAACCATACTTTTGAATCAATTAAACCGACAGAAGCATTTGGATTATTTAACACAATATACATATCTGGATTTTCCAAGTCTATATTTGGATTCTCAATCTCCTTGGCGTTCAAATAAATCATGATGAAATTATCGATAGTAGTTGAATTTTCTACATCAGTAAAAACTTTTTCGTAAATTACTTTGCTTGAATTCTCAACGTCCTCATAACCAATTTTTATTTCTTTCATAATTTCTGCCTTACTAATATTTCCTACGAAAAAACCTCCCAAAAATATAAGTCCTACAATTACCAAGCTAATAATTAATTTTACTGTTTTACTCACATATATCCCTCCCTCATATTATTATCAGAAAATTTAATCCAAAACTATTAGTTAGCTTAACTATACCAATTTCATCCATTTTAAACTATGTCAAAATCAAAACTTTCAGTTATTTATACTTATATTTCACTCCGTCAAACCGTTCGTAAAAGTACACCTTTGCGAACACAGCAATACAGCAAAAAAATGAACAAAAATAACGTTCGTAAATGTAAAGAAACACTTTACGAACGTTCGGCAAATTGCAGCCACTATTGCGAACTATTTCAAGCCTATTTAGGAAGAAGTATCATTTTAAAGACTAGTTAGCGAATATATTCACTTCCACTTGCTGGATCATAAAAAAATATGATATTAAGAATTAATGAGCATCCAATTTATTAAGTACTAAATTCTCGCTGTTTTCTATTCGCTTTCACTAAATTCAAAATCTGTAAGCCATCACTCGGAAGGCCACCTAAAAAGCGGGGATAAGTCCACGGAATCAATGATGTGATGAAGAGAAAAAAGTTTGCGCCTGCGCTATTGATAATGATATTTCCCGCTATTCCGGAAACAAAATGAGAAGCGATGAATAATGTCACAAAACAAAGCAATGACGCGATTGGCCCGCCAAGGTAGAAGACGAGTTTTTGTTTATATGTAAACGGCGGTGACTCTTTAGGGATGGAGTACTCGCAGAAGCCCGATATGGCAACGGTCAGATAACAGGTAATTCTTCCAAAAGACAGCCTTAGCTTTTTCGCTTTGCTGGATGAACCCAGAAATACTTCAGCTTTGGAATTTTTGCTCACTGTGACTGTTGCAATTGCATGTCCCATTTCATGTATAAATAAAGAGCAGCTCACAACGAGTAAGACAATAATTATTTCAATCAACATCAAATTATATTCCCCGTTTCTATATTTATGCTTTCACAGCATTTTTTCTCGGTTCGGCTCTTTTGAAAAAACATCTTCTTCCACATCAAATCCTTCTGGCCGCCAATAACTTTCAGGCAATTGGCTTTCCTTAAACAATTTTTGGAGATGGCTAATCGCTTCAGCCCAAGTCGAAAATACTTGAAAGGCATATGGCGGGTCTCCCCAGCTATCATTCCATACTGCCCATTCGCTATTAGGCAGCTGTGTGGCATGATAAAACGCATCCCCCTCCATTTGAAAAATGCCAAAGGTGTTTTCTAAAGTAATCTTCCAGTCTGCGTAGCCTAATTCATTGGCAAACTGGTCGTATTTTTCGAAAATCCACCTATGCAATACTTTCCACAACCGGTTCATCTCATCACTTCCCGACTTTACTAAATACGTAAAGAGCTTATCAGAACCATGTAAGCAGGCAATTAGATGACATTAAAAAATCCTCCAATTAACCTAACGATTCCCCTTACCGCCATAAACAGGATTCTGAAGGGTAGAAATAGCAGTTCTGGGATCCAAAATAAGACTACATCGAAAAAATCACTTTTATTCGTGTTCTTCTTTTTCTGCTTGTTCATTTAATCGGTCTCCTTTCAATTTTCACTTGCACTCTTATTTGTTTAGAAACGACTTTGCCATATAATAAGCGCTCGCTGTAAACAACTGTGTTTCGATAGTCTGATTCAGTATCAAGTCATCAAACTCTTCGAAACCGATCAGTTTAACATCGATCTCTTCCGTATCATCCAATTGCTGATCTTTTGTTTTGAATGCATCAGTGATTAAGTATGTAGAAATTTTATTGTTTTGAATGGCCGGATTCACCATATGTTCTCCTAGCAATATCGGATTTTTGTTTGAAGTGAATCCGGTCTCTTCAAGAACTTCCCTTAGAATTCCTTGCTCACTTGTTTCGTTTTCTTCAAGCTTTCCAGCAGGAATTTCTAAATAAAAACCTCTTGTCCCATGCCTATATTGCTTTACAAGTACGAGTTGCATGCTCTCTGTAAGGACTACGGCATTCACCCAATCCGAATACTCATTTACGTAAAAGTTATCAATGATAATTCCGTTTGGCAGCCTACATTGCTCTTTCCTCAAATTTCCGAACGAATTTTTGTATAAATATTCTGTGGACAGCGTTTCCCATGCTTTCATCTTTGAATCCCCCGCTTATTATGGTTGAGATACTATTAAGCTATCAGGTCTATTTTTTACTGCTAATCCACTGGGATATTTTTTTGCTCACCATTTTCGGGTTCTCCCAATAGATATCGTGGGAAGTATCTTTCACTTCTTCCACAGAGAGAGCCAAGTACTGCTTGAGTCTCGCAGTTTCACTATCACGATGGGAATTAAACGCCTTCGGCAAAGTGCTTCTAAGCAGCAAGACCGGTACATCGACCTCACTTAAAGTATCTATACTCGGCTCATTGAAATGTTGCTTCACATAATATCCGGCATGTTCACTCGTTAAAATCAACTTAATAGCATCACGTTTTACTTTCATGCTCGGTTTCGCCATTTCAATCAATCGTTCCGTCAAGCCTTCTTTTGCCATCTTTGCTTCAAACTGCGTCCAGGATGCAAAGGCATAATTATCACAATGCTCTTTTGCGAAGCGAACTTCTTCAGTGATTAAACTACCAGGAATACTGCTTGAGCGTATATAACCGCCGTCTAAGAGAACGACCGATTGAACAGAGAAAATTTCAGCAAATGCCAATGCTATATTTCCGCCTATAGAATGTCCGATTACATGAAGATCTTTAATATCAAGTTGTTCCATTGCTTCCTTTGCCCACCTAGCCACCGATGCTACTGAAAAGGATTCTTCTGCTTGTTCAGCTGTAGATGAACCATGACCTGGCAAATCTAATGCGATGATCCTGTACTTTTGGGAAAGTAAGTTAGCCAGTTCAGTAAAGCTGGCTGACGAACTTCCAAGGCCGTGAAGAAAAAGAAGCGTTGTGTGGTTCATGTTTCCCCATGAACGCATGCCTACCTGTAATCCATCTTCAAATTTAATAATTTCCTTTTTCATAAGATGCTTCTTTTATACATACTTATTTTACCATTTGATGTTTTTAAATACAGTACTAAAATCACAATCATTAAACAAATCCAAACATTATTAAACGCACAAAAAAAGAAGCTTCTCATCATCAGCTTCTTTTACGTCCCCTATATTCCATTTATTCTAGTATGCTTTTTAACTCCATTGTTTGTTCTTCATCTAGAGTATAGAACTCTTGCTCGTCTTCTCGTACCACTGCGCTTTCTCTATTGCACAAAACGGCACTGCCATCATCCATATACTATATGTACCGCCAAAGTTCAGAAACATTTTCTTCCGGTTTATCCAAGGTAAGAACAAGATCTGCGACTGGAGCTAACTCTTTGGGTGGTTCTATTTTCTCTTCCATTTCAATAATCACCTGCAACTCAGATATCGTTTCTGAGTCCGTGAAACCTGTATTGAACTCCGCCCCTGTCGTGCCTTCATCGTTAAAAGGAGTGCCTACACGAACTATTTCCTCTTCAGAACATCCCATCATTATCATGATCGGAAGACATGCAGCAAGCAATAAAAGAAATCTTCTCATACAGCTTCAACTCCTTTGCCTTATCTCATGGTGATTCTTTAATAGAAAGTAGACATTAGTTTTCCAGAATCAACATGACCTTAATGAAAATACAGTGTCACAATCAGCAACCTAAGGAGTTTTCCAAAATAGCGTAGAGATAAACGGGAGGACAACCGCTAAAAGAAGAACCAAAGAATTTCCAACTAAGCCCACTACTCTGAGCGATCTGTTCTTGGCAAAAAGTGCTGCCACGATTCCGATAAGCGGCAGAGCAACAGCTACAATCATTGCTATATTAGAGAATAGATTTTCATTAAAAAACCAAATTGTATAAACAGCCAAAGAAATCAAAAACGCTGCGACCGAGATTGTGCCTGAGTTCATTATTGCCTACCTCCCTTTAATAAGACAATTATTTTTTACTTATTTTACCACAAGAGTTCATTTTCCTCTCCCCTATAGCAACAACTTACTCAAACTTCCATTGGTTTCATGATTCGCTTGTGATATACCCAAATCAAAAATATAAAGAAGCTTATCACACTAAAAATAATAGGCATTAAAAATAATTCCCAACTACTAGGTGCATAGTGTTTAATTTGATGAGCATTTTCCACTGTTGCTAAGTAGGACTCTTTATATTCGAATTGGACGACCCATTCTTCGTTCGCCATAGCCATTGTACCGATATCGTAATCAATTGGAACAATTGGTTCTGTGATTTCTCCGTATTCACCAATGACAATGGAAGCTCGTTCGTATTCAACAGGGTATGTAGTGCTTGGGGTTTGCAAATCGAGAATGGTATCTTCTACTGCTCCAGAGGGAAATACTGCAATATGCTGTAATTGTTCCTTATATTGCTGAAAAACGATTTGCAATGACTGCTCATTAGGAGTTTCTGGTTCCATTAATACAGCGAAGACTTTATCCATAATATCTTGCTGTTCTTGCGCTACACGTTGAACTTCTTCTTGATCATTCTGCCACAAAACTAAGTGGTTCAAAGAAAACACTAAAAGTATTACTGTAATAACTATCCCGGACCAAAAAGAGAACCCTAATATATTTGAGAACTTTCCTTGTGCCTTTATCAATTGAGACACTTTTTCAAATGGCTTTTTCTGTTCAAGACGTACAGGTATTTCCACGTCTTCAGCATCATCAAACTCGACTTTCATATGTTGTAAAATTTGAGCACATGATTCACACTGCGTTATATGCTTTTCAACAAAAATTCTGCTTTGCTCGCTGCACAATTGATCTATGTAGGAAGGCAATAAATCACGTACGATGTAGCATTCATTTCTCAACTGAAGTCACTCCCTCTCTTAACTTTAATTTAGCTCTGTAAAATGATACTCTGGCCCAATTTTCATTTCGTTGATGAACTTCTCCAATTTCCTTAAAACTTAAACCACCTAATAGACGCAACAAAACTATTTCTTTGTATGGCTCATCAAGCAAATGGACCATCCGGAATATTGCTATCTTATTTTCAGAAGCAATAATGTCATCTTCAATGGAGTTCACGTATTCAGTAGACTGTATTTGATCCGCTTGCTTCACTTGTTTATCGACATATTTGTAGTAAGTATGCTTGCCGATTTGACATAACCAGACCGACATTTTGCATTGGCCGTTGTAGTTGTCGATCGACCGGATCGCTTCATAAAAAGTTTCTTGAGTTAATTCCTCTGCTACATCTGCATTTCGACATAAGGTAATTATGTATTTGAAAACCTGTTCTGCGTGTTTCTCATATATTTCCGTAAGGCCATCCACTCTTCTACCTCCTTTCACCCTATATATCTGAAAAAATCTCTTTTCGTTACACCGAATCACCAAAAATAAGTAAAAAAAAGAAGAAACTCATTTCTGAGCTTCTTTCATCACAGGTACTTTACAAAAAAATCTCTATATACTGGATTATGTACATTCAATTGAACACCTGGTTTTCTAAGCCCTGCTTATTTGCGGTTTTTCAAAAAATAAAGAACATGGAAATAACTCATGACGGGCACAATAACCAACATTACCGGCGCTAAGCTGAATATATTTTCCATATCGTCTAGTAAATAAATTAAGATGATACAGACTAGCATATACATAATTAACTTATCCAAATAGCTGTATCCGCGCGTGTTAACGGAAAGAAAATCCACTAGATACGAAACGGGAATGCCCAGAATGAGGTAGACAGGGAAAGAATACAAGCCCACTACAAGCAATCCCAACCAAACTGGGCCACTGTAGTCCACTCCCTCACCTGTATAAGGAGCAAGGCCCCCACTTAAATATTCAATGATCAAATTGATCAGCAGCATGCTTGGAATCGCAAGCAGAACACTGACAAATCTTGTTGTAAAATCTTTCATCACATCACGCCTTGCTACAATGTTTTTTTTAATTGAAGTCTGTAGTGGAAACAGCGAATTTATTTTGAACTATGTATAGACACAGAATCGAATTCACTTTTTAAGATCGAAAAGATTTTTGTGTCTCTAAATTCTCCTTTGATACGTTCATTCTTTCTCAAAACGCCTTCAAAGGTCATGCCGGCTTTCAACATGACTTTTTCAGACCCGATATTGTCTAAATCGCAGCCGCCTTCGATCCGGTTCAATTGAAGTACGCCAAAACTGTAACTCAGGACTTCCCTTAGCGCTTCTGTAGCGATTCCCGCTCCCCAAAATTTGCGATTTAACACGTAACCTATTTCTGCTTTTTGATGTTCATTCGACCACTCGACCAGCGAGCAAGTTCCGATGACTTTCTCGCTTTCTTTATACACAATCGCCCATACACCGCTTTGGCCATCTTTATATCCGTCCACAGTCGGCTGCAGGAAGTTGGATAAGGTTTCTTCTTTTGAATCGTTCTTCTCCCAGGTCATACGTTGCGCTACTTCGGGATCGGAAGAGAATTCAAACACATCATCCAAATCGTACCGTGTCACTTTTCTTAGCAGCAGTCGTTCCGTTTCAAATGTCGGCATGTCTTTTAAGTGATTTTCAATTTTCATAGTGAACCTCTTTTCAAGTAAATGAGATTTTTTAACTTCTTCTGGGATAAATTTTATAATTCATCCTCCTCTTTTTCTTTTAGCCTTTTATTTTCTTCTTCTAGTTGGCGAACTCTTTTTTCCATATCAGACTCACGCTTTCCCTTGGATTTTTGCATGCGGTCTATTCCATATAAGGCCAACACAACCCAAATAACCGAAAGCATAACCCAAATAATCAGTGGATCAGATGACATTGAAATCCCCCTTTTTAGCTTTAATGGTTAGATAATGCGTCTTCACTTTATTCGAGATTCAGGCACATGGTGACGCTCCTTGTCGTAAATCCCATATTCTCGTACATATGCACAGCTGGATTTTCTGCTTTTGCGCTTAACCGTACTTCTGCGTACCCTTCTTTTTGAAAATGCTCAATGGCCGCATTCATCAACCGTTTTGAATGTCCTTTGCCACGGTGTTGTTGTCGGATATACAGTTCGTAAATGAATCCAATCTGCTTTTCAGTAAACTGATCTTTTGTGGTTCCTACTAGAACCCAACCAAGGATTTCATCTTTCGCTTCTGCGATAAAATAAAACCCGCCTTTATCCAATAAAGGCTGAACCAAGCTTTCGACTTTTTCACTTGAAGGCATCACTTCACCTAAAGTTCCATCGAAAATAGCTTGCGGTGATAAGGATAAGATGGCGTTCAAGTCGCTGTGATCCGCTTTTCGAATGTTCATATTTGGTGTCATCTCCATTAGTGGGGCTATACTTGTTCCGCGATTATAGTCATCTTGATTTTTGACTGAAATTCATATGGCGCAAAATAACTTATTTGGATAAAAAAAGAATGTTCTTTATACTATACATTAGCGATTAATTGGAGGAGATACAATGAAGAAATTTGCTATAGGATTAGGAATCTTGTCCGCCTTGCTGATGGCAGGATGCAGTGCTTCTGAAGAAACGGCTGATATTGCTGTTAATGAAAGTGAAACAGTGGCTGAGGAATACACACCTGAAGCCACGGCTGAGGAAGAGACGCCTGAACAAGAAGATCCACAATTGGAATCTCCTTATCAAGAGATCAAGGAGCATTTCGACAGTTACGAACTGCCTGAGGAAGGTCGTTTGGCGGACAGTGAATTTGTGAATGCGGTTGAATACGAAAATGGCTATACCTTTGATCAAGACACTAAAGCCATGGTGGCCCGAATTCATTCGGAATCTGGCCCCACCGAACCAACGGAAGGCCAAAAAACGGGTGTCATTATGGGTTGGCTTCAAGATGCTTCTGGGATACCTTCTCCTGAGAACAGAGTGGGCGGAAATGCAGACGGACAAGTCGCTGCTCCACTTTCGAGGCTCCAGCAAATCAAAGACCTGAATGACTTCGAACCCTTAGAACAATGGTTGATCGAGACAGAAAACATCCTTTTGAACTTCGATGACATCAAAACCGAACAGGAAAGAGCCGAGGTCTATGCGGAAGCCTATGAAAGGCTTGAGAAGATGAGTTCATTAATTCAAGAACCATAAGGGATTCGTATTTATATCCGTTTTTTTACTGTGCTTGTTAATTCAATGAACAAAGAGAGGAGATACTGAGCCACCAGTATCTCCTCTCTTTGGGATTCCCCTTTTTCCACTAAACCATTTTGCACATCAATAACTAAAAGTGCTTTCAAATTAAAACACCCACCTTCTATAATGTTAATTCATCATATTGGATGATGGATGCGATGCGGCTATAGATAAAATCTTCGTATTTACATTCACTTTGAACACAATCTAACGGTAACTTTTTCACTCAACAAAGCCTACATCGTCGAATGGCCAGAAAACATAATTTGTGCTGCCCACTATTTCTTTAATCGGTATCAGCCCAATGATACGGCTATCCGTGCTGTTTTTTCGGTTATCACCCAATACGAAGACATAGCCTTCTGGAATCGTTTCAAATTCTGTTACTTTTTCAAGCGAGAAATCTTCAGTGAATGTTTCTATGTCACCATCATAAGGTTCTTTTTGTGCTTCTCCGTTTATTAACAGTTGGCCATCCTCGTATGCCACATGATCCCCTGGTAGTCCGATCACTCTTTTAATAAAGTCTTTATCTTCTGTAGCATGAAACACTATTATGTCGTATCGATCAGGCTCTCCAATCAAATATCCGATTTTATTTACAATCATTCGATCTCCGTTTTCCAAAGTCGGCATCATCGACTCGCCATCGACAACAATGGGGGCAAAAAGAAAAAAGCGAACGATCCCTACTACAACAAAAGCAATGAAAATCGCTTTTCCCCATTCCCACAGTTCATTTTTTTCCTTCTTTGAACGCGTCATTATTCGAATCCTCTCCGATCAGACAGTTTTTAAGTTTTGTGCAGTGCATATTGGTGAAACTTGATTACTTGTTCTCCTATTTCCTCTATTTCTTTTAGATTTCTTCATATTCAAAACAAAAACTAAAGCTTTAGCTGAAACGTTCTACGAAAAAACATGGTCCAATTCGAAATGCTCCAGTAGTGTCCTCTTGCGCCCTTCTGTATCCCATTCATGGTATTTCTCAAAAACGGCTTGTATATTGTGATTAAAGCGTTCTTCCACTAGGTATTTTACAGCAAGAAAACTTCGCCAGTAATCAAACATGATACTGGATAGCCTTGCCTGATAGGAATTGCTTCCAAAAGCGCTTAGAGAACGGCTTCCATATTCAGACGTGAATGAGTTGACCAGTTCGGTTTCGATTACTGCGATTTCCTCAAACTCACTATCAGTTAGAAAGAATTTTCTTGGAAGATACTCACACATGCCTTCTTCGAACCAGGTATTATCTTCCCGTGCATCTTCAAATTCATCTAAGAACAAATCTGAGTGGTGCGTTAATTCATGTCCCAATATCGTCAGTAGATGTTTCTCGGATAGATGCTCATAGAAAGCTTGGATAGAAGGAAGACTTTTTCCATCCAATTGTTCTAGAAACATATTTCTCCAAGCATTTAAATCAGGTGTTATGTAGATAGTGTCTTTATTCGTAAAAGCAGGAATCGGAAGATCCGAGAAAATAGTGGTAGCCTCATCAAAAGACGTCCACACTATTCCTTTTGGCTTTTCTATCAATTCATACTTATCTTCCAAGAATTGCTCGTAGTTCTGCAGTTTCTTAGTAAAGTCTTGAATAATCGTTTGAAACTTATCGTATTCACTTGTTTCTTCAAAAGCGTATATGTGCTTCATCCAAGCAGTCCTTTCTTTTTGTACTGGTCTGTATTTCCCTAAAGAAACTAGCAGATTTAAAATCCATCTGTTTAAAGGTTATTAACTGTATTAAACCAAGCACTTGGAAAAGTGGATGCGTTCCCCTTCGTTCAAGTAGATTTCATAATGCTGCTTCTTATAAAATTCAATCGCACTCGTCCAGCTTTTATTCGTTTCCAGAACCAGTTTTTCGTAACCCTGTTGCTGTGCCCACGATTCTAAATGTTGGAGCATTATTTTGGCTATGCCGCTCCTTCTGTATTTTTTGAGAACCGACATGCGTTCTATTCTGCCAATACCAGTGGCTTCATACGAAACCGCTCCAGTAGAAATTACTGCATTATCAAAGACACAAACAAAAAACATCGTCTTCTCCCGGCTGTAACTGCTCACTATGTCTTTTAAATCAGGATTGTAGGAAGGATCGATAAATCCGAATCGCTCCTCCAAGCCTTTTAAAACGACTGCCCTCGCTTCGTTTTTGAAAGGCCCCGTAATTTGTTGTATCTTCATTTTTTTACTCACTTCCGCTACATCCACTTATGCTCACATCCTATGAGTTTGTGCTGACTAGCTCTTCACATAAAACTCTGAAGCTTGTTGTGAAACCAAGGTTCCAGTCTGTTTTCCTTCGACGATTCTCTTCACTTCACCTTTTTTATCGAAGTTGAATATGTTGACGGAGATATTGAAGTCTTTCGCCAGAAGAAGAGCAGACTGGTCCATGACTTTGATGTTTTCTTTTAAGATATCGTCGAAATGCAATGTCCGATACATTTTCGCTTCACTGTGCTGATTTGGATCCAGATTGAATACACCGTCCACGCCTTGCTTGGCAACGAAAATGGCATCACAATTCGTTTCGATTGCCCGCTGGACGCTTGGGTAGTCAGTCGTCACGAACGGCTGCCCGTTGCCTCCGCCGAAGATGACAATGGAACCTTTCTCCAAATGCCTCTTGGCTCGTAGCTGAATATACGGTTCTGCTACAGACGGTACAGGTATCGAAGTCATCACCCTGACATCTTTTCCGGACTTGCTTTTTAAAACGCCTCTTAACATCAAGCTGTTCATGATGGTGCCAAGTGTTCCGATGTTATCCGCTTCCACCCGGTCGATATTCCATTGCTCCGCCAAGCTACCGCGGAAGATATTGCCGCCGCCAATAACAACTGCCACCTCGATGTCCATATCGCTAATGGAAAGAATCTCATTAGCAATATGGTCAAGCTTTTGATGGTCAAAGCTATCTCCACTTTCGCTTGCCAATGCCCCACCACTGAGCTTGATCAACACTCTTTTAATCGTTTTCATCCAGACACTCCTTCTGACAGCTACCCACTAGCCGCTTTGAATTTTCACACTTTTTACATTATACTAATACCGCGCTTCTTTTTGATATATTTAATTACTATTTTGTAAATATAAAGAAATTCCCAGCATTTTTTAAAGGATGCGTTGAAAGGAGTGAGCCATCATCAGTATTGAAAAGACGGCAATTAACGTAATCCCAAGGCTTAAACAGATGGAAACTTTTCTTGAAACAATAGCCTCAAATCCACAGGCCAATAGAAAAGACTTATTCCTGGATACATTCAAGGTATTGAATCAGGAATTTGAAACGATGGCGTTTTTCGGTATATTCAATCTTGAAAAGAAGATTGAAACTCTCGAGAAACAACTCCAAGAAATGCACTGTCTTGCTTATGAAAAGTTCATCAAAGACGAACTAACCCTTCTGCAATTGGAGTTTTCAGTATCAAAAGCGTTAGAGTTTGAATTGTTCATTCTAGACGACCAAGATCACTTCGTGCGAGAAAAACTCGGCGGCGTCTCAGCATATACCGATTGGAATGGCAGACTTTTTTTCGCGGTGTTGCCCGATGCTCAAGTTCGTTCCACACTAAAGTCAGTCATTACGCATGAGTACCATCATCACTGGCGCATACACGCCTTGGCTATAACAGAGCAAAACCAAACTTTGTTAGACCGGTTAATATTGGAAGGCCTAGCAGAACATTTTGTAAAAATCAGGTTGGGCAATGACTATTTAGGCCCTTATAAAGATGCACTCACGGAAAAGCAAGCCCGAGTTCTGTGGGAGACCACTTATCACTCCAATCACAATGAAGTGGGCGAAAAAACAGATGTCTATATGTTTGGCAGCAAAGAAGAAAATATACCTTTTTGGGCCGGTTATGCCATTGGCTACTATTTGGTGAAATGGTATTTAGAAAAAAATGAAGGTAATACGATAGAAGATATGACGTCACTGCCTAGCAATAGTTTTATAGTTTAGTTTTCGAAATGAAATAACCAGTTCTAGAGATGAGGATGATCCAAATTAAAAAGACAAGAAATTCATTACAGAATTTCTTGTCTTTTCGTATGTGTATTTTTGTTCACGTGGAAACCTTTGTGCCATTTGGTTAGACTAAAGTTTTTCGATTCATATTCTTTTTCCCATGGATGTTGACTGCACTCGGTAACCCATCTTTTCATAAAGTTCATAAGCATGGGGATTGGTCCCGAACACATTTAACCCCATGGAAGTTACGCCGCGATTTCGCATATCTTCCTCTAGTTTCTGCAATACCGCTGTAGCCATCCCCTGTTTTCTATACTCTTCTCCAATTAAAATATGATAGATGTAAGCTTTATTCGTACTGGGCTCGATATTGTACCAAAGGGAGCCAACTACTTTATCTTCTTCCATTGAGACAACATGACAAACTGACTGCCCCTCTGTATTTTGTTTGTTTAAAAACAGTTTTGCCATTAAAGCTCTTGATTCTTCCATCGCTGCATCCTCTGGAATCATGTAGTTTTCCGATAAGTCTTTCGCATAATCAGGGATCAAGAACGCCATAAACTGATCGAATTCTTCTTCTGACATTGGCTGCATTTCTATTTTCATTATTTACACTCCCCAGCAATATATATCGTCCATTATTACCACTACTTCTAAAATTATCTGCTCACATCTTTTATCTAAATAAGGATTTCAATTCTTCCCAGTACAGTTGATACCTTTCCCAAACCGGCGGCACTACCTGGCCTGTTCGATTCATTTCCTTCAATTCTTCAACTCGGACCCATTTGGCATCACAGACTTCCCCAGGCTGCAGAGTTAGTTCATTGATTTCAATAGTTCTCTTGCTTACGTACAAATAGCTGTCCAGAAATGATTTGCCCTTCGACCTCTCGCCTAAGTATTGAAGATCCGCTGCTGCCACGGCAATCTCCGTTTCTTCAGCAAGTTCTCTGACAGCACCTTCTACGCTGCTTTCCCCTGCATGTACTGAACCTCCTGTGCTTTCCCAAAGCAATGGGAAAGGCTTAGTGGCATCTCTTTGAGTCATTAACATGCACCCGTCTGCATTAATTGTATAGACCTCCACAACCACATGAAATTCATTCGGTTGAAGTTCCTCTCCGCGTGTATGTAATTTGTTTAGTGGTTTTCTTGAAGCGTCTACTAAATCCCACAACTCCATCCTGTTTCCCTCCTCAGTTTTGTCCATAATTTAACTTTGCACAAACCAATTTCAAAATTTAAGATTTACCATAATGTACTTTCAACTGATTCCAAATTGATGGCCAATTCTTCTTGGAAACCCGCTCTTCATATATTTTTAAACGTTCCTCGTTTTCTAAAAAATATGGTGTGGGCTTAGCATCCAAACTGATCAAATCTTGAATTCCATGAGGAGCCGCTAGCTATGACCTTTTACGAAAGGTAATTTAATAGCTCTTTAAGTGACTTAATTTCAGCATATGGCTTTATATCAGTATGATTCTCCAGTGAAAGCGAATTAAACCATATGCCTTTGATATTCGCATTTTGGCATCCTTCGATATCTTTCTCTAAGTCATCCCCAATAAACAATACGTGTTCTGGTTGGATATTTAATTTATTCAGGGCAACTTCAAATATACGTCTATCTGGTTTAGTAAACCCAACTTCTTCAGAAATAAAGACTTCTTCAAAATAGTTGTTTAAATTAGTATTCGATATTTTCGCATATTGCCTCTCGGTTGATCCATTGGTAATAATAGCTAATTGATACTGTTCTTTAAGAGAACTTAAAAAATCGAGTATAGTTTCATCAACAGAAAAACAGAGGGGCAGATTTGTATTCCAAAAATCCTGCATGTCATATTGAGAAACTATACGTTTAGTTGGGAATTCATTAAAAAACGGCTCTAAGACTCTTGTTTTATCATTAATCCCATAATTTTTCTTGTCGTATTCTTTAAACCTTCTCAACATTTCGTTTTTATTCGTATGTTTTATATTTTCATAGAATTTTTCTAAAAGAACCAAAAATAGCTTTTCTATTGCCTGCTCTCTATCAAGCAGCGTGTCATCTAAGTCAAATAATATCGTTGAGATAGAACTCAAATCCCGCCACCTCCTCTTATATCTATACTATTAACCAGCTATCATCTTATTGATACTTCATATGGATAGTGCCTTGTATATTTTTGTAAGTTATTTTTGCAAAAGCGCCGTTCACTAGAATATTTTGAGGTGGCGAGTGGCCAATGTCTACATCGTAGATCACCGGAATATTGTCTTCAGCAAAGATATCACTTAATGCATCCACTAATTCAAATTCTTGATTTGCTTTATAACGCGATGGTCGTCCGATTAAAATCCCGTTCGTATTATTGAACCATCCTGCTTGTTTCATTTGCCATAAACTTCGGTAGATATTAATTGCATCAAGACCAACGCTTTCTAAGTACCACACCATTCCTTCTTCAGCTGCGTAGTTAGACACATAGTCTTTAACTTGATCGAACGGCGTCCCAATTAATGTGCGAAGGGTGCTGATACATCCTCCAAGTAGTCTTCCTGAGAACTCTGCTTCTGATAATCCACTTAGATGTTTCCATTCCGTTTTTGAATCAAAGTAGAAGCCTGTTGCTGGATTGTCGTAGACTTTTTGCCAGTTTGATTGATAGTGATCAGAAGAGTATTGGGCTACTTCCCCGTTCTCACAACACCCTAGTACATCTGTCCACCTAGAGCTTGTTGAGTCCCATTGAGGTGAAGAAAGTTCCGCGAAATTAATTCCATGAGCTGAGGCGTTTCCTGTAATAGTGGAATAAGCAAAAAGAAAGGTACTAATATCAGAATACCCAAGCAGCCACTTTGGCGGAGCAGACTTCAATTTCTCCCAGTCAATTAAGGGAAGGATCTCCATAGCGAAACTGCCTCCCCAAGGGGGAATAATCGCCGTTATATTTTCATCTAGCAGAAATGACATCAATTCTTCTGCCCGCTTTTCTTTAGATGCACTTCTTCCTTTTTGTTGAGTCCAGGCCGTTTCTCCTGTAACTACCCTATATCCGCGTGCTTCTACATTTTCTTTTGCTTTGGACAATAAAATATGCAGTGGCTCCTGTGCCCCGCTTGATGGAGCCGTCACCCCAATTGTATCTCCCGTTTTCAATGACCTAGGATACTTCACTTTCAAAGCAAACGCTCCTTTTTAACTCAGTTTTCATTTATTGTATCAGAATATTTTTTACAATAACTGTAATTCTCTAAATATATTGTATGATTGTTTTGATTAAAATAATTTTTCTTACAAATTTTTCAAGTAGTCAGAAAATTGATAAGGATTTTTTGAAACCATAGTGGTAGACTATTGGTCTTACTTTAAAAGGAAATAACTAACAGGAGGTTCTTATGAAACTGAAAATCATCCATACGAACGATGTTCACAGTAATTATGAAAACTTTGCGCGAGCAGCAAGCATGATTAAGGAATTAAAAGACGAAAATACGCTCATCCTTGATGGCGGCGATTTCGCCGATTTCAAAAGCATTGAATTGCAAGGAACACGCGGTGTCGCAGCGCTTGAATTGCTTCAATCGACCGGCTATGACGCTTTGACAATTGGGAATAACGAGATGTTCAATAGCATAGAGACATTGGAGCATATGGCTACAACCAGCCCACTCCCTTTCATTAGCAACAATCTCCGAAAAAAAGATGGAAGTGAAATTCAGGGCGTTGTCAAAAGCGCGATTTTACATAAAAATGGCTTGCGTATATTAGTTACCGGCGCTTCCCCCGACATGGATGTTTTCAATGACGGGCTTGGAATCAGTGTTTCGGATTACGTCACTATGACACAACAAGAAATCTCAAGCCGCGCCGGTTCGTATGATATTTGCATCTTGTTGAGTCATGTGGGCACAGCTGCCGATGAAGAACTGGCTCTAGCGATTCCTGAAATTGATGTCGTGATTTCGGCACACGATCACCAGCTGTATTCAGAAGCCAAACTGGTGAACGAGACGATCATGAACAGCGCAGGAAATTACGCTGAACACATCGGTGTGATCGAGCTTGAAGTGGCGAACGGCAAGGTTGAGCTTCTTCATTCAGCCACATACTCAACAATAGATGCTGCGCCGGATTCTGTGGTAATGGATATTTTGAAAGATAATAAAGTGAAAGCGCTCGCTTCTTTAGGGAAGTCCCTATACGATTTACCGGAGCCGCTTTGGCACGACGTCATTGAAGAAAATCCATTGACCAATTTGATCGCGGACGGCTTGCGGGACATGATGCAATGCGATATCGGATTGATCAATAGCGGCATCGCCAACGCAGGCCTGTTTCACAATATTTCCCGTCAAAAACTGATTGAAGTTTGTCCATCTCCACTAAATCCGACTTCTTTTGAAGTTCAAGGCAAGCAGCTAAAAAAAGCATTCACGCAATCTTTGGATGCACAAGCGTGCCTGGCGGATGGTCGTGGACCTGGATTCCGCGGGAAATTTGTCGGCCGGTTGCACTTTTCAGGAGCTTCGATCATCCATGATGGCAAACGTGTTCAAGACATCCTGATTGATGGTGAATTAATACAGGACGAGCAGTGGTACAAAGTCGCCAGTTCCGATTACCTGCAGCGCGGATCCGGCTATCCGGACTTGGCCGAAAATCGAAACCAGGTCTATATGGCCGAAGAAATTAAAGATGTCATTCAAATTTATGCGAACCAGCCCAAGTTCCTTGAGCAGGCTTTTAAAATGCGAACGGAAAGACAAGCTGAACATGCAGAACTCGGTTCTCCTCCCTTGTGAGACAGCCACTGCAGGAACAATAAAGAAGGGTCAATTATCTGTTGATAATTGACCCTTCTTTTATTCGAATTCGGACTTTTATTTGTTTCAATGAGACAGCTTTGTAGTTGTTGTTTGTTTTTCATGTGTGATTCGTTTATGGACAACCTTTGCCAACAGGAAGCCTAAACAACCACCAGCTGTATTTAATAGTAAATCATCTATATCAAACGATCCGCGCTTAGTGAAGAACTGCAGCAGTTCTATCACCAGACTGCTAGAGAGAAGAATCTGCCACGAATAAGCAAATTTGATTCTCTTTATGTATAAATAAGCTCCTCCAGGTACAAAGAGCATCACACTAATCAGCAAGGCCGCAATAAACGTTGATAGATTCACTTCAGAGATATAGTTTAAAAAGTCAAAAGGCATCAAATTATAATCACTTGTTTTTCCATCTCCTCTATAAAAAGTCGCAGAGAACAAAAAGATTAAGTAAAGGACCAACGCCAAATCTATATAGATCGGATCGACTTCATATTCTTTCAATAACAACTTAAAACTCATAAAAATGAAGAAAGCCAACAGGAATCTGCCGAGTATATAGGGCACTGGGGACACAGCGAACATCACATGTAATACATCAAAACTTGGGACAACAGCAGTGATAGAACAATTAAAATGGAATTTCTAAAAATATTCATCTTTTCACCTCGTAACCAGATAGCTTGTATATCTATATTTTACCAAAAGAGTTTTAAAAAGAACTGAATATAGCAAAAAGAATGGTTTTATATCCCGCTTCTCCTTTCACCTAATTTATGGAAATGTTATACTTTGTATATTATTGGATAAAGAATATGAGTAGATTTTCCATACTGCTGATTAGGAGGAATCAAATGATTCTCATACTCGCTGCCTATATTGCCTTATTAAGTTTTGCAGTCCATAAATTTGCAGGAAAAAACAGGGAGAAGTGGATCAATGCCGGGTTTCTTACTGCTTTTGTCTTGCCATTGGTCGTCTTCTTTCTCCTTCTTAACATTCTAGGCATTTTAACAGGAGCTGGAATGGGTTCCGCTGCTGCTGGGTTGTTATTTGGAGCCGCTACGTGTATCACTGGGTTCGTCTTTTTATATATTGGATATACGGCCAACCCCGGGCACTCGTGAAAACAGAATTTTACGGAAATGAAGAGGGAGAAGATGCGCATTTATATTAGCGCAGTTTCTCCCCCTTTTTTATGAATAAACCGTACTGTTCACTTCGTTGAAGCATTTCACTTAAACCCTGGATTTTACAAGCTCAGATTGTTAGCCAAAACATTTTTGTCCACACTGCTTCTTAAAACTCAAACACCTTGTACCAGTACAAAGTAATATCGATATTGGGATTCGCTTTTTGCTTTAAGGTATCAGCACCACCCAATACAAATCCTTGATTTGCATAGAAACGACATGCGATTACGTTATCGTTCTGTGCTTCAAGAGATAGGCCAATCAATGATTGTCCCTTTGCCCATTTTTGTGCAGCTTCTAACAGGAGCTGACTGACACCTTTTTTTCGGAAACTTTTGCAGACGGCAATATTCTCAATATATGCAAAGCGGTTCCAGTCCTTCACCAAGCGAATCTGCCCGACGCATTTCTCCCCCTGCATCGCCAGGAACACCACTTTCTTCTCACTGTCGATATATTCTTCCCAATTGAGCTGGTCATCAGGAAAACACGTTTCCGATGGGTTGTCGTATAATCGTTCTTTGTATGACCATTTTCCATTCGAAAAGCTCGGGAGAATGTTGCCGATAATGGAAAAAGGCTCATTTGCTTGATTTACAACAGGGATCAATTCCTTCTTTAACTGCTTTATTGAAACCTTTTCGTTAAGTTCCATACATAACTCCTCTCGATAGATCCTACCGTTTCTTTATGTACGTTCTATAAAATCCTCGTTTTATTTCCGGCTTTGATTTTTAGATTTATACCGAATGAAGTTCCAGAGTCGATATGATCGGGAACACCTGATAAGTCGATTAATTCTTTTAAATGAATGTGCTTTTTGCTATTGGCTGCTAGTGTAACGGAATAAGGGCCAGCTAAATTCATCAGCGACTCTATCCGCATGTCTTCTTCTTCCGTAAACAACGAATCGATAAATTCCAATTCCACTGTCACAGCCTCATCACTGCGATTATGTAATACCAGATTGCATTCGGCATCCATGGAATCATCCAACGTGACAAAGTTGCACTGGCCATTTCCGTCATAAGAGATAGCTGAAATGCCATTTGCTAGAGTTTCCTGGTACGTCGCAATCAATAGATTCGGTAAAAACATATAGACAATGACGACTGCGAACACTATCCGAAATCGGTATTTTTCCAGGCTACGGAACAACAAAATGATAGCACCAATAAACATGATAGATCCAATGATTCCCAACAATTTGTATCCTTCTTGATCTTGAATCGGAAACGACATAAAGACAAATTGAGCCTCTTTCATCGCTGTATTTGGAAACGGAAAAAATAAGTACATGCAAATGGCGAACACAATAAACGAACCCACGAATGCCGTTTTATTTTTAATCATGGTTTTTCCTCTCTTTTAGACGTGCTCATCTTCCTTTCGATATATCTTTTCCTAGAATAATATTACGTGTCAAGTTGGGCATATTGTCTTGTACCTTCTCAGTATTCTTTTGTCGATCAATTAAATAACCAACATGGTAAACGAATCCATTGTGATAGGAATAGAACTCGTTAGCGGCGGTTCCGACCACATTCAACTTTTCTTCTGCTTCATCATACTCATAATATCGGTACAATAAAGCACTATTTGTTGTCAGCACTTGCTGGAAAATAAAATCATCTCCGCTCAGCTCTTGTTTTTCAAATCGATTTCCGACCGAATCGGTTGCTGCTGCAACTTCATAATTCTCGACCGGATTTTCGTCCATTTCAGTTACCGAGACGATGAAAAATTCATCTAGATTGCCCTCTTCCGATTTCCCAAGATAGCTTAACTGGACTTGATGAGTAACTTTTCCGGTTCGGTCTTCGGAAGTGACCACATACGCATTTTCTCCATCTACTTCAAAAGGCAGTAAATCAAGATCGATTCCCTTTTCGAGCAGGTGATGTTCACTTAAAATCGACGTAGGCAATGGTTGTGCTTCTGCAGGTTTAAAAAACTCCACATGTTCTCTCTCATTCAACCCGTCATAGGCATTGAAATTTTCGCTATAGGTTAGACCAGTGCCCTCTACTTCTTCTAATCCGTCCGGAGCACTAGAACAGCCACTGCATAGGAAGATGCTTATCATTATCGACATAACAGATACGAATGGTTTCATCATTTACGTTTTAACCCTTCCCCAATACGGCTTCCAAAACAGTTCCACTTTTGCGATAACATGATGATGTGGATGGTGTTAAATTCTAGAAACCACATCAATCGGCGTAGCTTCGCCATCTACAAAAACCTCAATGATTTCGTGATCTTCATTGAGTGTTAATTTGTAGATGGTTTGCTCAGATACATCATTCCCTTCTTCAGCCACATTCAAATTCACTTTTATCGTTTCTCCATCTTCTTCAATATCGGCAGCAACAATAGCTTCAAACTGATAAACAATATAAGCGATATCTTCTCCTTCGTTAATAAGCTGGAGAGGGGCCGTGGGATCAATCACGTTCTGCAGTTCTTGCTGGACCATTTCCATTTCACTAAAACTGAGCGTTGAAGTCGTGGAACTACACGCGGATAAAAGTGTTGTGGTTACTAAAATGACTAATGCTTTTTTCAACTTCGCCCTCTCCCTACACTTGATTTAAGCAATCACACGAGAAATTTGACTCCAACACCGAATGCATCGACTAACTAATCTTTGCATTCACTGATTAGTAATGCTTTTTGCCATTTCGCGGATATCTGGATCAGCATCCTGTAGTAAATTGATAATCGTTTTATGTAGCAGTGGGTGCCACTTTTTGTCAGCATCTATTTTATAAATCTTCATATTATTATCTAAAATATTTGACACTGTTTGTCTAACGAATACATCGTCATGGCGACTCAATTTTAAAAGATTGGTGAAATACCATTCATGGTCTTCTGGCCACATAAGATTCAACAGCATTTCTTCGATCGCCGCGACATCCGTTCCATAGAAAACTCGTTCTGCTTCTTCCTGGGTAACACCTCCCCAATTCTCATCATCTGAATCAACAGCTGGTGTTTCAGCAATAAGCTGGCTCAAAAAGTCATCAAAGTTATTGGCTACCCGCACTTTCGCTCTAGAGTCCACTTCCAAATAAATGACTGGCGGATTTTGGGCGTCCTCGCCGTAATCCAATACAAAGAAGCCATTGCCGTCGCCGCTTATCACAAGGATATCACCACGTAATCCCCATTCTTCTATTAAGTAATCAGAGCTCAGATTGCCATCTGTTTCAAGGCCGAGAAGGTGATCAATTTCTAATAGCTCTACTTCAGCGGCTGGTTCAGCTACTCTAACCCAACGATATTGCAAGGGCCCCCCATTTCGTTGCAAAAGTACTTCTTTATACGAAGCGGGTATAATTTTGCCTATCTCCTGCTCAATTGCCGTTAACTCTTCTCGAGTAATTCCAGCGGTTTCTTTGAATTCAGTGACATCCCTCTCTAACCAGAATTCCATTCCCTACCTCCCGTAAACTGCTTATCTGTTCCTTATTCATTCAATTATTTAAATCAAGACCGGCAAATAATCTCAAAAAAACTCACTTCCTCAGTGATAGAAATCTAATGGAATGAGTTTGCAGCTAACTATTTCAGTTTTTGAAAAATGACCCTAATAAAAATTGTAATATTCAATCTATCATTAGATTACCACTAGAATTTGGAAAGTAAATATTAATTAGAAAATATTCCAATACTAGTCACAAGGAACTTAATTAGCGGACGTAATTGATCAGCGATTCCTGATATTCTATCTTTTAAAACGATTATTGATATAGAAAACCAAAAAATAATCTTAAATATCTAACCGCCGAACGAAAAACCAAAAAGAGTAATGAAAAACAAGATAAGTAAAGTGACGCTAATAATTGTTGTTACCCAATGTACGATCACGATGCTGCCTGATTCTTTTATAATCCCTGCTATGCCAAATAGTATCCCTAAAGGTGCGCTAACAAATGCATACAAAATAATTGTTAACGCTGCTAAGCCATTAACGAACAACATGATTACGATTGAGATGATTTGAATGACGAGAATCAGCAGCATAACTAAAGACAATTTACCCATTATGGTTCTTGGCATCTGATCCCTCCTTTTTGAGTAGGATCCCTTTGGACTTGCATGGAATTTAACTGTGTTTATAGTACCGTCATAAGTTCTTACGAGTTCAAGTTGCCATGTAATCTTTTTTTCTCTCTTGCATAAAGGTCTTCGTAACCTGCAAACTTTGAGTTCAGATTCAAATACGCTGCCATATGTTGCGCCTTGAAGTACTTGTCCAAACAATTATGCTCTTTTTCAATCTCTCTGAAAGCCTGAGCTATATCTGTGTTCTTGATAAGCCAATCGATCCCCTCGGTCAAAAACGATTGCCTTACATTTTCAATCACTTCTTCCAGATTCGAACCATCCGGCTCAATCCACCAAAGATCTTTCCGCTTTTGCTCTGCAGCATTGGACAAACTGGAAATATATCTATCTTGATCGAGTGTGGAAAGTAATTCGAGTTGCAAATGACATTGGTGTGACTTAGGAGAAAATTTTCCATTCTCTTCAACCTCTATAGAGTCATCAATCGATGGGATAAAGTTATAATAAATACCCAAATTCACGTGTATAGACATAGCTGGCCAGCCCGTAACGTCTGAAAAGTATTTACCAACAGCAGTGATATCCAGTACCCATATACAATCATCAAGCCAAGAAAAGTTATGCCGAGTATTTACTTTAGTAAATCCACTTCCTTTCAACACAGGCGTCAATTTCTTTCTAATCATTTTATTGATTTCCGAGGAACCAATCATTTAAAATCCTCCTCATTAGATTTTTAGCTAAGCTTTGAAAGTTAGATGAGTAATTCCTAAGGTATTTTGATAACTAGACGCTAAATATCTCCTATACTCCACTCTTTAAATATACTGTTCGAATAAATTGTAAGCTAGCTAAACTTGGGAATATTACACTTTCTGAAGTAGTGCTCCTTACTTTATTAATATTGAAAATTGCTCCTAGCGAATAAAAATTAAAAAACCTTGAGAGTTAGATTTTCACTCTAACTCTCAAGGCTCAGCCTAGTTAATACTTTTATCGACTTATTATTTAACTATAAAAATTTAAATCAAATCTAAATCGCTTAAAAACCCAACAAACTATCTGCTCTTAACTTTCCAAATCAAATTCATGTAAAGGATCAATACACGTTAAAATCGCGACGATTGCGTTGTTATAACCTGATAATCTTTCAATTTCTGTTTTATCATCGGTGGAAGATTTATCATCGATAGTTAGTTGATCAAAATGGTTGCCGAGTGTAGTTATTTTCACTCTATACTTATCAACAAACTCAATTTCTCTCATCTCTTTAGCGTCTATTAAAAGCTCAGCGAATGCTGACAATTGACCTTTATCATAAGCTCCATCGTATTCTTCTTTATCATATAGGGTATTCACTTTAGTGAATTTTATATGCCGCTCAATAATATCTATTAAAGTAAATTCCGTCAATTTCTTATTATCTATTTTAATCCCACCTCTTTCACTATTACATATATCCAACTGTATATTGCTACATTCGATATTTTAAATTTTATGGTCGTCTATTTATTAGATTATTTTTGGACATCGAGTGAAACCCCTGCCTCTTCCAGTAAATTCATGATAAGTTCTCTCGATATACTCGAAGGCATAATAAACCGATAACGCTTATTGTCATCTAAAATAAACAACAATGTCCCGTTGTCCTGCAAAAATGAATGAGAAGTGGGTTTTTCATTTATTTCGATGCTCTTGATATCAACGACATTGAGTTGAAAATTATTTTTATGCTTTAGTAGTTCTAGTTGATCGTTTTGAAATGCCTGGTCAATCTTGTTTTCGCTATGCTCAGCTGTTTTTTAAAAAATCATATCACGCAACATGTAAATCAAACCCGAATAGGAAAACCAAACGTCATTGTCTTCATCGAATTTATAGTCAATTTTAAAGAAGAAAATCTTCCCTTCTTTAATAAACACTTTATAGCTCTTATCGAATGTAAAAGTACTTGGTTTCTTAAGATAGAATGATTGATGCATTTTTTGCTCCTTTTATATTTGGTTTCTTCTAGTATACGGTTTATTATGTTACAAAAAACAAAAGTCCGGACATCAGGTCTTGAACAGCACACCATTCAACGCATCCACATACCGTTTAGCTGATCTTTGCACGGCTGCTCCCGCGTCCGTCAACACGATTCGATGAAACGCATCATACACGCGATCAAAACGGATTTCATCTAACTGTTCCGCCATTCTTTCGACAGTGGACGCAGGAAGTGGAATGAAGTTCGGATAGCTATACATAAAACTGACCCACTCGCGGTCTGCAACGACGCGGACAATATCGCCTGTCAGTAATACGCCTTTGCCGTCATCTCCATTTTTCCATTCCAGAATGGCTGCACCTTTGAAATGACCACCGATCCGATGCAGCGTGAACCCTTCCGCAACTTTGAGCGTTTCGCCTGACCAAAAGATAATGCGATCGCTTGGCCGGGTTACCCATTGCTTATCGTCTTCGTGAATATAGATTGCCGCATCGAAGGTTTCAGCCCATTCCACTTGAGTCGAATAATAATGGGGATGGGACAAGGCAATGGCATCGATTCCTCCCAGAGCTTTTATTTTTTCAATAGTTGGAGCGTCGAGATATGTTAGACAATCCCACAGGATATTGAAGTTCTCCCCCTGAACCAAATACGCTGTTTGACCAATCGCAAAACTTGGCACCGTCGTGATACTTAAGAGCCCTTGTTCTTCTGACGTAATCTCATTCTGATAAGCAGCGGATTGAACCATCTCTTCCAAAGTCGTCCAACTTTGTCCTTTAACGCTGACGTATTGCCGTTTTTCTGTACAGATTGAACAATGCTCTGGTGCTGACTCAGCGCTCTCGGTTTGGACGCCACACGTATTGCAAATAAACTTATTCATATTCTTCATCCTTCCTATTTTCGGTTATATAGTTAAAATTAGTATATCCTAGAATTTTCAATTTAAATTCATTCATAGGTCTAATTTTTCAATTTTTCGCTTGCTGATAATTAAACACAAAAAAGCTGTCGAAGCAGCCCACGTTCTCCTGCTTCGACAGCTTTTCGCTTATAAGATTAAGGCTGCGGTCGTATCATCGATGACTAGTACATCAAAATATCCGCCTCTTAAAGCGGCTTTAATGCTTTCCGCTTTATGGGTGCCTTCTACAATCCCGATTACTTCGGGTATGCGTTTGTATTCGTCGATATCAAGCCCGATGACCAAGTCATTCAAGGGGTGGTCGATCTGGTTTCCGGCCTGGTTGTAAAAACGTGAACCGATATCCCCGACCGCTCCAGCTTTCTTTAAGGAGACCAAACTTTCGGCTTTCAAATAATCCATGGTGGTCATCGTGGATTGTTCAAACGGGTTTCCGATTCCGACTACTGCCATATCCACATTGCGTCCTTCTTCAAGGACCAGGGCAATATCTTCCGACTCGATCAAGCGCTTTTTCAATTCCGCGTTCTCTACCATCGCCGGAGCGTATAAATATGAACAGGTCGTATTCATCTTTTGCGCCAATTGATACGCCAGCAAATTGGAATGGATCTCCACGAGCTTGGTCCCCATGCCGCCGACCAGTGGAATGATTTTCAACTGCTGGTGCTGCTCATACGGATATTCCTGCACAAATTTCGCCAAGGTAAGCCCCCACGAGATCCCCAGTTTCTTGACGCCTTTCATATTTTTCGAGACGTAGAATGAAGCGGCTTTCCCTAGTGACTGCTTGACCATTTCAGCATCCCGCCCAGCTGCCGGCACGACAATGGCTTCTTTCAATCCGTACTTCTTTTCAAGACGGTTTTCCAGTTCTACGGTGTGCGCATTTTCATCTCTAATGTAAATTTCGACAATCCCATTTTCCCGTGCCTTGTTCAGCAGTTTGGAGATTAACGGACGGGACACACCCACTTTTTTGGCGATTTCTGCCTGCGTGAGCCCTTCAAAATAATACAATGTCGCTACTTTCACGATTTGCCTGCGCTCGTCCCAATTCATTGTCACTGCACCTTCTCTTTTAAATAAACTTAAAGGCGGTTAGTAAACCGCTTTCATTTGTTTGTGGCAACTGATTGTATTTGCCAGTTTTCACTCTTCTGAACAACTATACTATATGTGTCCACCCATTTGTCGGCTGAATGACAAATGATTTCCATTTCTTTCGACTGCCTCGCACTTAATGGTGAACGCCTTTTCCAATCCAAGACGCGGCGGCTTCGTATAAGCTTTCGGTAATAGTCGGGTGGGCATGAATCATCGAAGCCAGTTCGTCCACCGTTCCTTCCAAATGAATAAACGCAGAAGGTTCCGCGATTATTTCCGTTACATGCGGACCGACCATGAGAACACCTAGAATTTCTCCATATTGTGTTCCAGCAATCAGCTTCGTGAACCCTTCCTTCTCATCCTGCGCTAACGCCCTGCCGTTTCCTGCATGGTCAACTCGCACGACCTTGTAGTCGATTCCTTGCTGCTTCGCCTCGGCTTCTGTTAAACCGACACTGGCAATTTCCGGACTGGTGTAGACACAGCGCGGAACCATCCGGTAATCAACGGTCTGTTTTCCACCCGCTGCATTGGCAGCTGCTACGACCCCTTCCGCACTCGCGACATGGGCAAGCTGCCAGCCACCCGTCACGTCACCAACCGCATAAATGGTAGGGTCGCTCGTTTGCATGGCGCTATCCACTTTCACAAAAGGACCATCCATCTCGAGCTTCAATTCCGCAAAGGCCGAAGTATTGGGCGCTCTGCCGACAGCCATCAAAATCGCTTCGGTATCCAATGTTTCTGCTTTTCCTTGAGCGGTTTCTATATGAATGAGCTGACGGGCACCTTGCTGTTCAATTTTGGTCACTTTGGTATTCGTCATGATGCTAATCTTTTTCTTTTTCAAAGATCTCGCAAGCGCTTTAGAGGCTTCCGGTTCTTCGCTCGGCACAATCCGGTCGTTCATTTCCACGATGCTTACCGGCACGTTCAAGCTGGCAAAAATGCATGCGAGTTCCACTCCGATGATGCCGCCGCCTATAATCACCATCGATTTCGGAATTTTCTCGATGTCGAATATAGTATCACTCGTGAAATATGCCGCTTCTTCAATGCCATCGATTGGCGGAACGAGCGGACGTGAACCGGTTGCCAGGATAATTTTTTCTCCTTGGAGGACTTCCTCTTTGTCAGCCAGCTGAACCGTGATTTTCCCGGCCGCTTGAACTTTCCCGACGCCATTATAGACATCGATTTTTCCTTGCTTCAATAGATGGTCAATGCCAGTTCTCAATTGCTTAATGACCGCGTCTTTGCGGGCGAGCATTTTAGAAAGAGAAAAAGTCATGTCCCCGGTTTCAATGCCCCAGCTTTTGGCTTTTTCGATTGTTTCAATCACTTCCGCATGCCTCAATAAAGTTTTAGATGGGATGCAGCCTCGATTCAAACACGTGCCGCCGAGTTCGCGTACTTCGATCAGCGCCACTGTTTTTCCGAGTTTCGCCGCGCGTATCGCCGCCACATAACCTCCCGGCCCTCCGCCAAGTACCACCACTTCGTAACTATTCACTAGCATCTACTCCTTACACCAATAATATAACCGGTTGTTCGAGCGCTTCTTTCAATTCCGTCAAAAAGGCTGCGGCAGGGGCGCCATCGATCACTCGGTGATCAAACGACAAACTCAGGACCATCATTGGCCGTAGTTCGATGGCACCGTCAACGCCTACTGGTTTTTCATTGATGCGTCCGACGCCAAGAATAGCTGATTCCGGCTGATTGATGACCGGCGTGAAAGCATCGATGGCATACATTCCCAGATTGCTGACGGTAAATGTCCCGCCCGACATTTCATCCGGTTTGACCTGATTGTCACGAGCTGCCTTGCCGAGGCGTTTGCATTCAGCTGTTAGAGAAGACAAGCCTTTTTGATCGACATGTTTAACCACAGGTACCACCAGGCCATTATCGGCGGCTACTGCAAGCCCCAGATTGATGTCTTCTTTATAGACAATTTCATTGCCTTCTAACGATACATTGACATTCGGATGCTGTTTCAAAGAAAATGCCACAGCTTTCATAATGATTTCCGTATACGAAATGCGGAATCCAGTCTGCTGTTCAATCATTCCAAGCAATTGTTTGCGCAGGTTGATGGCCTCGGACATATCCACTTCGGTTGTCAATGTCACATGGGGAGCAGTCGTTTTACTTTGCAATGTGCGCTGCGCCACGACTTTTCGAATGCCTTCCATTTTAATTCGTTTGCCGCCTGTTCCAGCAGCAGGCGATGCTTGTTTGGCATTTTCCACATCGGCGCGATAAATTTTACCGTTTGTGCCTGAGCCTTTTATTGCTTGTAAGTCGACGCCTTCAGCAGTTGCTACTTTTTGTGCAAGCGGTGTCGCTTTAAAGGAAGTTTTGGATGCAGCAAACTCCATTACATCGTTTTGATGAATTCGCCCGTTCGGCCCAGAACCTGACACATCCGATAATGCGATGTTTTCTTCTCTCGCCACTCTTCTAGCTGCAGGTGTCGCGCGAGGTTTTTCAGCAGCAGCATTTTCTCCATGTGAATCATCGCTAATATGTTCAGTAACCGTTTCGCTGATGCCCTGCTCCGTTAAATCTTCTACTTGAGCTTCCCGTGAATCACTTACATCCTCTTGCTCTTTGGCAGCACCCGATTCCCCAGGCGGTGAATCCGGTACTTTTTCGCCAGCTTCACCGATATAGCCGACCACGTGATTAATAGGCACTTCGTCGTCTTCTTCAAAATACTTTTTCAGAAGGATGCCTTCTTCGTAGGATTCGACCTCGATATTGATTTTGTCCGTCATGATTTCAAATAACGGCTCTCCGACATCAACGGAATCGCCTTCGTTTTTATACCATTGCAAAAGTGTTCCTACCTGCATCGTGCTGCTCAGTTTTGGCATGAATATTTCTTTGGCCATCAGCCCGCTCCTCCTTCTTACCGGTGGTTTAATGTTTCTTTAACAGCTGCCACGATATCCTCGACACTAGGGATGGCGGATTTTTCAAGTTCAGGATTGTACGGAATCGGGACGGCCTTGCCGCCTAGGCGCTTAATCGGGGCATCCAAATAATCGAATGCTTCGCTTTCGGCGATCACACTGGCAATCTCTCCTCCAAAACCGCCGCGCTTGACCGCTTCATGCACGACCACCAAGCGGCTTGTCTTCTTGACAGACTCGATGATGGTGTCGGTATCCAATGGCACGAGCGTGCGCGGATCGATCACTTCGACACTGATTCCTTCTTTTTCGAGCTCTAAAGCCGCCTCCAATGATTTATGGACCATGATCGCTGTAGCGACTATCGTTACATCGCTGCCTTGCCGTTTAATATCTGCTTGGCCCAGGGGAATGGAATACAATTCTTCGGGTACATCCGATTTTGTTTTATAGCATAGTTTATGTTCGTAGAAAATGACCGGGTTGTCTTCATCAATTGCCGCTTTCAGGAGCCCTTTGGCGTCGTATGCGGTGGATGGCTGGACGACTTTCAAGCCAGGAACATGGGCCATCCACGCTTCCAGGCTTTGAGAATGCTGGGCCGCTGCGCCGGTGCCAGATCCTGCCGGTGTGCGCAAAACCATCGGTACTTTTCCTTTCCCGCCGTACATATAGCGGATTTTGGCTGCTTGGTTGACCATATTGTCCATCGCGATGGTCATGAAATCGGAAAATTGAAGCTCCAAGATCGGGCGCATGCCCGTCAACGCGGCTCCTACCGCTGTGCCCGAGATGGCCGCTTCAGAAATCGGGGTATTGCGGATACGCTCTGGGCCAAACTCTTCAATCATTCCGCGAGTGACGCCAAACGCCCCGCCGTAAACACCGATATCCTCTCCCAGAATAAACACGTCTTCGTTTTGCCGCATCTCTTGGCTCATCGCTTCTCTAACGGCTTCCAAATAAGTCAGTTCCCTCATAGTCTTCCGCTCCTTTGCTGCTCTTTATGCATAAATGTCTTCCATCAAATCATCGATTGTCGGCATTGGGCTTTGTTTTGAAAACTCGACCGAATCCTCAATTTCTTTTTTCGCTGCAGCTTTGATTTCAGTCGCACCTTCCTCTGTCAGTAATCCTTCCTGAATCAATGCATCCCGGAGACGTGCAATCGGATCTTTTGCCCGCCACTTCTGTTCTTCTTCACGCGTCCGGTATTTTTTGGCATCGCTCTTTGAATGCCCTTTCCAGCGATAGGTTTTTGCTTCGACAATCGATGGGCCTTGTCCAGTTCGTGCGCGGTCCACTGCTTCGCTAACGCCATTCATGACATCGAACACATCATTGCCGTCTACAACTTTCCCTGGAATTCCATAGGACTCGGCACGCGCTGCCACGTCTTCAATGTTCATCATTTCTTTAGCAGGGCCGGACATGCCATACTGGTTGTTTTCACAAACGAAGACAACCGGTAACTTCCAAATGGATGCCAAGTTCAGCGCTTCATGGAAACTGCCTTCGTTGGAGGCTCCATCGCCAAAGAAACATAGTACGACATATCCTTCATTTTTCATTTGGGATGTCAAAGCCGCGCCAGCCGCAATCGCAAACCCGCCTCCGACAATTCCATTGGCACCCAGGTTGCCTTTTTCGACATCGGCAATGTGCATGGAGCCCCCCTTGCCTTTGCAATATCCTGTCGTGCGCCCAAACAGTTCAGCCATCATTCGGTTCACTTCCGCTCCTTTGGCAATGCAGTGCCCATGGCCACGGTGCGTACTCGTAATCTTGTCGCGTTCTTCTAAAACGGCGATCGAACCTACCGCGGAAGCTTCTTGTCCTACCGCTAAATGCGTCGTACCGTGGATCATGCCTTTGGCGAAGAATTCATCGACTTTCTCTTCAAAAAATCGAATCTGCCACATTTGTTTCAGCAAATCCGTTAAATCATCTCTTTTTAGATGCGCTGGCAAATTGATCAGTGATGTCATTTGTATTCCTCCTATTTTTTACATTTGTACTTACTCGTAACATATGTAAAAATTATAAGTCTTTTCTGACTATTCGTCAAGAACAAAAGGGCCAGACTTCCCTGTGTTTCAGAAGTTTGACCCTTTGTCCCTGGCGCGTTATTTTTTCTTTGGCTTGTACGTATTGATGACTCGTCGGGAAGAATGAACTTCTTTCAGCACACGATACGGCTTTTTGATGGCGCGAAAAGGAATCGATAGCAATAGGTGGCTGAGATCTTCCCGGTATTCATTTGTGACGCGTGTTGGCTTCGTGGAAATGCGTTCGTACAATTCCTTGTAGAACTCTTTTTTGAGGTCCATGTTCATTTCTATTGTACGGTTGCATTCCGTGCAGCGAATTCTTTTAATGTCGTCGTTAATATAGGTGATTTCGTGATTTACGTCTTCTTTGCAATGGACACAGTATAGACCAGCTTCCATCTTTTTCACTTTCATACTAGAACACCTTCTCGTTAAGATAGTTACCATGTCTCCACGATGATTGGAACATTTGTCTAGTAGCGTCGAAGCAATAAACTGAGCGGCACATCTCCACTAAATGCTTAGTTAAAGATTTCCTCCGAAGGTTTCATCCTGCATGCGCCGCAAGCGCCAAATGGTCGACTCCTTGGTTTGCACTACATCGCTATAGGAAATGATTTCACCTTTTTGAATGGAACGCTTTAATTGGACATGGCGGTCGACCAAGCCCAAAGGCAAGGCATCCTTTTCCTTTGCATCCGCGGCTGAGAGAATACGGCCATAAACCGTAAACCCGCCGATGCTATCTAAGAACTGTCCTTCTTCCAAGTCGGTTTTGGCAATCGTGACCGTTTCTGCTTGAAGCCCTTTCCATGGGGCAATCGTCGCTTCATTGTAAATATACGCGCGGGCAATGGAAATCGGCGTCTCCAAGCTGGTCAAATGATACGGGCGATAGAGCACGTAATTCGGCCCTGCTCCCATGCTCAAGTATTGCATTTCGTGATTGACTTCTTCTTTTTCCGAGGCAATGATCGCAAATACGCCTGGTGCTACGCCGTTGATGTATTCCACGATTTTCTTGTTGCTGACTTGCCCGCCGTCTTCTTTCAATTTAAAGATTTCCGGTAGCCCTTTCACGTCACTGACAAATCCGTGCATTCCCGGCGTATCGGGTAGGAATCCTGTGGCGTTGGCGACAGCCGTCATTTCAACCATGGTTTTCGTGCCGTCCTGGAACGATGCCAGCATTTTCGCACTGGCACCTTTTCGTGCCGCTTCCTCTGCTGCGGTATCGGGATTCGCCGCTAAGTTCAGCGGGTTGTTTTTTCCTTTTCCGAGCGCTACCACTTCAAAGCCAAGGGCGTCCGCAAAATCATATAATTCCATAATGGCACCGGGTTCGTCGCCTGCGGTCCCTGTATAGACAACGCCGCTGGCATCCGCCATTTTCATCAACAAAGGACCGATTGTGACGTCAGCCTCCACATTGAGCATGACGATATGCTTTTTGTTCAGAATGGCATCCCAGGCAATTTTCGCGCCGATGTCTGGCACCCCCGTTGCATCGACGACGACATCCACTTCTGTTGAAGATGTCACCAAGCGCGCGTCAGTCGTGGCTGCCACTTTTCCTGAACGGATCGCTTCAGCTGCCTCTTCGGCCGAATTGGTTTGGACAATGTCCACATCCGCCACGCCAGCTTTTACATAAGCATGGACGACATTATCCAGTTGAATGTCCGCCGTGAGGACGACCCTCATGCCCGCCATGTTTTCGATTTGAGAAACCATCCCTCTGCCCATTTGGCCTGCACCGACAAGCCCCACATTGATGATTGTTCCTGCTTTCTCTAATTCTTCTAGCTTTCTATTGATGCCAAGCATGGTCCACTCTCCTCATAAGTCAGGCTTTTAATATCCGTATTTCGGCTCCGAGCGCTAATTCCGGCAGTGGCGTCTTTTCTACACACATCGTGCCAGGTAAATCGGCATTGCAATCTCCTGTAAAGGCGATTGTGCAATGGCCAATGTCCCGCAGCGTTTCGTTCACTTTACTGCCAACGAAAAGAATCTCGAACCGCTCCCCGTTGATCTCTAAAAAATCGCCCGCTTCGACCCCTTCAAGCAAATCCGCTTGTTCATGGATGACGGCGAATGAGCGCAGTTCTTCCGGAACGGTGTTATTGAAAATGACCATCATGTTTTCTTCTGCGAATAATTCCACTTCTTCGCCAATTTCCGTAATTTTTGCTTCATATTTTGTAATCATAAGCTATTCCACCCAATCTCTTTTTTAATACATCCCAAAGCTCAGTAAATAGGCGATGACGACAGCCAATGGCCCCGTAATCAATCGGGAAATCAATACTGCAGGAACCCCGACTTCGATCGTTTCCGGTTCTGCTTCTCCAAGTGTCAAACCGACTGGAACAAAATCGGCGCCTACTTGAGGGTTGATGGCGAACAATGCCGGAAGTGCCAGTTCAGGCGGAATATTGCCGCGCCCGATTTCCACACCGACCAGAACACCGACGACTTGGGCAATGACTGCACCTGGCCCGAGCAATGGCGATAGAATTGGCAAGGAACAAATGACGGACAGAATAAGGAGGCCGACCAAGTTCCCGGCAAGCGGCGTTACGAAGTTGGCGATCAAATCCCCGATGCCTGTAAAGGTTATGATTCCGATTAACATACTGACAAACGCCATGAAAGGCAAAATATTTTTGATTACCTGATCGATCGTTTCGCGTCCTGCCTGGTAAAGAACCCCGACCACTTTTCCTGCGCCGCGTCCGACCCGTTCGACGATATTCATCTTTTTAGGCGGTTCGCCGCTGCTGTTTGCGGCCACTTTTCTTCTCGCTTCTTCTTTCAATTCCTGCGGTGTTTTGCGGACAGCGGGCGCGATGGTTTCATCGACTGCATCTTTCACTTCATTTTGGTCCTCATATGGTGCCGCTTCGGTGCTAATATCTGAAACCGTTACCCCAGAGACGAAATTTTCTTCATTGATAAATTTCATCAATGGGCCCGATGGTGATGTCGGATTTACGTTGATCGTGAGGATGTTCATCTTCGGGTAGACGCCGCAGCGGGCTGTTCCGCCGCAATCGATGATGACGCAAGCCATCGTTTCTTTCGGATACGAACCTTTGAATCCATCTACCGCTTCAGCACCCGTCAAACGCGCTATTTCCGCCGCCACAGGGTGAATCCCGCCGCCTGTAACCGATACGATATAGCGCTGTGTTTCATTCGGCCGGATCGTCAGCGGCCCTCCCCATCCTCCGCGGCCTTTGGTCACGGAAATCGCTTTGAAGTTTAATGGTGATTGATTGTCTGCCATTTTTCTTGCCCCCTTTTCAAATAAGCGCCTCTATAACCTATTAGACTTCCATGCCTTTAGATTTCATCATGCGGATCGTAATGAATTCCGTGACGATTCCACGAATCAGGATGACAATGACGCCCACTAAGAAGAAACGGATCGCCAAAGGCCCCAACGATAGCCCCAATTCCGTGATACCTGCTGCGATTCCAAGATAGACGAACAGCTCGGCAGGGTTTGCGTGCGGGAATAGTCCGGTGATCGGATGCACAAATGATACAGCGGAATCATAGAAAGCCGGCTTTTGTTTTTCCGGCAAAAACTTACCGAATGTATAAGCCATTGGGTTTGTTAAAAAGAAGACTGCTAGAACCGGGAAGATCGTATAGCGCAAAATAATATTTTTGGTGCTTCTTGCGGCCAAACGATTGATGCGCTCTTCACCGATCAACCGGATCAATGCATTGATTGCTGTGATCAAGACGATCAGTAATGGAATAATCCCTGTCACAAGCCCTGTAAATGTATCTGCACCTGCTTGGAACATGCCGATAAAGCCTTCAGCGAGCGATACTAAAAAATCCATCCTTATTCCTCCTTATACTGCTAGATTTGTCTTTTTGCTCATTTGCGCTTCAATTTTTTCAATTGCCATTTTAAAAGCCTGGCCGTCGGTATCTTCGTCCAGTTTTTCTTTTAACGATTCTATATCCAACCCATTGTATTTAGGGAAGGCTTCAAACCGGCTGAACACCGTCACGCCTTTCATGAGTTGGCTCTCGATCAATGAGCCTTCTTCATTGGTTACCACGATAGCGATTACGCCTATCCCCATTTTTTGTTTCTGTATGCCTACCCCTAAATATCCTGAAGGCCGGTTGCTCATTTTCTTTAATGTAGCTTGGTAATTTTTCAATTGGACTTTTGTCATCAAAATTTGAAGGATCCATATCCCTGCAAACAAAGCGATAAACCATCCCCACAAAACAAATCCCCTCCACTCTTTTTTACATTTGTTCTTAACCAGCACAAATGTTATTAAAAACATTATAAAAGCGCTTACAAAATAAATCAATAGCCGTTGAAAGAATATTTTAATTATTTTGCCAAATAAAATTTTTGCTTTGCTGGAATCTTATATTGTTCATGTGTTTGGATGGCTTGCAGCAAACTTTCTACTATATAATTATGCTTGTTTTTGTGCGTTGTTCTATATGCCAACTCAGTCGTTATTGTTTACCATCAAAAACAGCGGTGCGAATATTGAATTCGCACCGCTGTTTTACTTCACTCTTTATGAAAGTAATCGATTTTTAAAGAAACACAATGAACGCCAAAACGCTCGCGAGCACGATGCGGTAAATAGCAAAAGGCACAAGTTTGATGCGTGAAATCAATTTCAGGAAAAACTTGATGGAAATCAACGCAAAGATAAATGCCGTGACAAATCCTGCGGCATAAAAGCTGAGATGATCGAACGAAATGGCTTCCCAATTTTTTACGAGGGAAACGATCGAAGCTCCAAGCATAATCGGGACAGCCATGATGAAAGTGAAATCAGCTGCGGTTCGATGGTCCAGCCCAAGGAGTACGCCTCCTGAAATGGTCGAACCAGAACGGGAAAAGCCTGGCCACAGCGAGAAGCACTGAACCGCCCCCACACTTAATGCCTTGAGGTAGCTAATTTCATCCAGTGAATTGATGGATGGCTTTTTGGGCCCGAATTTGTCGGCAATGATCATAAAGAATGCGCCGACGACCAAACCGACCAGAACTGTTTCGATGCTGAAAAGGTTCTCATCAATAAAGTCTTCAAACAGCAAGCCGAAAACCCCCGCTGGAATAATGCCTATTACGACGTGCAGGATATTAAATTTTGCGGGCGTATCTTGCTCGATTTTGTATAAACCGACAAGGCTCAACATGCGTTTCCAGAAGACGAAAACGACTGCGAGTATGGATCCAAGCTGAATGACGATTTTGAAGGTATTGGCTGATGGAGCCCCTAAAAACCCTTCCGTGTTAAGCCATAAATCATCAAAGATGATCATATGCCCTGTTGATGAGATGGGCGCAAATTCGGTTAGGCCTTCCACTATCCCGAGCACCAGCGCTTTCAATATTTCGATGATCTCCATAATTGCTCCTTTTAAACGTAATAGACGGACAATATGAAGACGCTTTTTTTTAATTTGGGTTCCGCACAAAGTTCCAAGCCTGAATTTATTTTTCTTCAAACTAACAAAGTTTTAATTACCGATCGCATTCACCTTTAACTAAACCCGGTATTTTGTACACATTCAATCGCTCGAGTGCCATCTTCCACTCCAAATCAAAACCCGCTAGCCGCCTGTCCCAGGAGACAAGCGGCTAGCGGGTTTTAGAATCCTTATTCGGTAATGCCTACATCGTCAAATCCTTTAGCCGTGGCTTTTTCTTCCGCACTTCCTTCTCCATAAATGTCGGCTGCTGACTGGACAATGAGTTTGCGGGCTTCGCTAAAGTTGGAAGTTGGTGTCAAGTAGACCGTCAAGGCACGGTAGAAAATCTGGCCGAGTTTTTCCTTGCCGATTTCTTCGCCGATCAAGTAAGCTGCGTGGTTGGTAATGGATGAATTAATATGGACGCCGCCATTATCCAAACTTCTCGGCAAGTCATAGAATTCATCCATATGGGAAGGATAGTTACCTTCACCGTCGCCGTACTCAACGTAAGCCGCGTTAACTGGATATTTGCTTGGGTCGCTTAAGCTGCGCAGCGACACCCTTCCGTCTTCTATAGCGTCAGGACCCATGATGTCTTCCCCGACTTCCCAATCGTCTTCATCAACCAAGGCGCCGAAAATATCTGCAAAGGATTCATTCAACGCGCCGGATTCAAAACGGTACTGGAGATTCGCGGAATTGGAGATCACGCCGTGCGTCATTTCGTGTGCTGCGACGTCCAAGCCGGCTGACAATGGCACCATGAACGAGCCATCGCCATCGCCGTAAGTCATATGGCGGCCATTCCAGAATGCGTTGTTATAGTTTTCGCCGTAATGCACATAGGAAATGATCGCCATGTCGTTGTCGTCGAGCGAGTTGCGGTCGTGTTCATCATGGAAATATTCATACACTTGCTCCGAGTTATAATGCGCGTCGACAGCTGGGCGCAAGTATTCATCTTTCCACGAAGCGCTGTAGTTCGTGACAATTTCGCCGTCGTTGGCATCAAACGTATAGATGCCTTCCAAGCCTTCGTGCGACTCATCCGACAGACTGAAAGTTGTGCCTCCCTTGGCTTCTTTACTCTTTGTCGTGTGGATTTTGCGCTGCTCGCCAAGTACACCGGTCCCGACGGATTGATGGATGTCTTCTGCATGCATAATCGCGTTGTACTGATCGATTACTTTACCGTTTTTCGCATCGACAAAGACAAACCAGTTGCCGGGCTCGTCTCCGAGGAAGTTGACGTTGACCTTATAAGCCAGATAGTTTTCACCGTCAAACGGATAGACGACCACTTCCGATTCGGGCGCATACTCAAGCTCTTCCGGTGCATCGACTGCACCCTTAGCTGTTTGAACGGCCGTCAAGACACTGACAGCCGGCGTCGTGTCGACGTTGCTGGCGGACGCTTCAGGGAAATGGCTGCCGTTGACGGAAACCAATTCATCTTGCGCGTTGTAGTGAACGACCACTTCCGCTCCCTCCACTGGTACACCGTTGACGGCCTGGTTAAAGCGGACGTGTGTCATGCCGAGTGAATCTTTTTCAATTTCTTTTTGCTTTAAGTTTTTCTTGGGATTTTTCAGACCGGTCTTGTTCTCGTTTTCCGCTAGATAATCAAGCGCATTTGACGCATTGCTGGATGCCCGCTTCTCGGCAATTTTCTCTTTGACGAATACAGGGACATTGGCATTTTCATTCCACGTTTTATCTGGCGCTCCATTTCCTTGTTGGCCATTTGCCAATGTGGTGCTGGCTGTAAACGAACTTGCGACGAGAGCTGATGATAAAATGACAGGTACAATATATTTTTTCTTCAAATTTTTTCCTCCTCGACGTTAATAAAATTTAGTATACCGAAGTAAATTTAGACAAGCAATAAGATTACAGATTATTTTGTATATTTGAAAAATACTACCTAGCAATTTTCGGAGAGCCTCTATCCTTTTACACTAAGGAAAATATTGGATTTAACCAAAACAGCTTCCGGCAGGATAAAAGACATATACGAGCCGAACCCGTCTTCTTTTTAAAAAGCAAAAAGAGGAAACACTGAATATCTCAGCGTTCCCTCTTGAATGTGAGCACTTTTCGAGGTTTTTATTTGCCATCCTGATTCATGAGTTGTGCTTTATAGCGATCAGAATTGTTCAGCGCACTTCCACCACTTCGTCTAAAGGCAGTTCCAAGGCGCGAAGGCATAAGTCTTTCTTGAGCGTTTCCAAGGTTTCTGCTTCCTCCTGTGTGAGCAGGCAGTCCCTTTCTTTCTTCACCAAGTCGTAAAACACAGCAGGCAGGAAATCTTTTTTCAAGCTGACTTCCACTTCTTCTCCTGTAGCACGCGAAAAGATGAATGCATAGGAACTTTTCGTGTAAGGATCGAACCTGGCAGCGGGATAGTCTGGATCTACGAAGTATTTTCCGCGCGTTTCGGCTCTTGTGATGAATTCGAAAGCATCTCGGAATCCCGCGCATCCCTGTCCTGCTTGGATGGATAGTTCTTGCCGCTCGGGCACATCCATGCCGTAGAGCGCCTCGAATGCGGCTTCAGCCATGCGGTAAGCGACGCCGACCGACGCCATTTCCTTGGCTCCGTGGTATTTGCGGATATCATCAAAAGCGATGTGGACCAATTCCTGTTCATCGTAGATATGAATAGCTGTCATTTCCAATACCTCCTGCAATGAATGATGTGTATATAAGACTTTTCTGAATTCCTTATTCTAGCTCAATCAAATTCCTGCTTTTTCTTTTTGTTCAGCCAATAGGCGAATACAGCAGCGGCGGCCATAACGGCAAGCGTCGTCTTATTTACCTTTCCTGCTTGTTCATCAATTTCTTCTTTGATAAGAACGTTCGCCTCTTGCCCGGTATTCGCAGACTTCAAATCACTTGAAGTAAAGAGCCACTCCAGCAGGTCCGCTGGTTCACCAGGGTTCTGCGCAGTTTCAGGGCTTTCAATTTCAATCCTTGTATCCTGCAGCATTTCAGCAGCGGCTGTACTGGAAAGCGACAAGCCAACGATCAACAAGAAGAGGAATTTTTTCATCTGCTCGCCCCATTTCTCCAGTGGAACTCAGCACCTTTTAAAAGACCCTGGCATAAGCCAAGGTTTCTCTATTGATGTGCCACTTCAATCTACCACCACTGAGAATTGTTATCAACTAGGTGATTGATAGTCATAACTGATTTTCCCCTTTCCGACCGTATGCTGCGGCTAGCTGCATTATTGTTCGTGATGGCACCATAAACATTTCTTATAATAGAAAAACTCCCCTCATTAAAATGAAGAGAGCTTTTCCGAAATGTGATCGCAATAGGCTTGTTCTGCTTCGGTTAATTTTTGTTCCGTATCAATGACGAGCCCGTTTTGCCGGACAATGCGCAGCCCTTTGACGGAACGGTAAACCAAGGAAGCGTCCGTTGAATCGAGCGCTTTTAGCGGAAGAAAGGAAACCGAATCACTTTGCCTCAGCGCTTTTTTGATGATCTTGAAATCGGTCATCTGCATATAGAAAGCCTCGACGCCTTTCGCTTCGAGCGCCTGCTGGATGAGTGTTTGCATATGCCTGCTTTGTGTCTGCAACACCGCTGCATGTTTGAGGTCTTTGGCATAGATCACTTTTCGGGTCGCCAAAGGATGGCTCGCGGAGAAGACCAACTGGAATTCTTCCTCAAACAAGCCTTGAATGTCATACGATTGGTGTAATTTCGCATCTGCAGGATAAATCGGCATGACAGCGAACTTGGCTTTCTTGGCCATTAACTGCCCGCGCAATTCCGTATAGCATCGGCCGTTGATTTCAAAAGGGCAGGCCTTGCAGCAAGCCGCGTGGACATCGAATAATTCTTCGTAATAATTTTCGGCAATGTGGTTGCTCATATAAATGGCAACTGGCTTTTGGGCGGCAGGCGTGGCCATGAGTTGCTGCGTCGCCTCAAACAAGTCGAGCAGCTGCCTGGCTTGTTTTTGTAAGAGAATGCCGCGCTCTGTCAGCTCAATGTGCTGCTTTTTGCGGATGATGAGTTTCACGCCGTAGTATTCTTCCAAATAGCGGATGTGCTGGCTGACGGAAGGCTGCGAGCAATACAGCTGTTTCGCCGCCTCGGTATAGGATCCACATTCAGCCAGCACTTGAAAGGTATGTAATTTCCCCAGCACGGCATTCACCCCTTTTAATTGATAATAATTCTCAATTCATCATACCATAAAAAATCCCGCTCTCCTGTTCGAAAGCGAGATTTGCAGCAACTGCATTCATTTATTGAAAGCTTCAAAGCTCCGAACGCTCGACGCCTTCGAGGGCATCATTGGATTGGTTGTCTTGCTTTTGAATAATGGACGATTACTTCATGTGTCCCTCACATCCTCCGCTCCTGTTTTATTAAACGGCTGCGGCATAAACAAAAGACGGAGAACCCGTTCAATTTCAGCTAAGTCCCCCGCCTAAAAATGCTTATTGTTTTATTGAAGCCAACTATCCAAAAATGCCTGCTGGTCCCCTTCAAAATATGTCTCAAAGAACTCCCTGAATTGTTGTTTTGTCACCCGCTGAAATTGAAACTCTCCATAATAAACCGCCAGAAATTCCAGTGCAGCCTCGTTTCCACCGCGCTCGTCGAAAAAGCCTTTCACCAATAAAGGAACTTTGCCATAGACAGTCGCATAATAGGCCGGGGTGTCAAATTCGTCAAGCGCCAAATCAGCATAGGTTTCCGTTTCGTAAGATTCTTCATAGGCTTTTGCATTTTGAAAACCGCTGTCCTCATCACCGTAATAGTCGCTAAGGAACAAGCCGGTACTGAACTCGGTCAAACTCTCATCAAGCCAAGCGTTTTCGTATGGATCATTAGCGACCAAATAATAAAACCATTGATGGGCAATTTCGTGTACCAAGATCGAATCAAGTAATTCTTCGTCCATCGGCACTTCCACAATGTTCGGATATTCCATATAGCCGTCATTCGCAATCAAATCCAGTTCAGCAAACGGATAATCGCCGATGTTTTCTTCGAAATAAGCAAATGCTTCGACTGACAGTTCAGCCGTCTCCTCCAGGATTTCCGACTCAGCCGGCACAAACACACGCAACTCCGTATTTCCAGATGTGCGTTCTGCGACTTGCCAATCGGCTGGATCCAAAAACGCCGCATAAAAATCCTTGATTGCTTCTCCAGTTAAGGTTCCAGATGAACTGGCCTCTGCCGGACCGTCTGGTGCAGAAGTGGCGATCAGGTAATCCTCTGGCAATTGATAAGTGACCGTATAATCGCCGTACCCCGTTTCATAGGATTCTCCTTTGGGATCATAGTCATTGACTTGCCAGCCCCCGTCATATTCAGCAAGCATCGGATACCAATGGGCTAAGTAATAATTGTTTTCCACCTGCGCCAAGCGAATGCCGTTTTCAGGTAAGGTGAGTGTGTATTCAATCGTGACAGCTTGTTGCTCGCCTGGTGTTAAATCCGATTCCAGTTCGATGAATAAACTACCGCCATTCAATTCATATCGCAATTCATCTTCACTCGAAGTGATTGAATTCACTTGTAAGTTTGCTGATTCACCTGAATAATCGTTAGTTATTTCTTTATTTATAGCGTTGGGGACAAGGTGGAAGGCGATGTCTGCCCAACTTTCCTGTGAGTCGTTTGTAATTAGGATGTCTGCAGAAACCTGAAAAACTCCTGCTTCTTTCATATCGAGGTCAATGTTGTAGCTAGTGTTGCTTTGTGGAATGCTGGCATTCCCCGTCTGCTCACTCGTTCCTCTGAATAATATTGAATAACCAAATAAATGAAAACTGCAATGAAAAACAGAAAAGCTAGGAACCTGATTTTCCTTTTCACTAGCACACCTCCTTCACTCAACAAGAAATTGAATAATTATATTCATTTTGCGATATCTAACACCTCCCTTTTTTGAATGGTTCTATTCAATTAAATTTTAAAGACGCGCGTTTGCGAATGGCTGTCCCTATCAATGGCTCATTTTCATCTTGTGTTCGTTTCGCCGAGTTGATCATCGCCATAGCCAAATCTTCAGTGGGAAGCGGCTGTTGGGAACGAAACAATCCTGCTTTATTCATGAATTGAATGGCTTTTAAGCCCAGCACTTCGAAGGTGCGGTCGCTTCCCTTCCTCATCAAGATCGGCGGCTTGATGATGGTTAACTTTGGAAAGCCTAACTCTTTAACCGCTTCCTCCAACTGCCCCTTCATTTTCGAATAAAAGCTGCGGGCTTTTGGCGATGCAAACTCAGCAGATACCAATACATACCGCTCGACTCCATTTTCTCTTGCGGCTTTCGCAAATTCATATTGATAGCCATAATCAACTTTCCATTGTGCCTCTTTGCTTCCTGCGGCTTTAATTGTCGTGCCCAAGCAGGAAAACAACACATCCCCTTTGACCAAGTCGCGCCATGTATCCGGCTGGTCAAAATCGATGACATGGTCTGTTAATTTATCATGCTGATTATCCAGTGGACGCCTTACGAATACATCGACTTTTTCAAATGAATCATCTTTCATCAATTGCTCTACAAGATCTTTTCCTGTCGCTCCTGTTGCACCAATCACTAATGCGTTCATAATGGTCCTCCTTTATTGTCTCTACTCATTTTAGTTTTTTCTCCAGTATCTGCGTTCGCTCAGCCGCCTCTTTTAATCCTGGTGCGCGTTCAAGCATTTGTTTGTAATTGGCCAGCGCCTTATTGTAATGCTCTTCTGCAAGATCCACTTGGACTGAAACGGCATAGACATCCGCTAATTGTTCGTGGGTCTTGCCGATGCTGTTATGCGAATAAATATAGTCCGGTGTTTTTTCAATCACTTCAGCACTTAGCATTAATGATTCACTAAGGCTTGCGATCGCTTCTTCCACATGGCCTTGCTTCATATAGAGCTTGCCCCTTTCGCGATAGGCCGAAGCAAGTCGATTGCGCGAACCGCCTTGTTTTGGCGACAGCTCGATGGCTTTTTCGAATGCTTCGACGGCTATATGGAATGATAAGTGGGCTTCGGGGTATAAGTTCAATTCGATTTGAAGATTCATATAATCGACTGCTGCATGGCCTTTTTTCTCCAACGCATCGACAAAATAAGGTGATTGTTCAAGTACTGCATCATAAATAGCCAGTGCACGAACAAAACTTTGAATTTTTTTTGCTGGTTCGTCTACTGCTGAATACTGCTCGGCAAGGCGTTTATGGGCGAGTCCCATATTAGCTGTGATGCGGATACTGTCTTGAATGTCTTCTGAACGGAGTGCCCGCTCGTAATATTCAATCGCTTTCAGGTAGCAGTCTACAGCACTGGAATCACCAAAAAGTTGAGTGAGCTCACCTAGTTTTTCATATGCCAGCGCCGTCAACGCATCGATACTGGAAACGCCGCCGAGTTTATCTGCCGCCTGTTCGCTCGCTTGAATAGCGTGCCGGTAGTTTTCCATTGCTTCCTCATAACGAGCGAAACGGACATTCAATTTTCCGAGCCGCACCGATTGCATCATTACTACTGTATAATATGCTTCGTCTTTATTGCCGTGAAAATCCGCTGCATAGTTCTGCCCTTCGTTTAACAGGCTATAAGCTGCATCGTATTGGCTCAGCTGTATGTTGATTTCAGCTAAGTCGATAGAGCAACGGGCGAGCGATTTGGCGTTGTCCGGGTTCGCTTGCACCTTTTTATATTTGTCGAGGGCGGCCTCGTATTGGGAGACCCCTTGCTCGTAATTGCCTTGGAGCAAATACGTTTCACCGAATAGCTGATGAATGGCTCCCTGCAATTTTTCATCGGCATCTGTTGTTAAAGCCATTTGCAATTTCCCGTAATGGGCAGACAGCCACTGGAAATGGCCGCTATTTTTTAATTGCTTCCCTATTGCGAGGAACCAGGACAAAAAATCATCTGTCGTAAGTGCGAGTTTGCCATGGTAAAACGCCTCTTCAAAATACAGTTGTTTGTAGTGGCCACTTGTTTTAGTTAGTTTCTCATCATAATAGGCAAAGAGCACGGCATGCACTTGTTGGCATAGATCGGCATCTTGCTCGTGAACTTGTTCTTGCAGACTGGTGCGCATCATCACGTGCATTTGCCATTGCTGTTCGTTTTCTTTTGTAATGAAGGAAAAGCGGAACAACTCGGTGTACGCGGTATGCGGGAAGCCGGTATGGAATTCGGTCACCAAATGGCGGAACAGCTCAATCGTCCAATGTCTCGTAAACGACAACACTTTCAAGGTCTCTTTTTCAGGCAGCTCTAAATAAACGAGAAAACGATCCAAGATTTTCTGTGGTGTTCTCGAAAATTCATGCAGTTGCGGTTCATGTGTTTCCTCCAATAGATTATACGTATCGACCATGAGATCAAGGTAATATGGAAGGCCGTGGCTCGCTTCAATGATTACCTTACGGATTTCTTCGGAATGGATGCCGCAAGATTGCAGGAACTTGTCGGAATCCATTGGCGACAAGGCACCGATCAAATGCTGTTCCAAATACAGTTCATCGTCCCAGGCCGGATTTGTTTTGGCCCATTGTATCTTTTCGCGTCCACAGATGACCCATAGCACTTCAGGCAATTGCAGCACCAATTCCTGCACCCACGCGTCTTTATCGTAAAATGACCCTTGCTGCCTCGATTTCTCCCATAGGGCTTCATATGTATCAATAAAAATGACCGCGCCCGCTTGCTTGCTAGCAAGATGCGCCCTCAAATCGGCTGCCCAATAAGCCGGCAGCCGCTCTTCTATTTCATGCGGCAATAAATCCTGCAGCTGTTCGAGAATTGCTTTTCCGTTGCCCATCCACCATTGCAGAATTTCTTTATATTTCGCAATGCCGCTGATGAACTTTAAGGTTTTCGGGAACCATTGTGCAACCGGGACATTCTCCAATTGATGAATGACTTCGCCGATAAAACTGCCTTCTTCCAAGAATGGAAGCGCCTCGTCTTTTGCCTTCATGCTGACTTGCGGATTGAGTTTTTTCCAGTAGATGATATACGCAAGGTCAAAACTAGTGAATTTGATGTGATGCTGTTTTTTCAGCTCTTCTCGTAGCCAGATCATGGCTTCGCTTGGCGTGCGGTGCTTTTCTTCCTTAAAATCCAAGATGGTTTTGACGATAAACGGATCTCGCAATTCGAGCTTCCGGTCCAATTCCCGAAGCAGCCTGGACTTGCCGATGCCGCCGACTCCGTAATACGTCAGCACTTTATAACGTTCTTGTATCTTCTCATCCACCGCATCCATAAATGCTTTAGTCGGTTCCTCGCGGTCGGTAAATTCCCGCATCGCAGAATGTTTTTGGTTTTCTGATGCATGTAATGAAAATCTCGGGCGCAGTTCCATCGAGTTCCCTGCTTTCTAAATGGTCTATTGGTATGTAAGAATTTTTTGTCAACTCATTTTACCATATAACACATTCTGGAAAACAAAGTGATAAAAAAAGAGATGGTCCCAAAGCGCCCAGGATCGGCAAACGGAGGACAGAAAGAAAACAAAGAAAAAAACCTGAATGCCTCCCATTCAGGTTTTTTCACTCGTTCAACACGAAGGTTTTCTTACCACTTGCCGTTTTCTTCAAGAATTGATTTTAAGTCTCTGAACAAATTATTATGTGTGCGTGCCATTTGAGTCCCTTCATGCTTATCGGTATGCTCAATGCTCGTCAACCATGAATCTTTCCCGGCATGTGGGTTTTTAATAGACATATGAATCGTGTGTTCATCCTGTTTCCAGAAATTCAGATTGAGTCCTGCAAGTGTTTTGGTCTCATTTGCCATAATTATAATCTCCTTCAAATTACCATTTGAATCATATTGTACCACAAACAGTTTGCAGTTTTATTGTTTATTCACCCCTAAACGCTGCAATCAACACCTAACAAACTTGCGCTTAAATCCAAGACGTCCCTTTTCCAAGCCTTGTTGAATGCTGTCATAGGCATAGAGCTGCGTCGGTTTCTTGTTTTCCCGTTTGAGCTCGACTTTGCCGACAGCTTTGGCGGTTTCCGCCGCTTTGTCGCTCAATGGCTTATAGGAAATGCCAACGGTGTAGAGGAAATTATTCATCGAGGCTTTCGTCCGTTCGGGGGAATGGTGGATCGTTTCTTTCACCGTATCGAGCATGGCGGAAATTTTGCCTTCCGAGAATTCACTGTCCTTGCGGTTGCCGAGCAGCCAACAATAACAACTCCAGCCGGCAGACATGCGCAGTTCATCACCGCTCGCGATCCATTTATCGGCCACTTGCTGCGCGATATCGGATTCCGACAAGGTAACCGCCACTACATAATCAGAAAGCATATAGAAATAAGCTCCGTCCATCCAGCGGTCGAAATCAGCTTCTGTCATCGTTTTCGGTTCGGCGATAATGCCCGCAAAATACATGGCGTCGTAATTGCCCGTCGCATACAATTGTTCTGCTAAAGGCTGGTCGATTTTGATTTGCTTGGCGATCGGCTTCATCGCGCCTGTGGCTACGCCAAACACCGGCTCTTTGGCTCCGCTCGACAGGTACATTTTCTTCGTCCGTTCTTTCCCTAAGCCTTCGAGTTCTTGCATGATTGTATGGAAATCCATCTTTTACACTCCCTCTCATTAATAAAAGACGTTTTCCTTGCTGTATATTCGATGTTATCGATACAACTGGAAAACGTCTGATCGTCAATCCTCTATTATCTTCACCATCCGGCGTTCTTTTTTATTCCACCCAAATTCGTCAAAGTCGTGAGCGATTTCGCTATTCTCGTGAACCTTCCGCATGCTTTTCAACAGCTCTTTTTCGTGTTCCGTCATGAACCGTGCGCTCATGTGGTTGACGATGAGCTTTTGTGCTCCGGCACGTCTTGCCACGTTGGCCGCATCTAAAGTCGTCGAATGGCCGTATTCCTTGGCGAGTTTTTCTGTTTCGCCATCGAACGTCGCTTCATGGACGACCAAGTCGGCATCTTGCGCTAATTGTTCCGACTTTGCACAGTACTGGGTATCACCGAGAATTGCGACCGTAAAACCGGGTTCTGCCGGGTCGGTCACTTCTCCGGATTCCACTTGGCGGCCATCCGCGAGCTCAACGGTTTCGCCTGCTTTTAACTTGGCGAGCAACGGGCCTTTCGGGACACCGAGCTGTTTGGCTTTGTCCATATCGAGCTTTGGCAACAGCGGTTTTTGCTTGATGCGGTAACCGTAAGTCGGGATGACGTGTGCCAAGAGACCGGCTTCGACTGTCATCGTGTCATCTTCAAAGATGATACCTTCTTTCACTTCATGGAAACGGATCGGGTAAGTCAAATGCGTCCGGCTTAAGCGCAAGGTCATTTCTACGTATTCCTTAAGCTCTTTCGGCCCATACAGATCGAGCGGCTCATCGCCCCCTTGGAACGAACGTGATCCCAATAGCCCCGGCAAGCCGAAAATATGGTCGCCGTGCATATGGGTAATGAAAATCTTCTCGATTTTGCGCGGCTTGAGGGTCGTTTCGAGAATTTGGTGCTGGACCGCTTCCCCGCAGTCAAACAGCCAGACTGCTCCGCGCTCTTCGTGCAATTTCAATGCGAGCGCCGATGTATTGCGTTGCTTCGACGGCATGCCCGCCCCGGTTCCTAAAAATAATACTTGCATTAGCGTTTCTTCCTCTCATGGTCACTCAGAAAATCTTTGCTTAAGCTGGTTTGTGCGTCATGTTTCGATTGATGATAGGCCACCCCTCTGGAAACGGAACCTTTCCCGAAACGGCTTTCGAGCTTGGACACCAAATCCAGTATCGGCTCATCTTTCGCGTGTTCCTCGAAATTGAAGAGCGATAATTGCTCGGTCATGTCGCCTTTATCGACGACGTTTGAGACGGTGACTCCGACAAGCCTTAACGGTTCACCGTTCCAATGTGTTTCGAACAATTGCCACGCCTGCACCATGATGTCTTGTTCTTTCCACACGGTATTGTTCAAGGTCACGCTGCGGGTACGATTTTTCCAGTCCGCACTGCGCGTTTGGATGCTGACGGTTGGACCTGCCAAGTTCTTCGCATGAAGGCGGCCTGCGACTTTCGTGCTCAGGGTCCGGAATATTTTCTTCAAACTTTCCAGATCGGTCTCATCGAACGGCAAAGTCGTCGAAGTGCCGACACTTTTGCGGTCATAAATCGAATCGGGATCTACTTCGCGGCTGTCTTCTCCTCTGGCACGCGCCTGCAGCCGCACCCCATTTTTCCCCATCTTCTCTTTAATCAAGCCCTCCGGCGCATTCGCCAAATCCCCGATCGAATACAGCTTCAAGCTATTGAGCTTTTTCGCGGTGCTTTCCCCGATGCCGTGCATTTCAATGACTTCTCTTGGCCAGAGGATGCGCTGGATGTCGCGCTTCCTCAAGATGGTGATGCCCAGCGGCTTTTTCATATCGGACGCTGTTTTGGCCAGGAATTTATTCGGTGCAATGCCGATGGAACACGGCAAATCAAGTTCTTTCAGGATGCGCTGCTGCAGCTGTTCCGCAATGTCCACCGGATGCTGGTCAGCCGATAGTTCCGTCACATCGATATAGGCTTCATCGATCGACACCGGCTCGACGGCATCAGTATAGGTACGCAAGATCTCGAACATTTGCCGCGACGCTTCCCGGTAACGGTCGAAATTCGGCGGCATCAGCAAGAGCCCCGGGTATTTCTTCTTCGCCTCGTGCACTTGCATCGTCGTGTAAATGCCATGCGCCCGCGCCTCGTAAGAACAAGTGACGATAATGCCTTTCCGCTCTTTCGGATTTCCCGCAATCGCCAGAGCTTTTCCTTTCAGCGACGGATCGTGCGCCTGCTCGACGGATGCATAAAAGCTATTCATATCAATGTGGAAAATAACTCGCCCCGCCATAACAATCGCTTCGCTTTCCTTTTTCTTTCAGTGTATCAAAAAATAGGCGAACAGGCATCCTGTTCACCTTTTCCAGTTCCAATGGATTTGTGCTAGATTTATTAAGCTTTGCTAAATAAAATTAGTGCTTAGTTGGACTTGTAAGCGTGGTGTGCTGACCGTTGTTTGTTTCATCTTTGAATAGCCGCCTCCCGCTTTGGGCTGGCCTCTCACAATAAGCCAAGAAGAACACTTGTCTTATTGCTTCGGCTCGCCCGTGTGCGCGGTTCGGCTTTAATATTTCCTTGAGTGTTGCGTGCGAGGAAATATCATTGTTGAGTGTTTTCATCCGCTGGTGGGGACGCTTAGCTAGACTTGATGGTTATGAAGTTGCCGTGGCTATTCAATTTGAACTTACAAACCTGAACAAAACTATTCAAATTAATTCCATTGCTAGATGCATTTGATTTACTTTCTAAAACTAGAGATGAAGCGGAAAGGGGCCGACGCCTGAGGGACCGCGCGGGCTGGCGAGACAAATGTGCCGCGCTCTTTGCGGCACATTGGCTCAACACCCGCCCCATCCCCGGGCAGCTGAAAGCGCGACGTCCTGTCGCATCAGCTGCATGACTCGCATCCTGCGAGCCCCAAGCGTGCCCCTTGCAGCGCAATCTCCCGTACTAAACAACTGCCCCGATAAGCCATGTGTAATGGCCTGTCGGGGCAGTTGTTATGGTTTGATTAACGTGTGGCTGCTTCTTTGACGATTTCGACCAAGAGCTCGGTCAGTTTCTCAAGCTCTAGGACCGGCATGCGTTCGTTCGTTGTGTGGATTTCTTCATAGCCGACACATAGGTTGACCGTCGGGATGCCGTGGCCATTGATGATATTGGCATCGCTTCCGCCTCCGCTTGTAAGGACAGGCGATGGGCGCCCGATGCGCTCAGCTGCAGCTTTTGCGATATCTACGACAGGGTCCATTTCATCAAAACGGAATCCTGGGTACATGAGCTGGACGTCTGTTTCCGCACGTCCGCCCATTTCTTTGGCAACTTCTTCGAAAACGGATTCCATGTGAGCCGTTTGATCTGCCAATTTGTCTTCGCTAATCGAGCGTGCTTCAGACAAAATATGGACTTCGTCGCAGACGATATTGGTCGCTTTGCCGCCTTCGAAACGGCCGATGTTTGCAGTCGTCTCTTCATCGATGCGACCGAGTTTCATGCGCGCGATCGCTTTTGACGCGATGGTAATCGCAGATACGCCTTTTTCCGGCGCAACGCCGGCATGCGCCGTCTTGCCGTAAATCGTGGTCCACAATTTTGCTTGGTTCGGCGCAGACGTCACAATGCCGCCAACTTGGCCGTCGCTATCGACAGCATAGCCGAATTTCGCCTTCAATAGGGATGCATCAAATTCTTTCGCCCCGACCAAGCCGCTCTCTTCGCCAGCTGTGATCAGGAATTGGATGTCCCCGTGCTCAACGTTTTCTTCTGACAAATGGCGTGCGAGTTCCAATAACGCTGCGACGCCGGCTTTGTCATCAGCACCCAGGATCGTCGTGCCGTCTGAATACACATAGCCGTCGCGAACTTCTGGCTTGATGCCTTTACCCGGAACGACTGTATCCATATGTACGGTGAAATAAATCGGCGGTGCGTCTTTTTTCGTGCCTTCAAGTGTCGCCACCAAGTTTCCTGCACCATGGCCTGTGCGTTGTTTTGAATCATCTTCGACTACGCTAAAGCCGAGAGCTTCCAGTTTTTCCGTCAATACTTTCGCAATGGCGGTTTCTTCTTTTGTTTCGGAGTCGATTTGCACAAGCTCCAAAAATTCTTCCAATAAGCGATCGGTTTTCATTCCAAAAACTCCTCTTCTATTCCATTTAGTCCAGTTCCTATTATAGCCTTAGCATTTGACGACTTCATGCAAAACGCATCAATCTCTTCCCTTTAACAGGAAGAGATTGGTCGTAAAGTCTTTTATAGCGGCATATTGCCGTGTTTTTTCTTCGGCCGTTCGTCTTTCTTGTTGCGCATCATCTCGAGAGCCTGTATGAGTTTGATGCGTGTTTCACGCGGGTCGATGACGTCATCGACCATGCCGCGTGCTGCGGCGACGTAAGGATTCGCGAATTTCTCGCGGTATTCTTCGATTTTCGCTGCACGTGTCGCTTCGGGATCGTCGCTTGCGTCGATTTCACGGGCGAAGATGATATTCGCTGCGCCGTTCGGGCCCATGACCGCGATTTCGGCATTCGGCCAAGAGAACACCAAATCCGCGCCGATTGATTTCGAGTTGAGTGCCACATAAGCACCGCCATATGCTTTGCGCAAAATGACGGTCATTTTCGGGACAGTTGCTTCCGAATAAGCATAAAGGATTTTCGCCCCGTGGCGGATGATGCCGCCGTGTTCTTGTTTAATGCCCGGGAAGAACCCAGTGACATCTTCGAAAGTAATAAGCGGGATATTGAAGCTATCGCAGAAGCGGATGAAACGCGCCGCTTTATCGGAAGAATCGATATCAAGCCCGCCTGCCATCACTTTCGGCTGGTTGCATACAAGCCCGACCGTTTCGCCTTTGATGCGGGCAAGGCCGATCACGATATTGCGTGCGAATTCCGGCTGCACTTCCATGAAGCTGTCCTTATCAACGACTTGTTCAACGACTTTTCGGACGTCGTAGGGGCGAATCGCTTCGTAAGGGACGATATCAGCCAGATCCGGCCGGTAATCGTCTTCGTTGTCGACTTCAAGGCGCGGGGGCATTTCCTGGTTGTTCTGCGGCAAATAGCTGACCAATTGGCGTACCATTTCGAGAACTTCCTGTTCTGAACCTGAACGGAAATGCGCATTTCCGCTAATCGCAGTATGTACACGTGATCCTCCGAGATCCTCCGAGGAAATTTTTTCTCCCGTAACCGTCTCTATAACTTTCGGGCCCGTGATGAACATCTGGCTCGTTTTGTCGACCATGAAGACAAAATCGGTAATAGCTGGCGAATAGACCGCTCCGCCTGCAGATGGTCCCATAATGACGGATATTTGCGGGATGACTCCTGAATAAATCGAATTGCGGTAGAAAATATGGCCGTAGCCATCAAGCGATAATACGCCTTCCTGGATGCGCGCACCGCCGGAATCGTTCAAGCCGATAAATGGAGCGCCGTTTTTCGCTGCCATGTCCATGACGTTGGCGATCTTTTTCGCGTGCATTTCACCCAACGCACCGCCAAAAACGGTGAAATCTTGAGAAAACAGGTAAATCGGGCGGCCATTCACTTTGCCATAGCCGGTGACGACGCCTTCTCCTGGGCCTTTGCCCATACCGAAATCGGTTGTGCGGTGTTCGACGAATGGGCTTAATTCGACAAAGCTGCCTTCATCGAGCAACAAGTCGATGCGCTCGCGGGCGGTCAGTTTGCCTTTTTCGTGCTGCTTATCAATGCGGGCTTCGCCGCCCCCTAATTCAATTTCTCTTTTTCTGTCATACAACTCATTGATGCGTTCATAAATGTCCATTTCCCCACTCCTCTGTCACTTCTTTTCGCAAAGTTCGTACAAGACGCCGTTTGACGATTTCGGGTGTAAAAAAGCGACCATTGCGCCGCCCGCTCCCGGTTTCGGTTCGTCACTCAATAAATTGACACCGTTTTCACGAAGTTCCGCCATGCGTTGTTCGATGCCGTCGACACCGAATGCGATGTGATGGATGCCTTCGCCTTTCTTCTCGATGAATTTGTGGATCGGGCTGTCTTCGCTCATCGGCTCAAGCAGCTCCAGCTTGATGTTGCCCGCGTCGATAAAGGCCACTTTCACTTTCTGCCCTTCCACTTCTTCGATTTTCATCAACGGACATCCGAGTGTCTCTGTGTAATAAGGCAGGACCTGCTCCAAATTTTTTACAGCGATTCCGATATGATCGACTTTCTTCATCCTTATTCACTTCCTTTTTTGGCTTCCTCTTTATTGTACCCATTCAAAGGCAAAAACTCTAGTTGTTATCGAATATTAAGAAAATGGCAAAGCTGGCAGTTTAAAATCCTGCCTGGATGTGGTATGATTCTCTCAAAGTACAGGAATAAAGGAGCTATGCTATCCATGAGAAACCAAGCTTTCCGTAAAGTCATTGTCTATGCAATGGTCGGATTGATGCTGCTGTCGAGCCTGATGATGGGCTTAAGCTTCGTCATTTAATTTGAAATCTGCTGAAGGGCTTTTTACGCGCATGATTTACGCGCTGTAGAGGCCCTTTTTTCGTGTGCACACAAAAAAACGGCCAGAGCGTGATTTCTCTGGCCGGTTTTTTTAGGCGGGGCTTGGGTTTAGCCCTTTTTTATTGTGGAAGCCTTTATAACTCTGTTTAATCTCAAGATAAGTTTCCATTTCCTGGATGATGGCATTCAAATCCGCCATCGCGAGGAATTTTTCGTGTGTGTCCGGAAGCGGCATTTCGGCGAAATTCGCTTTCAGCCGGTCCAATTTGGTGATGTACTGGTCGGCGGTATTGCCGGAATGCACATGTTCTGACAAGTCTTCCAAAAAGTCAGCAACAAGCTGAGTCTGTCCGACGATCACCGGGAGTGCCGTGATTTTCGGCAAGATGCGTTCGATGATTTGAAGCTGTTGCTCGCGCATATCGAAATAATGATAATACTTGTTTTCGTGTCGCAGTAAGTGATTCTCAACATCCTGATAAGCGAGCGCTTTGGCTTTATCGATCAGCTTTTCCGATTCCATCAATTCCTTGCCGGTCCACCCCGATTCCCCGTGGCGCAAGTATATGGTCGTTTCACGGAAAATCGTCGAATAAAGCCGTTCGACTTCTTCACGGTAGCGGTCAAGCTTTTTCTCGATGCTCGGCATATACATATTGACAATCAACGCCGTACCGAAACCGATCATCATCAACATCACTTCGTTCAGGAATAATGCGCCGGTCAAATCTTTGGCGTCGTATAAATGAAGCAAAATGACCGCACTGGAGACGAATCCATCCGAAAACCCCAGGCTGACGAGCACCGGAATGAACAGCAAGATTAAGATGCCCAGCGTAATGGGATGATACATGCCCAGTTCAAAAAAGACAAAGGCGAATCCGATGGCGATCATGCTGGCGACAAAGCGCGAGAACGCGGCACGGACCGACTTCTTTTTCGTCGGCTGGATGCACAGGATCGCCAAGATGCCGGCTGATACATAATATTCGAGTCCGATCAACTGGGCCAAATAAATGGCGATGGCGGCCCCGAGCGCTGTCTTCATAGTCCGGTAGCCGATGCGATATGGTTTCAGTTTCATAGGCGTCTCCCCTCAAAATACAAAAATGCCCCCGCAACCGGGGGCATTTTTTCTTACATTTCTTCGCAATGCTCTTCGAAAATTGACTGGATATGCGTAATGACCGACATCGGATCGTGCCCTTCGATTTCGTGGCGGCCGATTTCATCCACTAATTTACCGTCTTTCAAGAAAGCGAACGATGGTGACGATGGCAAATGGTCATCGCCGAACAAGTCACGCGCTTGCGCTGTTGCTTCTTTATCCTGGCCGGCAAACACTGTGTACAAGTGGTCCGGGCGTTTATCGTAATGGACCGAATGAAGAGCAGCTGGGCGTGCGATGCCGCCTGCGCATCCGCATACCGAGTTGATCATGACAAGGCTCGTACCGGGTTTTGCGAATGCCTCTTGTACGTCTTCTGCTGTTTCGAGCTGTGTATAGCCACCGTCAGTTAGTTCTTGGCGGGCTTGTGTAACAATATCATTCATCAGGAAATTAAAATCCATACTCATCTGTACCACTCCTTCATTATTGCTGTTCTTATCATATCAGGACGGCGGCACAGTTGCAAAAAAGCTTACTTGAACAGTTCCGTGACCGCCTGCGAGACCGTCAATCGGTCGTTAAGAATACGCTGTTCCATGTCTTTCACCTGCTGTTTGCGCTCCGGGTCGCCGTAAAAACGGCCAAGCAATTCATCGGTAATCATCGAATGGAACCAATCACGCGTCTGTTCCTGGCGCCTGGTGTCCCAATAGCCGCTTTCTTTCACCGTTTTCTCAAAATCCTTGACCATATCCCAGATATCTTGCATGCCGGTTCCTTCAATGGACGAAACCGCCAAAGGGCGTGTTGTCCAGCCTTCGGTCGCTGGCTGCAAAAAATGCAGCATCTGTTTGTATTCCCGCACGGTTTTCTTGGCGAGCGGCAAATTGTCCCGGTCCGCTTTATGGACGATCATCGCATCCGCCAACTCCAAGATGCCTTTTTTCATGCCCTGCAATTCATCTCCAGCACCCGTCAGCACAAGCAACAGGAACATATCGACCATGCCGCGCACGAGCGTTTCGCTCTGCCCGACACCGACCGTCTCGACCAAGATTACGTCGTACCCTGCCGCTTCGCATAAGAGCATCGTCTCGCGTGTCTTTTTATGGACCCCGCCGAGTGTTCCGGCAGTTGGCGACGGCCGGATGAACGCTTTAGGATTTCGCGCCAGTTCTTCCATGCGCGTTTTATCGCCGAGTATGCTGCCGCCGGTTCGCGAGGAACTCGGATCGATCGCAAGCACCGCTACCCGGTGGCCGAGCTCTGTCAGCATCGTCCCGAAGGTTTCGATGAACGTGCTTTTGCCGGCTCCTGGAACTCCAGTAATGCCGATGCGGATGCTATTGCCCGTTTTCGGCAACAGCGCATTCAATAATTCCTGACCACGCTTTTTATGCTCAGGATTGGTGCTTTCAAGCAAGGTGATCGCCTTCCCTAAATGCAAACGCGATCCGCTTTCGACTCCGCGTGCGAGTTCGCCCAAATCAAACTGGCTCGTAGTGGGTTTCTTGAATTTCTTCCTTGGCAATGCTTTCATGCCATCATGCTTATCCGAAACACCCGACATGACTTGTCTGGACTGCTTCTCGCGATCCATCAGTCTGCCTCTTCCTCATACCCGAGGCGCGCGTAAATTTCTTCGATGACTTTTTGGGCCGCAACCGGGATGACCGTCCCCGGCCCGAAGATCGCACTGGCACCGTTATTGCGCAGGAACTCGTAATCCTGCGCTGGAATGACGCCTCCGACGACGATTAAAATGTCTTCACGCCCCACTTTTTTCAACTCTGCCGCGAGATCCGGCACAAGGGTCATATGGCCAGCCGCAAGCGAACTGACACCAATGACGTGGACGTCATTTTCCGCTGCCTGCTGGGCTGTTTCTGCAGGGGTTTGGAACAATGGCCCGATGTCGACATCAAAGCCGAGATCGGCGAACGCAGTCGAAATAACTTTCGCGCCGCGATCGTGTCCGTCTTGTCCCATCTTGGCAATTAAGATACGCGGGCGGCGGCCTTCGTTTTCGATGAATTCCTCCGTCATTTGTTTGACGATCTGCATTTCTTCTTGGTTGGAGAAGTTAGAACTGTATACGCCGCTCACGGAACGGATCACCGCCTTATGTCTGCCGGAAGCTTTTTCAATTGCATCTGAAATCTCGCCGAGTGATGCCCGGTGGCGAGCTGCTTCAATCGCACAGGCCAGAATATTGTCTTCACCGGTTTCTGCCGCTTGTGTCAGCTCCAGCAGCGCTTTTTCTACTTTTTTCTGGTCGCGCGTATCGCGCATCCGGTCGAGTCGCTCAATCTGCTTTTTGCGCACCATCGTGTTGTCGATGTTCAAAATATCGATCGGATCTTCCTCGTCTAGGCGGTAGCGGTTAACACCGATAATCGTCTCTTCATTGGAATCGATTTGTGCTTGTTTTTTTGCAGCCGCTTCCTCGATGCGCATTTTCGGAAGGCCCGTTTCAATCGCTTTCGCCATGCCGCCGAGTTCCTCGACTTCTTCGATCAAGGTCCAAGCTTTTTCCATTAATTCTTCCGTCAATTTTTCAACGTAATACGAACCGCCCCAAGGATCGATCGTATTGTTCATCAAAGTCTCTTCTTGAAGGAATAATTGCGTATTGCGTGCAATGCGTGCGGAGAAATCGGTCGGCAAAGCAATCGCTTCATCAAGTGCATTGGTATGTAAGGATTGCGTATGTCCCATTGCCGCCGCATTCGCCTCGAGCAGCGTCCGTGTCACGTTGTTAAACGGATCTTGTTCGGTTAAACTCCATCCCGAAGTTTGGGAATGGGTACGGAGCGCCAAAGATTTGGCATTTTGAGGGTCAAAGCTCTTCATCATCTTCGCCCAGATTTCTCGGCCAGCACGCATTTTTGCCACTTCCATGAAATAGTTCATGCCGATGCCCCAGAAGAATGACAGGCGCGGCGCGAACTGGTCGATGCCTATTCCTGCGTCCAACCCGGTGCGGACGTATTCCAAGCCGTCTGCCAAGGTATAGGCAAGTTCGATATCTGCCGTGGCTCCCGCTTCTTGGATATGATAGCCCGAAATGGAAATCGAGTTGAATTTCGGCATGTGATCGGATGTGTATTTGAAGATATCCGCAATGATCTGCATCGACATCGCCGGAGGGTAAATATACGTATTGCGCACCATGTATTCTTTCAAAATATCGTTTTGGATCGTGCCCGCCAATTGCCCTGGCGAGACGCCCTGTTCTTCTGCAGCGACGATGAAAAATGCCATGATTGGCACGACTGCGCCGTTCATCGTCATCGAAACCGACATTTGGTCAAGCGGGATGCCGTCGAACAGAATTTTCATGTCTTCGACGCTATCGATGGCCACACCCGCTTTACCGACATCGCCGACAACGCGGGGATGGTCCGAATCGTAGCCGCGGTGCGTCGCGAGATCGAATGCCACGGATAAGCCTTTTTGCCCCATTGCCAAATTGCGGCGATAGAAGGCATTGCTTTCTTCTGCTGTCGAGAAGCCGGCATATTGACGCACTGTCCATGGCCGCGACACGTACATCGTCGGGTATGGGCCACGGACGTTCGGCGCAAATCCAGGATAGCTCGTTTGTTCTTTATTCAAGTCTTTCGAAGAATAAAACGGTTTCACGGCAATGCCTTCATTGGTCATAAAAGCGCTCTCATCCCGTTCGCCCAATTTAGCCGTATCGAGTTTCGTGACGTCAATTTTCGTAAAATCAGGTGTCGTCATTTACAGCGCCTCCTTTCCAAGTGACAAAACGGCGTCCAATTTATCAATTAATGGTTTACCCGCATAGAGGGAATCACGGATGCCGTTAGCTTCCCAAGTTTTTAGCGTTTCCGCATCGATTTTCCCGGCAACGTCAATCGCCGCTTTTGCATCAAGTTGTGGAATGATCTTGTCGAAGGTGTCCCGGCTTCCGCACAGAACGGCGTAGTCAAGCTCTTCGGAACGGATGTAACGGTTCACTTCATCAGCAGATGAAAGATACGGGCTGATTTCGGGTTCGATTCCTGCGACAGAAAGGAAACCTTGTACAAAATCTGCCTGCGGTTTCACGGCTTTTAACGGCTCTAACAAGATAATGGCTGATTTAACGCTCGTTTCACGGCTTTCCGCACGCAATTTCTCAAACGGCGTAGCCAAGCGTTTGGCTGTCATGTACTCCAAATGAGCCGTGTCGATTTTTGCATCTTTCACCGGCTCCTGTGGGTTGGCGTAATTATTCGTGCCGATCAAGGAAGCTTTGCGATTGGCCACTTGCTGTTCGCGATCGAGCCATTTGGCTTGAATGTCGTCTGTCAGCCAGCCAGTCCGCTTCACTGTAGAATAGCCTCCTGCTTCCTGGATTTCCAAGAAGTAACTCCAGGCGGCATCGACGTATTCACGCGTCAGGCTTTCGATGTAATAAGATCCAGCTGCAGCATCGGTGACATGCGAAACATGGGATTCTTCCTTAATGACCAATTGCACATTACGTGCGATGCGCCGGCTTGAGCCAGTCGGAACTGTCAGGAAATCATGCGGATGCACAGTATGGCCGTCCGTTCCAGCAAGCACGGCAGAAAAAGTAGCGTTGCCCGCCCGCAGCAAATTGACATAAGGATCAAGTTTGGAGTACGAGCGCACTGAGGTTTCCGTGAATACCGGTATGCGCGGCGCTTGTTTTCCGTAGGCAGAGCAGAATGCCTGCCACAATACGCGGAATGCGCGAATTTTAGAAATTTCCTGGAAGAAGTGCGTATCGACTGCAAAGCGTACCCAAAAGCTCTTTGCCGCCGCTTCGAAATTCTGTTGGTCCAGCGCTTCAGCCATCATGCTAAGCGCCACGCCAAGTTCATGGATGATCGTACCGCCGGCGTTATGGGTCGGCAAAGTATCAATCAAGCCAGTCCGGACATTTTCAGGTGCCTCGATCGGCTCTTCCGTGAAAATGACGCCGTGTACGGTTGCCCGCTGTTCAGCTGTCAGCCGCTCGAACACGCGTAAAATTGGATCTTCGTCTTCTGTCAGTTTGAAATAGATCGGATAGCGAACAATCAATTCCGCAAGTTGTTCGAGCTGTGCTTCTGTCCAGTCGAATGGCTGCGCCCCGGAATAGACGACCGCTTCATTGCCGCGGGCCAAATCATCTTTCGTCACAGCCAAAAATTGCTCGGCATTATGCGCTGTGATTTCCTGCGCCACAAGCCAAGAGGGACCGAACTTGCCGCTCTGGACAGCCGCTACTTGCGCATCCACATCGGATACGGAGCGCTCGAGCATGTCTTTCGTATAGAGGGGTTCGAGGGTGATGTCTTCAATGGTGCTGGTTTTCATCACCTTTTCAAAATCTTTTCCTTTCAATGCAGCTTCTGCCGCTTGTTTCCATTCTTCGTATGTACGCTCAGGAAACTGAATGTTTTTCATCGATTCAATCGTCAAACTATTCCCTCCTCAAAGCTTTCTCTCTCCATTTTACCTGACACGGCATGTTACTGAAAGGAAAAAAAGCTTGAAGTCCGAAGACTCCAAACTTTTCATCAATAAACCGATGTATTATCTTTGTTCATTTTTTCAAGGATTTCTTTAACGCGTGCCAAGAACTGCCCGCAAACGAGGCCATCGAGCACACGGTGGTCGAGCGATAGGCATAAGTTCACCATATCACGTGCAGCGATCATTCCGCCTTGCATGATGACTGGGCGCTTGACGATCGACTCGACTTGGATGATGGCAGCTTGTGGGTGGTTGATGATGCCCATCGATTGGATAGAACCGAACGATCCGGTGTTGTTGACCGTGAACGTGCCGCCTTGCATATCGGCCGACTTCAACTTGCCTGTGCGCGCTTTTTGCGCCAGTTCGTTGATTTCACGGCCGATGCCTTTAACGGATTTCTCGTCAGCATTCTTGATGACTGGGACGAACAAGGCATTGTCTGAAGCGACAGCAATCGAAATGTTGATGTCTTTTTTCTGGATGATCTTGTCCCCTGCCCACATCGAGTTCATCATCGGGAACTCTTTCAATGCCTGGGAAATCGCTTTGACGAAGAATGCGAAATACGTAATGTTAAATCCTTCTTTTTTCTTGAAGTCGCCTTTGATGGAATCGCGGAATTGCGCAAGGTCTGTCACGTCAACTTCGATCATCATCCATGCATGCGGCGCTTCGTGCTTGCTCTTGAGCATATTCGCTGCAATCGCTTTGCGCACGCCGGTGACTGGAATTTCGATGTCGCCCGGAGCCGATTCGATGGATTCTTCTTTAGCAGCTGGCGCTTTCGGTGCTTGTTGCGGCGCAGCTTGCTGAACAGGTTCTGCTGTTTCAGCCGCTTGTGGCGCTTGTGCAGTCTCGCCGCCAGCTTGAGGAATATTGCCGCTGTCGATCAATTGCATCAAATCCTTGCGGGTGATGCGGCCTTCGTTTCCGGATCCTTCGACTTGGTTCAAGTCGATGTCGTGATCTTGAGCGAGACGAAGAACGGCTGGTGAATAGCGTGCTTTGCCGCCCTGTGGTTTAGCCGGTTTTGACGAGCCTTGTTCACCTTCGAGTTTCTTGGTCGGTGCGGCTCCTGCAGCAGGCATTTCATTGGCTTTTTCGCCTTCAGCAGGTTGTGCTTCTTCCACTGGGGCAGAATCTCCGCCTTCAGTTTCGATCGTGCAAACCACTTCGCCGACTTCCAATGTATCGCCTTCAGAAGCGATCAATTCCTTGATCGTCCCAGTAAAGGATGAAGGAACTTCTGCCGTTACTTTATCGGTATTGACTTCCGCCAACGGATCATATTTGTTTACATGGTCGCCTGGCTGGACGAGCCATTTTTCGATCGTGCCTTCTGTTACACTTTCGCCAAGTTGGGGCATCGTGATTTTTTCAATAGCCAAAGGGATTCCTCCTTTTCAATCTGTGATGCATATTCATTTATAAGGATTATGCGTTAACGGACAGCTTCTCGGGCCTAGATGGGCAACTGCGCTTTTCTTCTGTCTAGCTCCAATGGCCAGCTTCTCGGGTCATAAATCATTCTGGCTGTGCGGCAAAAAGCGCCGCTTCGCCAGCCTGCTTTATGCCTGTCGAAGCTAAACGGCCATTTCCGCTTTTCTTCTGTCTAGCTCCGTTGCCCAGCCCCTCGAGGTCGCTTCGGTCCCGCCTGCACTGGCAAAAAGCGCCAGTGCTGACATGACCTCCAGCGCTTGTCGGGGCTAGATGGGCAACTCCGCTTTTCTTCTTAAAACTCGGCTAGTTCTCTCATGGCTTTTTCTACTTTGTCCGGGTTGATCATGAAGAATTTCTCCATGGTCGGTGCGTAAGGCATCGCCGGGATGTCCGGTCCTGCAAGGCGTTTGATCGGTGCGTCGAGGTCGAATAGGCAGTTTTCAGCGATGATCGCTGCCACTTCTCCAATGATGCTTCCTTCTTTATTGTCTTCAGTAACCAGCAGGACTTTGCCGGTCTTTTTCGCTGCTTCGATGATGCCTTCTTTATCCAATGGATAGATGGTGCGCAAATCCAGGATGTGGACGGAGTAGCCATCTTCAGCCAGACGTTCTGCAGCTTGCAATGCGAAATGCACAGCCAATCCGTAGGTGATGACGGTGATGTCTTCGCCTTCGCGTTTGACATCGGCTTTGCCGATTTCGATGGTGTAATCGTCTTCCGGCACTTCACCTTTGATCAGGCGGTACGCACGTTTATGCTCGAAGAACATGACCGGATCTTCATCTCGGATCGCGGCTTTCAACAAGCCTTTCGCGTCATATGGAGTGGATGGGATAACGATTTTAAGTCCCGGTTGGTTAGCGAATACCGCTTCGACGGATTGTGAATGGTAAAGTGCGCCGTGAACGCCGCCGCCAAATGGAGCACGGAAAACGATTGGGCAAGACCAGTCGTTATTAGAACGGTAACGGATGCGCGAAGCTTCCGAAATGATTTGGTTGACTGCCGGCATGATGAAATCCGCAAACTGGAATTCAGCGATCGGACGCAAGCCATACATGGCCGCGCCGATTCCAACGCCTGCGATAGCTGATTCAGCAAGCGGCGTGTCAACTACGCGATCTTCGCCGAACTCATCGTAAAGTCCTTGTGTTGCTTTAAAGACGCCGCCTTTTTTCCCGACATCTTCTCCGAGTACGAAAACGTTTTCGTCACGTGCCATTTCTTCTTTCATGGCAAGCGTGATGGCATCGATATAACTCATAACTGCCATTATTCGTTTCCTCCTTCTTCTGCATAGACGTATTTCATTGCACTTTCTGCTGGTGCATATGCTGCGTTTTCTGCATAATCTGTCGCTTCGTTAACGAGCGCCATGATGCGGTCGTTGATTTCTTTTTCAAGTTCGTCGTCCATGATGCCGTTTTCTTTCAAATAAGCACCGAACAAAAGAATCGGGTCTTTTTCTTTTTGTGCAGCTAGTTCGTCCGCTGAACGGTATTGGCGGTGGTCATCATCAGATGAGTGGGCCGTCATGCGCTCTGAAACCGTCTCGATCAAGCTCGGGCCTTCGCCGTTGCGGGCGCGGTCTGCCGCTTGTTTTACGTGTTTGTACACTTCGATCGGGTCGTTTCCGTCGATTGTGACACCCGGCATGCCATAGCTTGCCGCACGGTCTGAAACGTTTTTGCTCGCCACTTGGCGTTCAAATGGTACGGAAATCGCGTAGCGGTTGTTTTCAACCATCGTGATGACCGGCAATTTATGTACGCCGGCAAAGTTCAAGCCTTCATGGAAATCGCCTTGGTTGGAAGAGCCTTCACCAAGCGTGTTGAATGTGATGAAATCCTTTTTCTTCATTTTTCCTGCAAGCGCCACGCCCACGGCATGTGGAAGCTGAGTCGTTACAGGTGAAGAACCTGTCAGGATCCGGTTTTTCTTTTGCCCAAAATGCCCAGGCATCTGGCGGCCGCCGGAGTTCGGGTCTTCTGCTTTGGCAAATGCAGATAGCATCAAATCTTTCGGCGTCATGCCGAAGTGCAGGACCACGCCAAGGTCGCGGTAATACGGTGCGACATAATCTTTCGTATTGTCGAGTGCGTAAGCCGCTCCGACTTGTGCTGCCTCCTGCCCTTGGCAAGAAATAACGAAAGGAATTTTCCCAGCACGGTTCAGGAGCCACATGCGCTCATCAACACGGCGTGCCGTCAACATCGTTTCGTATATTTTCAAGACATCTTCGTTCGTCAAACCTACTTCTTCGTGTTTAGTAGCCATTGAATTTCCTCCTTTAACTATGGATCGCTTTGCCGTCTACCGCTAGTGCTGCTTCGCCCATGACCTCTGAAAGCGTTGGATGAGGGTGGATTGTCTCTGCAATTTCCCAAGGCGTTGCGTCAAGTACCATGGCAAGCCCGGCTTCTGAGATCATGTCCGTCACATGCGGCCCGATCATATGGACGCCAAGGATATCGTTTGTTTCTTTGTCTGCAATGATTTTCACGAAACCATCCGACTCTCCGTAGACCAGCGCTTTGCCGATCGCCTTGAATGAGAATTTTCCGGTTTTCACATCGTAGCCTTGCTCTTTCGCTTGGTCTTCCGTAATACCGACACTTGCCGCTTCGGGATTCGAATAGATGCAGCGTGACACAAGGTCGTAGTTGATGGCATGTGGCGCATTGCCTTTAATATGCTCAACCGCAGTAATGCCTTCGTGAGAAGCTACGTGCGCAAGCTGCATGCCGCCGATGACGTCGCCAATTGCGTAAATATGGGATTCTTTTGTTTGGAATGTATTCTTCACCTGGATAAAGCCTTTTTCGATGAGGATATCCGTGTTTTCAATCCCAATATTCTCCACATTAGCTTGGCGCCCGACCGATACCAGCATTTTTTCTGCAGTGAACGTTTCGTTGCTGCCGTTGATTTCGGCTTGGATCGATACTTGGCCATCGCCTTTTTCAACGGTTTCCGCCAAGACTTTCGCGCTAGTTGCGAATTTTACGCCTTTTTTCTTTAATAGCTTCTGCATTTCTTTGGAAATGTCTTTGTCTTCAGTCGGCACGATGCGGTCTGCGTATTCGAGAACCGTTACTTCGACGCCGAAATCGTTGAGCATTGAAGCCCATTCGATTCCGATGACGCCTCCTCCGACGATCAAAATGGATTTTGGCAGTTCGGTCAACGCAAGTGCTTCTTCAGAACTCATGACCAACTCTCCATCGATATCAAGGCCCGGCAATGTCCGCGGACGTGAACCTGTTGCGATGATGACGTTATTCGGGATGAGCATTTCGTTTTCTTCCCCGTTGTTCATTTCAACGGAAATGGTCCCCGGGTTTGGCGAGAAGATCGATGGGCCGAGAATGCGGCCGATGCCTTCGTAAACATCGATTTTGCCTTTTTTCATCAAGCCTTGTACGCCTGCATGAAGCTGGTCGACGATTCCTTGCTTACGCGCTTGGACACGCGAGAAATCAAGCGATACTTCACCGGTATTGACGCCAAAATCGGCAGCATGGTTCTTTGTCGTTGCATACACTTCCGCACTGCGGAGCAATGCCTTACTCGGGATGCAGCCTTGGTGCAGGCAAGTGCCGCCCAGATTGCCCTTTTCGACAATCGCAGTTTTGAGGCCGAGCTGTGCTGAGCGGATAGCCGCTACATAGCCGCCCGTACCGCCGCCTAGAATGACGACATCGTAATTTTGAGCCATTGGGTATTCCTCCTTTGGAATGATTAACCGTTTGGATAGATTCGTGCTTGTTCTTCACCGTCAAGAACCCGGCTGGCGCCTTCTGCGAGCGCTTGCAGTTCGTTTTCGCCGGGATGAACCACGACGTCGGCAATCCAGGAAATCCGATCTGAAATCGCTTTAACGAAATCTTTACCGTAAGCCAGTCCGCCCGTCAAGATGATGGCATCGACCTGACCTTTTAACACAGCACTTGCAGAACCGATTTCCCGGGCGACTTGATAAGCCATCGCATCGTAAATCAGCGCTGCTTCCTTATCGCCTTTTTGGATGCGTTTTTCGACCGTCACGGCATCATTCGTGCCAAGATAGCCCACTAGTCCGCCTTGCCCGACTAGTTTTTTCATGATTTCGTGGCGGTAATATTGCCCGGAAAAGCACAATTCGACCAAATCGCCCGCCGGAACGGTTCCTGCCCGCTCGGGACTGAAAGGACCGTCGCCATGCAAGCCGTTATTAACGTCGACGACCTTGCCATCTTCATGGACTCCGACCGTGATGCCGCCGCCCATATGTGTAACGATAAGGCGCAAATCTTTATAAGCACGCCCTGTTTCTTTGGCGTAGCGTCTGGCCACTGCCTTTTGATTCAGGGCATGGAAAATCGATTTTCGTTCAATCAATGAGAAGCCTGAAATGCGCGAGATGGGCGACAATTCATCGACAACGACAGGATCGACGATAAATGCCGGGATGTTGAGCCCTTCGGCAATTTCATGGGCGATGATCCCGCCAAGATTGGAAGCGTGCTGGCCAGAATAGCCTTCACGCAAGTCTTCGAGCATCGCTTCGTTGACAGCGTAGGTACCGCCTTCGATCGGGCGCAGCAATCCGCCTCTTCCGCATACGGCCGAAAGTTTCGAGACGTTCATGCCTTCCTCATCAAGCGCTTCTAATATATTTTGTTTCCGAAATTGAAACTGGTCAATAATGGCAGGGAAATCCGCCAACTCTTCAGTCGAGTGGCGGATAGTCTTTTCAAGGATCTGGACATCGTTGTCAAAAACGCCGATCTTTGTCGAAGTTGAGCCGGGGTTAATGACCAGAATTCGATTCAGCTGTTTTTGCACATCGATTCCTCCGTTTCTTCCTTCAATCTTAGCGTCTGCTTAAAATGTCGTGGCCATGTCCGTTGCGCAAGAACTGGCTTCTTGAGTTGCGTACGCGCTCAATGCGTTCTTCCGCCATGCGGTCAGCTGCGATATAGCTTGGAATTCCGTCGCGTTTGGCGATTTCGAAAATGCGTGTAATGCTGTCGTAGATCGTTTCGACGCGTTTCATCGCTCGTTCGTTGTTGTAGCCGTAAAGCTCATCCGCTACGTTGATGACGCCGCCCGAGTTGATGACGAAGTCCGGTGCGTAAACGATGCCGCGTGCTTCGAGTTCATCGCCGTGGCGCTGTTCTTTCAATTGATTGTTCGCAGATCCTGCGACCACTTTCACTTTCAACTGTGGAATCGTCTCATCGTTGATGATGGCACCCATTGCACACGGTGCGAAGATATCCGCATCCACTGAATAGATTTCGTTTGGCTCGACAGCTGTAGCGCCGAATGCTTCAACAGCACGCTGGACCGCTTCTTTGTTGATGTCAGTGACGATCAATTTCGCGCCTTCTTTGTGCAAGTACTCGCATAGCGGGTAAGCGACGTTTCCGACGCCTTGTACAGCTACTGTTTTGCCTTCAAGTGAATCGTCGCCGTAAGCTTCCATCGCAGCTGCTTTCATGCCGATGTACGCACCGTAGGCAGTCACTGGGGATGGGTTTCCTGATGAACCGAATGCTGGCGAGATGCCTGTGACGAAATCTGTCTCTTCGTGGATCATGTCCATGTCAGCAACAGTCGTTCCAACATCTTCAGCTGTGATATAGCGCCCGTTCAAGCCCTGGATGAAACGGCCGAAAGCGCGGAACATTTCTTCGTTTTTGTCTTTCAACGGATCGCCGATGATAACGGTTTTGCCGCCACCAAGGTTGAGTCCTGCTGCTGCGTTTTTGTATGTCATGCCGCGGCCAAGGCGGATCGCATCTTCAATCGCTTCTTCTTCTGTTTCATAGTTCCACATGCGCGTACCGCCAAGTGCTGGCCCAAGCGTTGTATCGTGGATGCAGATGATGGCTTTTAGCCCAGAGTTTTTATCTTGGCAAAATACCAATTGCTCGTAATCGTGTTCTTCCATCTTTTTGAAAATTTCCATCGTAAATTCCTCCTAATAATGTAAGCTTTATAGTTTTATATAGATCCGGTTAAAAGCAGTCATTCGGCAAGATTCCCCTTGTATAGATGCTGCTTTTTATAAAGTCGCTGAGCGCAAGGCTAGAGCGAGGGAAAATAATTTACTTTCTGCACTGTCGGCGCGCGAGGTCAACACGATCGGCGCTTTAGCACCCGCGATGATGCCGCCGACTTTGGCTTTGGAAAAATAGACGAGCGATTTATAGAGGATGTTGCCGGCTTCGATATTTGGCACTAGCAAAATGTCTGCGTGCCCCGCCGTATCCCCTTCAATGCGTTTATGCTTTGCCGCTTCGACAGAGATTGCATTGTCCAAGGCGAGTGGCCCGTCAACGATGCAATCGGTGATCTGGCCGCGTTTGTTCATGGCGGTCAGTGCTGCAGCATCCAAAGTTGCCTGCATTGCTGGATTGACGACTTCCACCGCCGCCAGCGCCGCTACGATCGGTAAATCGACGCCAGTCGCCCGCGCCACTTGAACGGCATTGCGGATGATCTGTGCTTTTTCCTGAAGCGACGGTTCGAGGTTCATACCGGCGTCTGTGACGAAAATGAGCCGGTCATAGCCTTCGACTTCAAAAGCTGCCACATGGGACAGTACCGAGCCTGTGCGAAGGCCGTAATCCGCGTTAAGTGCCGCTTTCATCAAAGTTGCGGTCGGGATATGGCCTTTCATCAAGACGCTGGCGTCGTTCATGAAGACCGCACGAACTGCTTCTTTAGCTGCTAGGTTTGGCCCTTTAACGTGATGGAGCATCAGTTTCGGATGGCCTTTCAAATGCGGGAAATCAGCTGCGATTAATTGCTTCAATGTTGCTTCGTCATCGTATAGATGAAAGCTTGCGAGGTTTTGGTCGAGCGCTAATGAAATGGCTTCCATTACTGCGTGGTCAGCAGCAGCTGCCACTGCGACGGCGTGTTCTTCTTGCAAGTCGATTTCATCGACGATGTTCTGCAAAGTGGTCATGTCTATCACCTCATTCTTTTTAATTAAAACAGATGAAAGCCTGAGATATAAGGGATGTAAGCGTTTTATTTGCAAAATACGGCAGTTCTCTTTGCAAATTCTTGCAAAACCTTGCAAAGAGTTGCAAAACCCTATAGTAGTCCGAATTTTTCCAATTTATAGTATAAAGTACGCAAGGAAATCTGAAGCTGCTTGGCTGTTTTTGATTTGTTCCCTTTCGCCTCTTCGAGTGCACGGTGAAGGATGCCGCGTTCAACTGTTTCCAATTGTTCCTGTAAAGGCGCAGATGCCGGGATGACCACTTCGTTCTTCGCTTCTTTAGCCTTCAGCATGTTCAAGGGGATATGTTCTTCTGTCATTATTTTATCGTTCATTTGCATAAAGATCATCGAGCGGCTCAAAATGTTTTCCAGTTCCCTCACATTGCCTGGCCAATCGTACATTTTCAAAAATTGCACAGCTTTCTCCGAAACAGTTTCGACGTTGCGCCCGTATTCCTGGTTAAGCTTCAACAGCAGCCGGTCGACGATGCGCGGAATGTCCTGTTTCCTGCTGCGCAGCGGGGGAATCAAGATCGGCATGCGGTTCAGCCGGTAATACAAATCTTCACGGAAGGTCCCATCAAGCAGCGCTTTTTCCATATTGGCATTGGTCGAAGCGATGACACGGACATTGACTGGGATCGGCTTGGTCCCGCCGATGCGCATCGTTTCGTGTTCTTGCAATACGCGCAGCAATTTGCTTTGGATCTGCGGTGACAATTCCCCGATCTCATCGAGAAAGATGCTGCCGTTGTTTGCCTCTTCCAATAAACCGCGTTTCGCTCCGGTCCTGTGTTCGATCGTCGCACCTTCCTCGTAGCCAAACAATTCGGCATCGAGCTGTTCACTCGATACCGCCGCACAATTGACGCGGACAAATTTATTGAATTGGCGCTCGCTTGCGCTGTGGATTGCATGAGCAAATAATTCCTTGCCCGTTCCCGACTCCCCGCGCAGCAGTACCGTCACAAGCGTCTGTGCGGCGAGTTTCGCTTGCTGCAGCGATAATTGCATTTCAGGGGACAAGCCGATGATGTCGTCGAATGTATATTTCGACTCTAGCGTCCGGATGATGCTCCTCGCCCGGTCCAGCTCTTTCATGAGCGAGCGAATTTCCGTCGTGTCATGGATGACCCCGACGCTCCCCTTCAGCTGATTGTCGACAATGATTGGTGCAACATTGACGATGACTTCCCGTTTGGCCGGGCCGACTTTTAAATTGACCCCGCGCACCGGCTTTCGGGTTTGCAAGGCTTTGAAGTGCATGCTTTCACCTTCCGAGATATCCGCAGATGCCGGCCGGCCAATCACTTGCTCCATCTCAAGTCCCGTGATTCGCGTATAGGCTGGATTGACAAGCAAGCCGTTGCCTTTTTCGTCAACCACTGAAATGGCATCGTCGCTGGATTGGATGATCGCTTGCAGCATTGTCTGGATTTCTTTCAAGTCGGTAATTTCTTCAGCGAGTGAAACCACTTCTGTAATATCTTTGAACACGGCGAACGCACCGATCAATTCGCCCGTTTCATCGATCATCGGGAAACGGCTCGTGACGATTTTCGATCCGTCTCTCAGCTCGAGCTCCCGGTTTAATTCTGTCCTGCCGGTCTCAATGATTCTTGGCAATTCGCTCATCGAAATCAATTCGTGGATATGGCGGCCGATGGCTTCATCCTGCTTGACCGAAAGCATGCGTGCGGCACTGCGGTTGATGAAGTTGATATGGTTGTCGAGGTCGATGCCGACCATGCCTTCATCGATTGAATTGAAAATGATCGATCCTTTATGGCTCTCGTTGCTCAGCCGGTTGATGTAATGCTCTTTTTCATCCATCAGGCGAACGAAGATGTTCGCGACGCTGCCCGGGATAATGACGGTCCGGGGAGGATAATAGCGGCGCAGCCGCTGAGTCAAGTCATCGTCGCCGGTTACATTAAAGACAATGTCGACCGTTTTCGGCAACTCCCGATAATCGGTGCCGGTGGCAATGCGGAACTTTTCGGCTTCTTTCAATGCCGGGGCATCCGCATGGATATCCGCGACTCCTTCGACATGAAACCAACCAGACTCAACAAGCAGTTTTAAGATAGCGGATCCTCCGATGCCGCCGCCGATAATGATCACTTTTTGCAATTCTCTTCAAACCTTTCCGCTGCGATTCGTGCAATGGACTGCACACATATTTCTAGACTACCGCAGGGGACAATTCTTGACAACTTTGAGTGGATTGGAAACAATGGAACATGAAGGATGTGGAATAGATGGGACGATTGATTGCATTTATCATTTTGCTCATTCCCGGCGTCATGGCCGCTTACGGCATCAAATTAATGCGGGATACCCTTTTTAATAAATTGCTCGAACCGTATCCGGCTCTTTGGATGCAATTCACGCTCGGGACGCTTTTTACAATAATTGGCATCGGCTTCTTCGCTGGATTTCTATTGAACCGCGACCGTAAAAAAGGCAATGTGTCCGAACGGTTCCAAAAGCGTTAAATGACTGCAGGCATTTGAACAAATTAAAAAGAACGCCAGGGACTAAGGTTCCTGGCGTTCTTTTCCGTTGTTACGGTTGTAATTTGGTGGTTTCCTGCGCCCATACAGCTTTTACGCGTGCAGGATAGTCTGTGATGATCCCTTTAACCGAAGGATGAAGACTTCGCAGAAAGCGCTCATTTCCCGATATGCCGTAAAGACGTACCGGTTTATCGAGCTTGGCAATCGGTTCTAGCCATTTTGGCTTATGAAACCTCTTATGGAAGTGAAAGCTGTCGAGCCACTGGCAATTCTCCAGTTCGTTCCACTGCACGGCGCGTTTTAAAATCCATGCTATTTCCACGTGCGGCAACAAGCTCTTCATCTTTCGAAGAAGCTCTGGGTCAAATGAGGAAAGATGGATATCTTCCACCCCTTCTAGCAAAGCGCAGACGATTTCAGGCCCTTCTGGATGGCTGGCAACGGACGCTTTCAATTCAACGTTCAAGGGAATATGTTTCTTTTTCGCCCAGTCGATCACTTCATAAGCTAGTGGAATCGAATGGCGCCCGAAGCGCCTGAACCTTTTGCGGATCGATAGCGACTTCAGCGATTCATACGACATTTCATAAATATCCGCTTGCATACCGGCCAATCGTTTTAATTGATCGTCATGGTAAATGATCGCAATGCCGTCCTGTGTCATCTGGATATCCAGCTCGATGCCGACGTCCAATTGATGAGCCAATTCAAACGCCCGCCATGTATTTTCGAGTGCATGCCCCGAGGCACCACGATGCGCATAAATTTCAATTTCAGACATAGCTTCCTCCCCTTTTCTGGATAGGACCTAGCTTTAATCATTAATTTTATCATGTCATGAACTGGCTGCAAGTGTTGGGCTTCCTTGTTGGCGGTTTTTTGTTTTCCTTCTATTACCTTATGTAGTTTAATACATTTATTATTGGCGCGCTATCGCGCAAAAAAAACCGACACCCATTCCAGGCGCCGGTTCGTGCATATTATTGTTCTTGCGTGCCGAGACTGTCGACGATCATGGCGATGAATTCAGAATTGGACGGCTTCGACTGGAGGTGCGATTCACTATAGCCAAAGACGTTTGCGATGTGGGCTACGGATTCGCTGCGCACCCACACTTGCCCGATGGCATGGCGGATCGACCTTTCGACCCGTGCTGCCGTCGTATCAAATTTCAAAGCAATTTTCGGATACAGCTCTTTCGTCACTTTGCCAAGCGCAGAAGGTTCATCCACGACGATCGACACCGCCGCTTTTAAATACATATAGCCTTTCAAATGAGGCGGCACGCCGATGTCTTTCAATCTCAAGGTAATGAGCTCGTCTTTTGTCACCATGCCGCTCTTCGCTGTTTGGTCGCCATTTTTCATGATGTGGTTGATCTGGACGACCAGGCGCTCAGTTTCGAAAGGTTTCATGATAAAATAGGAAGCCCCATAATCGGCTGCTTGGCTCATGATCGATTCCTGGCCGAATGCAGAAAGCATAATGACGTGGATCTTGCTCATACGCTCATCGGAACGCAAGACATCAAGCACGGCAATCCCATCGAGGTACGGCATGATGATGTCGAGCAGCAAGATATCCGCTTCGGTCTGTTCCAGTATACCGATGCATTCCCTGCCATCGTACGCAACGCCCACCACTTCCATATTCGGCTGTGATTCGAGAAATTCGGTCATCAATTCGACAAGCTCTCGGTTGTCATCGGCAATGGCGATTTTTATTTTCTCCATATTTTTCTCTCCTAAAATACAGGCTCCGGACCCTTATTTCATCAACAGCTTCCGGTCCCTCGCCAAAGTCAGTAATTCATCAGCATGCTGCAAGGTCAATTCGGTGATTTCCGCCCCTGACAGCATACGGCTCATTTCTTCAGTGCGCTTGCGCCCTGCCAGTTCTTTCACCGATGTGGTCGTGCGGTCTTTTGATACTTTTTTCTCGATAAACAGATGCTGATCTGCCATGGCTGCGACTTGAGGCAAATGGGAAATGCACAGCACTTGGGAATGGCGGGCAATGGCAGCGATTTTCTCGGCAATCGCCTGCGCTACACGCCCGCTGACTCCCGTATCGACTTCATCGAAAATGATCGATGTGATGCCTTGGTGCTTGGAAAAAATTGTCTTCAATGCGAGCATCATGCGCGACAATTCACCGCCTGATGCGACTTTTGTCAGCGGCTTTAACGGCTCCCCGACATTCGTCGAAATATGGAATGCGATGCTGTCCTGGCCGAAACGGTCGAATTTGCCTTTTGGCAGCAAGTTGAATTGCACCGAAAACGAGGCTTTACCCATATGGAGCTCTTTTAACTGTTCCATGATCGCTTTCGATAATTTGGCTGCCGCTTGTTTTCTCAGCATCGTTAGTTCTTCCGCTTCGATGCGCAAATCCTCGGTCAATTCCTTCAGTTTCTCCTGGTCAAGGCGCAGGCGTTGGTCGCGGTTGAGCAATTTATCGAGCTCGTCCGCTTGCTCTTCCTGATACAACAACATGTCCTCAACCGATGCGCCGTATTTGCGCTTCAAGGATTGCAATAATGCCAGGCGCTGTTCGATTTCATTAAGCCGTTCCGGGTCGAACTCCAGCTGGTCCAAAATGCGCTTGATTTCAGTTGACGTGTCCTGAAGTTGATAAAAGGCCCCGGCAACCGATTCCGACGCTTCTTGGAACTGCTCATCGACTGCTGCTGCGTGTTCAAGTTCGCTCATCGCATTGCCGACCCAATCGAGCCCCTTCGACTCCCCTTGAATCGCTTCATGGGCTTGTGAAATCGACTCGAAGATTTTGGTGAAATTCTGCAGTCGCTTGCGTTCTTCCAGCAAAGTTTCTTCTTCCCCAGGCACGAGCTGGGCTTCTTCGATTTCACGCAATTGGAACGTCAGCAAGTCGATGCGCTGTGCGATCTGCTGTTCGTTTTCATTATAGCTGGCAAATTCACGCTTTAATTTCGTGTATTTTTCAAATGTATGGCTATAGCCTTCTTTGGCTTTGGTTAGAAGTTTCCCGGCAAATTGATCCAATAGATGAAGATGCTGCTTTTCATCCATCAATTCCTGCGTCTCGTGCTGGCCATGGATATCGATCAACGCGGCCCCCACTTCACGCAAAATGGAAATGGTCACCAGTTTACCATTGATGCGGCAAACGTTTTTTCCTTTGCCATTCAGCTCGCGGCGCAGCAAAACATCCCCGTCGCTCGCCTGAATCCCGAAATCCTCCAGTTTTTTATGGACTGGATGCTTTTCGCTCTCGATCTGGAACAAGCCTTCGATTTCAGCTTTTTGGGCCCCGTGGCGAATGAATTCCTGGCTTCCTCGCCCTCCGGCTAGTAAGTGCACGGCATCGATGATGATCGACTTCCCGGCACCGGTTTCCCCTGTCAGAACTGTCATGCCTTCTGTAAAACTGACCGATAATGTATCGATAATCGCAAAATTGCGGATATCCAATTCTCGCAGCATATACATCCACCTCTTTAATTAAAGCATTTCAATCAAACGCTGTTTCAGCACTTCGCGGTGTTCTACATCACGGCAAATGATCAAACACGTATCATCTCCGCAGATGGTCCCTAAAATTTCTTCCCAATCCAAATGGTCGATCAACGAACCGATCGCATGGGCATTGCCCGGCAAGGTTTTCATGACCAGAAAATGACTGGCCCCATCGATGCTGACAAACGCATCGGTGAGCGCACGGTGCAGTTTCTGCATCGGGTTAAAACGCTGGTCCGCCGGCAAGCTGTATTTATAGCGGCCGTCTTGCAATGGGACCTTCACTAAATGCAGTTCCTTGATATCGCGAGAAACGGTTGCTTGCGTCACTTCATAGCCCGCAGCTTTCAATAAGTCGACCAAATCATCTTGCGTTTCGATTTCGCGATTTGAGATCAAGTCGCGGATTTTGATATGACGTTGTCCTTTATTCATGGTGCTCCCCCTTGAGTGAATAATTATTCCATATACTTTATATCGTACCTCTAAACCGTTTTGAAAACAAGGAAACTTCCTGGCCCCACTAGAACTATTTACCCCTTATGGGCAAGCTTCACTCATTTTCGTTGGCCAGACAGAAAAAAGGCAGGGAATAAATTCCCCTGCCCGGTTAATCGGATTGTGTGTTTTTTTCCTTGAATGCTAAATGGGCACGCTCCACCGTTTGAGCGAACGAATGCGCATCCGGCAATTCACTTTTTGTTGCCTGTTCGTTGGAAACAAGATGGAATAAAAACTCGATATTGCCTTCACCGCCGGTAATTGGTGAATGGGTCATCGCCTTGACTTCGAAACCGCAGTCGATTGCATAGGCAGCCACTTTTTGCAGCACTTCCTGATGAACTTTCGGATCGCGGACGATGCCTTTTTTGCCGACTTTCTCACGCCCCGCCTCAAACTGTGGTTTGACGAGCGCAATGCAATCGCCGCCCGGGATCAAAATGGTTTTCAGCACCGGCAGGATAATGCGCAGCGAAATGAAGGAAACGTCAATGGTCGCTACTTCCGGCAAGCCTTCCCGAAAATCTTCAGGTTTCGAGTGGCGGAAGTTGGTGCGTTCCATAACGGTGACACGCGGATCTTGCCGAATTTTCCAAGCCAGTTGATTATAGCCGACATCGAGCGCATAACCATGGCGGGCACCGTTTTGCAATGCACAATCGGTGAATCCACCGGTCGATGAACCGATATCGAGCATCATTTTGCCTTCCACTGCAACATCGAATTCAGCGAGCGCTTTTTCCAGTTTCAAGCCCCCGCGGCTGACGTAACGCAGATCGTTGCCCTTTTTTTCAAGCGGCGCATCTTCAGGGATTTTTTCGCCGGGTTTCTCAAGGCGTTCAGTTCCAGAGAAAATCACTCCAGCCATGATGGCACGCTTGGCTTTTTCACGTGTTTCGCAAATGCCCCGCTCGACTAGCAGGACATCCACCCGTTCTTTTTTCACTTTATTCATAGAGCGTTCGACCGCTCCTGCTGTTGTGAATTTTGTTTTGCACGCAGTTTCACTTGTTTGACCACTTCGTCGCTGTTGAGATGGATTTCGTCCATCAACTCAGCAACATCACCGTGTTCAACAAAGAGATCCGGAATGCCCATCCGGTCGATAACCGCGCCTTCGTGGCCATTGTCGTGTGCGTATTCGAGAACCGCACTGCCGAAACCGCCTTGCAAGACCGCTTCCTCGATTGTCAGAACCGGCACTTTGCGGCTGAAAATCGATGCAAGCATTTCTTCGTCCAGCGGCTTGATGAAGCGTGAGTTGACGACTTCTACCTGGATTCCTTCTTCACGCAATTGCTCGGCAGCATGAAGCGCCATCGGAATCGTCGTGCCGAATGCCAAAATGACAGCATCCGTTCCTTCTTCCAACACTTCCCAGCTGCCAATCGGAATTGCCTTCAGCTCATCGTCCATTGGCACTCCTAGGCCATTGCCGCGTGGATAGCGCAATGCAATCGGGCCGCCATCGTAATCGATTGCCGTCTTGACCATGTGCTGCCCTTCGTTTTCGTCTTTTGGCATCATCAAGACCATGTTCGGAAGATGGCGCAAGAAGGCGATATCGAAAACGCCTTGATGCGTTTCGCCATCCGCTCCGACAAGCCCCGAGCGGTCGATGCCGATAAAGACATTCAAGTTCTGGCGGCAAATATCGTGGACCACTTGGTCATACGCGCGCTGGAGAAATGTCGAATAGATTGCCAGGAACGGCTTCATGCCTTGCGTTGCAAGTCCTGCAGCCATTGTGGTCGCGTGCTGTTCAGCGATTCCCACGTCAAACATGCGCTCAGGAAACTCAGAGGCAAATCCTTCCAATTTCGACCCAACAGGCATTGCCGGCGTGATGGCGACGATGCGCTCATCGGTGCGGGCAAGCTTGCGAGTGGTTTCGGCGATCAAACCGCTCCAAGAAGGAGCAGTGGAGGAAGATTTCACCAAATCGCCTGTTTCCATTTTATACGGCCCAATTCCGTGCCATGTGCCGATTTTATCCTGTTCAGCCGGCAAATAGCCTTTGCCTTTTTTCGTGATGACGTGAAGCAAAACAGGTCCTTTTGTTTTCTTAGCGTATTCCAGGTTGTCTTCAAGCTCCTCGAGGTCATGCCCGTCAATCGGGCCGAGATAGGTGAATCCAAGCTCTTCGAAGAACATGCCGGAAACGACCAAATATTTGAGGCTGTCTTTGACGCGCTCTGCCGTTGAAGCGAGCTTGCCTCCGACTGCCGGTACTTTTTTCAGCAAGTATTCAAGGTCGTCTTTGACTTTATTGTATTTCCCGGCCGTCCGCATGCGTCCAAGAACGCTATGTAGCGCCCCGACATTCGGTGCGATCGACATTTCGTTGTCGTTGAGGATGACGGTCATGTCGGTTTGCGCGTGACCAATGTGGTTCAGCGCCTCAAACGCCATGCCGCCAGTCAATGCGCCATCGCCGATGATCGGAATGACATAATTTTTGTCTTTTTTAATATCGCGTGCTGCCGCCATGCCCATTGCCGCAGATAGGGAAGTCGAGCTATGGCCGGTTTCCCAGACATCGTGATCGCTTTCGTTGCGTTTCGGGAAGCCGCACAGGCCTTTGAACTGGCGCAGCGTATCGAATTGATCTGCACGCCCTGTCAAAATTTTATGGACATAAGACTGATGCCCGACATCCCAAATCAATTTGTCGTCGGGGCTGTTGAAAACACGGTGAAGTGCAATCGTCAATTCCACTACGCCGAGGTTCGGGCCGATATGGCCACCGGTTTTCGAAAGATTTTCTATGAGAAATCGACGGATATCTTCACTTAAGAGCTCCAATTGCTCGGGATTCAGCTCTTTTAGGAAAGATGGACCAGTTATCGAATGAAGATCCATTTGCCATCACACACCTTTTTTCTATATTTTCCTGTATTGTTGTCTCCCCATATTATAGCAAGACTGGGCAAATGTACAAACAAGAGCCCTAATTTCAGCTTTTTCGCTGGACGATCAGCTCGGTCAATTCCTTCAATAGCTGCTGTTGGCCAGGAAGCCCATCTAGCGCATCTAGCGCTTGTTGCGCATGGTAATCCAATTTTTCTTTCGCTTTCGGCAAGGTCAAGATGCCAGGGTACGTGCTTTTCTCGCTCGTTTCGTCTTTGCCGGCCGTTTTCCCGAGCTCTTCGGAAGTGCCGGTGACATCCAAGATATCATCCTGGATCTGGAACGCCAATCCGAGATGGCGGCCGAATGTTGAAAGCGCCACCAATTGCTCGGAACTGGCTCCTGCGAGGATGGCTCCTGAAATGATGCTGTAGGTCAATAACGCGCCGGTCTTGAGTAAATGCACTTGCTCCAATTGCTCCAAGCCCAGCTGCTTTTCTTCTCCTTCAATATCGAGTACTTGGCCGCCGACCATGCCTTCTGCACCGGCCGCTGTCGATAATAAGTCGATGAGGCGCACTTTGTCTTCTGCAGAAACATCGTCCAGACGCGCCATGATGCTAAAGCTGAACGTCAACAGAGCATCTCCCGCAAGAATGGCGACAGCTTCCCCGAACACTTTATGGTTCGTCGGCATCCCGCGCCGCAAGTCATCGTTGTCCATGCTCGGCAAATCATCATGGATCAAGGAATATGTATGGATCATTTCAATTGCAGCCGCCACTTTCAAAGCATCCGGATGGGCTGCGCCTTGTTCATGCATAGTGGCGAGCACAAGCATCGGGCGTATGCGCTTGCCCCCTGCCTGAAGCGAATAATGCATCGATTCCTTCAAGGATTCGGGAATGGCCAATCCGCTAATCAATTCCGCCATCTCCTGCTGGATGACCGGTTCATAATGGGTTCTGAATTGTTTTAAGTTCATTGTGCATTCCCTTCCCCTTCGATTTCAGCAGGCACTTCTTTTCCATCTTTCATCATTGTCACCAGCTGGGTTTCGGCATTTTTCAATTTATCGTGGCACAGCTTCGATAACTCCATGCCTTTTTGGTAAAGCGTCAGTGCTTCTTCGAGCGGCACATCGCCTTGTTCGAGCAGCTTGACGATTTCCTCCAACTGCTCCATTGCGTCGTTGAACATCATGTTATTTTCTGCCATTTAGTCGCGCTCCTTATCTTTTGGGTTGATCGCTTCGATGACGGTCTCGACTTCCCCGTCTTTCAATGAAAGGCTCAGCCGGTCGCCGCGTTTCAGCTGGCCAACCGATTTCACTACTCCGCCTTCTTTGAACGGAATCGCATAGCCCCTGTCCATGATTTTTAGCGGACTGAGCGCATCCAGCGTACGGATCGCAGACTTTAATTGCTGGTCCCGCTGACGGAAAACTTGTGTGATGCGCTGGTCGAGCCGATCTCCAAGACTGGCTAAATCACGTTCTGCTTGGCGGATGCGGTCAGACGGGTTGCGATTTTCCAATTGGCGCGAAAGCATAGCCAACCGGTCTCTTGAACGCCTGGCCGTCAACACAGTCTCGCGCTGCAGTGCATCCGTCGCCCGCTCGATGCGTTCGATGAAGGGGCGGTAGAGCCGGTCTGGATAGGCCATCGGATAGGAATTTTGCAGCTGCGTCAGTCGGATGCGGCGCTGTTCCAAATCGTTCGACAAGAGCCTGAACATCACTTGGCGCTGCCCCATGACGCGCTCGAGCAACTCGATGCGGCTCGGCACCGCGAGCTCTGCTGCGGCTGTCGGGGTGGCTGCGCGCAAATCGGCTACAAAATCGGCGATCGTCGTGTCCGTTTCGTGACCGACCGCCGAGATGACCGGAATGGCCGAATCATAAATCGCCCGCGCCACTGCTTCTTCGTTGAATGCCCACAGGTCTTCAATCGAACCGCCGCCCCGCCCGACAATCAAAACGTCACTGTCTGTGCGGTTCGCTTGTTGGATGGACTGGACGATCGACTGGACGGCTCCCTGGCCTTGCACCAATGTCGGAAACAGCACAATTCGCGCAAGCGGGTAACGGCGCCTGAGCGTCGTGATGATGTCACGCACCGCTGCCCCTGTTTGTGCGGTGATGACTGCGACTTTTTCAGGAAACTGAGGCAGTTGCTGTTTATGCGCAGCATTGAATAAGCCTTCTTTGCTGAGCTTTTCCTTTAATTGTTCAAACGCCAAATAATAATCGCCGATGCCGTCGGGCTGCATCGATTGGGCATATAATTGGTATTGTCCCGATGCTTCATACACAGAGATATCTCCGCGGATCAGGACGGTCATGCCGCTTTCTGGACGGAATTTCATCGATTTTGCCTTCGCTGAGAACATCACCGCCGGCATGCGTGCTTTCTGGTCTTTCAACGTGAAATAGATATGCCCGCTCGTATGGATTTTTACGTTCGATAGCTCCCCTTTTACGTAGACATCACGCAAATGAGGGTCGGCATCGAATTTCTTTTTTATGTATTTCGTTAATGCTGCAACACTTAAGTACGGGTCGGTCGCCAAAATGTCAACCCCTGTCTATAGAAAGTAAAAAGCTGTCTTTCTTTCGAAAAACAGCTCTATTTGCTATTCATTTTACACGCTTTCGCTAGCTTTGTCTTTTGATAATCCTTTTTCAGCCGACAGCAACGTATTTTCCATCAGCATCGCGATGGTCATCGGTCCAACGCCGCCCGGTACAGGCGTGATGAAGCTTGCCCGCTCGCGCACCGCCTCGAAATCGACGTCGCCGCACAGCTTGCCGTTTTCGTCACGGTTCATGCCGACATCGATGACGACTGCGCCTTCTTTGATATGGTCTGCTCCGATGAATTTCGCACGGCCGATGGCGGCAATGATGATGTCCGCCTGCTGGGTCATCGCCTTCAAATCCGGTGTTTTTGAATGGCAATAGGTCACGGTCGCATCTTTTTGCAGCAGCAGCTGGCCGACCGGCTTGCCGACGATATTGCTGCGGCCGATGACGACGGCATGCTTGCCTGCAGGATCGATGCCGTAATGCTCAAGGAGCACCATCACCCCGTGGGGCGTACATGGCAAAAAGGTGTCTTTGCCGATCATCAAATTGCCGACGGAAATCGGGTGGAAGCCATCGACGTCCTTTTCGGGAGCGATTGCCGTGATGATCTTGAATTCATCGATCTGGGCAGGAAGCGGCAATTGCACCAAAATGCCGTGGATGTCCGGGTCGTTATTCAGTTCATCAATTTTTTTAAGCAGTTCCTGCTCGGTCAGTGAAGCAGGATATAAATGAAGATCTGAACGCATGCCGAGTGATTCGCAAGTTTTCTTTTTGTTTTTGACATACGTTTGCGAAGCGGAATCATCGCCCACTAAAATGACCGACAGGCCAGGGGTGATTCCGTTTGTTTTCAGTTTCTCTACACGTTGTTGCACTCGCTCTTTAATTTTCAGGCTTACGGCTTTTCCATCAATCAATTCAGCAGTCACGTAGATTCCTCCAATGATTAGTTCGCAGTTTGGTCAGTGAATTTCGAAAGAACGCCGTTGACGAAACGGCTTGATTTATCGTCCCCGAAGGTCTTGCTCAATTCGATTGCTTCGTTCAAGACGACGCGGCTCGGCGCATCATCCATATATTCAAGTTCGAAAACAGCCATGCGCAAAATGGTGCGTTCGACTTTCGGCAAGCGCTCGAGCGACCAGTTTTCCAAATGGCCTTTTAGTTTTTCATCGATTTCCTGTTGCTTGCTGTTGGTGCCTTCTACCAGCAATTTATAGAACTGGTCGGTTTCCCCGTTCATGACATGTTCCATCGCTTCTTCAATCGTTAATTCGGTTCCATCGAGCTGGAATAGCGTCTGAAGCGCTTTTTCCCGTGCTTCGTGTCGTTTCATCATAATTCCGGTCTCCTTTTTCAAGCTGATTATCCCCCCATTATACAGGTAATCGCGCGGAACTTCCAAGTTTGAAATGTTCCAACAAATCACCGCGGGCGCAGCGCATCCATAAAAAAGAAGGCTGGCCGACACATGCATCAGCATGTCCGGGCAGCCTGCTTATCAGTCCACTTGAGGATTGTCGAAATGTATACCGGTAATGTGCACATTCACTTCCTGCGTCTGCAGCGAAGTCATGGTCTCCAAGGTCTGGCGGACTTGTTCCTGGATTTTCTTGGCAGTATTCGGGATCGATACGCCATAATCGATAACGCAATAGACGTCGATCGCCAAGCCTTCGTCCGACAGTTCGGTTTTGATGCCTTTGCCATGGACTTTTTTGCCCAAACGTTCAACGACGCCTGAGGCAAAATTGCCGCGCATGCTGGCAACACCTTCGATATCAGTCGCAGCGATACTGGCAATAATTTCCAACACTTCCGAGGCAACTTCGATATTCCCGAGATCCTGAGCACCGGGTGATTTCATTTTTACATATGGGATTACTTTTTCAGCCATTTGAATGTTCCTCCTCAGGAGCCCATTACATCGTATTTTTCCAGGAATTTCGTATTGAAGTCCCCGGATTTGAACACCTCATGATCCATGAGGCGAAGATGGAATGGAATGGTCGTGAAGACGCCTTCCACCACGAATTCGTCCAGCGCACGCTTCATCTTGGCCACGGCCTCTTCGCGTGTATCGGCGAATGTGATGAGCTTAGCCACCATTGAATCGTAATAAGGCGGGATTGTGTAACCTGAATACATCGCTGAATCAACGCGCACGCCCATGCCGCCCGGCGGCAAGTACATATCTACACGCCCTGCAGAAGGCATGAAGTTTTTCAGCGGGTTTTCAGCGTTGATGCGGCATTCGATGGACCAGCCTTTGAACGTGACGTCTTCCTGTTTATAGGCGAGTGTCTCGCCGGAAGCGACTTTCAATTGCTGCTGGATCAAGTCGATGCCTGTGATCATTTCGGTGACCGGATGTTCCACTTGGATACGCGTATTCATTTCCATAAAGTAGAATTTCTGGTTTTCTACATCAAAGATGAACTCGACCGTCCCAGCGCCACGGTAATTAACCGCTTGCGCCGCTTTGACGGCTGCTTCGCCCATTTCTGCTCTCAATTCGGCTGATAAAGCAGGAGACGGCGCTTCTTCGACAAGTTTTTGCATGCGGCGCTGAATCGAGCAATCGCGTTCGCCGAGATGGATGGCATTGCCATGCGAATCGGCCAACACCTGGATTTCGATATGGCGGAAATCCTCGATGAATTTCTCGATATAAACGCCCGGGTTGCCAAATGCTGCGGCGGCTTCTTTTTGCGTCATATTCAAGCCTTTGACAAAATCTTCGCGCGTTCTCGCCACGCGAATCCCTTTGCCTCCACCGCCTGCAGTTGCTTTGATGATGACCGGGAAACCGATCTTTTCGGCGATTTCCAAGCCTTCCTCTTCGCTTCCGACGATTCCTGTAGAGCCCGGAACGACGGGTACGTTTGCTTGGCGCATCGTTTCACGGGCTACGTCTTTTGTGCCCATCTTCGAAATTGCGGCCGCTGTCGGTCCGATGAACATGATATCGCACGCTTCGCATAATTCGGCAAAGCTCGAGTTTTCAGCGAGGAAACCATATCCCGGATGGATGCCGTCGCAATTCGTCAATTTAGCGACGCTGATGATATTGGAAAAGTTCAAATAGCTGTCTTTTGATAGTTTCGGCCCGATGCAGTAAGCTTCATCGGCCAGTTCAACGTGGAGCGCTTCTTTATCCGCTTCTGAATAAACCGCTACAGTTTGGATATCGAGCTCTTTGCAGGCACGAATGATCCGAACGGCGATTTCCCCGCGGTTGGCAATCAATACTTTTTTCATCATTGTCAGCCCCCCTTAGTTTGCTTTTACGAGGAACAAAGGCTGACCGTATTCGACCAATTGGCCATCTTTGACTAGGATTTCAGCGATTTCCCCATCCACTTCTGCTTCGATTTCGTTAAAGAGCTTCATCGCTTCAACGATGCAAACGACTTGGTCTGCAGAAACTTTCGTTCCGACAGCCACGTAAGCCTCTTCTTCCGGTGATGGCGATTGATAGAACGTGCCGACCATCGGAGACAGGATCTTGTGCAAATCTTCATTTGATGCGTTGCCAGTATCAGCCGCTTCCGTTTGCACCGGCTGCTCTGTCGGTGCAGCTTCAACTGCTTCTGCTTGTTTTGGCGCTGCTGGTGCAGATGCCTGCGCTGGCTCTTCCGCCGCTTTTGTTTGGACAGCTGCCGATTGTGAAGGGCTGGATGAATTTTTCTTCATCTTCACTTTGACGCCATCGAATTCATAACTGAATTCGTCGATGGATGACTGGTCCACCAATTTAATGATTTCACGAATTTCTTGGATTTTCATATAATACCTACTCCCCTGTTATGTATTTAATTTTAGCTACTCCACCATTTTAGACTTTTTCGAATCATTTTGAAATAGCAAGGCCGACATTTTAAAAAAAGGCCCCTAAAAGAGGCCTTTTCTACTTATTGGGCACGCGAGACGTATGAAGAATCGGTCGTATTGATGATTAGTTTATCCCCTTGGTTGATGAAGAATGGCACTTGGACAGAAAGCCCGGTTGTCAAGATGGCCGGTTTTGATCCGCCGCTTGCCGTGTCTCCCTTGATCCCTGGGTCTGTTTCAGCCACTTCCAAGACAACTGTGTTCGGCAATTCGACGCCCAGCACTTCGCCATGGTATTGAATGACTTGCACGTCCATGTTTTCCTGCAGGAATTTCAGCTCATATGCAATGCTTTTTTCCGGCAATTCGATCTGGTCGTAAGTTTCTGTATCCATGAATGCGTGCATATCGCCATTTGCATACAAATACTGCATTTTGCGGTTGTCGATTTGTGCTTTTGCGACTTTTTCGCCGGCGCGGAATGTCTTTTCATTGACCGCTCCTGTACGCAAATTGCGAAGCTTCGAACGGACGAACGCCGCCCCTTTGCCCGGTTTAACGTGCTGGAATTCCATCACACGCCAAATATCGTTATCCACTTCGATGGTCAATCCTGTTTTAAAATCGTTTACTGAAATCATAATAATAGTTCCTCCGTTTGTTATAAAATGCGAAGCTCTTTAGAAGAATGCGTCAAGCGCTCATTCCCCGTTTCGATTATCAGTATATCATCTTCGATGCGCACTCCGCCAATTCCCGGCAAATAGATGCCCGGTTCGACCGTGACTGCCATTCCGGGTTCAAGGACGGTTTCCGAACGGAACGACAGCCCTGGCCCTTCGTGGACCTCAAGGCCGATGCCGTGGCCGGTTGAATGCCCAAACGCTTCCCCGTAGCCTTTTGACTTGATGTAATCGCGTGCGATGGCATCCGCTTCAATTCCTGTCATGCCCGGTTTGATGTTCTCAAGCGCCAGCACTTGTGAATCCAAGACCACTTGATAAATTTCCTTGAGCTTATCGGACGGTTCGCCGACTGCCACCGTGCGCGTGATGTCCGAGACATAGCCATTGTATAAGGCGCCGAAATCAAGCGTGATCAAGTCGCCTTGTTCGATTTTCTTATCGGAGGCAACGCCATGAGGCAGCGCCGAACGCAAGCCCGATGCGACGATGATGTCGAACGAAGAAGAAGTTGCGCCTTGCGAACGCATGAAGAATTCCAATTCGTTTGAGACTTGCAGTTCTGTCATGCCGGCTTTGATATAAGTGCAAATATGCTCAAACGCATCGTCAGCGATCTTGGCTGCCGCTTTTAGCACTTCTAGTTCTTCTGGCGATTTCACCATGCGCAGCTTTTCAATCAAGCCGCTAACCGGTTCGAGCGTAGCCGACAATTTTTCCTGATACTGCGAATAGGTCGCAAAGGTCATATAATCCTGTTCGAACGCCAAGCGCTCGACTGCCGCTTCCTGTGCAATGCGTGCCACTTCGTCAATCAAGCCTTTTTGCGCTTGGACCACTTTGAATTCTTTGACTTGCTCTCCTGCTTGTTCCGTGTAGCGGAAATCGGTAATGAACCAAGCATCATTCGGCGTGATGAGCGCAAGCCCAGCCGTTCCGGTGAAGCCTGTAATAAAACGAAGATTATACGGATTTGTCACCAGCAAGGAATCCAGTTCCCGCTTTTGCATTTGTTCGCGCAGTTTCATCAATTTCATCAGTTTCATCCTTTCTGTTGTCGAAGCAAGAGCGACTGGAGCCCCAGCCGGTAGACATCTTTGCCGAAGCCGGCGATTTGCCCGATGGCTACCGGCGCGATGTGGGAATGATGGCGGAATTCTTCACGTGCGTGGATATTGGAAATATGTACTTCAACGACCGGTACTTGGACCGATGCGATGGCGTCGCGTATCGCGATGCTCGTATGCGTATAGGCGCCGGCATTCAACACGATGCCCGAAACGGCATCATCATCCGCACCGTGGATCCAATCGATCAGTTCCCCTTCATGATTGGACTGCCGGCAGATCAGCTCAAAGCCTTCACTTTCCGCGAATTCCGCCAGTTCCTGCTCCAGCTCCTGCAATGTAAAACTTCCGTACGCTTGTTTTTCGCGTTTGCCGAGACGGTTTAAATTGGGACCGTTCAACACCAGGACTCTCATGCCCTTGCACCCCTTTCTTGGCTTTCCTTTTCCATTTTAGCATACGATCAATTCGCGGCAAGCCAGAAGACGGGCTTAAGAGCGGACATAAAAAAAGCGGAAGCCTATTATGGGTTCCGCTTTTTCAGGCTGTCGAGAAACTCAGGAAACCGTATTTTCCGAAGCTTATCGCTCGCTTTCCGTGGGCTCGCACCCAAGCCTCCTCAGTCGCTGTGCGCCTTGCGGGGTCTCGGTCGTCTCGCTGGTCCACAGGAGTCGAGCGAACACTTCTCCAAATACTTAGAAAGATCATTGATTATTGAATGTAGAAAAATTGACTCCATTCTAATTCGTAATGGATTAATAGACTTCTTCAACACTCTGAAAAAGCGGAAGCCTATTTTGGCTTCCGCTTTTTGTCACTGGAGGATATGGCTCCGGCTATTTGAAGTTTTTTGTTACAGTCCGCATTTCAATTGGGCTGCACAGTTCGTGCATGTATTGCATCCGCCCATTTCTTCCACTGTCCCTTTACGGCAGACAGGGCAGGTATTGCCTACTTCCGATCCGATCGTAACATTGGTCGAGCGCAAGTCTTGGATCGTGTCGATCAAGACGACCGGACGTTTGCCGGTATCTTCTTCGGTATGGTCTTCTTCGAACGTGTTGTCTTCAGCCTTCAAAGTCAATACTTGCGAATCACGGCTGCCGTCGACGTAGACTGTGCCGCCTTTGGCACCGCCTTTGTAGAGACGCTCATAGACACCTTCAACCTGTTCGACGGTATAGCCTTTTGGCGCGTTGACCGTTTTCGAGATTGAGGAATCGATCCAGCGCTGGATGATGCACTGGACATCGGCATGCGCTTCAGGCGCAAGGTCCATCGACGTGACGAACGCTTCCGGCAAATTGTCTTCGTCTGCATCCGGATTGTTCTTCAAGTATTCACGGACAATGTCCGCTTTTACTTCGATGAATTTCCCAAGGCGCCCGCTGCGGTAGTAGGTAAATGAATAGTACGGTTCGAGTCCTGTCGATACGCCAACCATCGTACCCGTCGAGCCTGTCGGCGCAACCGTCAATAGATGAGAGTTGCGGATCCCTTTGTCGAGCACCGCTTGGCGGATTTCTTCTGGCATCCCTTGCATAAAGCCGGTTTCGGTAAATGCGCGGCGCAAGTTCTCTGTTTCTGCATCTGTTTCGCCGACAAGGAACGGGAAGCTGCCGCGTTCTTCAGCGAGTTCTGTAGATGCTTCGTACGCTGCAACTGCAATCGTTTTGAAAATCTCATCGACTAGCTCGTTGCCTTCCGGGGATCCGTATTCACGGTCCGAATAGATGAGCAAATCGGCAAGGCCCATGACGCCAAGGCCTACACGGCGTTCGCCGAGCGCCTGGATACGGTTGTCTTCCAGGAAATAAGGCGTTGCATCGATGACGTTGTCTTGCATACGGACGCCGACACGCACGGTTTCTTTAAGTGCTTCAAAATCAACTTGCTTCGTTTTCGGATCTGCGAAGCGTGCCAAGTTGACGGCTGCCAAGTTGCATACGGAGTAAGGCGCAAGCGGCTGTTCACCACATGGGTTTGTCGCCACGACTTTTTGGCCGTAGGCAGTGGCATTTGTTTTTTCATTGGCATTATCGATGAAGAAGATGCCGGGCTCTGCGGAATAAGTTGCGCATACATTGATCAAGTTCCATAGTTCGCGTGCTTTGATGACGCGGTATGTGCGGACTTTATGGCCCATTTTTTCCCAATCGCGGACATCGCCAATCTTATGCCATTCTTCGTTATAGACCGCCATTTCTTCTTTTGAATACGATTCAACTGCCGGGAAGCGCAATTCGAAATCTTCGTCTTTTTCGACTGCTTCCATGAAGTCTTTCGTCAAAGTGACGGAAATATTGGCGCCGGTGAGGAATTCTTCGTTATGAACGGAGAATGTGCCGCCGTCGCGCAGTTTCGTTTCTGCATCGCGCATGATTTTTTCGTTGAATCCGCCCATGCCCGGAATGGTCCGGTAGTTGAGCAAGCCTTGGTACATCGCTTCTTCCTGTTCAGTTAAAGGCTTGAATTTCAATTTATCGTTCGCCAGGCGTTTGATCGTTTCGTCTTCGGTGTTTTCGATCAAATAGCGCAAAATACGCGGGTTTTGCATTTTGGAAATGATGAATTCCGCGATATCTGGATGCCAGTCAGCAAGCATGATCATCTGGGCGCCGCGGCGTGAACCACCTTGTTCGACCAGATGCGTCAGTTTCGCGATATCGTCAAGCCATGAAACAGAACCGGATGATTTGCCGTTGACGCCACGAGCGAGTGTATTGCGCGGGCGAAGTGTCGATCCATTCGTCCCGACACCGCCTCCGCGGCTCATGATTTCCATCACTTGCTTGCGGTGGTCTGAGATGCCTTCGCGCGAATCGGCGACAAATGGCATGACGTAGCAGTTGAAATACGTGACGTCGGTGTCAGCGCCTGCCCCGTAAAGCACACGGCCGGCAGGAACGAAATTCAGGTTAACGAGCTGCTCGTAGAATTTCGTGAACCACTCGCTTTGCTTTTCAGGGGTTTTCTCGACTGCAGAAAGCCCAGTGGCATTGCGTTTGGCGATTTGCTCGTAAAATACTTCGAGCGGTTTTTCGATGACATCGATCGGCCGATTAACGATGCCTTGTTCTACTTCTTCAGGGTTGTCGATGGCGCTACGGTAATCTTCTTCGATCCACACACGTGCTTTGTTCGCGTCTTGGTCGATCGAGACGATGTAACCGAGGCCGCGCGCTGGAAATTTCGGGTCTTCTTTGACCGTCAACACGACGAAATCGCCCGGCTTCAACGTGCTTTTGCTCGTATCCTTGAAGGAATAGCGGTCGATCATGACCAGGCGGGATACGCCTTTATGCGTTTTCTTCATGTCTTTCGTTACCGCGTGGACTTGCGGGAAAGCTTCGATGTCTTTGTTCAGGGACTCGACGTTTAATGTATATTCGGATTGTGTGGCGGAAACCATTTGACAAATCCTCCTTTATATTATATGTGGTTAACACTATATATAGTATTATTACATTTCCCATGATACTATATATTGAAACTTACTCGCAATAACATTTTTCTGATGGAAAATTTTCGCGACTGGATAATCGAGCAATGGCAAGGGTTCTGCGTTTTCCCTTTCGTCAAAATGAGACGAAAGACACGTATGTTCGCATTATTCAGCACAAAAATCGATTTAATTTCCTGTGGAGAGCACTTGACAACTGAAAGTCCAGACGCCACGCGCTTTCCGCCCGCTAGCTTCACAGGATTGCCTCTGATTTGCCCAGATTACTGTAACATAGCCATTGAATATCCGTCACCTTATCTCTTATAATGAGTAAGTATAGAAAGGGGCAAGAACAGTGGAATTATTGTATATCACATTGGGTGTCGTCATCGCCATCCTCATTTTTGCGGTCGTCTCCTTCCTCCGCATCCGCAAAGCGGTCACCGATCTGAACCAGGAAGAATTCATCCAAGGCTACCGAAAAGCGCAGCTCATCGATGTCCGGGAACCAAAAGATTTCGCAGCCGGCCATATTCTCGGGGCGCGCAACATCCCGCAATCGCAATTGCGCCAGCGCTACAAGGAAATCCGCGCCGACAAACCGGTCTACCTATATGACCAGAACGGGGCAAGAAGTGGACGCGTCGCGTTGTTCCTGAAGAAAAAAGGCTATGAGCAATTGTTCCAATTGCAAGGCGGCTTCAAAAAATGGACAGGCAAAATCAAATCTAAATAATCAAAAACCCCGGAAGCATTTGCTTCCGGGGTTTTTTAGGTCATTCACTGTCTGTCGGTTTTTGGTAACGAAGCACCGGCTTGCGGGCTGCTTTCGTTTCATCCAGTCGGTTGATGACCGTCGTATGCGGCGCATTTTGGACGATCTCCGGATTTTCTTCCACTTCACGGGCAATCTGGATCATTGCATCGATAAAGTCATCCAATGTTTCTTTCGATTCTGTTTCCGTCGGCTCGATCATCATGCCTTCTTCCACATTGAGCGGGAAGTAAATTGTCGGCGGATGGTAACCAAAGTCAAGCAGGCGTTTTGCCATGTCAAGCGTTCTGACACCAAGCTTCTTCTGGCGTCGGCCGCTCAAGACAAATTCATGCTTGCAGTGGCGGTCGTACGGCAAATCGAAATGTGGCGAGAGCCTTCTCATCATGTAGTTGGCATTCAAGACGGCGTATTCGGTTACTTTTTTCAAACCGTCCGGCCCCATTGTACGGATATACGTATAGGCGCGCACATTGATGCCGAAGTTGCCATAGAACGGCTTGACGCGTCCGATAGATTCCGGGCGGTCGTAATCAAATGTAAAGCCTTCATCGGTCTTGATGAGGATCGGCTTCGGCAAATACGGAATCAGGTCAGCTTGAACGCCGACCGGGCCAGATCCTGGGCCCCCGCCGCCGTGCGGGCCTGTGAAGGTTTTGTGCAAGTTTAAATGGACAACGTCAAAGCCCATGTCGCCAGGGCGTGCTTTTGACATGACGGCGTTCAAATTCGCTCCGTCGTAGTACAGCTTGCCGCCGACTTTGTGGATGATCGAAGCCATTTCAAGGATATCTTCTTCAAAAAGGCCGAGCGTGTTCGGATTTGTCAGCATGAGAGCCGCTGTGTCGTCGCCGACCACGCGCTTCAAGTCTTCCAGGTCGACAAGGCCGTGCTCGTTCGATTTAACAGTCACTGTCTCGAATCCAGCAACTGTCGCAGAAGCTGGGTTCGTTCCGTGGGCAGAATCCGGCACGATGACTTTCGTGCGGTTAAAATCACCGTTCGCTTCGTGGAAAGCGCGGATCATCATGAGGCCTGTCCATTCGCCGTGGGCACCCGCGGCCGGCTGAAGCGTCACTTCATCCATGCCGGTAATTTCCTTCAAATGTTCCTGAAGGTCATACATCAATTCCATCGCACCTTGAACAGTCGATTCTTCCTGCAGCGGGTGGATGTTCGCGAATCCGGAGTAACGGGCAACGGATTCATTGATTTTCGGATTATATTTCATCGTGCACGAGCCAAGCGGATAGAATCCGGAATCGACACCGTGGTTGCGTTTTGATAGCGCCGTGTAATGACGCATGATGTCGAGTTCCGAGACTTCCGGCAATTCGGCAAATTCTTCGCGAACTAGCTCTTGGCCGAGCAATTCAGTCAAATCCACTACCGGCACATCAAGTTCCGGCAAGCTGTAGCCGACACGGCCTTGTTTGGTCATTTCAAAAATGAGTGGCTGGTTGTCTTTATGCATGGGAAGCCTCCGTTTCTCGCACGAATGCATCTATTTCTTGTACAAACGCGTCGATTTCTTCTTTAGAACGCTGCTCAGTGACCGCAATCAACATATGCCCTTGCAACTCGTCATAGCTCAAGCCGAGATCGTAGCCGCCGATCATGTCTTTCTCAAACAAAGCGGCATTCAACTCCTTGACCGATGAGCCGACTTTGACGGCAATTTCATTGAAATGGGCGCCATCGAATGCGATCTCGAAACCGGATTTCTTCAGCTGCTGCTTCATATAATGCGTTTTGGTGATATTTTGCACCGCAATTTCCTTCGCGCCTTCTTTGCCGAGCGCCGTCATGGCAACAGACGCTGCCAAAGCATTCAAGGCTTGGTTCGAGCAGATATTCGATGTCGCTTTGTCGCGGCGGATATGCTGTTCCCGCGCTTGCAAAGTCAAGACGAATCCACGTCTGCCTTCATCGTCTGTCGTTTCGCCGACAAGGCGTCCCGGAACTTTGCGCATCAATTTTTGCGTTACGGCGAAATAACCGCAATGAGGCCCGCCGAATGCTTCCGGAATGCCGAAAGGCTGTGCATCGCCGACGGTAATATCTGCGCCGAATTTACCTGGAGGCGTTAACGCCCCAAGTGCCAGCGGATTGGAGGATACGGTGAAAAGAGCACCCGCTCCATGGACTATCGTTTCGATTTCCTTCAAGTTTTCCACTTGACCGAAAAAGTTCGGATATTGAATCATGACAGTTGCCGTGTTCTCATCGACCATTTCTTTTAAGGCGTCGATATCCGTGCGGCCATCTTTGAGCGGAACCTCTACAACATCAATTGACTGGCCGAGTGCATACGTGCGGACAACGTCTCTCGACTCCGGATGGACAGCACGGGAAACTAGGATTTTCTTGCGGCGCGTCTGGCCGGCTGCGAGCATGCCCGCTTCTGCGAGCGCTGTCCCCCCGTCGTACATGGATGAGTTCGCGATATCCATGCCGGTCAGTTCAGCGATCATCGTCTGGAATTCAAAGATCGCCTGCAATTCCCCTTGCGAGATTTCCGGCTGGTAAGGCGTATAGGCTGTATAAAATTCAGAACGGGAAATGACGTGATCGACAACGATCGGTTTGTAATGATCATAAACACCTGCGCCGAGGAACGATGCGTAACGGACAGAATCCGCATTCTTGCCGGCAAGCTGTGCCAGTTCTTTCGTCAAGGCCGATTCGGATTTTGCAGGCTTGATGTTGTATTCGCCTTTAAAGCGTACTTTTTCAGGAATGTCCGAAAACAATTCATCGATCGATTGGACGCCGATCGTCTTGAGCATGTCTTTTTCATCTTGGGAAGTCATTGGTAGATAGCGATGTTTCATCGTGTGCAGTCCCCTTCTTTATTCGGATTATTTAGAGCGTTTATAAAATGGCGCTGCGATAATTTTTGCTTTAAGCCGCTTATTGCGGATTTCAACATCCACTTCCGTGCCCAGCTCGTTATGCTTAGCATCCAGCAAAGCCAGCCCGATATTCTTTTTCAATGTCGGCGACTGTGTACCGGTCGTGACTTCGCCGATTTTCTCATCGCCCTTGTAAACTGCATAGCCATGGCGCGGGATGCCCTTGTCGATCATTTCGATGCCGACGGATTTGCGGGGTACCCCGGCTTCTTTTTGATCCACTAAAGCCTGTTTCCCAATAAAGTCGGATTCTTTTTTCAATTTGACGGCAAAACCAATGCCGGCCTCAAGCGGTGTGATGTCTTTTGACAATTCTTGACCGTATAGCGCAAGCCCTGCCTCAAAACGCAGCGTATCGCGTGCACCGAGTCCTGCCGGCACGAGGCCTTCCGATTCACCTGTTTCTAAGATACGGTCCCATAGAGCCGTGACGGCTTCTGGGCTGCCGTAGATTTCGAACCCATCTTCACCTGTGTAGCCGGTGCGTGAAACCAACACTTGCTGCCCAGCGACTTCTACTTGGTCCTTGAAGCGGAATGGGCGGATCGCCGATAAATCTTCTTTCGTCAACGCAGCCAATACTTTTTCAGCCAGCGGCCCTTGCAGCGCAAGCAGGCCAAAACGTTCTGAGGCATTATCAAGTTCGACTTCGCCTTCGCGATGTTTTTGCATCCATTCGAAATCCTTGTCGATATTCGATGCATTGACCACCAGCAGGTAGCGCTCATCTTCGAGTTTGTAGACGAGCAAATCATCGATCGTGCCACCATCTTCATAACACATCGCCGTGTATTGCGCCTGGCCGTCCTGAAGCTTTGATACATCATTGGTCAGCAATTTCTGTAAATAAGACAGGCTGTCCGGGCCCGAGACGAATATCTCGCCCATATGGGAAACATCAAACAATCCCGCTTTAGTGCGGACTGCTTCATGCTCGTCCTTGATGGAAGAAAATTGCACCGGCAATTCCCATCCGCCGAAATCAATCGTCTTGCCGCCGTAGCGGGCATACGAGTCAAACAAAGGTGTTCGCTTCAATTGTCCCAATCTCTTTCCCTCCTGTTTTCAAAGCACACAAAAAAGGACAGAAAATCCCCTTTATAAGAAAAGGGAATTCTCTGTCCTGGCACCTGAAAGTTTACCGTAACGGCTTTCCTCATCGGTAGCTGCACATCGTCAGCGTTCTCCAGAGATGCGTCCTGTACGAGTCTTTTTGCCTGAGAGATTCATGATGTAATCATTTGCTCCTTCGGCGACGCCAATGCGTTCTCTCCCCGTACAATCATCCGCCCAAATCAATGTTGAATTGGTCCATCCCGCTATACAGAATAGTATAACTTCGACTACATCCTAACATTGAATCGACGAAAGCGCAATCTTTTTTACCTTAACGACTCAAACACGAATATTTTAGTATTATACGTTCTGATCATTCGTTTTCAGGCGTTTAACTTGAAATGCAGCGTATTGGGTAATCTGCCGCAGCGTCCGGTGTTCGGTCCGGATGGTAATATGCGCCGTCCGTTTGTAATCACGGTAACGCGATTTATGGAGCGATTCGATTTCCTCGCGCGTCGAGCGCCTGACAATCGGGCGGTTCGGGTCTTTGTGGATACGCCGCCAGATTTCCTTAAAAGGCGCATCCAGGAACAACACGAGCCCTGTCTGGCGCATGAGGCGCTGGTTTACTTTACGCATCGTAACACCGCCGCCGGTAGAGATGATGCAATGATCCTGTTGCAAATTTTGCAAAAATTCCGTTTCGAGATTCCTGAAATATTCTTCGCCAAAACGCTCGAAGATTTCCGGTATCGTCATGCCCATTTGACGGACGATTTCTTTGTCCATGTCATAATAGGGCATCTTCAATAAAAAACTTAGCCTCCTGCCGACCGCACTTTTTCCGCAGCCCATAAAACCGATCAAATATATTCTGTTCATTGTTCCCACCCGTACTACCCTACTCAGGGATTTTATTTTGCCCAATTTCCATCAGTAGTTGTATAGTAGCATTTCTATGAACATTTTCCAAACTATCATAAGTTTGATATTCAATCGCATAAAGCAGCACCATATGGGATAACAGCGACAGTGCCGACAGAAAAAACACCAGTGACAGTGGATAGACTGCTCCGGATTGGCTAGTCAGAAAGCGAAAGCGCATAATCGGCCTCCTCTTTTGCGCCGCTTTGGAACTCCAGCAGGATGGTCAACCGCTTGCCTTCTAGCTGAAAAAAACTGTTTTTCACATCGGTCAGCATGATTTCATGGCCTAGCTGGTCTTTTCGCTTGCGGACAACGCTGCCATACAATTCGATATCGTAAACAACCCCTTCACGAATAATGCGAACGCCTTTTCCATCGCGCATAATGTAAATTTGTTCGCTGCCATCCAGATACTGCTGCAGCTCCAGCGCAAACAGACGGAACTCTGTCGCGCCGGAATCCAAATCCACCAGCATATGCGAACTGAACAAATAAAACATCGCGGCAAGCGGCAGCATGATCGATAATGCCAATAACTCCAGCAAGCTGTCGAGAAACGTAAATCCGTTTGACGATCGGATATTCACTCGATGCATAAGCGTACCTGCTTTCCTTGAAAATCTACGTAGTCAACACAATGGCCATCCGCTTGCCAAGAATACAGCGTACCGTTCACTGAGCGCTGGCCTTCAATACTGCCTGTAGCGGCAATGGTTTTTGCCGCTTCATGCAAGGTCTCATAAGCCGCGAGGCGCTCTTTTTTCAGTTCGAGCCTGACTTGCATATCATGGACGAGCGGCAACAGCGAACCGAACACCAGAAATACCATAAACAGGCTGAGCATCGTTTCCGCCACGGAGATGCCCTTGCTATTTTGAAACCACCACGCGCCCTTTTCCAAGGTGGACCGTCACCGTCCTTTCCCCGCTGCTGGTCGAAAAGCGCATGGTGCCTGGCTGGCGGATCGACCCATTCGGTGTGAAGTATACTTCGCGCAGATTGCTGGATGCGTTTAAGGTAATCGACTCCGGCATGGGCCTGGCATACCCAGCGCGGGTCACGCCATACATCACTTCATAACCTGGCTTGTGGTCCCTGAAAACCAAAATTACCGACGTGCTGAGTGAATAGCTCTGGCTTTGGGCATAATGGATATCTTGTTCCAGCAACGCAAAAAACCGGTCTTCTTCGCGCTTTTTTTCGAGCGGCGCCACAGATGCCACAACAAGCGAAGCGCTCATTCCGACTGCCATCAATACGAGCAGCATTTCAATTAAGGTAAAGCCTGAACAGCTTTTTAAGATGCTTTTGATGAGCTCACCACGCCGTCAACGGAAATATTGATCACTTCCCCGTTCGGGCAGCTCGTTTCGCCTGTTTTCAAATAGCCTTCGGATACCAAATCCGCCATGACTGGCACGGCTTTTTTATCCATTCGATAGGATTCCACTTGGCCCTGGACCATCTGCACAAATGCCTTGCAGCCTTTTTCATCGACCGCCGATGTCTGTTTCGAGACATTCGGGATGGCGATAGCAATCAATACCGTAATGATCAACATGACGATCAACATTTCAATAAGTGTAAAGCCCCGTTGGTTTTTTAATCGTTTCATCGTATTCCTCCTTATATCGTATGGACGAGATTGTACATCGGCAAGAGAATCGCCAAATAAGCGGCGACGATACAAACGGCAATCAGCACAAAGAAACTGGGCTGGATGATTTTCAATGAACGCTGGGCTTGCAGTTCGATTCGGTCGAGCAACACATCGCTATAGAGCATCAATTCTTTCCCGAGCATGCCGGTCGCTTCCCCGTGGCGGATGAATGCCGCCATATCATTCGCCGCAAAGTCGTGGCGCCCAACAGCAACAGACAGGGCAATGCCGGTCTTGACTTCGTCGTGGAGCGATTCCGCAATCTGGCTGATGACAGGGTGATGCCGCTGCATGCGCAGAAGCTTCAGCGCTTCCTGCAAGGAAATTCCGCTATGCAACAGCGTGCCAAGCTCCCTAGAAGCGAGCTGTGACCAATACAGCCGCATAGCAGGCCCAACGACCGGCAGCTTGATCAATAGCGCAATTTGGCGCTCGGCAGGCAGCCGCTTGATATATCCGCGAAAGCCAATAATGATCACCGCTGCAGCCGTGAAAACGGCGATCGCCATGTCCGGGATGCGCAGCAAATACACCGGGACCCCTTCGCCGTCTTCGCCGTGCTGCAGCGAAGACATTAAGGCAGTCAGATTCGGCACATAATTGGTCCTGAAAAACATGAACAAGGCGGCGGTAAGAATCAATAGCGAGACAGGATAAACGAGGATGTTGCGCAGTTTCTTCTGCACTTCTTCGGTCCGCTTGAACCCAGCAGCGATGCCATGAATCGCCTCACCAAGCCTGCCATGGAACTCGGCAATCTCGACCGGGAACAACACGCGCTCACGGAAGCCAAGAAATTTCAGGACTTCAGCAGCATTGCCGCCGCCCTTCAAGATTCGGTCCATGCCTGCAAGTGCTTCATCTACACGTTCTGTGTGCATCGGCAAAAGAAGCGTCATGGCGACGGGAAACAAATAGCCTTCCGACATCAACACCGAAAGCCTCGTCAAAAACTGGGCGCGCTCACGAAACGGCAAGCGCCTAGAACTCGAAACCGGAATGAAGCGCACCGATCCTCACCCCTTCCCGGATCTGTCCGCCGAACGATAAATGCTCGGGCAGTTGATAATCCTGCTGTTGTCTCGCCGAACGGATGGCATCGGCCAAACTTGCATCGCACAGAATTTCATATAACGCGCGATGCTTCGTTTCGAGCTGGTCCAAATCCTCGTACATCGGCACAATTTTCTGGGCAGCGATGCCGATGAGCGTCTGAAGCATGTCTTCATAAGGAATCCCAAGGTCATGGAGCCTGTGGAGGCAGCCGACCGAATGCCTGGCATGAATCGTCGAAAACACCAAATGCCCTGTCAATGCAGCCCGGACAGCTATTTCAGCGGTTTCGGCGTCACGGATTTCGCCGATCATGATAATGTCGGGATCGTGCCGTAAAATGGCTTTCAAGCCGGTCGCATAATTCATTCCCGACTTTTCGTTTACCTGGATTTGGAGAAAGGCCGGATTTTGACGCTCGACAGGATCTTCCAGGGTAATGACATTGCGGTGGAGCCGTTCGGAGCAATGACGCAAAAGAGAATATAACGTGGTGGATTTGCCGCAGCCAGTCGGTCCTGTTAAAAGCATTAGCCCTTGTCTTTCGCCCGCAAGCTTCTCGAGCAGCCTGGCTGAATCGCGGAATGCCGCCAATTCATCAAGAAATAACGCGGTGCTGTCTGGAATGACGCGGATGACGATGCTTTCTTTCGTCATCACAGATGGCAATGTTGAAATTCGGAAATGGTGAGTATGGTCATTCATCTGAAGATGAAATGAGCCGGTTTGGGGTTTTCGTTTTTCGCTCATGTCCAAAAGGGAGAGGTATTTGAAGTAAGCAATCATGCGATCGCCTAAATCGAAGGGGATTTTCGCCACCGGCTTGAATTGGTTATACGTCCGGTAGGTGATGCTGTAATCGTGGGGTTCTGGCCTGATGTGGATATCGGTGGTTTTTTCTTCTACGGCAGAATGCAATAGGTCGAAGCATCGCCGTTCAATGATATCTTGCATATTCACCTCCTGTCCGGGTCTGCGAGCGGAGGCTGCCTCTCCGCTCCCCATTAGTATAAGCACATGGAGGGCCATTGAATATCGAAAATACCAAAATAATTATTTCACCCCCTCAATGGCCTGAAATCCAGGTTTTCAGGGCATGTGCCCATCGCTTGAGAACGCTTAATGGATAAGCCTACACCGCTTTGTCACAAACTAGCCCGAAGTCCTTGTTTACACATAGACTCGTCTTCCTATATAATGAATAGGAGATTATTGTATTGTGGCAAAGGAGGGATTACCCATGGATAATATGTTTAAATTAATGGGATGGTGGACTGGAATCTTTGCAATTTTATTTTATGTCGGCGATATGGTAGAAGTATCATTGTTGATGGTTGCCAATACCGGCTTCTTCGTTCTTCTTGGATACTTAAACATTTCTGAACGCATGTACATGTATATTTTTGGAGCCTATCTAACAGTCTTTTTCGTTGGCTTTACTTACTACTCTACGTTCATCCACGTCCCAGGAGCAGGTCATTAATAGTAACTGAATGTGAACACAAAAAAACGGCCATCTCGGCCGTTTTTTTCTGTCCTTTACATGCGCAGGAAAGGGTTATGCTGTTGTTCCTGTTTTGGGGTCGTTTCCGGCCCGTGACCTGGGAACAGGAAGGTTTCTTCCGGCAGCGTCAATAGCGATTCGCGGATCGATTTTAGCAATAGCTGTTCTGAGCCTTCCGCTAAATCGGTGCGTCCGATGCTTCCTGAAAACAAAGTATCGCCGACAATCGCGAAACGGTCTTCCGGAAAATAGAAGCTTACGCTGCCTGGCGAATGCCCGGGCGTATGGAACAACTCCATATTGAACGGGCCGATTTCAAGCGATGGTTCATCGGTGATCCACTCGTCTGCATCCGCTACGCGGTAGTCTGGCAATGCCGCGTATTTGCCAGAGCCGTTCAAATTCGGTCGTCCAAGGAAATCGCGTTCTTTATGGTGAAGGTAAACAGGGATTTTATATTTCTCCCTCAATTCATCGACCGCGCCGATATGGTCGAAATGGGCGTGTGTCAGAAGGATCGCAAGCGGCGTCAATTGCTTGCGTTTCAATAAGTCTTGGATTTTTCCCGCTTCCTCGCCGGGGTCGAAAATGATGCATTGCTTGCCTTCCCCTGATATGATGTAGCAATTTGTTTGCACTGGTCCTAGTTCCAGCCGGTCGATTTTCAACATGTCTTTCACCTCATTAGCAGTATATCATGAACACATTCTTTTGCTTGTTCAATAGAATGACATTTTTACGCCTCGACAAACTTGCAGAATTTCTTTACAATATAAAGAGTAGAAGACGGCACTGGCTGTTAAAGTTGAAGGGAGTGTCATAAGATGAGTTGGATTTTGATGGTTATTTTCGGCCTCACAGCAGTTCTTGCTGCAATCGGTACAGTTCAAACCCTAAGAAACAAAGAAGTTTTAGGATTCTTATTTAATTTTGGGACCTTTGTTATTTTCGGCGGTTTCACCGTTGCAACTCTCATTACACACGGTTACCCACCTGGCCTTCATTAAGAAAAAGAAACCGGCGCATTCATTGCGCCGGTTTTTTTATTGCCCATAAAGAAAAGAGCTGCCAAAACGAGATCGTTTGGCAGCTCTTTCTGGATTATGGTTGTTGTTCATCCAATGTTTTCAATTGGCCATTTTCTTCTTCATAGAACCTCAGCAAATCGCCGTTGATGATCGATTCGGAGTACTGCAATTCCTCAAGGGCACGTTCAGCATATGGGTCGCATACGCTTTGGTCTTCTACCGGTTCCCCCGTTTCGATATCGTAGCAGACATTTGCTGCATAGACATATTCATCGGTGACAAAGCGTCCATCACGGAAAATGACGAATTCCTCGTGTTCTTCAGAGAATAAATCGCCCCCGAATTGAATGTCTTTTTCAGTCTCCATGCCCATCAAGTGAAGGATGGTCGAACGCATATCCACTTGGCCGCCGATTTCTTCATCGACATATCCTTTTTCATAGCCCGGGATATGGACGAAAAATGGCACCTTTTGCAATTGTGCCGATTCATACGGTGTAATTTCCTTGCCTAGATACTGCGCCATCGCTTCGTTGTGGTTATCGGAGATGCCGTAATGGTCGCCGTACATGACGATGATCGAGTTTTCGTACAAGCCTTGTTCCTTCAAATCGTCGAACAAGGTTTTGACCGCTTCATCCAAATAACGCACCGTCTGGAAATAACGGTTCAAAGTGCCTGAATTGGAATCGAATTCCTCAATGAACTTGTCTTCTTCGTCCAATGTGAACGGATGGTGATTCGTAAGCGACAACAGGCGTGTGTAGAACGGCTGTTGCATTTCCGTCATATGGTCAACAGATTGCTCAAAGAACGGAATGTCCTTCATGCCCCAGTTGACCGCCTGGCCTTCACCTACTGTGTAGCTCTGGATATCGTAGAATTTGTCGATGCCAAGTGATTCGTACATCATGTCACGGTTCCAGAAGCTTTTCGTATTGGCGTGTTGGACATTGGTCGTATACCCTTCGTTGCCCATCTTTTCCGCCATGGAATTGAAGGTATTGCCGCTGTGCGTAAAGAACACGGCGCCACCGCTCAGCGGGTACATGCCGGTCTCGAGCAAGAACTCAGAGTCGGAAGTTTTCCCAAGACCGGTCTGGTGGTAAAAGTTTGGGAAATAAATCGTATCTTCGTCTTGCGTCAATTCGTTCATGAACGGCGTGATGGTCTCGCCGTTCATTTCATTGTTCAAGACAAAGGTCTGCAACGATTCGAGCGTGACGACGATTAAATTGCGTCCTTCCGCTGCGCCGTACATCTCTTCAGATGGTTCTGCCTGATTCGAACGGACGTAGTTAGTCACTTCCGTCAATTCCGAGCCGTCCGCAAGCGCTCGCTGTGCTTGGGATTTCGATTGAATGTAGACATCATATAGGTGGTAATTGTACATCCCTAGGTTCTTGACGAGCATTTCGCGGTCAAAACTTCTCGTCAATAGCTGCGGGCGTTCCGCTTCAGCAAGGCCAAGGTTGAAGAACAGGACTGCTGCCGACAGGACAAAATATGCTTTGCGGTGTGTCGCCGCTGATTTGACTGCGGACTGCTTCTCCTTCACAAAGCGCATTGCCAAAAGAATGATGATGATATCGGCAAAATAGAGAATATCGGTCCAGTAGATGCTCGCGGCAGCACTGTTTCCGAGATCGCCGAAATTATCCGTTTGGAACAGGACTGGCAGTGTGATGAAATCCGTAAAAAAGCGGTAGAACGCCACATTGCCGTATAAAATGACCGAAGTCACAACGGCGATGGCTAGGATATAGCGATTTCTTGCTTTCTTGCTCTTGAAGAAGAGCGCGCCTCCATAGGCGAATAATAGTAAGCTTAAGGGGTTCAAGAACAGGATGAATTCCTGTAATGCATTGTCGATTGTAATGGAAAAGGCCGTTTTGTAGACGACATATGTCGTCAGCCATGTCGCGATGACTGCGATGGCCAGGACCGAATGCTTAGGGCATTCTTTGTTTTTCATTGCCGCACATCCTCCTCGTCTTACCGGAGCGTTTGTCCGGTTCGTGCGAATTTCAGTTTCAAGTAAAATGGAAATTCAATACCTTATAGTATAGAACAAATCACCCTCGAGCGAAAGCAATTACCCTTAATTGACGCACCAAAACGCTTTCGGTTTCATGATTTTCCTTTTTTCTCATATTCTGTGCGTTTTTGCCGCAAAATCATCAAAGCAGACGCGAATTCACGCGGTGTGATGAAATCGTGGTCGTACAGCTCGCGGATGTCGGATTCCATCAAATCGAGATCCGAAATAAAATCTGCCGTGTAGACGATCGTTCCATACCTTTTCAGCAATTGCATTACATCGTAAAGGTCTTTCATGCTCTCACCGCCTTCGAATCGATTGTTCGTTTTTCCGTGATGATGCCATCGACAGGGATGTCGTGGCTTTCGATAGGCAATTCGCCAGTCAGTTGGAAATCAAATGCAAGCGACAGGGTATTGCCGTTAAAGCCGCTTAAATAGCGATCATAATAACCTCCGCCAAAGCCGATGCGGTAGCCGCTTTCCGTAAAGACAACACCCGGTACAATCAATAAATCGATGCTTTCGGAGTCGATCGCTTCCGTTTCGCCTTCGATCGGTTCCTGCAGGTCCATGTACACCACTTCCAACTGGCCGAGCCTGTGGAACAGCCGGAAATCCATCGTCCGGTCTCTTGCAAAACATTTCGGCGCGGCGACTTTTTTCCCTAGCCGCCAGCACGCTTTGATGAGCGGAATCGTATCGACTTCAGGCCAGCGCGAGATAGTTACTCCAATGGTTTCGGCTTTTTGAAAAACGGGGTCTTCCAGAAGTTTCTCCAAAATTGCCGATGACATTTGAGCATGTTGTGATTCTGCAAGTTCACTCATTTGGCCGATGACCGATTTCCTCAACACTGCTTTTTCCATTACGCAAACGCCCCTTCTGCTGAACTGTGGATTGTCTTTATGTATAGTGTCTATCGTAAACTGCGGATAACAAAAGAAAAAGCCAAAACCCCGAAAGGTTTTGGCAGTCAATTACTTACTTCGTTTCACGGTGTGTTGTCATTTTCTTTTCACGTGAGCAATATTTTTTCAATTCAAGACGCTCAGGGTTGTTGCGCTTATTTTTAACAGTGCTGTAGTTTCTTTCGCCACAGTCTGTGCAAGCTAGTGTAATGTTTACACGCATCGATATCCCTCCCAATTCTTTCAAAAAATCCATTTCATTAATAAGCGTGATCTATACGACTTAATTATTATAGCATACCTTCAGTGATTGTCCACTGAAAAATGATGCTTCCCCATCATTTCCCTAAATAAAAAACCACAGCCGCTGCTGTGGTTTTTTGTCATTTGTTCAGATCGTAATGGCGGCCGCGGACGAGGTAGAATAATTGCTCGGCGATATTGGTCGCATAATCCGCAGATCGTTCCATATAGCGGCAGATAAATGCCAGCTGCGTCACTTGGCTAAGCTGTTCCGGCTCTTTTGCGCTGTGCTGGAACAAAAGGCGGATCGCTTCGCCGTACAAATCATCGACTTCATCATCAAGGTCGGCGATTTCCTTGGCTTTTTCCACGTCTTCCTCAATCAAGGCATCAATGCCCTGGCGCAGCATGGAAGTTGCGAGTTCGTGCATGCGTTGGATCTTGCTGATTGGCTCAAGCAAGTCCTGCTGCCCGATGCGGATCGTTTCTTTTGCGATATTGACGGCGTAATCGCCGACACGCTCCATGTCCGAGGCTACTTTAATCGTGACAATCAAGCGTCGAAGGTCAGTCGCAACGGGCGATTGCTTGGCGATCAAGAGGATTACCTGGTCGTTCAGCTCTTCTTCGAGGCGGTTGATATTAGCGTCATCGTCGATCACTTGTAGCGCCTTGTCGATGTCATGGGCGATAAGCGCCTTCATCGATTTGTCGAGTGCATCGATGGCCATCGTACTTAGTGTAATCAATTGTTCTTGTGCTGAATGTAGTTCGTATTCAAATTTTTCGCGTACTGCCATTTCTTGTTCCTCCCATTCGTCCATTTCTTATGGCCAGCAGGAAACTCGTTCCCGCTGATTAATGCGGGTCAGCCGAATCGACCTGAAATATAATCCTCTGTCCGTTTATCTGCTGGGTTAGAGAAAATGGTATCCGTGCGGTCATATTCGATGACTTCCCCATTCAGGAAGAAGGCAGTTTTATCGGAAATCCGCGCAGCCTGCTGCATATTATGCGTCACGATGATAATGCTGTATTGCTCTTTTAATTCCTGCACCAATTCCTCAATTTTCAAAGTCGAAATTGGGTCAAGTGCAGAGGTCGGCTCATCCATCAAGATGACGTCCGGTTCGATCGCCAATGTTCGCGCGATGCAGATCCGCTGCTGCTGGCCGCCCGAGATGCCGTATGCATTTTCATTCAGGCGGTCTTTCACTTCGTCCCAGATGGCTGCGCCGCGCAAACTTTTTTCGACGATTTCATCCAGAATTTTCTTGTTTTTGATGCCATGGATGCGCGGGCCGTAAGCGATATTGTCGTAAATCGATTTCGGGAACGGATTCGGCTTTTGGAACACCATGCCGACGCGTGTGCGCAATTCTTCAACACCGTAACTGGATTCGAAAATATTGCGTCCGCGGTATTGGATTTCCCCTGAAGTCTTCACAGAAGGCACCAGTTCCACCATGCGGTTCAATGTTTTCAAATAAGTCGATTTCCCGCACCCTGATGGCCCGATAATCGCCGTGACTTCATTTTCCCCGATTTCCAAGTCAATGTTTTTCAAGGCATGGTTATTGCCATACCACAAATTCAACTGGCGCGTGCTATAGACACTTTCTTTTTCAGCTTGTTCTACTGAAGTAGGCTGTGCTGTATTGATTTTCGTTTTGATCGTTGCTGTGTTCATAATGAACTCCCCTTCCGCATGACACTTTAATAGGATTTATCGAATTTGTTCCGAATGAAGACTGCTATTGAATTCATGAATAACAACACGACCATCAAGACGATAATCCCGGCAGCTGCGACCGTTTGGAACTCAGCTTGCGGGCGGCTCGACCAATCGTAGATTTGCATCGGCAAGGCGGTGAATGTGTCCATGACGCCTTCGGGCAAAAACTGGATGATAACCGGGATGCCGACCACGATCAGCGGTGCTGTTTCGCCGATGGCACGCGACAAGGCCAAGATGCTGCCTGTCAGGATGCCGGGAATTGCTGCCGGCAAGATGATGCGCACGATGGTCTGCCATTTGGTTGCACCCATTCCGTAAGATGCATCACGCAATTCGCCCGGAACCGAACGAATTGCTTCCTGTGCCGCTACGATAATGACCGGCAGGATGAGCAAGCTCATTGTAAATCCTGCTGCAAGGATGCTGTTGCCGAGCGCTAATGCGCGGACAAAAATCGTCAATCCCAAAAGTCCGAAGACCACTGACGGAACCCCCGCCAAATTGGAAATATTCATTTGGATAAACGTCGTGATGCGCCCTTTTTTGGCGTATTCTTCTAAATAAATCGCTGATCCCACACCCAGCAAAATGGACGTTGGGGCAACTACAGCCATTAGCCAGATCGAGCCGACGAGCGCCGCTTTAATCCCCGCTTGGTCTGGGAACCGTGAAGCGAAATTGGTAAGGAAGTCGAGCGATAGATGCCCCGCACCTTGACTGACGATGCGGTACAGCAAGATGACCAGCGCCAGCAGTGCGAGCGCCGTCGCAAACATGAAGAGCCCTTGGAAGACACGGTTGACGACCATCCGGCCGTTCATGCGACGGACAACTTTTTCCTGTTCAATGTATCTCATCTTAATATTCCTCCCGGAAACGTTTTGACATATACCCAGCCAGGATATTCATTGCCATCGTGAAGAGGAATAATGTAAACCCGACCGCATAGATGGAATAGTAGATCGTCGTTCCATAACCGGCATCGCCTTTGGATACTTGCACGATGTAGGCGGTCATTGTCTGGATCGAACCCGTGAAATCGCCATCGAACTTCGGCGTTGACCCTGCCGCAAGCGAAACGATCATCGTCTCGCCGATTGCGCGGGACAAGCCGAGCACAACAGACGCAATGATGCCGGACAATGCTGCTGGAACGGTGATTTTCCAGGCGACTTCAAATTTTGTCGAACCCATGGCAAGCGCCCCGTCGCGGATGCTTTTCGGGACAGACGACATGGCGTCTTCCGACAGCGAAGCGATCATCGGGATGATCATGATGCCGACGACGATACCGGGTGAAATCGCATTGAAAATCTTGATTTCCGGAAAGAAGCTTTGCAATACAGGCGTCACGAACGTCAAGGCGAAAAAGCCGTAGACGATAGTTGGGACTCCTGCCAAGACTTCAAGAACCGGCTTGACGACGCGTCTTACGTTGTCAGAAGCGTATTCGCTCAAGTAAATGGCAGCCGAAATGCCGATCGGCACAGCTACGATAATCGCGATGCCGGTAATTTTCAGTGTGCCGACAATTAGCGGCCAAATGCCGAATTGCGCTCCGCTATTAGCGAACGGCAGCCACGTCGTGCCAAGGATGAAATCAGAAAGCGGTACTCGTGTAAAGAAGGTGACAGTTTCAATGATTAATGTCAGTACAATCCCGATGGTTGTCAAAACCGAAACAGAAGCGATCAGGAACAACAAAATTGGGATGAGTTTCTCAATGATTTTTTTACTTTTCTTATCTTTCGACTTTGCGATCAGTTCTTGAACCGATGTGCGCATAATAGAATCCCCTTTCAACCGCAAAAGGCGAGCAGCAGCTGCTCACCCTAAGACTGAACTTGCAACTTGATTATTTCAACGCTTCAAGATCTGCCAAGCCTTGCTCGTAATCCTCTACTGCCAATGGAACGTATCCGACAGCTTCAGCCATTTGCCCAGCGTTCTCTAAAGTGAACTGCATGAAGTCGTAGGCCGCTTCATCTTCAGCAATTTTCGCATTGTTGGCGTAAGTGAAGAGCGGGCGTGACAGTGGCGAGTAGTCACCGGATTCGATTGTTTCAGGAGTTGGCTCAACGCCATCAATCGTTACGACTTTCAATGTATCTTGGTTCGCGATGTAGTATGCATAACCGAAGAATCCGATGGCGTTTGGATCTCCTTGAATACCTTGAACAAGTGTGTTGTCATCTTCAGACAATGTCGCTGATTCAACGATGTCTTCTTCTTCTAGGATGACTTCATTGAAATAATCGTATGTTCCAGAAGCTGTTCCTGGCGCATAGAATACGACTTCTTCATCCGGCCATTCCGGGTTGATGTCTGACCACATTTTTGTGCTGCCATCTTCTACCCACAGTTTTTTCAGGTCTTCAACTGTCAAATCTTCTACCCAGTCGTTTTCTTGGTTGACGACAACTGAAAGCCCGTCATAAGCAAGAAGGAATTCTGTGTATTCGATGCCTGCTTCTTCTAGAGCAGCTGCTTCTTCTTCTTTAATTGGTCGAGAAGCATTCGAGAAAGCTGTTTCACCTTGGATGAATTTTTCGAATCCACCGCCCGTACCGGAAACACCGACCGTTACTTGGACTTCAGGTTGAACTGCTGCGTATTCTTCAACAATGCCTTCAAGGATTGGTGCGACTGTGGATGATCCGTCACCAGTGACCGAACCTTCTACAACTGCTTCGTCTGAAGCGGAATCAGCCGTTTCGCTGCCTGTTGCAGTTTCTTCCGTGCTGCCACATGCGCCAAGTAGTAGTGCCGATCCAAGAATTGTTGATGCCATAGCGAACTTCCAGTTTCTCATTTTAATGTTTCCCCCTAATATGGTTTGTTGTTTACAAGACCAACTATACGGTTCTATTGTTGAGGACATATGAAGCCATTGTTAAGAAATTGTAAATGACGAAAGCCTTATTGAAAAACACAAAAAAACGCCCGACCAATGTCCAGTTCAGGACTTTGGTCGGGCGGTTTAGTTCATATGGACGGAACGCTTATTTATTTGATGCGCGTGCCGCTAAATGGCGGCTTGATTTCATTCGCTTCGTCTTCGGAGTGCTTAGCTTTCAATTCAAAATACTTGTCTGCCGCAGCACGGGCGATTTCATTATTGGTTTTTGGAACTTTGGTTGGGTCGGTCGTCACATAGGGGATGACGACCGCGTAGGCGATTTCCGGGTCTTCATAAGGGGCGAAGCCGACATGCGCGATATTGACGTTCACCGTGTTATGGAAGGGATTGCCCCGTTCGAAATAAAAAGCTTCTGCTGTACCGGTCTTGCCGGCTGCTGTATACGGCGTATCGCTGAACTGGGCGCGAGCCGAGCCGGAGCTGCCGATATACACATTGCGCATGCCTTCTTTGACACGGTCAATTTCTTCTTGTGTATTATTGATACGGTTCATGATCTTCGGTTCGATGACCGTCTCGATCGGTCCGAGCGTCTCGCCGTCTGGAGAAGCTTTGCGGATCTCCTTGACGACATGCGGCTGCACACGGTAACCGTCGTTCGCAATGGTGGAGATATACTGTGCCAATTGCATTGTAGTGTACGTATCGTACTGGCCGATTGCAAGGTCCAAAAGCTTAGTACCTGGACTTACGCCGCCAAGATAGCCGGTGCCTTCGTTCGGCAAATCGATGCCGGTTTCGACACCGAGCCCGAATTGGGCGTATGAATTGCGCATCAAGGCAAAGCTTTCCGGGGCAACGCTTAATGGCCGGTTGTATTGATATTGCCGGTCGGCGATATCCAAAGCAATTTTGAACATATAAACGTTGGATGACCGTTCAATTGCCATCAGATCGTTCATCGGGATGCGATTGAACGGGGTCGTATTGAAAATCGAATTTTTCTGGGTAGTCCCCGCAAATTTCAACGGCTCATCGATCTGTACTTCTCCCATCTCGACTGCATCTTGTGCATATCCCGTCAAAAGTGTAGCCCCCTTGATGGTCGAACCCATTTCATGGGCGGCTGTGAATGTGCCAAACGCATAATCATTGACGACGCGTTTGCCGTTTTCATCTTCGCCGACGCGTTTACCGACCATCGACAAGACTTCTCCGGTTTTCGGGTTCATCATGACCAAATACGCATCCTTGACGAGCTGTGAGTTGGGCCCTGCTTTTAATGCAAGCAATTTTTCTTCGACGATTTCTTCCAACTCATATTGAAGTTCGCTGTCAATCGTCAAGACCAAATCTTTGCCGGGTTCACCTTCATCTACTGGCACTGTTTCGATGACGCGGCCTCGGCCGTCGGTGACGTTTTTGACGCTCGATTTTTGGCCTTGCAGCACATCTTCATACTGCTGCTCCAAAAAGCTCGTGCCGACGCGGTCATTGCGGGAGTAATCGCGGCTTAAATAATAATCGAGGCGATTGGCCGGGATCCCTTGGTCAGGCGTCGTCGTGCTTCCGAGAATCGTCAAATCGGTCATTTTTACACGCTTCCAATCAGTGACCGTATTGACGCCTTCCAATTTTGGATCGGTCAAGCGCTCAGACACGACGGCGAACTCTTCGTCGGTGACGCCTTCGCCTTTGATGATCTGCGGCGACAACGCATAACCAGAAGTCATTTCACGGTAGATCGCGAGCACTTCTAATTGTTCGTCCGTCAGGCTATCGAGTTCTTCGTCTGTGATTTTCTCACGGACCAAGGCATCGAGTTTCTGTTGCTTTTCCTTTTGAGGCACATCTTCCGCTTCAATCGCAGCGCGTTCTTCAGCTGTTACTTTTTCAGTTGCACTCTCCGTATTCAATTGTATGTAAAAGTCTTGCTTATCGCGCAAAGTCACTTTATCCGTATCTTTTTCGATCAATTTGGCGAGCTCTTCAGCCACATCCATCATCTCGCTGCTCTTGGTCGTCTGCATCTTTGTATAAGTGATGCTGTTGACGGGCTCGTTATCGACTTGCAGGCGTCCGGCGGAATCAAAAATCCTGCCACGCGGCACGCTTGTATTGACCGCCACTTCCTCGGTGCGGGCAATCGCACGGGCGTAATCTTCCCCTTTGACGATCTGCAAATAGCCTAGGCGCAGGATGAGCATGGAAAACAGCAGAAAAATAGCAAAAAAGAGAATGTTCATCCGAAAGGTCGTATTGGACTGGAGTTTGGACTTTGCCAGCGACACACGACGTTTTTGAGGGGTTTTCATGAGCACGTAGCTCCTTTCAAAAAAATATCCAGTTGTTAGTATAGCACGGACATAAAAAAACACACACTTTTTCAGACGAAAAAGTGTGTGTCCAGGTTTCAATATTTAACAATTATTTAGCAGCTTCGTAGCGCTTAGAAACTTCGTCCCAGTTAACAACATTCCAGAATGCTGCCAAATAGTCTGGGCGGCGGTTCTGGTATTTCAAGTAGTATGCGTGCTCCCAAACGTCCACTCCAAGGATCGGCGTTTTGCCTTCAGATAGTGGAGAATCCTGGTTTGGCGTTGACGTGACTTCGAGTTCGCCGTTCGAAACGACTAGCCAAGCCCAGCCAGAACCGAAGCGTGTTTTGCCCGCAGCTTCGAATTTTTCTTTGAACTCGTCAAAGCTTCCGAATTTGCTGTTGATTGCGTCAGCTACCGCGCCAGTCGGCTGTCCGCCGCCGTTCGGGGAAAGAAGCTGCCAGAATAGCGAGTGGTTCGCATGGCCGCCGCCGTTGTTGCGGACAGCTGTGCGGATATCTTCCGGCACTGCGTTCAAGTCAGAAACCAATTCTTCGATTGATTTTGAAGAAAGATCGTCATGACCTTCCAAGGCCGCATTTACGTTTGTTACGTACGTGTTGTGGTGTTTCGTGTGGTGGATGTTCATTGTTTCTTTGTCGATGTGCGGTTCTAGCGCATCGTACGCGTAAGGTAGTTCCGGTAGTTCGTATGCCATGATTAAATTCCTCCTTGAGTCTATTGTTCTACTTTCTTAGCGTATCAAAATTTTCAGACCGACACAAATATAAAGCATATCGCCATATGTTTTTCAGACCTTAGTCGGAGACGGCGGTCAAATCACCCAGAAGAACAAGCCGACCATTATGGCTTGGATGATGCCTTTCGTAAGTGCTGATGTGATAAAGCCGACCACAGAACCGATTCCGGAGCGGATCGATTTTTTGATCGATGATTTGTTGACAAGCATCTCTGCAATGATGGCACCGAGGAACGGGCCGATCAGGATGCCGGCAAACGGGATAATGAATGGGCCGAAAATCAATCCGACCGTGCTGCCTATCAACCCGGCTTTTGAACCGCCGAACTTCTTCACGCCGACCGCATTGGCCAAAAAGTCTGCACCGAACAATAACAGGACAAATAGGATTTCGATGAGCCAGAACCACCACGGCAAATCAGCAAAGCTGAAAAACAGCCCATATATGATGAATCCGCCGAAAATGAACAGCGACGCGGGGATGATTGGGTACACAAGACCGATGAAACCGATGGTGAATAATACAATTATAAAAACCCAGCCGACAATTTCGAGCATCACGAGCCCTCCTTTTCCGATATAAAAACTCCCTTTCATCGTGCCCTACATTTCAAGAAATGTAAAGGATGAAAGGGAGTATGAATCAAGTGCGGTTGCCGAGGATGGCTTCTGCGATGTTGACGGAGTGGTCGCCGATCCGCTCCAAGTTGCTGACGATGTCGACGAAGACGATTCCCGCTTGTGCGGAACATGCGCCTTCGTTCAGGCGAAGAATGTGTTTCTTACGGAATTTGCGTTCCATTTTGTCGATCAGGTCTTCCTGCTCTGCCACTTCACGCGCAAGCTCGTGGCTTGTCGTGTCGAGTGCATCGAGTGATTTCGAAACCGTGGCAATGGTCAATGTGAACATCTCGTCCAAGTCTTCCATTGCTTCTGCAGTCAATTTCACTTTATTGGCTTCCTGGTAATCGATCAATTCGATGATGTTCTCGAAATGGTCGCCGATTCGTTCGATATCACGGACCGTTTCCATCAGCATTGTGTGGCGAGTGGAATCCGCTGCCGAGATCGATTCTGCGGAAATGAGCACCAAGTAATCGGTAATTTTGCCGTCCAGGTTATTGATGGCATCTTCCAATTGATAGCCCATTTCAGCATGCTTCTTGCTTTTCGTTTTCAAATACTCATACGTTTCTTCAAGCCCTTGCACAGAATATTTACCCATGCGCAAGACTTCTTCTTTAGCTTGGCCAAGAGCGATCGATGGCGATTGTTCGATGAAGTTCAAGTCGAGATGCTTCGGCTTGAATTCGATAAGCACTTCGTCGCCAGGAATCACTTTTGTCACAAGGTATGCCCAAGCGCCGATCAACGGGAATTGAATCATGGTGTTGACAACGTTGAACGTCCCGTGCGCAAAAGCAATCTGCATTTTTGCTTCCAGATTCAAAACGCCCGTGAGCCACTCGACATACGCCGTGAACGGCACAAGCAGGATCAGGAAGATGATGGAGCCGATGACATTGAACAAGACGTGGACAGCTGCTGCACGGCGCGCTGCAATGGATGTACCAAGTGCTGCGAGCACAGCTGTAACGGTCGTCCCGATATTGTCACCGAATAGAACCGGCAATGCGGCATCAAGTGTAACCAAGTTCTCTGCGTAGAGCCCTTGAAGAATGGCGATCGTCCCGCTGGAGCTTTGGACGATGAACGTGAAGATTGTCCCTGCTGCAACGCCGAGGATCGGGAATTCACTCAAGTTGACGGTCATGTCGATGAATGCCGGCAATTCACGCAGCGGCTTCATTGCCCCGCTCATCGTTTCCATCCCGAAGAACAATCCACCGAAGCCAAAAATAACTTGGCCGATATTTTGGATTTGGTTTTTCTTGATGAAGAAAATCAAGAATGCACCGACCGCCATGATTGGCAACGCGTACGCTCCGACGTCCAAGCCGATGATGAATGCCGTAACGGTCGTCCCGATATTCGCACCCATGATAACGCCGATTGCTTGTCTTAGCGTCATGAAGCCTGCGCTTACGAGACCGACGACGATAACGGTCGTCCCTGAGCTCGATTGGATCAAAATCGTTACTATGATACCGACCAAGACACCCATGAACGGATTGGTCGTAAAACGGTCCAAAATGTCCCGTAGTTTATCGCCTGCAGCTTTCTGCAAAGCGTCACCCATATACTTGATTGAGAATAGGAAAATACCGAGTCCTCCGAAGAAGGTAAACAGCAATTCCTGCCAATTCATTTCCACGATTCACATTCAACTCCTAAATATAACGTAATGACACCTCACCTATTATGAAGACTTCGCTAAGTAAATGTAAATACCTTTATTGAAAATTTACAAACCCGTAACATAAGCCCGATTTTTTCCCTTTCAGGCGTGATAATATTACATTACAACCGGAAAGGAAGATCGCTGTGAATCTCTACCAACTATTGAAAGCAAGCTTCATGGAACCGAAAAAACGGGCGGCGGTCCGTATCATGCCGATCGGCCGCATTTTGAAATTCGTTTTTTTGTTCATCACATTGCTTTCACTTATCTCATTTGCCGAGTTCGTACTTGGCATCGGCTCGAGCTCCTCTGAACTAGAAGGCCTGCTGCAATTCATAGAAGAAATCGAATGGCTGCTCTACCCGTTTGCGCTCGTTTTTTTATTCGTCTCGACGACGCTCTACCATTTCATCAAAATCAGCGTCTTTGCGGCGTTCGGCTATGGCTTCCTCGCCTGGCTCAAGCGCCGCGGGGAATACCGCCATATGTGGCGCACAGCGGCACTCGCCGTTACCGTTCCGACCATTGCCGCCTATGCGGCGAGCTTTTGGATCAATAGCTTGTGGATTTCGCTGTTGACGAGTTTATGGACGCTGTTTCTTCTATATAGTGCAGCGCGTTTCTATCCGAAAGCCCCACCGGTTAGAAAACAGGGCTAATGTTGCATAGCTGTAAAGAATCTGCACGGAACAGCCGTCTTTCTTGTCTTTTCAAACGAGACACTGCTAAAATGGCTATAGGCAAGAGAAATAGGCCCGCACGTGAATTCCGTGCAAGGGTAAGCTGAGTAACCGTCCGGATTACCGGAAACTCACAAAAAGGAGAGATTTTTAACATGAGCGAAATGACTCACCGTTCAAAAACACGCCCCGTCAAAGTCGGCGATATAACGATTGGCGGCAGCAATGAACTATTCATACAAAGTATGGCCACAACGAAAACACACGACGTAGAAGCAACGGTCGCGGAGATTCTCCGCCTCGAAGAAGCCGGATGCCAAGTCGTCCGTGTCGCTTGTCCTGATGAGCGGGCAGCTTATGCCATCGGCGAAATCAAGAAACGCATCAATATCCCGCTCGTTGTCGATATTCATTTCGACTACAAACTGGCTTTGATCGCGATCGAGCAAGGTGCCGATAAAATCCGCATCAACCCAGGCAATATCGGCCGCCGCGAAAAAGTCGAAGCGGTCGTCAATGCAGCGAAAGCAAAAGGCATCCCGATCCGCATCGGCGTAAACGCCGGTTCGCTCGAACGCAAAATTCTCGAGAAATACGGCTACCCGACAGCGGACGGCATGGTAGAATCAGCCTTGCACCATATCAAGATCCTAGAAGACCTTGATTTCCATGACATCATCGTCTCGTTGAAAGCATCCGATGTGAGCCTTGCTGTCGAAGCATATGAAAAAGCATCGAAAGCATTCGACTACCCGCTCCACCTCGGGATTACAGAATCCGGCACATTGTTCTCCGGAACTGTGAAAAGTTCTGCAGGTCTTGGGGCATTGCTCGCTAAAGGCATCGGCAATACACTCCGCGTCTCCTTGAGCGCAGACCCTGTCGAAGAAGTCAAAGTAGCCCGTGAACTATTGAAAGTCTTCGGTTTGTCTTCGAACGCAGCGACGCTCATCTCATGCCCGACTTGCGGACGCATCGAAATCGATTTGATTTCCATCGCGAACGAAGTGGAAGAATACATCTCCCACATCAAAGCACCGCTTAAAGTCGCTGTGCTCGGCTGTGCCGTCAACGGACCGGGTGAAGCACGCGAAGCCGATATCGGCATCGCCGGCGCACGCGGTGAAGGCCTGCTCTTCATGCACGGGAAAACAGTCCGTAAAGTGCCTGAAGAAACAATGGTCGAAGAATTGAAGATCGAGATCGATAAATTGGCAGAAGAATATTTCGCCAAACAAGCGGAAGAGAAAAAGCAAAAGGAACTTGAACAACAACAAGCATAAGGTTGTGATCATATGTACCGATTTGGCATCGATATCGATGGCACCGTCACCTGCCCCACTTCATTGATTCCCCATATCAATGAAGCGTTCGGCAGCGAGCTGACCATCGAAGATATCCGGGAATACGACCTGACAGCGGCCTTGCCGCAGCTCGATAAAAAAGAGTTCTACTCCTGGTTCAAAAAGCACGAACCGAAAATTTACGCGGCTTCTCCTATTTCGAAAGACGCCAAGCAAATTATCAATAACTGGAAAGACCAATACGAACTTTATTTTATCTCCGCTCGCGGAGATAACGTTCGAAACGTTACATTCGATTGGTTCGAACAGCATGCCATTGCTTACGACCATATCGAATTGATCGGCACACATAAAAAAATCAGCACCGCCAAAGCGCATAATGTCGATTTGTTCTTCGAAGACAAACACGACAATGCGGTAGAAATTTCCGAGGAACTGGACATTCCGGTCATCTTGTTCGACACCCCTTACAACCGTGAGCCGGTGCCGAATAAGGTAGTCCGCGTCTATGATTGGCTCGAAGCCGAGCAATGGGTGAAAAAAGAGTTCGGCGTCCAACAGGAATTGCTCAAGCGGTAAACGAAGAGCGCAAGTCTAACTTGCGCTCTTTTTTATTTGCCCGTTTCTATTGTGAGTAGATAAAAGGGCCTGGCAGCATTAGCTGTCAGGCCCTTTTCATTACTAGCGTTTATTTGCATTCCGGGCATTTCCCGTAGATTTCGAATTTATGGTTGTCGATTTCATAGGCCGGCAACGCCGCTCCCAACAAGTCCATCGGGCATAGCGGAATTTCCTTGATCTTGCCGCAATCCATGCAGATGAAATGATGGTGGTGATGGTCGCTTTCGCAATGCATGCGGAAATGTTTTTCACCGGACAACTCGGTCGCTTCCAAAATGTCGAGCGACACAAACGTCGCCAGGTTTCGGTAAACCGTATCGTAGCTCATGCTTGGGTAGTCTTTTTGCATGACATCCAAAATATCACGGGCGGTCAGATAGCGTTCGTCCCCTTCGAAGATTTCCAGAATCTGATTGCGTTTTGTCGTTTCTTTAAAACCGTTTTCTTTTAGGATGCCCCACGCTTTCGTTAAATTCATGCGGCTGCCCCCCTTTTCTTAGATAACGAGATTTTTCGATAAGCCAGAATGACCAGTAAAATAGCAATGGATGTAACGACAATCGTGCCGCCTGGCGCCAGATCAAAATAAAACGCGGCGACTAGGCCAGTCAAGACCGATATTTCACCAAATAGGATCGATAGCCAGATGGTTTGCTTGAAGCTTTTGGCGACGCGCATGGCTGTCGCTACCGGAATGGTCATCAGTGATGACACGAGCAGGATGCCAACGATGCGCATCGAACCGGCAATGACCAATGCCGTGACGATCATGAACAGAAAGTGGATCCATTTTGCAGGAAGACCGGATGCCCGTGCGTATTCATCGTCGAAGGACAAGACAAACAATTCCTTGAAAAAGATGCGGATAAACGCCAGCACGATCACGGCGATTCCTGCGACAATAAACAGATCCTGGCGGCTGACGGCTGAAACCGTGCCAAAAAGATAGCCGAACAAATCGCTCGAAAACCCTTCCGCCAGAGAAATAAAAATGGCGCCGAAGCCAATGCCCGCGGAAAGGATGATCGGAATGGCCAATTCTTCGTAATGCTTATAGACGCTGCGCAGCCGCTCGATGAGCATCGAGCCCATCACAGACGACGCGATCCCGAGATACAGCGGATTCAGTAGCGCAAGCGCCCCGACACTTTGGCTTAGATAAAGGCTTCCGGCAATGCCGGCAAGCGTTACATGGCTCAAGGCATCTGCGATCAGCGACAGCCGCCGGACGACGATGAAGACGCCGAGAAGCGGCGCGATGACACCGATGATCAAGCCGGATGCGAATGCGTTTTGCAGAAATTCATAGGACAGGATGGCGTCAAGCATGTGTATGGCTTCCTTCCGTATGATGGATTTTCCGGACGGAATGGCCATACCACGCTTCGCGCTTCTCATCGCTCATCATATGCAATTGGTCTTTAAAGCCGTGGAAATGGATGGTCTGGTTCAAGCACGCAACGTGCGAGATGCGGTCGGTCACCGTATCGACGTCATGCGTCACGAGCACCAATGTAATATTGCGCTCCCGGTTGAGCGCAGCGAGCATGTCGTAGAATGCCTGGACATTCTGGACATCGATGCCGACAGTCGGCTCATCGAGTATCAGCACTTTCGGCTTTGAGACGAGTGCGCGCGCGATAAAGACGCGCTGCTGCTGGCCGCCGGAAAGTTCGCTGATGCTGCGGTTTTTAAAGGATTTCATGCCCACTGCATCGAGTGCTTCCTCGACTTGCTGTGCTGTATTTTTCGGCAATTTATGGAACAGCCCGGCTTTTTTCGCTAGCCCCCCTGCCACCACTTCCTGGACTGTAGCGGGAAATGCCGAGTTGAACGAATTCGATTTTTGCGACACATAGCCGATCCATTCGCGGTGTTTGAACTGCTTCGAATCAATGCCGAACAATTCAACGCTGCCTTCAGAAGGCCGAATGAGCCCGAGCATGATTTTCAATAAAGTCGATTTTCCCGATCCGTTCGGGCCGAGTATCGCCAGGAAGTCGCCTGCCTCTACTGTCATCGAAATGTGGTCCAATGCTTTTGTTTGTTCATATTCGTAGCTGACTTCTTTAATGTTGATCAATGGCGCTGCCATAGGGACGCCCCTTTTCCAATAAGAATGATTACGATTTACTATAAAAAGTATAGAGCAGTTGTGTGCTCCTGTAAACCGTTTGGGCTTTAAAATAACGCTTTGGGAAGTCAAATAAGCAATTTGCAAATCGTAAAGGCCTCAATGCATTATCTTGCGCGATCCTTTCCGATTCGGACTGCCTTTAAGTTCATATAAAAAAGAGGCTGTTCGAAATGCCATGTTTCATGACTTTTCGGAACAGCCTCCTCCCCTATTCATTGTGATTCGATCGGCAATTTCATCTTCTCGATGTCATCAGGCGCAAAGTTGCCGTTTTTGAACATCTCGATCTCATATGCATATGGCGCTTTTTTCTTTTTCGCATCCAGTCCGACATATGGGGTTTCAAGTATTTTCGGCACGTGCATCAATTGTTTATGGTGGACGATCGAATTGAGTGCATCAAAACCGATTTCCCCAAAGCCGATATTTTCGTGGCGGTCTTTCCCTGCCCCGCGCACGTTTTTGCTATCGTTGATGTGCAGTACTTGCAGGCGGTCAATTCCGATGATGCGGTCAAATTCCGCCAGCACCCCGTCGAAATCTTCTTTGATGTTATAGCCCGCATCATGGACATGGCATGTATCGAAGCAAACCGACAAACGCTCGTTATGCGTCACGCCGTTGATGATTGCTGCCAGTTCCTCGAAATTACGCCCGATTTCACTGCCTTTTCCGGCCATCGTCTCAAGGGCGATGTTGACCGGGAAATCCTGCGTCAGCACTTCATTCAAGCCTTCGATGATTTTCTGTGTGCCGGCTTCCACTCCCGCGCCGACATGTGCACCGGGATGCAAGACGATTTGTTCCGCCCCTAGTGCTGCCGTGCGTTCGATTTCCGACTGCAAGAACTCAACACCTAGTTCGAATGTTGCCGGTTTGGTCGTGTTGGCGATATTGATGATATAAGGTGCGTGGACGATGATATTCGACAGGCCATGCTCTGCCATATGCGCCCGTCCCGCTTCGATATTCAATTCTTCGATCGGTTTGCGGCGCGTATTTTGCGGCGCGCCCGTATAGATCATAAAAGTCGTAGAGCCGTAGGAAGCGGCTTCCTCACTCGCGCCGAGAAGCATCTTCTTGCCGCTCATCGAGACATGCGATCCTAATAGCATTTACAAAACCCCTTACTTTTTGCGGTTTTTGCGTCGTTCCGCTTTTTTGATTTCGTCCATTTTCCATTTCATTTTCTTCTTGTACATCGGTTTGACACTTTTCGGTTTGTGGACCATCGATTTCGCCTTGGTATCGGCTTCGTTCTCCGTACGCACTCGTTTTTTACGGCCGTGGCGCTCTTTCATGTCGACAAATTCGCCTTTGACGATGTCTTTTTGCTGGAACGGGATCCCCATCTTCTCGACGCGGACAATGGCATCCTCGTCTTCCGGGCTGAACAAAGTGATCGCGACGCCTTTAAGGCCCGCTCGCGCTGTCCGCCCGACGCGGTGGATGAAGAATTCGAGGTCTTCCGGCAATTCGTAGTTGATGACGTGGCTGACGCCTTGGATATCGATTCCGCGAGCAGCAAGGTCTGTCGCTACGATGTATTGATACTCCAGATCGCGTACTTGTTTCATCATCTTGACGCGCTCGCGCGGTGCCAAATCGCCGTGGATCTTCCCTACGCGGATGCCTTTTTTCGACAATTCTTCAGCGATGTAATCGGCATTCGTGCGTGTATTGACAAAGATGATCGCAAGATACGGATTGATGATTTGCATCACTTCTTGTAAGCGTTCAACTTTCTTTTTACTGCGCACCGGTACCAGGTAAAAGTCCAATCCTTCAGCAGCTGGGCGCTTGTCGCCGATTTTGATATGCGCTGGGTTGGCCATGTATTTTTTCAGGAACGGCTTTAGTTTCTCAGGAATTGTAGCGGAGAATACGTACATTTCTAAGTCCTCGCGCATTTTCCCTGCGACTTGGTCGATTTCTTCGATAAAGCCCATGTCGAATGCTAGGTCGGCCTCATCGACGACTAGGATCTTCGCGGTATGGACGAGCAACGCATTTTCGTTGACGAGGTCTTTCAAGCGTCCTGGTGTCCCGATAACGATATGCGGCTGCGTTTTCAATTTATTGATTGAACGCTGTTTATCCGTTCCTCCGATGAACGACTTCACTTCGATGCCGGAATCGCCGATCAGTTTCTGGATTTCGTTAAAGATCTGTGTTCCAAGTTCACGTGTCGGTGCAGCGATCACCGCTTGCACTTCCTGTTTCGACACATCTATACGTTCGACGATCGGGATGATAAAGCTATGGGTCTTGCCTGTACCTGTATGGGACTGGCCAATGGCACTGTTTCCACTCATGATTTGCGGAATCATTTCCTTTTGGATAGCTGTCGGTTCTGTGAAACCGAGTTTTTCGACCGCTTCAAGCAAAAATGGCTTGAGACGGTATTCGTTGAATTTTGTCATGGGATATAGTTCCCTCCTTAAGCTCTAGCTATTATAGCATAAAATAGCTCTCCTGAGCGATGCATCTTTTGTAAAGAAGCGGCGTCTCCGTTATAATGAAGTCATGATGTTGAAAGGAGTGCGGTTTGATAATGAAAGTAAAAAAGATATCGCCAAGAGGCTATTGTTACGGGGTAGTGGACGCCATGGTTATCGCGAAAAATGCAGCCATGGATGAAACCTTGCCGCGCCCGATTTATATATTGGGCATGATTGTCCACAATAAACACGTGACGGATGCATTCGAACAAGACGGCATCATCACCCTTGACGGCACCAACCGCCTGGAAATCTTGGAGAAAGTTGAGACGGGCACCGTCATTTTCACAGCACACGGCGTATCGCCGCAAGTGCGTGAACTGGCCAGAAGAAAAGGGCTCGTTTCGATTGATGCCACATGTCCTGATGTCACCGTGACGCATGACTTGATCCGCGAGAAGACGGCGGAAGGCTACCACATAATCTACATCGGCAAGAGCGGCCACCCGGAACCGGAAGGCGCAATCGGCGTCGCTCCAGACCTCGTCCACTTGGTTGAAAAGCTCGAAGACGTCAATGCCCTTGAGCTGAATGAAGATAAGATCATCATTACTAACCAAACGACGATGAGCCAATGGGATGTCGTCCACTTGATGGAACGCTTGAAAGAACGTTTCCCGCAGGCTGAAGTCCATAAAGAAATCTGCTTGGCTACACAAGTTCGACAGGAAGCAGTCGCGGAACAAGCCGGGGATACCGATCTTTTATTGGTCATCGGCGACCCGATGAGCAATAACTCCAACCGCCTGGCGCAAGTATCGCAGGATATCGCAGGCACGCCGGCTTACCGCATCTCTGATTTGTCTGAATTGAAATTGGAATGGCTCGAAGGCATCGAAACGGTCGCCTTGACCGCTGGCGCCTCAACACCTACACCGATCGTCAAAGAAGTCATGAAGTTCTTGGATCAATACGATCCGGAAGATCCGGAAACGCACACACTCGAGCGTTCCGTACCACTTAATAAAATCTTGCCGAAAATCAAGCATCCGAAACCATCGGACCGCATCGAACCGTATCCGGTGAATGAATAAAACCTAAAAAAAGAGGCCCTGAACGGGGCCTCTTTTTTTTACGTCTTCACTTTAAGCGAAACGGCTCTGTATTTACTTCAGACGGCAGGAATTCACATTGCCAGTTAGCGCCTTTTTCTGTCATATGGTCCACGACTCCCTGAATCATCACTTTCTCGACATGGTGCCCAGGGTCAATCACAGGCAAGCCGATTGCCTGTGCATCTTGTGCGACGTGGAAATAGAGGTCACCCGTTACGTAGACATCCGCTCCGGCGCGTTTTGCCTGCTGGATGTATTTATTGCCGTCGCCGCCAAGCACCGCTACTTTTTTGATCGTTTCATCGCCAGTTCCGACAACACGGACAAACGGCACATCCAAACTTGTTTTCACATGCTCCGCAAACGTATCCAAGTTCATCTCTTCTTTCAAGCGCCCGATGCGGCCAAGCCCCATCGGCAGCTCTTTGTTTTCCAAGGTGAACACGTCGTATGCCGGTTCTTCATAAGGATGGGCCGCCATCATCGCGCGGATTACGCGGTCTTTTTCGGCTTTCCTGACAACGACTTCAATTTTCGATTCCGCAGTTTCTTCCATTTTGCCCGCTTCCCCGATATACGGATCGGCTGATGCATTTGGACGGAATCGCCCTGTGCCGGACAAGGTATAGCTGCAATACTCATAATCGCCAATTGCTCCGGCGCCCGCATCGCCGAAGGCTTTTCTCACTTGGTCTTCATGGCTTTCGGGCACGAATACAGCAATCTTCACAAGCTCTGCTTCGTACGTCTTCACCAATACTTCTGTGTCATTCAATCCGAGCGCATCCGCCAACAGGTCATTGACGCCGCCCCAAGCAATATCAAGGTTTGTATGTGCTGCATATACCGCAATATCATTTTTGATCAGTTTTTCCATCAATCGGCCTTGAGGGAAATCCGTCTGCAGATTTTTCAAAGGACGGAAAATCGGCGGATGATGCGCAATGATAAGGCCAGCGCCTTTTTCAATCGCCTCTTCTACCACCGTATCATCGACGTCCAGCGTCACTAGTACGCGTTCGATTTTTTTATTCAAGGTACCAACATGCAGACCGATTGGATCTCCTTCCATCGCCAAATATTTCGGCGACCATTTCTCGAACTGTTCGATGATCTGTTGCCCGTTAGGAATTTTCATCCACGAACACCTCTTCCATCAATGCGATTTTCCCGAGCAATTGCTCTCTTTTCGTACGAATGTCCTCGTTTTGTTGTGCGTTCTCCAAGCGTTCGGCAATCGCTTTCCATTGCGCTGCTTCGCGCTGCCATTTTTCCTTGAAAATGTCATTTTGCTGTTTCAATAACTGTGGACCGAATAACAATTGCTTCGCATCCAACTGCACTTCTTCAGCAGTCGGCTCCAGCACGAGGATCTCGTAGATTTTGTCTTTTTCTTTCAAGATCTCTTCTGCGACGATATGCCAGCCGTTTTGGACTGCCCACTGCCGTATCGCTTGCGCGTGGACGTTCGGCTGAAGGATCAATCGCTTCACCCCTTCAAGCCGCCCTTCTCCTTCTTCCAAGATGGAAGCGATCAGCGTGCCGCCCATTCCGGCAATGGTCACCGCTGTAATCCCGTCTGATGGCTCGATTGCTTCAAGCCCGGGGGCGAGCCGGACCGTAATTTTGTCTTCAAGCCCTTCCGCGCGTACTTGCTTTTTCGCTGATTCATAAGGGCCTTTGACGATTTCTCCGGCAACCGCACGGCTTGCGATGCCGTGATGGAGGAGGTGGCAAGGCAAATAGGCATGATCTGAACCGATATCTGCTACGACCGCTCCCGCTTGCACATGTTCTGCCACTTTCATTAATCGAACTGATAATTGCTGCGCGTTCATAAAGTTCCTCCTAATTGACAAAAAACCCTTAGCTCCAGAAGAACTAAGGGTTTTTGATGCTATTCGAGTGAAAGTACCCACTCAGCCATTGCTGCTACGTTCTCTTCAGGCACAAGTCCTGGAGGCATTGTTCCTTTGCCGTTGATCAGGATTTCTTCGATTTCTTCTTGGCCAAGCTCTGTAGCCACCAATGATGGGCCGACTCCGCCTTCATAGCTTGAACCGTGGCAAGAAACACAGCTTGCTTCAGCTGTAGCTTCTGGGTCGAAGTCGCCGCTTGCCGCTTCTTCTCCGCCTTCGCCTTCAGCTGCTTCTCCGCCGCCTTCTTCTGCCGCTTGTTCTTCAGCGATTTCAGCTTCGTTGCCGACTCCTTCCAATGACAGGAAGAAAATCAGGCCAATACCGAAAGCCATGATTAAGATATAAGGTACAATTGCATTCTTTTGCATCCGTAACCCTCCTTCTACTGTGTTCTGCTTGATGATAGTATAAGTATCATTCATTATTGTACTGTATTATCCAGTAAACGAAAAGCCATAACGGATAATAATTGCCGTATTGTGACAAAATCGGTAAATTCGAAGGATTCTGTTGACGGCAATGAACAAGCAGTCAAAGCTTCACAGTTTTGCTGATTTAATTAGCAGCCGACAAGGCGTGAAATGACCATGCGCTGGACTTCCGATGTCCCCTCGCCGATCTCTAGCAGCTTGGCGTCGCGCATATAACGCTCGACTTCGTATTCTTTCATATAGCCGTAGCCGCCATGGATTTGAATGGCTTCATCCGCCACTTCCATCGCCATTTCGGAAGCATATAGTTTGGCCATGGACGCTTCTTTCGTGAACGGGCGCCCCTGGTCTTTCAGCCATGCCGCTTTATAGACCATCGTGCGTGCGAGTTCAATCTTCATCGCCATATCGGCGAGCTTGAATTGCGTCACTTGGAATTCCGATAAAGTTTTGCCGAACTGCTTGCGTTCTTTTGCATAGGCGAGCGCTTTATTGAACGCGCCTTGCGCGATCCCGACGGCCATCGCCGCAATGCCGATGCGCCCGCCATCAAGCGTCACAAGAAATTGCTTGAAGCCTTCGCCGCGCTTGCCGAGCAGGTTCTCTTTCGGGACACGGACGTTCTCGAGCACCAATTCAGTCGTATTGGAAGCATTCAAGCCCATTTTCTCGTAATTGTCGATGATGGTAAATCCTTCAGCATCCGTCGGTACGATGATAGCGCTGATTTCTTTTTTGCCATCGTTCATGCCGGTAATGGCGGTAATCGCCAAATGCTTTGCGTGGCTTGCGTTAGTGATATATACTTTCGATCCATTAATGACCCAGTCGTCCCCGTCTTCCACAGCACGGGTTTCCGTTCCCCCGGCATCCGATCCGGCATTCGGCTCCGTCAGCCCAAACGCTCCGAACGATTCCCCCGAACAAATCGGCGTCAAATATTTCTGTTTCTGCTCTTCTGTCCCAAACAAGCTGAGCGGAGCACCGCCAAGCGAGATATGAGCAGAATATGTGATGCCTGTTGAAGCACAGACGCGGCTCAATTCTTCAGTGACAATCGCAAAACTCGTCGTATCCGCACCGGCTCCGCCATAAGCCTCATCAAACGGCAAGCCCATCATCCCCATGTCGGACAGCTGCTTGAAAGCCTCTTTTGGAAATTCTTTCGTACGGTCGCGGTCGACGGCACCTGGTGCCACCACTTTATCGGCGAATTCCCGCATTGTCTTCTTAATCATTTGCTGTTCTTGTGTCAAATCGAAATTCATATCTTACATCCCCTTTGCTATGAATACGCTTACAATATTCATTATATAGCTAAAATTCCGACACAAGCAAGGCATAACAGAAAGTTATTCCAATATGTTGTTACTCAGACGGAATGTTCGGCTTTTTGCCGGACGGTTGTACGGCTTCGGCAATGCCATTGAACGCAAAAAAATCCTTCCAGGCTTTTGGCCTGGAAGGATCTATTCCGTTTACTCCAAGAAATCTTTCAAGCGCTTGCTGCGTGATGGATGGCGCAGTTTGCGGAGAGCTTTCGCTTCGATTTGGCGAATGCGCTCGCGCGTCACGCCAAATACTTTGCCAACTTCTTCTAGCGTCCGCGTGCGGCCGTCATCCAGGCCAAAACGCAGGCGCAAGACATTTTCTTCTCTGTCGGTCAACGTGTCGAGCACATCTTCCAATTGCTCTTTTAACAGTTCATAAGCCGCATGGTCAGATGGCGATTGTGCATCGGAATCTTCGATAAAATCTCCTAAATGCGAATCGTCTTCTTCACCGATCGGCGTTTCGAGTGAGACCGGTTCTTGGGCGATCTTCAGGATCTCACGTACTTTTTCAGGCAATAGATCCATCTCTTCGCCGATTTCTTCCGGAGAAGGCTCGCGGCCAAGATCCTGCAATAGCTGGCGCTGTACGCGGATCAATTTGTTGATCGTTTCAACCATATGGACCGGGATGCGGATGGTCCGTGCCTGGTCGGCGATGGCGCGCGTGATGGCTTGGCGGATCCACCACGTGGCGTAAGTGCTGAATTTGAAGCCTTTCGAGTAGTCGAACTTCTCGACTGCTTTGATAAGCCCCATATTCCCTTCTTGGATTAAGTCCAAGAACAGCATGCCGCGGCCTACATAACGTTTCGCGATTGAGACGACAAGACGCAAGTTGGCTTCTGCGAGGCGTTTTTTCGCTTCTTCGTCGCCTTGTTCAATCAATTTTGCAAGACGTACTTCTTCTTCGGCCTTCAATAGGTCGACTCGGCCGATCTCTTTCAAGTACATGCGGACCGGGTCGTTGATCTTGACGCCTGGCGGTACGCTCAAGTCGTTCAAGTCGAACTTCTCCTCGGTTGGTTTCATGAGACGATCCAAATGTTCTTCATCATCGCTCTTGCGTTCAAGTTCGATGCCGTGCCCTTCCAATTGATCGATGAATTCCTCTACTTGGTCCGATTCCATTTCAAAAATAGCCAATTTATCGGCAATCTGTTCGTAGTTCAATTCTCCGGTTTTTTTCCCTTGTTCGATCAATTGCTTTTTCGCGTCTTCTACACTTGCTTCCGGGCCTTCAGCAGGCAACGGGATGCTGTTTGTTACGACTTCTGTTTGGCGTTCAGATTTCTCAGCCATACAACTTCCTCCTTTAGAAAAAACCGGAATAATCTACAATGATTTCCGTAAAGCAATCACTTCTTGTGCTAGAAGCAAAGCGCGCTTCAAATCATGCTGTTTTTCCGCTTCTTTTGATTGCTGGATTTTTAAATTGATTTGTTGCTCGATACGATGCTTGTTCAAGTGCTTCAGGCAATCTTCGATCTCTTCTTCCGGGTGTTCGGGATCTCTCTCGGCCAAGGCCGTCTCCATCACTAACTTCCGGAGCTCTTGATCCGTTAGGGTTTCCAAGAACTTATGGAAATCCGCTTTTTCCCATTCCTCGTAAAAACCGAGCAGCTGAACATAAAGCGCTTGGTATTCTTCACTGATGAACGGAATGGTTTCCACTTCACGGGCCAGCTTGTCCATCACGGCCGGGTCTGCGAGAGCGTGTGCGAACAGCAAACGTTCTGCGCGGTGCAGCGACGTGATTTTCTTTTGCTCCCTTTTGGGGGCTGCCTGGACCGATTCAGCGGCTTTTGGCCGGCTGCGTTCGATGCTGCGTGTTTCTAAGCGCCTGTACTGCTGCAATATGGCTTCTTCTGAAAGCTTAGTTTCGGCCGACAGCTGCTTAATATACAAATCCCTTTCAACAGGAGAGGATTTACCGGCCAATAACTGGAGTACCTCTTGAATATATTGAAGGAGATCGTTTTCATATTGAAAGTTCTTATGGCGGCGCGCATGCATCATCGCGAATGCGATAAAGGTTTGCGGCTTTTCGATGACGTTCTCCCGAAAAGCATCGGCGCCGTTTTGGCGGACATAGTCATCGGGGTCCATGCCATTCGGCAGCACCGCAATCCCGACTTTGAAATTCGCTTCCTCAAGCGGCACCGCCGCTCGTTTGGCCGCTTCCCATCCGGCATCATCGCCGTCAAAGCAAACGACCACTTCCTGCGCAAAACGCTTCATTTGGCGGATATGCTGCGATGTCAGCGATGTCCCCATCGTCGCAAGCGCATTGTCGATGCCAGCTTTTCCTGCAGCAATGACATCCATAAAACCTTCGAACAGGACGATTTTCCGGTTTTTCCGGATAGCGCCGCGAGCCAGATGGACATTATAGAGAACTTGGCTTTTTTGGAAAATCGGTGATTCAGGGCTGTTCATGTATTTCGCTTCCTGCTTCGACTGCTCAAGCACCCTTCCCGAAAACGCAATGGCCTTGCCGTTTTCGTTCATGATCGGAAACATGATCCTGCCACGGAAACGGTCGAACCAGCCATCGGATTTCTCACGCTTGATGGCCAGCCCGCTCGCTTCCAATTGTTCATCGTCGTACCCTTTTCTGCGTAACGCAACTTCCATATAGTTCCATTCAGGAAGCGCCCAGCCGATCCGGTATTTTTCGATGATTTCCTGGGTGAATCCCCGATTCTCCAAATAATCAAGAGCTGCTTGCCCTTCTTCTGTGTTCAGCAAAATGTGATGGTACATATCAGCAGCGAATTCATGCATCAAAATGAGCGGGTCGTCATTTCTTGCCTGGGCTGCCCCTTTGCCTTCTCCTGGCTGGACATCGATTTCAATTCCTGAACGCTCGCCGAGTTTGACCAGCGCTTCCTGGAAACTGATGTTTTCGATATCCATCAAGAACGTGATGGCGTTGCCGCCAGCCCCGCAGCCGAAGCAATGGAAAATCTGCTTATCGGCCGTCACTGAAAAGGACGGTGTGCTCTCCCCGTGGAAGGGACAGAGACCAAACCAATTGCGGCCTCTTTTCGTCAATTGGACATATTCGCCCACGACGTCCACAATATCCGCTTTAGAACGGATTTCTTCGATCACTTCTTCAGGAATTCGATTGGACACCTTATCACCATCTTTATTTGCTTACTTTACTTTATTCGTTGAAATCCGCTAAAATCCTTCAAATTTCGACAAAAAGATGGGAAAGCTTATCATGTTGTTATTAAGCTTTAGCCACAATTCTTCATTATAAAACGTTTTTTTGTAAAAATCCATAGAAAGGCGTAGAAAAACGGTCTTTCTATTATACAAGCATAAGAAAAACCGCCCTGATAGGCGGAATCCTCTTATTGTTTCTGGAGTTTGCCGAGAATTAAATTCGCCGTTTCCTCAACGGCGCGATTCGTAACGTCTAGCGTCTCACAGCCGATGCGATCGACCACTTTGCGGAAATGGACGATTTCTTCATGGATGCGGTCCAACTTCGCGTAATTGGCATCATCGTTCAATCCGAGTGCAATCAACCGCTCTTTGCGGATATTGTTGAGCTTCTCTGGAGAAATGACCAAGCCGAAGCATTTTTTCGGATCCACATCGAACAGTTCATCCGGCGGATCCACTTCAGGCACGAGCGGCACATTGGCCACTTTCAGCCGTTTATGGGCCAAATACTGAGATAATGGGGTTTTCGATGTTCTCGACACCCCCACCAAGACGATATCCGCAAGCAAGATGCCGCGCGGGTCGCGCCCATCGTCGTATTTGACCGCAAATTCGATCGCTTCGACTTTCTTGAAGTAATCGTCGTCGAGCTTGCGCACCAGGCCGGCTTCACCGATCGGCGCTGAATGCAGCTCCTCTTCTAGCGCATCGAGCAATGGGCCCATCAAGTCGATCGCTTTGATGCCGTTTCGCGCCGTTTCGCGTTCAACGAAATGGCGCAGCTCTTTCGAGACAAGCGTATAGACGATCACTGCCCGCTGCCCTTCTGCCAGTTTGATGATTTCCTGCAAATGTTCAATGGAATCGATATACGGGAACCGCTTCAAGACGGCGTTCTGTTCTGTATTCAAGTATTGGCTGATGGCCGCTTTTGCGACAAGCTCTCCGGTTTCGCCTACCGAATCGGAGACGATAAAAACGCGCAATAAACTCATATTCTGCACCTCACAGTTCGTGGTTTTCCGAAAGGGACAAAAATGCCCGCGTAATATTGGTCTTTGTCAGCCTGCCGACGACCTTATACCCTTCCGGTTGTTCTTCGACGACCGGCAATGCGTCGATTTGCTGGTTGATCAGCCGGTTTGCAGCCTGTATGAGCGAATCATTGCGCAAACAATAGGTGATGTTTGGCATGCGCGTCATGATGATATGTACAGGAATGGCATTCAAATCCTGATTGCCGAGGCTGGTGCGCAATAGATCTTTGCGCGACAGGACACCTGCGAGGCAGGATTTTTTATCCACAACAAAAAGCGTCCCGACGTCATCCAGAAACATCTGACTGATGGCATCGTATACGCTGACATCATCCCTGACTACGACAGGGATCGACTGAAAATCTTTCACTTTCATATTGTTCATCGTATCGGTTATATCCTGGCCCGGTTTCTTGCCCGAATAAAAATAACCGACACGCGGCCTGGCATCTAAAAAGCCTGCCATCGTCAAAATAGCCAAATCCGGCCGAAGCGTGGCGCGCGTCAAATTCAGACGGTCTGCGATCTGCTCGCCTGTAATCGGGCCGTTGCCTTTGACGATCTGTAAAATTTCCTCTTGCCGCTTATTGAGTTCGATTGGACTCACCGCCTCAAATTCAAATATGTTATACTCAATACCAATTATTATATACTATTACATGCCATATTGCGAAGAAAAGATTGCCATGATACAATAATCGGGAATCAAATAATGGCAATGATGGATCGATAAGTACCGCGCATGAAGCGAGCAGGGATGGTGAAAGCCTGCAAAGCGGGAAACGGCAATCCGGAGCCATAGGTAATGCGAGCGGGCTGGTCTTTCAGCCAATCGAGGTGGAACCGCGGGTAACGTACTCGTCCTCGGACATTTGTCCGTGGCGTGTGCGATTTTTTTATTTTATGGAGGTAATGAAGATGTCAATGGAAAAAGTAGTATCATTAGCCAAACACCGGGGGTTCGTCTTTCCGGGCTCTGAGATTTATGGAGGTCTCGCCAATACGTGGGATTATGGCCCACTCGGCGTCGAGTTGAAAAACAATATCAAAAAAGCATGGTGGAAAAAATTCGTCCAGGAATCCGTTCACAACGTCGGACTCGACGCTGCCATCCTGATGAACCCGAAAACATGGGAGGCATCCGGCCACCTCGGCAACTTCAACGACCCGATGATCGATTGCAAAGCCTGCAAATCGCGTCACCGTGCCGATAAGCTGATCGAAAACGCATTGGATGAAAAAGGCATTGAACTCATCGTCGACGGCTTGTCGTTTGAGCGCATGAAAGAATTGATCGACGAACATGAAATCACGTGCCCGACTTGCGGCAAAGCTGATTTCACCGAAATCCGCCAGTTCAATTTGATGTTCAAGACATTCCAAGGCGTCACTGAATCATCGACGAACGAAGTGTATTTGCGCCCGGAGACGGCACAAGGGATCTTCGTCAACTATAAAAACGTCCAGCGCTCGATGCGCAAGAAAATGCCGTTCGGGATTGCACAGATCGGCAAGAGTTTCCGCAACGAAATCACACCGGGGAACTTCACGTTCCGCACGCGTGAATTCGAGCAAATGGAGCTGGAATTCTTCTGCAAACCAGGCGAAGACCTTGAGTGGTATGCGTACTGGCGCGATTTCTGCAAAAACTGGCTGCTCGAGCTGAACATGGACGAAGACAATATGCGCTTGCGTGAGCACGACGCCGATGAGTTGTCCCATTACTCGAACGCCACTGTCGACATCGAATACAAATTCCCATTCGGCTGGGGCGAACTGTGGGGCATCGCTGACCGCACCGATTTCGATTTGAAACGCCACATGGAATATTCGGGCGAAGATTTCAATTACATCGACCCGCAAACCAACGAACGCTACGTCCCGTATTGCATCGAACCATCCCTCGGCGCAGACCGCGTGACACTTGCTTTCCTAGTGGATGCATTCCAGGAAGAAAGCTTGGACAATGACGATACACGCACAGTGCTGAAGTTCCATCCGGCACTTGCGCCATACAAGGCTGCGGTATTGCCTTTATCGAAAAAACTTTCTGAAGGCGCGACGGAAGTATTCGCAGACCTTGCGAAGCATTTCATGGTCGATTACGACGAATCCCAGTCCATCGGGAAACGCTACCGCCGCCAGGATGAAATCGGCACGCCGTTCTGCATCACTTATGATTTCGATTCGGTCGAAGACGGTGAAGTAACCGTGCGCCACCGCGATTCCATGGAACAAGTCCGCATGCCGATCAAAGACGTGCAGGCGTATATCGAACAGCATATCCAATTCTAAAAAAAAGACATTCCGAGGCTAATCGCCTTCAGGGATGTCTTTTTTTGGTTCCGGGAAAAATTCCGGCGTCCGTTCGAGCTGCTCGAGAAACGAACGCGACTTCAGCCGGATACCCGCCTGTTCCTCGTAGATGGTCCGGACGATTTGCTTGAGCAAGGTTTTCGACTCTTTCTTCAAGGTCAATGCCCCGACCCGTTCAATCGGCACGAAATAAAACGTGCGGATCAATTTCACGAGTGCTGGGCTTAAGCGGATGATGTAGCGGTCGAGATGGAAGCAGCGATGGCACAAAAAGCCGAGTTCCTGGAACGAGAAGGCAAATTCCCCTTCCGTCGCCCCGCAATTGGCGCATTCGTGCAAGGTCGGGGTCAGCCCCGCCACGCGCAGCATTTTCCACTCGACAAATAATGTGATCGCTTCCGGGTCATAGCCGTCCGCAATCGCGTGGAGCGCTTGATACAGCATATCGTAAATGGCCGGCTGCGGCTCGTCCTGCTCTGTGAGGCGGTCGATCAGTTCTGTGACATAACTCGCATAAGCGGTAGCCATGATGTCCTCGCGGATATGGCGCAACGACTCCAATTGGTCGCCTGCCTGCAAAGTACCCATGCCGCGGCCTTTATAGATCGAAAAAACGCCATGTGTGAACGGCTGGGTGATAGCCGCCAGGCGGCTTGCGGGCTTTTTCGCGCCGCGCGCCATGCAAGTGATCTTTCCTGCTTCTTTTGTGAACAAGGTGACAATTTTATTTGTTTCCCCGTAGGGACGCGTTCGGATGACAATGCCTTCGAGTTGGTTCTGCATGAGCCAGGCTCCTTAGTATTCGTCGTCTCTGAAACCGAAATCACGGAGATGCATTGCTTTATTGCGCCAATCTTTCTGGACTTTGACCCAAAGCTCCAAATATACTTTCGTGCCGAGCAAGTTTTCGATATCCTTGCGCGCACGCGTGCCAATTTCTTTCAAAAGCACGCCTTTTTTGCCGATGACGATACCTTTTTGGGAATCGCGTTCGACCATGATCGTCGCCTGGACGCGGATCATGTTTTCGTTTTCTTCATCTTTGGCAATTTTATCGATGACAACGGCGATTGAATGCGGAATTTCCTCGCGCGTCAAATGCAAGGCTTTTTCGCGGATCAATTCCGAAATGATGAAACGCTCCGGGTGGTCGGTCACTTGGTCGGATGGATAGTACTGCGGCCCTTCCGGCAAGCGCTCTTCGATTTTCGCTAGCAGGTTCTCGACATTATTGCCCTGCAAGGCGGAGATCGGAATCGCTTCAGCGAAATCAAATTCGTTGCGGTAGGATTCTACGATTTTCGGCAGGTTGTCCGGATGCACTTGGTCGATTTTATTGAGCACCAAAAATACCGGCACATCGATTCCTTTCAACATGTCGAGTACGTAACGGTCCTGTTTGCCTATGCGGTCCGCTGCACTGACGACAAATAGCAGCACGTCCACTTCACGGAAGGTGTTTTTTGCGACTTTCAGCATGAAATCCCCAAGCTTATGCTTTGGCTCGTTGATCCCCGGCGTGTCGATAAAGACCATTTGGCTGTTTTCGTTGGTGACGACCCCTTGTACTTTATTGCGCGTCGTCTGCGGCTTATCGCTCATGATGGCTATTTTCTGCCCGACCACACGGTTCAAGAACGTCGATTTTCCGACATTCGGGCGGCCGATGATGGAAATGAATCCTGATTTATATCCGTTATTTCCTTGATGCATAGTCTAAATCCCCCGTTGTGAAGGCGCCCGGAAGCAATTCTGCGATGGTCGTCTCCGACACCGCTCCTTCTAGATTCGTTAAATAAACCGGCATATCCGGCGCACAAAATTCCACCAGCACTTGCCGGCATGCCCCGCATGGCGCGACCGGTCCTTTTGTATCGGCAGCCACTGCCAACGCCTCGAACTGCTTGACGCCTTCCGATACTGCCTTGAATACCGCAGTGCGTTCTGCGCAATTGGTCAAAGAATAGCCGGCGTTTTCGATATTGCATCCGGTATAGACTGTGCCGTCCTTGGATAATAGCGCCGCCCCTACCGGGAATTTCGAATACGGCACGTAGGCATTGCCGCGCGCCGAGATAGCTTGCTCCATTAATTGTTGTTTGTCCATTTTCATCACTCACTTTTCTATGATCACAGCAGCATCAAGCTGCCGGACGATGTTTAAAACCATTTAGGCAAAAAGATCAGCAAACCGATTATAGCACTTGTCACAGCAAATACCAAAACGGCTCCTGCCGCCATGTCTTTCGCTTGCTTCGCCAACGGATGCCGCTCTCTCGTAACGAGGTCGACGGTCCGCTCCAATGCGGAATTGACCAGTTCAAGCGCCAGCATGCCGCCGATCAATACAATCACCAGCATCCACTCCGTGCGGTCGAGGCCAGTCCAGATTGCGGCGACCAGGACGATCACGGCAGAAACTGCATGCACTTTCATATTCTGTTCCCGTTTTATAGAGGTGCCAATCCCTTGCGCAGCAAAACGGAATGAGGAGAGAAACCTACTCAGCTTCATGCGCATCACGCGTAACACCAAGTGAAGCTAAAATTTCTTCCTGTCTGCCAAACATTTTCTTTTCATCCTGTTCATTCATATGGTCGTAGCCGAGCAGATGCAGAAATCCGTGCACTGCCAAAAAGCCAAGTTCGCGTTCGAAGCTATGCCCGTACTCCTCTGCCTGAAGTTCCGTGCGCTCTACCGAGATAATGATATCGCCGAGTAAGCGCGGGCCGGTTTCACCAACGATGGCCACTTCGTCTTCTCCTTGCTCTTCCATCGAAAAGGAGATGACATCCGTTGCCTGGTCTTTTTCCCGGTAATCCCGGTTGATCGCACGGATCGATTCATCGTCCGTGAATGTAACCGATACTTCCGCTTCCCCTGTTTCTTCATGCTGTGCCGCATGCTCCAATACCTTGCTCACAAAGGCCAGCGCCTTATCGTCCAATTGTTCCGTTTCGTCTATGAAATCGATTGTCAGCATCGCTTTCCCTCCTCCAATGCATTATTTTTTATCATCGGGATAGGCGATCCTCGAATGGAAGATCCCGTTCAAGGTTTCGCACATGACGCTCTTGACCCGTTTTAGTTCTTTTAACGTTATATCACATTCGTCAAACTGTCCATCTTTCAATTTATCTTCCGTGATGGAATCGACCATCTTGCGGATTTTTTCCGTACTCGGAGATTCCATCGACCGCACCGCCGCTTCTAAGCTATCTGCGACCATAATGATGGCAATTTCCCGGCTCTGTGGTTTCGGCCCCGTGTAGCGGTATTGTTCTTCAGGGAGCTCGTCGTTTTGCTCTTTCGCTTTATAATAGAAGAATTTCAATAACGTCGTGCCATGATGCTGCTCTGCGATATCGATCAATTCTTTCGGCATTTTCTGCTTGCGCAAAATTGCCGCCCCGTCCTTGCCGTGTGCGAGGATGATGTCGCGGCTTTGTTCCGGACTGAGTTGATCATGCGGATTGCCATGGGATTGATTTTCAATAAAATACTGGGGGGTGATGGTCTTGCCGATATCGTGATAATAACAGCCAACTCGTGCAAGCAAGCCGTTCGCCCCGATTGCCTCGCACGCCGCGTCCGAAAGATTCGCCACCATGACGCTGTGATGGTACGTTCCTGGCGTTTCGGTTAAAATCTTCTTCAGCAACGGATGGTTCGGATTCGACAGTTCGAGCAGCTTCATCGTCGACAGAATGCCAAATGCCGCTTCAAACAACGGCAATAAACCGGTCGCAAGCGTTCCGGACAAAAGACCGGCTGCCAGCGCCGCTGCCACATAAAAAGCAAGTTCTTCTACCGTATACTGGCTTTGGTTCATGAGCAGATAAAACGCCACATACAGCAAATGGACGCCGCCAACTGCCAAGCTAATCGGCAAGATGCGGATGCTTCTATGCCCGTTTCGTATTAAGTATATCCCCGTCAAGCCGCCAAACAACACATATAGAGCAGAATCCATCTGAAAAACGCCGGCATAGCCGCTTTGCAGCATCATGCCTGCACAGGCGCTGAGCAAAATCGTCACGTAGACCGCTGTGCGTTCATCGATCAATAGACGCACCAAAATGCCAGCCAATGCTGTCGGGTAGATAAAGTCAATGACGACCCCAAAATTGCCGCTGATGATCTCGAGCAGCTTCATGATAGCAAGAGACAATGCGAAAACGACAAAAACAATCGTCAGCCGGATGGCTTTTTTAACGCCTTCGACTTTTGCACTCTGCAGCACCAACAGCAGTAAACCTGCAGCAATCAGCACAAACAACCCCAATGCAAGCACCGAACGGTAATTTGATTGCTGCTCGGTCATTCCCGCAAGTTCCAGCTGGCGATAGACTTCGCGGTCAATCAATTGGCCTTCCTGGATAAGCACTTGCCCCTGCAAAATACGCGTTGGCTCGACACTTGCACGTGCTTGTTCGATTTGTTGTTCCGTCAATTCTTCATTGATGAGTTCGTTCGGGACAATATTGGCCCTTGCAATGGCCGCTGCCGCCGGAATTGCAGCAGCAGGCACTTGGTCATCCCCGCGTATTTCCTGTTCGGCTGAATTGCGCGCTTGCGTCAGTCCAGCTTCGCGGAGTGGATCTTGCAGAACTGCCAACACTTGGTTGCGCACTTCGCGTTCGACGCGCATAAGCACATCCTCTTCCAAAGCGAGCAGTGATAACAGCATGTCATCCGTCAAGCGAAGCCCGTTTTCGTTTTGTTCAAGCAAGCGAATCGATTCACGGAGACTGCTTAACACTTCATCGGAACTGCGGGGATCGGGTTCATCCTCCCCATCTGTTTCAGCGGTGCGCTTTGCTTCAAGCACATAGCCGAACAGCGAATCGACGACCGCCGCCTGATTATCGGCGATCTCTTCAATATATCGGTAACTCGGCTGCACTTCTTCTGCTGCCCGCTCGCGCTCAAGCTCAGTCCTTACCGGGTCTTCAACAGTTTTTGCCGCCCGTATCGTTTCCTCGGACAATTGGAATAATTCCACTTCATATGTATCGGTTGCTATCGTATCGTATAAAAATCCAAACATGAGCAGCGCTGTCATGAAACTGATGCCGATCAAGACTACAGGAGCCCCGAACCGCAAATAAATGCGCCTGATCCATCCCGCCATTTGACCACCTCACTATTCTTCTTTCATCATACCAATACCTCGTGCTTTTTTCATCGCCCCTTACAAATTAATAACAATTTCATGGATCTGGATGCGCTATTTGCTTATTCATTTCGGGAATAAACCTGAATATAATCCATTGGAAAAACTTTCAAATAAAAGAACCAGCCTTAACTAGGCTGGTTCTCGTAAGCTTCGATAATCTTGGAGACGAGTGGATGGCGCACGACATCGCCTTTTTCCAGGTACTGAAATTCGATGCCTTTGACTCCGTGCAAATTCTTCTCTGCGGCGATCAATCCGGACTCCGCTCCACGCGGCAAGTCAATCTGTGTTTTGTCGCCAGTGACGATCATTTTCGAGTTAAAGCCAAGGCGCGTCAAAAACATTTTCATCTGTGCTTTTGTCGTGTTCTGGGCTTCATCCAAGATGATGAACGCTTCCTCGAGCGTACGGCCTCTCATATAAGCGAGCGGTGCCACTTCGATCGTTCCGCGTTCAATCAGGCGGTTGGTCTGTTCCTGTCCCATGACGTCATGCAAAGCGTCGTATAAAGGGCGCAAATACGGATCGACTTTTTCCTTCAAGTCGCCAGGCAAGAATCCGAGGCTTTCTCCCGCTTCGACGGCAGGACGCGTCAAGACAATCTTCTTCACATGGCCGTTTTTCAAGGCTTGCACTGCCAAGACGACAGCCAGATAGGTTTTTCCGGTTCCGGCTGGGCCGATCCCGAATACCATATCGCTTTTTTTGATGGCGTGGATATAATGGCGCTGTCCAATCGTTTTGGCGCGGATGGAACGCCCGGTCGCACTGCGCGCCACTTCCTCATCGTAAAGTTCAGCGAAATATTCAATCGTCCCGTTTTTCGCCATTTCGATAGCCGACACGATATCGCGCTGGTCGATGTTGATGTTTTTGCGGATAACTTTCAATAATTGCTCCAACAACAATTTTCCGGTCTGTCTGCCTTCTTCGGACCCTTCGAGGCGAATCACTTCGCCGCGCGTGATGATGTGTATATCAAAACTCTCTTCGATCAGCGACAGATGGCTGTCGGATGTGCCGAGAAGCAGGACTGCTTCGTTCGGGTCTTTCACATGCAATTCGAGTAGGTTGTTTTCTGTCATTTAGACGCTCCTTGGATCGAGTTTTTACTTCTCTTCAACTCTATCATTTTCTTTATATAAATGTAAATCAATTCAGATGACTTTTGTTTACATAATATTAATATGAATATTTTTTATCCAACAGAAAAAGACCGGCATTAAATATGCCGGCCTTGCTTTTGACGTTTTGATTTGGGCGGCTGTAAAATCTCCGCCATAATGATGCCTTTTTTTACATCTTCTTCATTCAACGGCAATAGATCCCGCTCTTTTTCTTTTGTGATCGCCCGTTTCAACGGCTCTTTTTGGTGAGCGCTTAATCTTCCGGGGCGGTTTTTCGGTTCAGCCGCTTGCTTCACCTGGGCTGGAGTCCGTTTTTCCACTTCTTCCATTGCACGGGACTTGGCTCGCTCCGCTTGTTCCTTCACTTGGCGCGCCTGTTCTGCCCGTTTTGGATCGTTCTCCATCTGGGATTGAAATTCACCGTATATTTCCTTGGCGTAATCTTCAATGCGCTTAAAGCTGCGCTGTCCGCCTCTTTGCGGTTGCTGCGGTGATTGTGATCGCTGCTGCGCTGACCGCGCAGGTGCGCCGGGCCCTTGTTGACGCTTCGGCTTCTGCGCGGTTTGCTCTGTGCCATCAGGTTTTTTATTTTTACTGAACAATGCACTGACAGCCGCAATGATCAGCATCATGATGAGGGGTTCCATTCCAAAACCTCCCTTGAGTTATGGCGGAATTTTTTAGTTTTCGTCCTCTTGTTTTTCCGTTCCGCTTTTCGAAATGGATTCACGCATGCTTGTATCAGCTTGGACATTCTTGTAATTGATATAATCCATCACGCCGATGTTTCCAGAACGGAGTGCTTCCGACATCGCCATCGGCACTTCGGCTTCGGCTTCGACAACTTTCGCGCGCATCTGGACGACTTTCGCTTTCATTTCCTGCTCGCTAGCGACAGCCATTGCACGGCGTTCTTCCGCTTTGGCCTGTGCGATTTTCTTATCGGCATCCGCTTGCTCAGTCTGAAGCTCGGCACCGATGTTTTTACCGATATCCACGTCTGCGATATCAATCGACAGGATTTCAAAAGCTGTACCGGAATCCAACCCTTTGCCTAGTACGGTTTGAGAGATGAGGTCTGGGTTTTCCAGGACTTTCTTATGGTTCGTGCTTGAACCGAGTGTCGAAACGATACCTTCACCAACACGGGCGACGATTGTTTCTTCACCCGCACCACCGACGAGGCGGTCGATATTGGCGCGCACGGTAATCCGCGCTTTTGCTTTCACTTCGATCCCGTCCATTGCCACACCGGCAATGAATGGCGTTTCGATGACTTTCGGGTTAACCGACATTTGAACCGCTTCAAGTACGTCACGGCCGGCAAGATCGATTGCTGCTGCGCGTTCGAACGGCAAATCGATATTGGCACGGTGTGCTGCGATCAATGCGTTAACCACTCGGTCGACGTTACCGCCAGCCAGGTAATGGCTTTCCAATTGGTTGATCTGTACGGAAAGACCGGCTTTTGAAGCCTTGATCAACGGGTTGACAATTCGCGACGGGATAACCCGGCGCAATCTCATACCGATCAATGTGAAGATGCTGATGCGGACGCCGGCAGCTAAAGCCGAGATCCATAATGTGACTGGTACGAATGTGAAAAAGATGGCAAGTACAACGATAATACCAATTATCGCGGCGCCTAAGCCGATTGCTTCAAGTCCCATTTATTCTTCCTCCTCTTGTTTTTCGAGTTCACGCACAACGATGCGAGACCCTTCTACCTTGATAATTTTAACATCTTTGTTGCTGTCGATAAACCGGCCTTCGGATACTGCATCGATGTATTCGTCACCGAGCCGGATGGTGCCAGAAGGCCTAAGGGCATTGGTCGTTCGGGCGATCTGGCCGATCAGTTCCGGCCGATTGACGGCCGAAACATAGCCATGCTCCGTATCGGTGGCATCGGTCAGGATAATGCGTTTGAACATGTTCAACTTTTTCCCGAAAAATTTCACTAAAATCACCATCCCTGCTGAAGCTACAAGTAATGCAATCAAAATTGCGACCGCTGTTGACTGGACGTCTTCACCCGCTAATAGAACACTTCCGATGACAGCCAGTATCCCGAGAATTCCGAGTATGCCGCCTGGAACGAAAAATTCCAGCAGAATCAAACCAAGCCCGAAGACCAACAGCAAAATCGATTCATACCCGGCAAGCCCTGCGACCAGATGACCGTAGAAGAACAGCATTAACGAAAACAAGCCGAAGAATCCAGGAATCCCGACTCCAGGCGTGAACAGCTCAAGCAGTAATCCGAGACCTGCCACCGACAATAAGATCGGCACCACAATCGGGCTTGTCAGAAAACGTGCGAGCGTCTCTGACCAGTTTTCTTCTACTTGGACGACCTCAGCGCCTGAGAGGTCTTTCATTTCTAGCAGTTCATCCAGGGATGAAACAGTCCCTTCTGAATAACCGACGTCGAGCGCTTCCTGGGCACCGAGAGTCAATAAATCACCTTGAGCAGCCCGGTATTCCGGAAGGTCGATACTTGCATCCGCCATCGCCAAGGCAAATTGTGGATCCCGGCCTGACGATTCCGCAGCGCTTCTCATTGAAGCAAGCCAAGCAGAGTTCGCCTTATCGGCAGCCGCGTTGCCCGACTGGTCGATGACTTGCGCCGCGCCCATCCGCCCATTCGGATGCATATAGATTTCATCATTATGCAAGGCCAGAAAAGCGCCGGCCGAGAGGGCATCCTGGTTGACGAAAGCGAGTGTTTCAGTCTCGGTTTCATCCAACAGGCGCGCAATGCCATCTGCTGCATTAACGAAACCGCCCGGTGTATCGATCTCAAAGACAATAGCTTCCGCTCCGGCTTCTTCGGCTTCATCAATGCCCCGCTCCAGAAACGACTGCAATCCCCGCTCCACTTCCGCTTCAATCGGAATGACATAAACTTTTCCGTTATCCGCCGAAATGGCCGGAATCGCTAAAGCAAATGCCATCACCAGGAACAAAAAGCCGATCCAAGCTTGTTTTCTCCGCACGGCAAGTTCCCCCTCTCCTTCATGAAAACTTTAGGATAATTATGTATACGGATGAGTCGAGCTGCGGTTTCAAAAGTCGGCTTCTTTTTTCATTATAAAGCAATTTTCTCCAAGTTACGATGGAATGCGCTTACATCTTTATCATTTAGTGACCGTTTTAAGGCATAAAAAAACCGGAAGCACATTTGTGCTTCCGGTCTTAGCTGTTCGTTGCTATTTTTAAAAGTCATTTAAGATCAAAGTCAATTAAAATTTACGTTTACGCGCAGCTTCTGATTTCAATTTACGTTTCACGCTCGGCTTATCATAATACTCGCGCTTTCTTACCTCTTGCATTGTTCCGGACTTCGAAACAGTGCGTTTGAAGCGGCGAAGAGCATCTTCAATTGATTCGTTTTTACGAACTGTAGTTTTTGACATCTCTTTTTCCCTCCCTCCGAACACACGTTGAAGCAAATAACAACAAGTGTTATATACTAGAAAATTATAACGCATGATTTGACCTTCGTCAATACTTAATAATCGTTGTCTGAAGTGAGGCCTTGCATGATTTGGACTCCTGAACTTGCGCCGATGCGAGTCGCTCCTGCTTCGACCATTTTCTCTACATCTTCAAGGCTGCGGACGCCGCCAGAAGCTTTGACGCCAAGATCGGGACCGACCGTTTCGCGCATCAGGCGCACCGCTTCGACAGTTGCGCCGCCAGTGGAGAAGCCAGTCGATGTTTTGACAAAATCGGCTCCCGCTTCTTTCGACAGGCGGCTGGCCAATTTGATTTCTTCATCCGTCAACAAGCAGATTTCAAGAATGACTTTTACGATTGCTTTTCCTTTTGCTGCGTTCACGACCGCTTCGACATCCGCTTTCACGACATCTTCCTGGCCGCTCTTCAATGCGCCGATGTTCAAGACCATATCGATTTCGCCTGCGCCTTTTTCGATGGCATCTGTTGTTTCGAACGCTTTCGTTTCAGAAGTCGAGGCGCCGAGCGGGAAGCCGATGACTGTGCAGACTTTCACTTCGCTCTGGTCGAGTTGTTTAGCTGCAAGCGCGACCCATGCCGGGTTGACGCAAACGGATGCAAATTTGTATTCTGCCGCTTCTTTGCAAAGCTGTTCGATTTGCGGGGCTGTAGCTTCCGCTTTCAATAATGTATGGTCGATTAAAGATGCAATATTCGTCATGATTCAGTTCTCCATTCTACTAGTAGGTTTTCTTTCAGACGGGCAAGCTGTCCATCACGCGGACAAACTTCCCTTCACTCATTGGGTATCCCGCTTTGGTGATTTTCACTTTAACAATTTTCCCGATCAGCGATTCATCACCGGAAATGGCGACTTTCAAGTAATTATCCGTGTAGCCGACAAGCATGCCGCCTGTTAGATGATCTGTCGCCTCTTCTTCAGGGATGATCTCCAGAAGCTTGCCTTCATAACGGCTGGCATATTCCTTCGCTAACTGATCGTTCAATTCGATCAGGCGGTGGACGCGTTCATTTTTGACCGCTTCATCGATCTGGCCATCCATGCGCGCGGCTGGCGTGCCGGTGCGCATCGAGTACGGAAATACATGAAGCTCCGAGAACCGGTGGTCGCGAATGAAATTGAAGGTGTCCATGAATTCTTGTTCCGTTTCTCCGGGGAACCCGACAATGACGTCAGAAGTTATCGCCAGATCCGGCAAGGCATCGCGCAAACGCTCCAGGCGATTTGCGAAGAATGCCATTGTGTACTTCCTGCGCATCCGTTTCAGGACCGTATCGGAACCAGATTGGATCGGGATATGGAGATGGCGCACGACGATATTGGATTGTTTCAAGACCGCAATCACTTCATCTGTCAGCTGGCTCGCCTCAATTGATGAGATGCGCAGGCGTTTTAAGCCTTTCACTTCTTGTTCCAACTCGCGCAATAGCTGCGCCAAATTATAATCTTTCAAATCTTCTCCGTAGCCCCCGGTATGGATGCCGGTCAAAACGATTTCCTGATACCCCGCATCGACCAATTGCTGTGCTTGGCGGATGACTTCCTGCGGATCTCGCGAGCGCATCAATCCACGCGCCCACGGAATGATGCAAAACGTGCAAAAATTATTGCAGCCTTCCTGGATTTTCAACGACGCGCGCGTACGGTCCGTGAAGGCAGGAACATCCAATTCTTCATAGATGCGGTTTTTCATGATATTGCCCACGGCATTGATCGGTTTTCGCTCTGCGCGGTATTGTTCAATGTATCCCAGGAGCTTTGTCCGGTCTTGTGTACCGACAACGATATCGACGCCGGGAATTGCCATGATTTCAGCAGGCGAAGTCTGTGCATAGCAGCCTGTAACGCAAATGACTGCATCCGGATTGGAACGTACGGCACGGCGTATCACTTGCCGGCTCTTTTTATCCCCTGTGTTGGTAACTGTGCATGTGTTGATGACATAAACATCGGAAAGACGTTCAAACTCAGTGCGCTCATAACCCTGTTCTTTGAATAACTGCCAAATCGCTTCCGTTTCATAATGGTTCACTTTGCAACCAAGAGTATGAAATGCGACAGTTGACATCGGTGGCCACCTCTTTCATTCAAATTCATAGGATATTGCAGACAATGCATAAAGCGGAGCCGTCTCCGTGCGCAAAATACGCGGGCCAAGCGCGGTGAACAATGCGCCAGCTTCCTTGAGTGCGGCCGCTTCTGTTTCCGAAATGCCGCCTTCTGGCCCGAAAACAAGCAAGATTGAGTCTTTATCATACAATGATTCCAGAATTTCGGCAAACCGCCTTCCGCCACTCTTTTTCGCCTCTTCTTCATAGGCGACGATTACCGCATCGTAATCTTTTGCAGCATTCGCCAGCTCTTTAAAGCTGTGTACCGTATGTATGGCAGGAATGCGGCTGCGATGCGATTGTTCAGCCGCTTCCTTGGCGATTTTTTTCAACCGCTCGATCTTCTTCTCGCTTTTTACGCCGTCCCATTTGACGATCGATCGCTCCGCTGAATAGGGCAATAATGCATGCATCCCTAACTCTGTCGCCTTTTGGGTGATGAGTTCGAGCTTATCACCTTTTGGCAGGCCACATGCGATCGTCACTCGTTTCGGCAATTCGCTTCGGTCCTCGAGCTCACGAATGAGCTTGACGCGGACGTCTGAGGCAATTTGCGTGATTTCTGCCAAATGGGGTTTACCCGAAACGACGGCGATCAGCTGTTCACCCACTGATTGGCGCATCACTTTAGCAATATGCTTAGCGTCGTCTCCTATAATCGTCAAGTAGCCATCTGCGGACTTTTTATCCTCTATAAAATATCGTTGCATGGTCGCACCCCGTTATAGCGGTTTTTTTGAGATGATCGTTACCCAGTCTTCCATCATCATAATATCTTCAATGACAAAGCCTGAAGCTTCAAGCGCTTGTTTCACATCGTTTTTCTTCTGGGCAATGATTCCGGACGTGATATAGATACCGCCCGGCTTGACGGCCTGGTAAGCGTCGTCTGTAAACGACATGATGATCTCAGCGAGTATGTTCGCCACGACAACGTCTGCCGGGTCGTCGATCGCTTCGAGCAAATTGCCATGAAATACATTGACGCGGTTTTGTACTTTGTTCAATTTTACATTCAACCCTGCCGCTTTGACCGCGATTTCATCGAGGTCCAGCGCTCTGACTGAAGCTGCTTCAAGCAAGGCGGCACCGATTGCGAGTACGCCTGAACCAGTCCCGACATCAATGACCGTATTGCCTGGCTCGACATGCTTTTCAAGTGCCTGCAGGCTCATGACAGTAGTCGGATGCGTTCCTGTTCCAAATGCCATGCCCGGATCGAGTTCGATGATCAATTCGTCGCTTGAGACTGGATGATAGGTTTCCCATGTCGGTACAATGGTGAATCTCTTGGAAATTTTTACCGGATGGTAATACTTCTTCCAGGAAGTCGCCCAATCTTCTTCATTCACTTCACTGATCGTGACGACATTGCGCCCGACATTGATATTGAATTCCGCCAGGTTGTTGATGGCCAGTTTGATGCCTTCGACAGCTTCCCCGAGAAAACTATTGACCGGCAGATATGCTTTCAGAATGACGCCCTCTGTCGGAAAGTCTTCAGGATCGAGTGAGTAAATTTCACCGAATACATCTTCGCGGTCTTTCGTCAGATCTTCGGAATCCTCGATGACGACTCCGCTCGCCCCGGCTTCGTGCAGAATGTTAGAAATTGATTCAATCGCTTCATTCGTTGTATGAATCGACAGCTCAGACCATTTCACTTACGACCAGCTCCTTTATCGAACAATTATGTAACAGACAGAAAACTCCCTATTGCACGGGAGTTTCCATTTGTCCAAGGCTCTATCTGCCTATTAATCACCTTTGATGGTTCTTTTGATCTTATCGAACAGTGAACTGCTTTGCTCTTCCGGGATATCCCCGGAAATTTCGGCAAACTCACGCAGTAATTGTTTCTGTTTTTCGCTCAACTTGGTCGGCACTTTCACTTTGATGGTGATGTGCTGATCGCCCACGCCATATCCGTGGACGTTTTGTACGCCTTTTCCACGCAAACGGAAACGGGCGCCATTTTGCGTTCCGGCTGGAATCTTCAGTTTCACTTTTCCGGAAACAGTCGGGACCTCGATCTCGTCACCAAGCGCTGCTTGTGGGTATGTGATTGGCAATTCCAAATGAATGTCATCCCCGTCGCGTTCAAATTGCGCATGGGGTTTGACGCGGAACAGTACATAAAGGTCTCCGGCTGGCCCACCATTGAATCCTGGCCCGCCTTGTCCTGATACGCGCAATTGCTGCCCATCATCGACACCGGCTGGAACCGTTACTTTGATTTTCTTCAGTTTTCTCACTTTGCCTGCACCACGGCAAGTCGTGCATTTTTCTTCGATGATCTGGCCTGTGCCTTCGCAGTGATGGCAAGCACGGCGGTTGACCATACGGCCGAATGGCGTGTCTTGCGCTACATTCAGCTGGCCTGTGCCTTCACAATACGAACAAGTTTTCTTGCTCGTCCCAGGCTTCGCCCCTGACCCGTCGCATGTTTCGCATGTTTCATCTTTCGGGATTTCAATTTCCGTTTCCTGCCCGAATACCGCATCCAGAAAATCAATGGTCATGGAATATTGAAGATCATCGCCTTTTCTTGGTGCATTCGGGTCGCGCCGGCGCGAACCGCCGCCGAAGAAAGTGCTGAAAATGTCATCAAAGCCGAATCCTTCCGCACCGCCAAATCCACCGCCGCCGAAGCCTTGGTTTGGATCTTGGTGGCCGAATTGGTCGTATTGGGCGCGTTTTTGCTCATCGCTCAACACTTCGTAGGCTTCTTTGACTTCCTGGAACTTCTCGGAAGCATCCGCTTCTTTGTTAATGTCCGGGTGGTATTGTTTGGAAAGCTTTCGATACGCTTTCTTGATTTCCTCTTTTGAAGCATCCTTAGAAACGCCAAGGACTTCGTAATAGTCTCGCTTATTCATAGGTCACTCTCCCTCTTGCAGTCAACTGTAATTGTACACGGTTTAAATTGCGCTTGCAAAGACATTGAAAAAGCCAAAGCAGTTGCTTTGCTTTGACTTTTTCGGCCTTGCATATCTTACTTGTTTTTATCGTCGTTTACTTCTTCAAAGTCAGCATCGACAACGCCGTCGTCATTTCCTTGCTGGGCTTCGCCTTCAGCACCTTGTTGGTTCTGGGCTGCCTGCTCGTAAGCCTTCATGGCAAAGCCTTGAAGAAGCTCCTGCAGTTTGTCTTTCTTCGTACGGATGTCTTCGATGTCCGTGCCTTCTAGCGCTGTTTTCAATTCATCGCGCGCTTCTTCAGCTTGTTTCTTTTCTTCTTCAGAAACTGCTTCGCCAAGGTCTTCGATCGTTTTATCTGTTGTGAAGACTGCTTGGTCTGCTTCGTTGCGAAGTTCTACTTCTTCTTTGCGCTTCGCATCTGCTTCTGCATTTTCTTCCGCTTCTTTCACCATGCGGTCGATCTCATCGTCTGTAAGCGTTGTGCTTGATTGGATCGTGATCGTCTGTTCTTTTTGCGTACCGAGGTCTTTCGCTTTTACGCTGACAATGCCGTTTTTGTCGATATCGAAGCTGACTTCGATTTGCGGCACGCCGCGTGGTGCAGGCGGGATATCAGCCAATTGGAAGCGTCCGAGTGTTTTGTTGTCCGCTGCCATCGGGCGTTCACCTTGCATGACATGAATGTCAACTGCCGGCTGGTTGTCCGCTGCAGTAGAGAATGTCTGCGATTTAGATGTCGGGATCGTCGTGTTGCGCTCGATCAATTTCGTGAACACGCCGCCCATTGTTTCGATACCAAGAGACAGTGGAGTTACGTCAAGCAATACAACGTCTTGAACGTCGCCAGTCAATACGCCGCCTTGTACAGCTGCGCCCATTGCAACAACTTCATCCGGGTTAACGCCTTTATGCGGGTCTTTGCCTGTTTCTTTTTTAACCGCTTCCTGTACGGACGGGATACGTGTCGATCCGCCGACCAGGATGACGCGGTCAAGTTCAGAAGCAGAAATGCCTGCATCTTTCAATGCTTGGCGAGTCGGCCCCATTGTGCGTTCGACTAGAGAAGAAGTCAACTCGTCGAATTTCGCGCGGGAGAGGCTCATTTCCATATGAAGCGGTCCTGCTTCGCCAGCTGTGATGAATGGCAAGGAAATTTGAGTTGTTGTTACGCCAGACAAATCTTTTTTCGCTTTTTCAGCAGCATCTTTCAAGCGCTGTGTCGCCATTTTGTCTTTCGACAAGTCGATGCCGTTTTCTTTTTTGAATTCCTGGACCAAATAGTCGATGATCAATTTATCGAAATCATCGCCGCCCAGACGGTTATCGCCGGCAGTCGATTTTACTTCGAAAACGCCGTCGCCCAGTTCAAGGATCGATACGTCGAATGTACCGCCGCCAAGGTCATAAACCAAGACCGTTTCGTCTTTTTCCATTTTATCGAGGCCGTAAGCAAGCGCTGCCGCTGTCGGCTCATTGATGATGCGTTCCACTTCAAGGCCAGCGATGCGCCCAGCGTCTTTAGTCGCCTGGCGTTCTGCATCGTTGAAATATGCCGGTACCGTAATGACGGCTTTTGTTACTTTCTCGCCAAGATAATCTTCAGCATAGCCCTTGATGTATTGAAGGATCATCGCTGAAACTTCTTGCGGCGTATATTCTTTGCCTTCAGCCGTTACTTTTTCCTGTGTTCCCATCAAGCGTTTGACGGATTGGATCGTGTTCGGGTTCGTGATGGATTGGCGTTTTGCTACTTCACCGACTTGGCGTTCGCCGTTTTTGAACGATACGACCGATGGTGTTGTGCGGTTGCCTTCAGGGTTTGGGATGATTTTTGGCTCGCCGCCTTCTAGTACTGCGACCGCTGAGTTTGTTGTACCTAAGTCAATTCCGATAATTTTGCTCATTTAAAATTCCTCCATTAACATTAGATTCTTGAATTCTAGTTATTCGTTCACTTTTACCATTGCCGGGCGGAGCACTCTGCCATTCAGGGTATACCCCTTTTGAAGCTCCTGTAACACCGTTCCGGGTTCGCTGTCTGCATCGCTTTCCTGCATGACTGCCTGATGGAAATGAGGATCGAACGGTTCGCCGACCGCTTTGATCTCTTCCAAACCTTCCGCCGCTACAGCGTCAGCCAAGGATTTCTTGACCATTTCAAGGCCTTTCAAAAGAGAGGCGGATTCTTCGCTTTTCGCTTCAACAGCAAGCGCGCGGTCAAAATTATCCATGACCGGCAAAAGATCCGTCAACAATGATTGGGAACGGAATTGCTTTGCCAATTCCTGGTCTTTTTTGGTGCGGCGCTTGAAATTGTCATAATCTGCCAAAAGGCGCAAGTATTTGTTCTGCTCTTCTTCAAGCTGTGCTTGAAGTTCAGCTTTCTCATCTACAGGCTCTTCTGCTTGTGGCTGATCGGATGATTCGACAGTTCCAGACTCTGTTCCTTCAGCGGTTTCTGCTGTTTCAACCACAGCGTCTTGTGTCTGTTGTTGTGCAGCTTCCTGTTCTAAATCTTGTTGTTTGAGTGTTTCTTTTTCATTCGACAAAATATGTGCCTCCTTTGGTTCACTTTCCTTGAAACAGCCGTGTCAGCTCTTTCGATAGATCGCCGCTTACATAATCCAATAGCGAGACGATCCGGCGGTAATCCATTCTTTTCGGCCCGACAATCGCGATAGAGCCCATTTGCTCATCCCCGATATCATAAGATACCGTGATGACCGAGCAATCTTCCATGGCCGCAAGCGCGTTTTCCGAACCGATGCGGATCTGCAGCCCTTGAGCGCCGATCGGCAGGATTTCAGGAATGTGCTTCCCTTCTTCCATCACATCCATCAACTCACGGATTTTCTGAATATCATGGAAATCCGGCTGCTTCAAAATATTCAGCTTGCCGCCATAATACACATTATCCGCTCGAGGAAGCAGCAATGCTTGCTTGAACGTTCGGAACAATTCACCGTAGCGCTCGATATGCTGGCGCAAGAGAGCGAGTGTTTCCTGCTCGAGGCGATTGTGCAGATCGTGCAGCGAGACGCCAATGAGCCGCTCATTCAAGATATTGACCATCTTTTCGATGTCGGATGGATCCAGATCCGGCGGGATGGAGAATACCCGATTTTCCACATGGCCCGAGTCGGTGACGATGATCGCCACTGCCATTCCCGGGGACAAGGGCACGATCGACAATTTCTTGACGACGTGTTTGCGGATATCCGGCCCGAGCAGAATCGACGTATAATTCGTCAATTCAGACAGGATGCCAGCCGAGCGTTTGATGATTTCCTCGGTTTCGGTCACTTTTTCCTCGAAAACCGAACGAAGCTGGACAATATCCTGTTGCGGTACTGGATTCGGCGTCAGCAAATGGTCCACATAATAGCGGTAGCCTTTTTGAGACGGAATCCGGCCCGAGGATGTGTGAGTCTTTTCGAGGTAGCCCTGGCCTTCGAGCTCAGCCAATTCATTGCGAATGGTCGCCGAACTGGAAGTAATGCCCGGCTTTTTAGCTAGTTGGTTCGATCCTACCGGCTGCGCTGATTGGATATAATCATCGACTGTCACTTTCAAAATGAGCAGCTGCCGTTCTGTTAACATGATCATCACCTCTGTTAGCACTCTATGAGTTCGAGTGCTAAGACTACACTAAAATTACCAAATCTTTTTTTGCTTGTCAACGGATGCGCTTTTAGGACAGCAAAAATTGCTCGAAAACTTCATTGCCGACGAATCGGCCTTTATGCGTCAATTTTACACGGCCCTGTTCGATCGCTAGATTGCCTTTTGCCGTTTCGCTGCGGAGAATCTCGCCGTACACTTTTTCCAGCGGCGCTCCGAACTTTTCTTCGAAATGGGCGATGTCGACACCGGCCGTCTTACGCAGGCCGAGGAACATTTCTTCTTCCATCTGCGCCTTGACACTCACTTGTGTCGCATCCAGCACCGGCCGTTCTCCCGACTCCAGCGGCTCCATGTATTTTTTCAAAGGCCCGTGATTGGAATAGCGGACGCCTTTCACATAACCGTGGGCACCGGCGCCGACACCGATGTATTCTTCATTGTCCCAGTACAGCAGATTGTGGCGGGATTCATGGCCAGGTTTCGCGAAATTGGAAATTTCATATTGATGCAAGCCATGCTTTTCCATTTCATCCATGAGGCGCTCGTACATATCGCCTTCTAAATCTTCCGTGACCGTATTGAGCTTGCCCTTGACCATCAAGTTGTAGAACACCGTTTTCGGTTCGATGATCAATGAATATGCCGAGAAATGCGGCATGCCGAATGCGAATGCGCGCGCAAGCGTTTCGTCCCACTGCGCCATCGTCTGGCCGGGCAGCCCGTACATCAAGTCAAAGCTGATATTTGTAAAGCCGACTTCGCGTGCAGTTTCAACGGCACGCAGCACATCGTCATTGGCGTGTGTGCGCCCGAGCCGCTTCAACAAATCCTGGTCGAAGGTCTGGACGCCCATGCTCAGCCGGTTGACGCCGCCTTTATAGAGCACTTCCATCTTTTCGCGCGTCAATTCATCCGGATTCGCCTCAGAGCTCCATTCGACGCTTTCAGCCATCGGAACGTATTGATGGATCAACTCAAGCAAGCGCTCGAGTTGCTGAGGGGTCAAGGCAGTCGGTGTCCCGCCGCCGAGAAAAACCGTCTCAAGCGGATGGTCCAGCGCGCCTTCTTGCTTCCACAGCGCCAATTCCTTGCCGATCGATTCGATATAGGCGTCCACCGGCTGGTCTTTGAAGAACACTTTATTGAAATCACAGTAAAAACAAATCTGGTGGCAGAATGGGATATGGATATACATGCCTTTTACCATAAAAAATCCTTCTTTCTAATAGGAAAAGGAGGCAGAAAAACCGCCTCCTTTTTTTCGTTTATTTGGATTGGTCATCCATTTTGAGAACAGCCATAAATGCTTCTTGCGGGACTTCCACGGAACCTACTTGCTTCATCCGCTTTTTCCCTTCTTTCTGCTTGTCCAATAATTTACGCTTACGGGAGATATCGCCGCCGTAGCATTTCGCGAGGACGTTTTTCCGGATGGCGCTGATGGTTTGGCGGGCCACGATCTTCTGGCCGATGGCGGCTTGGATCGGCACTTCAAACTGTTGGCGCGGAATCAATGTCTTCAATTTGTCAACAATGATTTTCCCGCGTTCGTACGCAAAATCTCTATGGACGATAAAGCTCAAGGCATCGACTTTCTCTGCATTCAGGAGAATGTCCATTTTCACCAATTTGGAATCTTTATAGCCGATCAATTCATAATCGAACGAGGCGTAGCCTTTCGTGCCCGATTTCAATTGATCGAAGAAATCATAGACGATTTCCGCAAGCGGCAATTCGTAAATGATGCTGACGCGTGAGTTGTCGAGGTAATCCATCGTCAGGAAATTGCCGCGCTTCTGCTGGCAGATTTCCATGACGGCGCCGACGTAATCGTTCGGGACCATGACTGTCGCTTTGACGTATGGCTCTTCAACGTATTCGATCTTTTGCGGGTCCGGCATCATCGCCGGGTTATCGATGTTAAGCACTTCCCCGTCCGTCATGTGGACGTGGTAGATAACACTTGGTGCCGTCGTGATCAAGTCGATATTAAATTCACGTTCGATGCGTTCCTGGATAATCTCCATATGCAACAGGCCAAGGAATCCGCAACGGTAGCCGAAGCCAAGCGCTTGAGAAGATTCAGGCTCAAATTGCAATGCCGCATCGTTCAGTTCCAATTTTTCGAGTGCATCGCGCAAGTCGTTGTATTTCGATGTATCGATCGGGTACATCCCGCAGTAAACCATCGGGTTCAAGCGGCGGTAGCCAGGCAGCGCTTCTTGTGCCGGGTTTTCCGCAAGTGTGATCGTATCCCCGACGCGGGAATCCGCGACGTTCTTAATGGAAGCGGTCAGGAAGCCAACATCGCCGACGGTCAATTCGTCGCGCAATGTCACTTTCGGTGTGAAGACGCCAGCTTCAACGACATCGAACTCTTTGCCGCTCGCCATCATCTTGATTTTGTCGCCTGGCTTGACGGTGCCTTCCATGATCCGGATGTAAGCGACAACGCCGCGGTAGGGATCGTACAAGGAATCGAAGATCATCGCTTTGAGCGGTGCTGACGGGTCGCCTGTCGGCGGCGGAACTTTTTCGACAATCTGTTCAAGAATCTCTTCGATGCCGATTCCCGCCTTGGCAGAAGCCAGCACTGCTTCAGACGCATCCAGTCCGATGACGTCCTCGACTTCCTGGCGCACGCGCTCAGGGTCAGCTGCAGGCAAATCGATTTTATTGATGACCGGAAGAATCTCGAGATCGTTATCGAGCGCTAAATAGACATTGGCAAGCGTCTGCGCTTCAATGCCTTGTGCCGCATCGACGACCAAAACAGCACCTTCACAAGCTGCTAGGCTTCTTGATACTTCGTAGGTGAAATCGACATGGCCTGGCGTGTCGATCAAGTGCATAATGTATGTTTCTCCATCTTTTGCTGTATAATTGAGTTGGACGGCATTCAATTTGATGGTGATTCCCCGCTCACGCTCCAAATCCATGGAATCGAGCAATTGGGATTTCATTTCCCGTGCTGTGAGCGCATTGGTTCTTTCCAAAATGCGGTCGGCCAGCGTCGATTTTCCATGATCGATGTGTGCGATGATGGAAAAGTTGCGGATCTTCTGTTGTCTCGCTAATCTCTGTTCTTGGTCCATTTTCTTCACTCCCATATAAACTACTTTGAATTATAGCAGTCAAGCGGGTAATGGGCAATGAATCACCGCATAAAGCTTTTAGTGTCAAGGGAAACTTCTTTCCACGTAACTATTGCATTCGGCCAGCCGATTTGATAAAATAACTTTTGTTGTATAGAGACACTGAAGAGCAAGGGCTTGTGCCTGCCGCTCAAATTGTCTAGGAGGTGAAAGATATGCCAAACATTAAATCTGCAATCAAACGTGTTCGCACGAACGATACGAAAAATGCTCAGAACTCATCTGTTAAAACTGCAATGCGTTCTTCTGTGAAAAAGGCTGACAAAGCTGTAGCCAATAATGAAGAAAACAAAGGGGATTCCCTTAAAGCAGCAATCAAACAAGTTGAGAAAGCAGCTTCTAAAGGTTTGATCCACAAAAACACTGCTGCCCGTAGAAAATCAAGCCTCATGAAAAAAGCGTAAAACGCATCAAAAAGCCGGCCCTATATTGGGTCGGCTTTTTTCTGTGCGAAAAACAACAAAAGCGCCGCCAGCTAGAGCAGGCAACGCTTTTGATCACTAGGTGATTCATATTCAAGAGGATTTCTTCGCATGCCCCGCGCGTTTCATGAGGAAGAATTCCAGCACCCGCTCCCGATTCCCGGAAACGGTTTTCAATTGCAAATCGATGTCCGCCAAATCGCCGAGCACCTGAAGCAAGCGCGCCTCGGAAATCTGACGGCGCTTTTCTACCAACAGCTTGACACGATAAGGATGCGCCTTGAGCTGTTTAGAGATTTGCTGCGCATGGTAGCCTTTTTTCTGCAGATAATAGACATGCACCATGAAGCGGATCTGCGACGCCAGCAGCGCGGCGAGTGCGACTGGCTCTTCCTTTTGCCGCAGCAAGTCGTAATAGACGCTGAGCGCCGTCTGGATGTCCCCGTCAAGATAAGCCTGCAGCATTTTGAAGGCATCCTGCTCGAGCGTCCGTGCTGTCATGTCTTCAATCAGCGCTTGGGAGATCTCTTCTTGTTCCGAGCCGAGGTATAAGGACATCTTCTCGATTTCTGATGCGAGCAAAGTCAAATTGGTGCCCGCCATTTCTATGAGCTTTTGCGCACTTTGCCGCTCCAGCGTCTTGCCATGGGATTTTGCTTCGTGCGCAATCCAGCTTTCCAGTTCATGCGGCTGCAGCGCCTTTGCTTCGATGAGCACGACATTCTTTTTCATCAGCTTGACGATTTTTTTGCGTTCATCCAATTTTTCATACGGTGCCACAAAAACCGTCACGCTCGTCGCTGGTGGATTTTCGAGCCACGCTTCCAAAGATTTGAGGTCATGGTTGATCTTCTCTTTCCCACGTTCCGCCGCTTTCAGGAACGACGCATTGCGCGCGATGATCAGCTTGCGGTCGCTGAAAAACGGGATCGTGTCCGCCTCTTCCAGCACATGGCCGACCGGCACTTCATCCAAGTCAAAATTGGAGACATCCGTTTCCCCTGCTTCCGCCATTTGCGCTTTCAGCAATTCGATCGTCTTGGTGATGAAATAACTCTCCGTCCCGACGATCAGGTAAATCGGGTCGATTTTATCCGCGCGTATCGACTTCCAAATTGATGTAATCATACGTTTCACTCCCTCTGCCCTTAACTATACCGGATTTCGCCTCATCGGTCTGCCTCACAGGACAAGTCCGCTTTTGACAGTTGTGTGACGTCGGCCAAAATCGGCGGACATTGTTTAGTTCGATATGGATTTTTCGTTATCGTTCCCTTATAATAAAATCAACTAGGAGGGATTTTCAATGAATGAATTTGAACAGAACGTTCAGTCCAAACGCAACGATGCCATCGATGCAGGGATGGGCTTCGTCGTTTCCTTTGGTTTCTTCGCACTTATTTTCATCATCGCTGGCGTCGTACAATTCGTAGCCCGCTGATTACAAAAAAAGCTCCGGCATAAGCCGGGGCTTTTTTTATTTTCGGCTGGTGTCAACTGTCATACGCCCATCTTCAATCGTCATGCGGATGGTCCCGTTTTCGGCCGTCGACAAGAGCCGCAAACCCAATTCACCAAAACGCGCCGTCACTTCTGGGCTTGGATGCCCGTAGCGGTTGTCGATCCCTGCTGAAACGACCGAAATTTGCGGACGCAAGGCTTCCAAAAAAGCTTGTGAGCTCGAAGTCTTGCTTCCGTGATGCCCGACTTTCAAGACCGTCATGTCGGCAAGTTGTTCACCATAGCGCTCCACCACACCAGATTCTCCTTCGCTTTCCAGATCTCCCGTAAAGAGGAATCGCTGCCCCTGATGCTCCATCAGCAACACCAGTGAATCGTCGTTGCCTTCATATAAATCATCTACCGGCGATAAATACGAAAATTGCGTTTCGCCCACTCGCCAGCCTGCACCGTTCTTCGGCAATTCCACACGCGCTTCACGAGCTGACGGCGCGAGTGCTGTCATCAAAGCATTTGCCTCTGAACCGGGCGTAATATGCAGACGCTCTACAGCCAGTTCTTCAAAGACTTCATCCGCCCCTTCCGCATGATCTGCATCCGGATGGCTCAAGATAAAAAGATCGATACTTGAGATGCCCCGCGCTTTCAAATACGGCACCACTGTTTGCCGCCCCACTTCAAACGGGCGGCTTTTTTCCTGGAACGGCTCACGATCAAAGCGCAAGACGCCCCCGGCATCTATTAAATACAGCGCCTTGCGGTAAGGCAGCTCAATCAATGCACTGTCGCCTTGCCCAACATCGATAAAACTGACGTGGAGCCTCGGATCGAGATAAGGCTTCACCGTCAACAGCAATGGCGGAACGAGCAGGATGAGCAAGAACTTCAAGCGGAAACGCTTTTCCGCCTGGACAAAAAACAGCAGCACGCTGACAGCCATCAACCACAACCAACCAGCAGACGGCCTGCCCGGCGTCCATACTTGACGGGGCAAGCCCGCTAAAGACGCAGTCAGCCCTTCAATCCAGCTGCGCAGCGGCTCATACATCGCAAAGAGGATGGCATCGACGCCCAGCGGCAAAAAGCTCACAGCCAATAAAATAAAATTCGCCGGCAAAATCACCAGCGTGAACAACGGGACATAGATGGCATTTACCAAAAAGGAAGATAGGGAGATTTCAAAAAAGTGGAATAGCAAAAGAGGATACAAACATAGCTGGGAAACGGCCGTGACAATCAAGCCGCTTTTTATAAAAGAAGCCCCTTCCATCAGTTTCAGCGAGGCGATGATCCCGAAACTTGCCCCATAAGACAATTGAAAGCCGATATCCTGCAGCAGGCCGGGGTCGATCCATAAAAATAAGATAAAGCTCGCCGATAAGGCTTGAATGGCCGACACATGCAGCCCAAAAAGCCGAGCCGCCAAAACGAAAACCACCATGGCGCAGGCTCTTAGGACCGATGGGGCAGCCCCTGCCATCACGGCATACAAAGGCAGCACAATCAGCAATAGCACCGTTGCGCTTTCTTTCCTGATCCGTAAACGCAGCAATACAAAATAAATCATGCCGCTGACGATCCCCACATGCAAACCCGAGATCGCAAAAAGATGCGTGATGCCAAGCGTCCGCTGGATCCTGGCTTGCTCTGCATCCATGCCGCTGCGATCCCCGAGCAACAGCGCTTGGGCTTCTGTTGTCAACGATTCGGGAAAGGACGACTCGATATGTTCGATCAACTCGCTGCGCTGCCTGGCCAAATGCGCACGGAGCCCTGTGCCTGGTGTCGCCGAATCGAGCGTTTCGATTTCAAGCATGCCAGTTGCATTATGGCGCTGCAGATAGCCCGCCATATCAAACGCGTATCGATGGGCAGGCGGCCTCGGCTCTGTAAATGTTCCCACCACTTGCAGCGTCGCAGATGGGCCGAGCTCCTGCAGTCGCTGCTGTTCTTCAATCGAGCGGATTCGATAGCTCGCATAAATCGCTCGGCCAGAACTGGCAGTCGCAAACCCTGACAGGCGGTCGCCATCGAGTGCCATTTCATCAAAAATAAGCGCCCCATGAAAGCTCCCAGTCAATAAGGGCGCTTCCGCCAGACGGGCATCCATAATAATGAAAGAAATCAACGACACCATGAAAACGGCCACCAGCCAAGCGCTTGGCTCTTTTCGGTATATCATCCAGCAAAAAAGCAGCACCATGAGCAAAAGCTTATCAGCTGAGCCATGTGCTGCTTGCGCGGCGATTGCCGTCGCAATTGCTGCATAGAGAAATAACGCTTCCGTTAAACGAGAAGTTCTCCAAATAATTCCTTCACCCGTTCTTTATAATGGGACAACTCTTCTTCGCTCGCCCCTTTTGCGCCAAGCTGTTCAATCAATTCCATATACAACGCCGTTTTCTCTACGCTGAGAAAATCGATTGTCCGCTCATCAAACATCACTTGGATCACTTCGACATTTGCCTGTTCCAATAGTTCGATGGCGTATTCGTGATTTTTGTAATCTGCTGCATAATAGAGGCGTGAAATGCCTGCCTGGATAATGGATTTCGTGCATTGGAGGCAAGGAAAATGGCTGACATACATATCGGCGCCGCTGACGCTGACACCGTATTTGGCGCATTGCAATAGTGCATTCATTTCCGCATGAATGGTCCGCACGCAATGGTTATCGACGACATAGCAGCCTTTATCGATGCAATGGTCCCCACCGGAAATCGAACCATTATAGCCCCCAGCCATGATGCGCCGGTCTCGGACAATCGTCGCTCCGACGGCCAGCCTTGTGCAAGTGCTTCTTAGCGCTAAAAGATGGCTTTGAGCCATAAAAAATTGATCCCACGTTATTCGCTTCATCTGATTGCCTCCTGCTGTTTCGTTAAATCAAGTGTAGCAGAGGCAGTTGTTTCGTCAAGGGCCGTCCGTCCTTATCTGACACGGACCAGTTCCTTCAATTGTTCAAAGCTCTTTTCGCCGATGCCTGTCACGTCCATCAATTGCTCTGTGCTTTTGAAGGGGCCGTTTTCAGTCCGATGTGCCACGATGGCCGCTGCCTTAGCCGGACCGATCCCAGGAAGTTCGGTCAACTCAGCTTCGGTTGCCGTATTCAAATTAATAAGGCCCGGCTCAGCGTTGCCGCCAGGCGTTGCAGCTGCCAGCTCAACGCTTTCTTCACCTTGTTTCGGCACATAGACCGCTGATTCATCGAGCACGATGACTGCCAGATTGATCGAGCGGCTGTCTGCTTCTGGCAAAAAGCCGCCGGCAGCTTCGATGGCATCGTTGATACGCGAACCGGCAGGCAATTCATACAGGCCCGCATTTTGGACAGCGCCTTTTACGTCGATCATGACACTTGTCGGGACCGACGCCTCGGTTTCTGCTGGCAGCGGTTGTTCGGTGGTTTCTGAAGTGAGTTCGTCGAGGCTCGTGGCCTCAGGGGGTTCGTGCAGGAGAAAGAAGTAGAGAAGCGCCAAAACCGCGACGATCGGTACAGCAAGGCGGCCGTATTTGGTGATGTGCGGAGAAATATTCAGTGGGCATCCCTCGTTTCCGCAGAAAGCAAACAGCTGAAGCTGTCTGAATTATATAATAACATTCAATCGGAAGTCTATCTTTCCGTGAAAAAACCCGCATATAAAAATATGCAGGTTTGCAGCTTGTCGAGAAAGGTAAAAAGGCGTATTTTCCGAAGCTTATCGCTCTCTTTCCGTGGGTTCGCGCCCAAGCCTCCTCAGTCGCTTTGCGCCTTGCGGGGTCTCGGTCGTCTCGCTGATCCACTGGAGTCAAGCGAACGCTTCTCCAAACACTTAGAGAAATCATTGATTTTTCATAGTAGAAAAGGCGATTCCTTTTCGATATACAGCAAACTATAGACTTTTCAATATTTTAAAAACCCGCATATAAAAATATGCGGGTTTGGAGTTGCTGATTATTTTTTCGCGCGGAAAAAGATCCGTTCGCTTTCGGCACTAGGTGCATCCCCAGTAAAATCGGCAGTCACTGATTCCACCGTAAATCCGGCTTCTGTGAGCCATTCTTTGTAAACATCAACTGGGAAAGTCCGTTGTTCATGCGTTTCTTCAAAACGTTCAAACATCCAGCCTTCACGCACAAAAAACGTCAAATCGTGGATAACGCTGTGAGGGGCGGAGCCTTTTTCCGTATGCCACATATAGGCAAGGTCTTCCCCGTCGTAAACGAAGGGGCTGTGCATGAAGATCTCGTCGACCTTGAACACCGAATGGACATCGAAAAAGAAAAATCCGCCGGGCTTCAATGCCGAATAAACCTGTTCGAATGTCTTTTTGACCTGCTCTTCTTTCGCTAAATAATTCAACGAATCAATCGCAATCGTTACGGCATCGAAACCTTCCAAACCTTCCAGGTTGTCCATCGACAATTGAAGCACTGGAATATCCAGCCCGGATTCTTTAAAGCGTTTCTGTGCAACGGTGAGCATGTCGGCAGACAAATCACTGGCCGTCACGTCATAGCCGAGCTCAGCCATCAGTTCAGACAGCACGCCGGTGCCGCATGCAAGATCGAGTACCGACCCAGAACGCATCGTTTCTGCAATCCACTCGACATATTGCTCGTATGGAATATCTTCCATCAAGTCGTCGTAAACCGCCGCAAATCGTCCGTAGTTCATACTTCGAGCTGCGGGGCGTCGCGCCATAGACGCTCTAGGTTGTAATACGAGCGCTCATCGCGATGGAAAACATGTGCCACGACATCGCCAAGGTCAACCAAGACCCAGCGCGCTGCGTCGAAGCCTTCAATACTTTTGACTTCATAGCCGGCTTCTCCAGCTTTCTCCATCAATTCACGGGCGATCGACTGTACTTGGCGATCTGAATTCGCGCTGCAGATCAGGAAGTAATCCGCCAATAGCGAAATGCCTTCCATATTCAATACAACGATATCCTCTGCTTTTTTATCCTCTGCGGCTTGGTACGCCACTTGCAATAATGTATCTTTAGTCATTCTTCACGTTCCCTTTCTGTTGCTCAAAATGCTCTAGGCATTTTAAGGAATCCGGATAAACCGGCTGATTTTTTGATGCGAGAAACTCGATCGATTGCCGAATCGACGCTTCCATCAAGCGGTCAAGGCCATCATGTTTCATGGCTCTCAACTGCTCGACTTCCGGAAACTTGCGGCTCGGTTCGATCATGTCTGCAATGTAGATGATTTTTTCAAGATCCGACATGCCTGCGCGCCCTGTCGTATGGTAGCGGATCGCGTCGAGTATTTCTTCATCTTCGACTCCGAATTCATACTTGGCCACATAAGCGCCGACCGGAGCGTGCCATAATTCGTGATGATAGTCGAGCAATAACGGATCCATGCTTTCTTTTTCGATAATGCCGCGCATCCATTCACGGTCGGCGAATTTCACCACGTCATGGAGAATGGCTGCAATGCGCGCTTGATCCTCCGGCACACCGTAATGCTTGGCGAGTGCGACCGCTGTATTCATGACGCCCAACACATGGTTGAAGCGTTTTTCAGGAAGGCGTTCTTTGACTTTTTGGAGCATCAGGCTCGGGTCCATATAATCGCTCCTTCCGGATAAAAGTTTCCACTTGTTCGGGAACGAAAAAAGTCAATGGCTTGCCAGCCAAGACGCGCTCCCGCAGCATCGTCGAGGACAAGTGCATTTCAGGGGAATCGATCATCATCACCGGGTAATCCGTTTCGGCGATATAACCCGGCCGCCCGATGCCGACAAACTGGACCAATTCAGCCAGCTCGCCGATGCGGTGCCAAGTGTGCAAGCTTTCGACCATATCGCCGCCGATAATGAAATAAAAATCGCATTCCGGCTCCCGTTCGAGGAGCTTGACCATCGTCTCGTACGTATACGAGACACCGCCGCCTGACACTTCTATGTCTTCAAGGCGGAAATGCGCCTGTCCCTCGATGGCCAGTCGCGTCATCTCGACACGCGTTTCTGTATCGATGCCGCTCGATTCCTTATGAGGAGCGATGGCATTCGGCATGAAACGCACTTCGTCCAAGCCCAGTGCGTAATAGGCTTCATTCGCCATGATCAAATGGCCGAAATGCGGCGGGTTGAACGTCCCGCCGAGAATGCCGATTTTGCGTTTATTCACGGAAGCTCAATCCGTTTATTGTTGACGGACGCTTTGTACAAAACGACTGTATGGCCGATCAATTGCACCAATTCCGCTTTTGTTCCGTCTGCCAGATGCTTGGCCACTTCGTGCTTGCCGTCTTCATTGTTTTGCAGAATGCTGATTTTTACGAGTTCACGTTTTTCAAGGGCTTCCCCGATCTGTACGAGCATCGCTTCATTGACGCCGCCTTTTCCGACTTGGAAAATCGGGTCTAAATGATGCGCTTCACTTCTTAAAAAACGTTTTTGTTTACCTGTTAACATGATTTCCTCCTAATTTTTCCGTAATCAATTGAATCATTTCTTCTGTATCCGGACGGATGCCTGTCCATTTTTCGAATGCGATGGCGCCTTGGTTGACGAACATGCCGACGCCGTTCAGCACCAGGCAGCCTTTCGCTTTGGCTTCTTTCAGAAATGGCGTTTCGAGCGGGTTGTAAATGATGTCCGCAACGACTGAGCCGCTTCCGAGATGTGTCATTGACAGCGGCAACGCTTCTTCGGTCAATCCGACAGAAGTCGTCTGGACGATCGTGGCGAATTCGCTCAGATTCGCTTCGGCATCAGCCAGCACCATCGCCTTGCTGCCGGTTTCATCCGCCAGTTCCTGGGCCCTGCGAAACGTTCGGTTGGTGATGGTGATATTACTGAATCCGGCGCGCGAGAGCGCAAAACTGATGCCTCTGGCTGCACCGCCCGCACCGATCACCAGCAATGCACGATCTTTATCGACAGGGTAACTCAATAGCGAACGGACAAACCCGTCGCCATCTGTATTAAATCCTTTTAAACGCCCGTTTTCATTTGCGACTGTATTGACCGCATTCATATCACGGGCCGTTTCGTCCAGCTCATCCAATAACGGAATCGCCGCCTGCTTGTGGGGTAAGGTGATATTAAATCCGCTGATGCCAAGCAATTTCATCGAGTGAAATGCTTGTTCCAGCTGTTTGGGTTCGACATGCACTGGAATATAAGAAGCATCGATGCCGTGCTTTTCGAACCAATGATCGTGCATAAAAGGCGATAATGAATGGGAGATCGGATCTCCGATGACCACATACCATTTCTTCATTGAGAAAACCTCCTATATAAGCGACGGGCGGACGATAACTTCTACCCCTTTAGGTGCGTGGGCCGCAATCGTCACGTCATCATGCTGGACCGTGATCCAGCCGAGCCCGGAAAAGACGATGTCTGTCTTGCCTTCTTTGATGCGGAATTCATGGCGCACCAATTCAGGGAAATCTTCTTTATATTCTGCAGATGGCGGAGCAAGCATGCCGCCCAGATGCTGTTCATATAAATCATCTGCGTTATCCAATTTGGTCCGGTGGATATTCAGTGAATTGGCGGCATGCACTGTGAACGATGAACGTTTGCCGCTGATAAAATCGAAACGTGCCAACCCACCGATGAATAAAGTCTGTTCCGGATTCAGTTGGAACACACGCGGCTTGATTTCCTTTTTCGGCATGATCGCCTTCAGGTCTTCTGTGTGCAGATGATGCGCCAGCTGGTGGTGATTGATGATGCCTGGCGTATCGAATAGCGATCGCTCATCATCAAGCGGAATGCCGATCATGTCAAGCGTCGTTCCAGGGAAATGAGATGTCGTGATGACATCCCCTTCACCTGTTGCCTGTTTGATGACACGGTTGATGAATGTCGATTTCCCGACATTCGTACAGCCAACGACATACACATCACCGCCGTCACGGTATTGTTCAATCGCATCCATCGCTTCTGCGACGCCTGTTCCTTTATGGGCGGAAACGGCTAAAATGTCGATCGGATTCAAGCCCAGTTTACGCGACTCCTGTTTCATCCAATTGATCAGTTTCTTCTCTTTAACTGATTTCGGAAGCAAGTCCGCTTTGTTGGCGATTAGCAAAATCGGGTTGTTTCCGACAAAGCGGTGCAAGCCCGGAAGCCAGCTGCCGTTAAAGTCAAAAATGTCGACGATTTTTACGATCAGCCCTTTGCGTTCCCCAAGGCCGTTCAAAATACGCAGGAAATCGTCATCCGTTAAGGAAACCGGCTGCAATTCGTTGTAATTTTTCAACCGGAAGCAGCGCTGGCAGATGATTTCTTCTTTATCAAGCGAAGACGGCGGCGCATAGCCGATGTCGTCTTTCCGCTCTGTTTGGATCTGTACACCGCAACCGATGCAATATGGCATTTCTGTCAATTTTCTTCCTCCCACATCAATTGTCCTTTTTCCTTCAATCTCTTCATGATCCGGCGCTCAACCATCCGATTGAAACGCGTAAAGAAGCCGTCCGATTGCGCGACCGGCAACACCAGGATCGTATGAAGCTTATTGCGATTGCCGCCGAAAATATCGGTCAGCATCTGGTCGCCGATCACGACGACTTGTTCGCGCTTGACGCTCATGATTTTCAGCGCTTTGCGGAACGCTTTGCCCATCGGTTTTCTCGCCTGGTAAATAAATGGAATGCCAAGCGGGTCTGCGAACGATTTCACGCGCATTTCATTATTATTGGACACAATGACTACTTGAATTCCGGCATCTTTCATCGATTTCAACCATTCGATAAGGCGCGGCGTCGCTTCAGGACGGTCCCACTCGACCAATGTGTTGTCCAGATCGGTAATGATGCCGAGCACCCCTTTTTCTTTCAATGACTCGGGCGTGATGTCAAAAACTTCTTTAACGTATTGCCTTGGAATAAAATATCGATACACACATAACAACTCCTGTTTCTAGGGACTTAAGTTCATTGATTATACCATATATGCAAGGGGTTCTCCCACCTTGACCCGGTCGCCGTCATGGATTTTTGAATCAAATTGAAGATGTCCGCCTTCAAAGAATAAAGCGACTGTCGAACCGAAGCTGAAATAAGCCACTTCCTGGCCTTTTTGCCATTCATTTCCGAACTCCGTCAATTCGATGGAGTTGACATACATCGCACCGACTTTCACGACCAATACACGGCCATGCGGCGTGTCGAGTTCAGTGATGAGCCGGCGGTTGCCGCTGATCGGCGACTTTCCGTATGTTAGCCCAAGCCGATTGACCGGGTAGGATCTTTCGCCGAGCATGTATTGCTTCACCACTTCGCCGTCTATCGGGCTATGGATGCGGTGGTAATCGGCGGGCGACAAATAAAGGATTGCATATTGGCCGTTTGCATAGCGCTTCGCCATTTGCCCACTTCCGAGCAGTTCGGTTAGAGAATAATCGATGCCTTTGACCATGAACTGGCTGTCGCGTTGGATAGCGCCGTGGATCTCGAGGCGCCCGTCGACTGGAGAAACCAGTTCGGCATCTGCAACAGGCCGTGCATCTGCTTTTAAACTGCGCGTAAAAAAGTCATGTAAGCTCGTGTATTGTCCGCTCGGCCGCTCGATATCGCCGAGTTCAATTTTATAAGCATTGATGAAACCGGGGATGGCCTTTCGGCTGATAGCTGATTGGGCAAAGCGTTTCAGCGCAGCAGAACTTGTTTTTCCATTGCCCAATTCGATCATCGATTGGTATAGGCGTTTTTTCATGCTTGCACCTCCGTCGTTAAAATAGTCTACCATTTTTTGTCGATTCGCAGTATAATTGTCGAAAGCCTATCGAAAAAAAGGAGCGCTTGCATTGATATTGATCGACAAAATGGACCACACCATTAAAAGGCTGAAAAGCCAGGCAGCCAACACATTGACAATCGGTAATATGGTGTTCGGTGGCGCCTCATTAATGGCGACTTTGAACGAATACTACAGTTATAGTGTGCTGTTTATTTTTATCGCTGCATTTTTGGACCGTTTTGACGGCATGGTCGCGAGAAAATACAATCAGGAATCCGAACTCGGCAAACAATTGGATTCCATGGGGGATATCATTTCGTTCGGCGTGGCGCCGGCATTGCTGATCCATCAGCTCGCTTTGCAGGATTTTGGACTGGCCGGCATGGTGTTCACCGTTATCTATATTTCATGCGGCGCATTCCGCCTCGCACGCTTTAATATTACCGAATCAAATGGTTATTTCACCGGCTTGCCGATCACCGCAGCCGGAACTGTGCTAACTTTGTCATATTTCGGGTTCGGCCATTGGTCGCCTGCTGTCTATATGTTCATCCTATTGATCTCTTCACTATTGATGATCAGTACATTTTCATTACGAAAAGTATAAAAGCTGAGGGCTTGATGCCCTCAGCTTTTTTGCTTGTTTTGGGATGAAGTTTCTTTTATATACGCTGGAGCATCTTTTCGATAACACGCAGGACGATTTCAGTCGAATGCTTGGCCGCAACCGGAAGAAATTCATCGAACGAGACCGAGGATTCCTTGCCGGCGATATCCGACAAGGCGCGGATGACGACAAACGCCGTATCGTATTGGAAACAAACTTGCGCGACGGCAGCCGCTTCCATTTCCGCTGCTTTCATTTCTGGAAACTGCTGTTTCACCAATGCCACGCGATCGGGATCGCTCATAAACGAATCGCCTGTTGCGATCAGCCCGACGGCATGCTGGTGTTCACCAATTTCATCGACCGCCTGGACTGCCAGTTCAATCAATTCCTTATTGGCGATATAGGCAGCCGGCATTTGCGGCACTTGCCCCAGTTCATAGCCAAAAACGGTTGCGTCCACATCGTGGTGGCGCACTTCATCCGAAATGACCACTGCCCCGACTTCCAGCTCCTCATCAAAGCCACCAGCAGAACCGATGTTCAAGACCAGGTCAGGCTTGAACTCCTGCATCAGAATCGTAGTCGTCATCGCCGCGTTGACTTTGCCAATGCCGCTTTTCAATAGGATGAGTTCCTGGCCTTTGTATGTACCTGTCGTGAATTCGCTATTGGCGATTTCACGAACAGATGTGTTCGCTAATTGATTGCGCAACAATTCTACCTCTTCTTCCATTGCGCCGATTACGCCGATTCTCATTGTATCCGCTCCTTGCATCCATGATTACGCCGGAAAAACGGCGCCCTGTTAGTAGGCGCCGTCCAGCGTTTTGAGTACATCCATTTTCTCAGGTTTCCAACCTTCACCGTCTACCCATTCATGGTAGACGCGGTACTTCTCGGATTGGTCTTTCGACTGGACTGTCGCAATGGATTTTTGCGGCCCGCCGCCATTTTGGACCATCATGACATACATATCATTCTGGGACAAACCGGTAGCATAAGTGACCGCTTCAATTTTTTCGTTCCAATCAACCGAGTTTTTCTGGTATGAAGAAACATGGTCGCCGCTTTGGCTAGTGCCGACAGGCTCCCAGCTGGTGTTGACGATGGTTTCACTGACGATCGGGTCGTTGGACTCTTCACGTGTAATGGTACCGCCTTTGGTTTCTTCTTCCTCTTCTTCTTTTTCTTTTTCTTTTTCTTCAGCTTCTTTTTTGGCTGCAGCTTCTTCTTCAGCCTTGGCTTCCTCTTCAGCTTTCTCTTCAGCCTCGAGGTCATTCTCTTCTGCTGTCACTTGCGTATCGTCATCGCCGCTCGTTTGGCTCTCTGTTTCCGGCGTTGTTTCTGTTGATTCAGGATCTGCTGAATCGTCGCCGCCTCCGAATAGCAATGTCGCCCCGATGATAACCACCAAAGTAAATACTAAAGCGATCATGATATTCAGGATGGAATTCGAACGATTTTTATTGTTCTTATTCTTATTCAAACGAGAGGGATAAGATTTTTCTTCGTTAGCCATGGAAAGCCCCCCTTTACACATATTTTATCATATTTAGCCCATGACAAATTTGACGTTTCAACTAAAGTTTTGTTTCATCCATCAAAAAAACAGCCACTCCCATAGGAATGGCTGGGTGCATCAATTGATCGAAACGATCTTGACTTCCATTTCCCCGCCTGGCGTCAATACTTTCACACGGTCGCCAACAGTGCGGCCAAGCATGCTTTTGGCGATTGGCGAGTCGTTCGAAATACGCCCTTCCAACGGGTCTGCTTCTGCAGAACCGACGATTGTGTAGGCTTCTTCTTCGCCGTCTGGAATTTCCATAAACGTAACTGTTTTCCCGAGGCGCACGACATCGTTGCCGGCTTCCTCTTCATTTATAATTACCGCATTGCGGATCATGGATTCCAATGTAGAAATGCGCCCTTCGACAAAGGCTTGGTCTTCCTTGGCGGAATCATATTCGGAGTTCTCGGACAAGTCCCCGAAGCTTCTTGCTACTTTAATGCGTTCCACCACTTCTTTGCGTTTGACCGTTTTCAAATAATCCAGTTCATCTTCCAACTTCTGCTTTCCGGCAGCTGTCATCGGAAATTGTTTATCATTTGCCATACTCTTCCCACTCCTTCAACTGCTGACTATGGATGCGCTAACACCCGTCAGTCTCGTATCATTCTATTATAAATTACCAATCTATTCAAGAATTGTTTTAATTTTTGTAACCATTAGATCAATTGCGACTTCGTTTTGGCCGCCTTCCGGGATAATGACGTCTGCATAGCGCTTTGTCGGCTCGATGAATTGATTGTGCATTGGACGGACGACCGTCAAATATTGCTCAATGACCGAGTCGATCGTGCGGCCGCGCTCATTGATGTCGCGCATCAAGCGGCGGATGATGCGGAGGTCCGCATCGGTATCGACAAATAGCTTAATGTCCATCAACTCACGCAAACGCTCATCTTCCAAGACCAGGATGCCTTCAAGAATGATAACATCTTTCGGGTCGATCACAATACTTTCTTCTGCACGGGTATGCAACGCGTAATTATAGATCGGCTTTTCAATCGCACGCCGTTCGAGCAGTTCGTTGACATGCTTGATCAATAGATCTGTATCGAAAGCGAGCGGATGGTCATAATTGGTCTCGAGGCGCTCTTCAAACTCGAGGTGGCTTTGGTCTTTATAATAGTAATCCTGCTCGATGACCACCACGGAATGTTCTTTGAAGACTTCGTAAATGGAATTGGTGACACTGGTCTTGCCTGATCCTGAACCGCCAGCGATGCCGATGACGACCGGTCTGTTTTTAGACATATACGTTAACTCCTTGTGTTTCGATTTTCATTTTTTCTTGCAGACGAGAAGCCCGTCACCGACTGGCAAAAGCTTGCAGTCGAAGCCGGGATGCCCGTCCATGGTTTCACGGAACGAGCGGATGTTGCGGATCATGGTGCGTTTGCGTCTCGGCACTTCTTTGATCGGCTGTTCTGCCATGCCGTGCATCGACATATTATCGCAATAAATGATGCCGCCTGGAGACAGTAAACTTTCGTATTTATTGAAGAAACGCTCATACTGCCCTTTAGCTGCGTCGATGAATATGGCATCGTAAAACGGGGTCAATTCGGCAATATCCAGTTCGAGCGCATCGGCACAAATAGCCTGCACACGCCCTTCCAGGCCCGATTCATGGATGAACCCAAGCGCCTTGCTGTGGCGCCCTTCATCCCGTTCAAGTGTGTCGATGCTGACGCCAGGCAAGTCATCGGCCATCCGAAGTGCTGAATAACCGATAGCCGTTCCCAGTTCAAGCAAACGCTGCGGCTTTTGCTGCTGCAATAATTCCAACAGCTCCCCGATGCCCTGCTCTTCCATGATCGGCACATGATGTTCTGCGGCGTAAGAGCGCATTGTTTCGAATAAAGCTTCTATTGTTGTACCGGGCATTGTGGATGTCCGCTCCTTTCATGCTCTAATCCTTCAATTGAACAGAAAAGAAGAAGGGAAACGGACGCTCCCTTCCTTCTTAGATCAATTTCCGATATGTTCATCGCGGTATTCTAGATGCTGTTCGTAGCTGGTCGAGAAGTAGTTATTGCCTTCTGAGTCAGCCAGGAAGTATAGATAATCCGTTTGGTTCGGGTCGAGCACCGCTTCGATGGATGATGCGCCAGCAGCGGCGATCGGTCCTGGCGGCAAGCCTTTATTCGTATAGGTGCTGTAAGGATCTTCGAACTCGTAATCCGAGTTGAACAAGCGGTCCTTATGCTCTCCCATTGCATAAATGACGGTCGGGTCTGTCTGCAGCGGCATGTCTTGATCTATGCGGTTGTAGAACACGCTTGCGATGGTTTGGCGATCTGATTTCGCAGTCGCTTCTTCCTCTAATAGCGAAGCGAAAGTCAGCAGCCAATGAGGCGATTTCTCCTCTTCCTGCAATACGCTTTGGTACGGTTCGATATTCGCTTTCGTAGCATCAAGCATTTGCTCGATCAATACGGTAAGCGAAGGATTTTCCTCATAGATCGGATAAGTGGCCGGGAACAGATAGCCTTCGAGCGCAAATTTGACGTCCTCGCCTTTGATTTCCTCTGTCAGCAAATCAGGGTATTTGACCATCAATTCGTCGATATAGGCTTCGTCCTGCACTTGATCCATAAACTGCTCGGCGGTGTATTCCGTATTTTCCGCAATTACGCGCTCGGCAATTTCTTCTAAGGTCAAGCCCTCAGGAACGTTGATCGTGTACAACGGTTCATGGTAAACTTTTCCAGTTTTCAAACTTTCCGTTATTTCGTCCAATGTCATCGATTGAGTCAAGCCATAGCTGCCTGCCTGAAATTCCGATTCATTTTTGAACTTGACGTAATACTTGTAGATTCTGGCATCTTTAATGACGCCGTTCTCTTCAAGCAAGGCGGCAATGCTGTCCAGGTTGGAACCGATCGGCACTTCAACATCGATGACTTCCTGGGAATCCGGATCGACAGGTTCGAGTGCGTCCGTGACATAGCTATAAGCTTGCCAGCCGGCCACTGCGACGACTACAAGAAGGACGAGCGCCACGATCAGCACGATGCGCCGAACGACTCTCACTTCTTTTTTCTTTTCCTTCATCCTGTCGAACATGACATCTTTTTTTGACTGCTTTTCCACGGGTGTTCCCCCTCAGCTATTCATCTCTCCAAAACAGAAGGCGATTCAAACGAAAGGGACGGAATCAAGGTTCAATTCCGTCCCCCTTATGGTTATTGCTCTTCGTTTTCTTCTTCTTCCTCAAGGAAAGTATTGAGCATTTCTTCGATCATGTCCCATTCTTCTTCTGTTTCTACCGGGCGAAGTTCGCCGCCGGAAACTTTCTCATCAGAATCCAGGTTTTCAGTGAAAGAAGATGCGTGGATTTCGATCTCACCTTCTTCGTCCTCATCTGCCCCTACTGGGAAGTACAAGACGTATGATTTTCCGAAATCTTCCGATTCAAATGTGAACAACACTTCGAATAATTGCTCGTTCCCGTGCTCGTCCACTACTGTAATATGCTCTTGACCATGTTCCATTTGTGTCACCTCATCATTTTTTTGAATCAAGATAGCCTTGCAAAATCATCACTGCGGCCATCTTGTCGATTACTTTTTTGCGGTTTTTCCGGCTGACATCGGCAGAAATCAGCATTTTCTCTGCTGCCATCGTCGTCAGCCTTTCATCCCAAAGCACTACCGGTATATCATATCCTTCTTTTAGCAATGCTGCAAATCTTTCGGAAGCTTCTGCCCGTGGCCCGATGGAGTTGTTCATGTTCTTCGGGTAGCCCACGACCGCTTCCGTTACTTTGTATTCCTTGATCAATTCGCCAAGGCGTTCAAGCCCGAACTGGCCGTTCGCCTCGTCGATTTTGACGGTTTCGATGCCTTGTGCCGTCCAGCCCAATGCATCGCTGATCGCCACTCCGATCGTTTTGGAGCCGACATCCAATCCCATTGTTCGCATAATTATTCCTCGTTATTCTTTTTGATGTAGAACTTCACCAGTTCTTCCAAAATTTCATCCCGCTCCAGTTTCCGGATCATGTTCCGGGCATCCTGGTGGCGAGGGATATAAGCCGGATCACCTGAAAGTAGATACCCGACGATCTGATTGATCGGGTTGTAGCCTTTTTCCTCTAGAGCAGCATGGACTTGCAGCATTACCTGCTTTACGTCCTGCTCCATCGATTCATCGGATGAATCGAATTTCATCGTGCGATCAAATGAGCTCACGACAAGCACCTCACTTTCGGAATGTGTATTGGCAATTCGTTCCTCTTGCTGAATCCCATTATAACTGAAAGCACAGATTTGTTAAACCTATTTGACCAAAGTGTAGACCGATTCGAGCGCCGCATCCAATTGCTCTGGATTTTTCGCCCCGGCCATCGCCATGTCCGGACGCCCGCCGCCTTTGCCACCGCATTGTTCTGCGACCGCTTTGACGATATTGCCGGCGTGGTAATCCTTACCGGCAATGTTTTTCGATACGCCCGCTGCTAGCATAACCTTGTCTCCGTCGCTCGCACCGAGAACGATGACCGCCTGCTCGAATTTCGCTTTCAGGTCATCGACCATCTGGCGCAGCTGATTATTGTCTTTTGCTTGAACTTTTGCGGACAATACTGTCACATTGCCGACTTTTCTTGCCGACTCCAGCAATTCACCGGACTGTGCATTGGCAATTTTCTGCAGCAGTGATTCATTTTCGCGCTGCAACGCTTTGATGTCGGCTTGCGTGGATTCGACTTTTTGCACGAGGTCGCGCGGGTTGGCTTTCAACAAGGAAGCTGCTTCATCCAAAGTCTTCTCGCTTTGCTTCATGCTCACATAAGCGCCTTTTCCGGTCAATGCTTCGATGCGGCGTACGCCAGCACCGATGCCTCCTTCTGAGACGATTTTGAAGACGCCGATTTCGGACGTGTTCGCCACGTGGATTCCGCCGCATAGCTCAAGCGAGTAGTCGCTGATCGCAACGACACGGACGACATCGCCGTATTTTTCACCGAACAAAGCCATCGCGCCCATATCTTTTGCTTCCTGCAGATTGTGGTAGCCGGATTCGACTTCGATGCCTTCCCAGATCTTTTCATTGACTGCCTGCTCGATCGTCGAGAGTTCCTCTTTCGTCACTTGCCCGAAGTGAGAGAAGTCAAAACGCAGCCGGTCTGGACCGACGTACGATCCTGCCTGGTTGACGTGCGTGCCGAGTACATCTTTCAATGCCTGGTGCAAGAGGTGGGTCGCCGTATGGTTCTTGATTGTATGGCGGCGCTCGGATGCATCGACTTTCGCTTTGACAGCCGTTTTCGTCAATTCGCCGGAATCAACCCGCACATTATGCAAGTTCTGTCCGTTCGGCGCTTTTTTCACATCGAGTACAGAAGCTGACACCAAATCATTCGACAAAATTCCTTTGTCGGCGATCTGTCCGCCGCTTTCCGCATAGAATGGCGTGCGGTCCAGCACAAGCTGCACTTCTTCGCCTTCTTGTGCGCTGTCGACCAATTCCCCGTCTTTGACGATAGCGACGATTTCAGCGTCCGCGACTGTGTGCGTATAGCCGATAAATTCGCTTTCTTCTTTTATATTGCCGAGCACCTCGGATTGTGTCTGCATGGAATTGACGTTTTGGCGCGCGTTTCTTGCACGTTCGCGCTGCTCGTTCATCGCACGCTCAAATCCTGCATGGTCGACAGTCATTTCGACATCTTCTGCGTATTCTTCCGTCAACTCCACTGGGAATCCGTACGTATCATACAGACGGAACACATCTTCGCCAGGGATTTCGCTATGGCCGGCTTGCTTTTGCTTTTCGGCAACCGTGGACAGGATTTCCAAACCGTCATGCAAGGTTTCAAGGAAACGTTCTTCTTCGAGTTTCATGACGCGGACAATGAAATCTTCCTTGTCTTTGACTTCTGGGTAGAAGCTCTGCATGATGTCGCCGACAACCGGCACAAGCTGGTACATGAACGGTTTTTCGATGCCGAGTTTCTTCGAGTAGCGGACAGCGCGGCGCAACAGGCGGCGCAGCACATAGCCGCGGCCTTCGTTTGATGGCAAAGCGCCGTCTCCAATGGCAAATGCGACTGTGCGCACATGGTCGGCGATGACTTTGAATGCCATGTCCTGTTCCTGGCTTTCGCCGTAGGATTTCCCGGAAATTTCTGCTGTCTTCTCAATGATCGGCACGAATAGGTCCGTATCGTAGTTAGTTGGCACATCTTGCACGACCGAAGCCATGCGTTCCAAGCCCATTCCCGTATCGATGTTCTGTTTCGGAAGCGGCGTGTACGTATGGTCCGGATTGTGGTTGAACTGGGAGAACACCAAGTTCCAGATTTCTAAGTAGCGCTCATTCTCCCCACCCGGGTACAATTCAGGGTCTTCAGGGTCATTGCCGTAGCTCTCGCCGCGGTCGTAGAAGATTTCGGAGTTCGGTCCGCTCGGGCCTTCGCCGATATCCCAGAAGTTTCCTTCTAAGCGGATGATGCGTTCAGCCGGTACGCCGACTTCGTTGAGCCAGATGGCATAAGCTTCCTCGTCTTCCGGATGGATCGTCACCGACAACTTGTCGGCATCGAATCCGATCCATTTGTCGTCCGTCAGGAATTCCCATGCCCAGTGGATCGCTTCTGTTTTAAAGTATTCACCGATAGAGAAGTTGCCGAGCATTTCGAAGAATGTATGATGGCGTGCCGTCTTGCCGACGTTCTCGATATCGTTCGTGCGGATCGATTTTTGCGCGTTGACGATGCGCGGATTTTCCGGGATGACGCGCCCGTCAAAATATTTCTTCAAAGTCGCGACACCGCTGTTGATCCACAATAAAGACGGGTCTTCAAACGGCACAAGCGGCGCGCTCGGTTCCACGTCGTGGTTTTTTTCTTTAAAAAAGTCGAGATAGAGCTTTCTGATTTCTTCAGCTTTCAAATTCTTCATCAAAATTCCTCCTTCTGCATAATAAAAAGCCTTCATCCCCTAATAAAAAGGGACGAAGGCTCGATTCGCGGTACCACCCTGGTTACACAGGAAAAATATCCTGTGTCTCTCAAGCGCCTTAACGCGGCGGGACGGCAGTGATTAGCTGCACTCGGGAGTAGCGTTCAAAAGATGCGGCAGAAGGCCCTTTCAGCCAAGGGGAGCCTTTTTCTAAGCAGCCGGAATCTCTTTACTGTCTCCGTCTAGGTGTTGTCTATCTGTTATAAATTGAATTATAGAAAACCACGCGGGCCTTGTCAAGCACGCTCACGCTTCTTGAAAGTCGCGCGGCGTGATGCCTTCCATGCCGATCATCGGATGGATGCGGTGGGCGTTTTGCTGCGTCAGGCTTTTCGGCCCTGCAGCTTCCGCTTCTGGCTCCGGCTTTTCGGTCGATGCTTCTAGTGCATCCGAGGCCGCTCCTTCGTCCGGAACAGCCGCTATGCCCAGCCGGTCTGCCAAGGTGGTCAGGCGGCTCGAATCATCGGTACGCTCGACCCCGTAGCGGAACACACCCGGGTCACCACACAGGATGAGGAAGTCGCGGCTTCTCGTGATGCCGGTGTAGAGCAGGTTGCGCCGCAGCATTTTCATATAGCCGCGGACGACCGGCATTATGACCGTCGGGAATTCCGATCCTTGCGCTTTATGGATCGAACAGCAATAGGCGAGCGTCAGCTGGTTCAAGTCGCTGCGCTGATAGGTCACTTCAATGCCATCGAACGACACGACGAGCAGATCCTGCTTTTCCACCGTCTCTTTCGCTTTCATGATGGCGACCACTTCGCCCATATCGCCGTTGAAGACATTACTCTCGGGCTGGTTGACCAGCTGCAGCACTTTGTCATTGATGCGGTAAGTGATATCGCCGAACACCAGCTCTTTGCGGGACCCGTCATCGTTTGGGTTGACCATTTGCTGGATCATCTGATTTAACGCATCGATTCCGGCTGGCCCTTTATACATCGGCGCGAGCACTTGGATGTCTTTGATGGTATGGCCTTTTGACAATGCGCTTTTGACTACTTTTTCGACGACCATCGGAATCTGGTCGGCGCCTGCGCGGATGAACGATCGGTCGGATGTCTTCGCTTCGATATTATCCGGCAGTTTTCCGGCTTTCATTTGGTGGGCGAGTTCGATGATCGACGAGCCAGAGCTTTGGCGGTAGATTTCCGTCAGCTCGACCGTCGGAATGCGGCCGGACGCCAGCATGTCCCGCAGTACTTGCCCGGGGCCGACCGGCGGCAATTGGTCCTGGTCGCCGACAAAGATCAGCTGGGCGTCGACAGGGACCGCTTTTAATAATTGATGGGCAAGCCACGTGTCGACCATCGACATTTCATCGATGATGATTAATTTGCCTTCGATGTCTTTTTCCGTTTCCTCTTCCCGTTCCTGCCCGTTAAAGCCGAGCAAACGATGAATCGTCATCGCCGGCAAATCGGTCGACTCACTCAAGCGTTTTGCCGCACGTCCTGTGGGAGCTGCCAAAATGATCGGGAACGGCTCTTTTTTCTTGGCGTAGTCTTTCGGGTCGAGCGACAGGCCATGCAGCTCTGCGTAAACTTCGACCAATCCCCGGACGACGGTCGTCTTACCGGTTCCCGGGCCGCCGGTGAGGATCATGACGCTCGAATTCAAGCTTTTCTCGATGGCATCGATTTGTGTCTCTGCATAATTCACGCCGAGCCGCTCTTCCGCTTCGCCAAGCGCTTTGCGGATCTCGGATGACGGGAACCCGTCCCGCGTCTCTTGCTCGGCAATCAAGGTTTCCAGCTTCGTCGCAATGCCGACTTCCGAATAATACAGCGACGGCAAATAAAGGCGGGTCTCTTCCCCCGCCACTTTGCCTTCTTCATTCAACTCAATCGCCGCCTTGGAAATCGAGTCGACCGGAATGTCTTCGCGCTGGCTCGCTTCAAGCATTTGCTTAACAAGCGGAATCAAATTCTTCGCATCGACGAACACATGCCCTTCTGACAATGACGCCTGGTTCAAGACATGAAGGATCGCCGCTTTGATGCGGTCAGGGTGGCTGCCGGTGATGCCGAGTTTCGATCCGAGCTCGTCCGCCCGGTGGAAGCCGATGCCTTCGATTTCCTCGATAAGCTGGAATGGGTTTTTCGTCAGGATATCAATTGTTTCCTCTCTGTAAGCCTGATAGATCCTCATGCCGATTTGCGGGCCGAATCCCCAATCGTTCAATTGGATCATCACGCGTTCAAGGCCTAAGTTCATCTGCAATGTCGAGCGGATCGTGTCTTTTTTCTCATCGGACAGGCGTGGAACGCCATCTAGCGCATCCGGGTCTTCCAGGATTTTCTTGATGGCGTCGCTGCCAAGTTTCTTGACAATCGTCTCTGCGGTTTTACGACCGATGCCGTTAAACAAATCACTCGACAGGTAGTGCACGACGCCTTGTTCCGTTTCAGGGACTTCTTTCTTAAATGTTTCGGCCTGGAACTGCACGCCGTATTTCGGGTGGTTCTTGACGCTGCCGGTGAATTTGTATTGCTCTTCTAGCGACAGCTTCGGGAAATAACCGGAGACGATGATTTCCTTTTCGGTATACGGGGTGTTGGTTTGCTGGATTTTCACTTTGATGATGGAGAAGAGGTTTTGGGGATTGTGAAAAATCGAGACGACCGGACGCCCCAGCACAAATTCACTTTCTTTTTGGAATAAATCGATCTGTCCGGACATGCGGCCGTCTCCTCTCTTTCATTGCTTTAATTCAATCGTTCGTTGATCATATCGTAGGCGTAGCGCGCCATTTCGTTTTTATCATCCAATGTGTACGCACGCTGTAAATGGTACATGGCATCTTCCGTACGGTCACTCGATACGGCATACAAAACGCCCAGGTTGTAATGGACATCTGAATTGTCCACATCGATTTCAAGCGCATAAACAAATTGCTCTTCCGCGAGGTCGAATAATTCCATCGAAGCCAAGGCAATGCCATAGCTGAGCCGCGATTGCAAATCGTTCGGGTCCAGTTCAACAGCGCGCTGCAAATAAGGCAAGGCGAGCTTCGGCTGGTCGATGCGTTCGAAACATTTGCCGATCATGTAATGGGCATCGGATCCTTCAATGCCGTTTTGAACCGCTTTTTCGTATAGTTTCAGCGCTTCTTCGTAACGTTCTGCGTTGAAATACAAATTCGCCAATCCATAATAAGCGGTCGCGGACGTTTCATCGAGCGTCAATGCTTTCTGAAAAAACCGCTCAGCGCGCTCCATTTCGTTCATCGACGCCAATACATGCCCGAAGTTGATATAGCCCAGTGCGTCTTCCGGCTGTTGTTCAATGGCGTTCGTGAACGCCTGGATAGCTTCTTCCGCACGCCCTTCTTGCAAGGCTTTGATGCCAATTTCGTTATAATTCATCGCCGATTCCCCCATTATCCTACATAGTCAAGCTGTGAACCGTTTTTGAAGACACGGTCGATTGTGCCGCCGCCGAGGCATTCGTCACCGTTGTAAAAAACGACTGCTTGGCCCGGTGTAATCGCACGGACCGGCTCGTCGAATGTAACGACCGCTTCGCCGTCTTTCATGTCGACTGTGACGCCGACATCCTGCTGGCGGTAGCGGAATTTCGCTGTACACTGGAAACTCGCGGACGGCGCATCGCCTGTCGTGAAGCTTAAATTGACCGCTGTCAAGCTATCGGAAAACAGTGCGTCGTGGTGAATGTTCTGCCCGACATACAAGACGTTTTTCTCCAAGTCTTTTCCGATAACGAACCAAGGGTCGCCTGCTCCGCCGATGCCGAGGCCTTGGCGTTGCCCGATCGTGTAATACATCAATCCATCATGCGATCCTTTTTTGATGCCTTCCAAGGTTTCCATAGAACCCGGTTGAGCTGGAAGATATTGGCTGAGGAATTCCTTAAAGTTGCGTTCGCCGATAAAGCAAATGCCCGTCGAATCTTTTTTCGTCGCTGTCGCAAGTCCTGCTTCAAGGGCAATTTCACGAACTTCCTTCTTCTCGATCGCACCAAGTGGGAACATGACTTTCGACAATTGTTCCTGGTTCAGCTGGTTCAAGAAATACGTTTGGTCTTTATTGTTGTCGATGCCGCGGAGCATGTGTGTGATGCCGCTTTCGTCCGTTTCGACGCGTGCGTAATGGCCGGTTGCGAGATAATCCGCACCGAGGCTCAAGGCATGTTCAAGAAATGCCTTGAACTTGATTTCCTTATTGCACATAACGTCTGGATTCGGCGTGCGTCCTGCTTTGTATTCCTCGAGGAAATACGTGAACACTTTATCCCAATACTGTTTTTCAAAATTGACCGCATAATACGGGATGCCGATCTGGTTGCAGACGCGGATGACGTCTTCGTAATCTTCCGTCGCGGTGCAGACGCCGTTTTCGTCGGTATCGTCCCAGTTTTTCATGAAGATGCCAATGACATCATAACCTTGCTGCTTCAATAAATAAGCGGCAACCGAAGAGTCGACCCCTCCGGACATGCCGACGACTACGCGTGTATCTTGTGGAGCTTTTGTTTCCATTTTTATTCACCTTTTCTATTTTTGCGCCAGGCGCTTCGTGATTTGAGCCGTTTTTCCGGCTGCTTGTGTAATATCCGTGGCGGTCAAGCCGATGCCAAAACTGAAACGGATCGAATTGCGCAGTTCTGCGGCATTTTGCCCGTACATCGCAACAAGGACGTGCGATGGGTCGATCGAACCGGCCGTGCACGCCGACCCGCTTGATGCGGAGATGCCGGACAGGTCCAAATTGACCAAGAACGATTCAATGTCGATGCCGTCCAAGGAGACATTGAAAATATGCGGCAATTGATCGGTGCCGTTTTCTTTAAAGTCGATGCCATTTTCCTTGAATTCGGCACGGAAAATCTCTTTGAATTCCGTGAACGCTTGGCGTTTATCTTCCATTGTTTCCTGCGCGATTTTCACTGCGCTGGCAAACGCCTGGATGGCCGGCACGTTTTCCGTTCCGGCACGGCGTTTGCGCTCCTGCTCGCCGCCATACATCAAGGGCTTGAGCGCCGTGTTTTTGCGCTGGTATAAAAATCCGATGCCTTTCGGGCCATTCACTTTATGGGCAGAGACCGAAAGCAAGTCGACGTTCAACTCATCCACATCGATTGGCAATAAGCCATACGCCTGTACCGCATCGGTATGGAAAGTGACATTCGTCCCTTTCAACAGCTCTCCGATTTCAGCAATGGGCTGAATCGTGCCAATTTCATTATTGGCGAGCATGACCGTCACGAGAATCGTATCATCCCGCAGCGCTTGTTTCACGTCTTCTGGCTTGACGCGGCCAGTTTCGTCCACCGGCAAATACGTCACGTCATAGCCCTGTTTGGCCAATTCTTCACAAGCGTGAAGAACGGCGTGATGCTCAGCTTGAGTGGTGATGATATGGCGGCCTTCCTTAGCGCTGGCTGTTCCGAAGATCGCCAAATTATCCGCCTCCGTGCCGCCGGATGTGAAGATGATTTCGTTATCGTCTGCGTGGATGCTCACAGCGAGCGTGTGCCGCGCTTCGTCTAAAACGCGCCGCGCATCGCGGCCGGTCTGGTGGATGCTTGATGGGTTGCCGTAATGCTCACTTAAGGCTTTGGCAAACACTTCAGCTGCTTGCGGATGCATCGGCGAAGTCGCCGCATGGTCCAAATAGATTTGTTTCATGATCGATTAACTCCTTATATATAGAACATATAATGTTCGGTGTCGCCTTCTTCTGTCTGTGCCAAATCCTCGATTGTCGTTGTGTCCAAGACGTTCTTCACGGCATCGCGTATGCGTCCCCATAATTCACGCTGTGGCTGCTTTTCGTCTTCGATGCCTTCGACCGGCTGGATCGGCCCCTCGAGCACACGGATGACGTCTCCTGCTGAAATCTCTTTCGGATGGCGTGTCAGCATATAGCCGCCGTATGCGCCGCGTACACTTTTCACGAGCCCCGAATTGCGCAGCGGTGCCACGAGCTGTTCAAGGTAAGCTTCCGACAATTCATTGTCCGCGGCAATCTTGCGCAGTGGAACTGGGCCTGCCCCATATTGTTTTCCTAATGCAATCATAATTGTTAAGCCGTAACGGCCTTTCGTTGATATTTTCATCTAAAACTACTCCTCTGGAACCTAATCGTCAATTCTTCAAATAAGTATAGCATATCTTACTGTACATAGGCTTTCAATGACTTTCAGCGCACGATTCGCTATACTGATGGAATGAATAGACGGAAGGAGTTTTCCTCGTGCAAAATGAACCACTCGCGTTCCGTATGCGTCCGCGGACGATTGACGAAGTCGTCGGCCAAAAAGACGTCATCGGCCCCTCCACTGCATTGTATAAAATGATCAAAAGCGGCCACGTGCCGTCCATGCTCTTATATGGAGACCCCGGCATCGGCAAGACTTCTATCGCCCACGCCATCGCCGGCACGTCCGATTTGCCGTTCATCGCGCTCAATGCGACGACTTCCGGCAAAAAAGATGTCGAATCGGTCGTTCAAGAGGCGCGCATGACCGGAAAAGTATTGCTATTTTTGGATGAAATCCACCGCTTTAATAAATTACAACAAGATGCGCTATTGCCGCACGTCGAATCCGGCTCGATCGTGCTGATCGGCGCGACGACCGAAAATCCGTTCCACGACGTCAATCCAGCAATCCGCTCACGCTGCGGCGAAATCAAGCAGCTCAAGCGGCTGACACAAGACGATATTGTCGAGCTATTGAACAGCGCATTGGCGGATGAAAAGCGCGGGCTCGGCCGCGAAAAAATCCGGATTTCCAAAGAACAAGTCACCCGCATCGCCGAAGGGACGAACGGTGACGCGAGAAAAGCTTTGACGATGCTCGAATCGATCGTCATCGCGTCAGATGAAGAAGACGGCGAATACCTCGTCGATGACGGAATCATCGAGCAGATGATCAAACGCGTCGGCGTATTCGGTGACAAAAAAGGTTCCCACTTCTTCAACCTGTTATCAGCTTTGCAGAAATCCGTACGCGGAAGCGACGTCAATGCGGCGATGTATTACCTCGCCCATTTGCTTGAAAATGGCGACTTGACCGCTGTGACGAGACGCCTGCTCGTCATGGCTTACGAAGACATCGGACTTGCCAATCCGGCGGTCGGCGGCCATGTGCTCGCGGCTTGCCAGGCAGCGGACCGGCTCGGGTTACCGGAAGCGCGCATCCCGCTCGCCCAAGCGGTCGCGGAGATGTGCCTATCGGAAAAATCCAACTCTGCTTACCGCGCCATCGATGCAGCCACCGCCGCCATCAATAAAGGCCAGGTTGGGGACATCCCGCCGCACCTGCGCGATACCCATTATGCAGGCAGCGCCGAACTCGGTCATGGCGGCTATAAATATCCCCATGATACACCGATCGGCTCGTTCGGCGGCTGGGCCGACCAGGACTACTTGCCGAAAGAATTGAAAAAAGCGGAATTCTACAAGCCCGTCGTCGCCGGAGAAGAAAAGAAATTCGCCGGCATCTACGAAAAGCTGAAAGGCTTCCGCAAAAAATAATACACAAAAAAGGCCGGAGAATGTGATCATTCTCCGGCCTTTTTTCTATTGTCTATTGATTGACGCGCTGGATATGGATTGATTTGGTGATCTGGTTGACAACCCAGCTCGCGGCGATCAAGCCGACAGTCGATGGGGTGAACGCGTTGGAAGATGGCGGCATCTGCGCTTTGCGGATCGCTGCGTCTTTTTTGCCAACGGTTTCGACGACATCTTCACGCACCACAATCGGGCTTTCGTCAGAGAAGATGACCGGTACGCCTTTGCGGATGCCCGCTTGCTTGAGTTTCTTGCGGATCATTTTGGCCAACGGATCGGTATGGGTCTTCGAGATGTCCGCAATTTTAAAGCGCGTCGGGTCCGTCTTGTTGGCGGCGCCCATGCTCGAGATGATCGGAATGCGGCGGCTGTAGCATTCTTTGATCAGGTGCACTTTATAGATCAGCGTATCCGAAGCATCGATAACATAGTCGGGTTTGTGGCTGAAAAATTCTTCATAGGTCTCTTCTGTATAGAACATATGAAGCGTTACCACTTCACAGTCCGCGTTGACATCCAGAATGCGCTTTTTCATGACCTCAACTTTGGACTGGCCAACCGTGGAAAGATTCGCCACCAATTGGCGGTTGATGTTGGTGATGTCGACATCGTCTTTATCGACGAGGATGATTTTTCCGACTCCGCTTCTTGCGCAAGCTTCGGCTGCAAATGAACCGACTCCGCCGACTCCGAGAATGGCGACCGTCGAGCCTTTGACCAGGTCCATCCCTTCTTTGCCGATGGCGAGTTCATTTCTTGAGAATTGATGTAACATATTCACACTGCCTTTCAGTTTCAATATTAAATAGGGATACTAGGGATTATACACATAGAAAATCCCTCCGGCAAATGCCGGAGGGATTTGGATTGCTTATGTAGGAAGAATCCCGATCGTGCCGTCCTTTGTGTTGCGCATCGTTTGAACCCGCTTATAGCAGGTGGGTGACCGCATCACCACTTATAACTTCCCGTTAAGGCATGTTAGCCATGGCGATATGTAGGTCTCCCGACGACAAAATGTTGGGTCAAAATCGAATTGCTAAAAACGAACACATCAGGATTCTCTCTACAAGTATAGTAGCATACCCGAAAAAGATGTTCAAGCCTTTTACTCTGAATCTTTTTCACTATTCTGAATAGTTACCGCTAGGCTTAATTCTTCCAATTGGGCCGATGATACTGGACTCGGCGCTTCCGTCAGCATATCGCTTGCGGAAGCGGTCTTTGGAAATGCGATTGTGTCGCGCAAGTTGGTGCGCCCTGCCAATAGCATCACCAAACGGTCAAGTCCGAACGCAATGCCGCCGTGCGGAGGCGTCCCGTACTCGAATGCTTCAAGCAAGAAGCCGAATTGCTCTGTCGCTTCTTCTTTTGAGAAGCCGAGTACTTCAAACATTTTCTCCTGGATGTCGCGTTTGTAAATACGCGCCGATCCCCCGCCGAGTTCGTAGCCATTCAACACTAAGTCATACGCTTGTGCGCGGACGTTTTGCGGTTCCGTCGACAGTTTGTCGAGGTCTTCTTCAAACGGCATCGTGAACGGATGATGTGCTGCGTAATAACGGCCGTCTTTATCGTCGTATTCAAGCAGCGGCCAGTCGGTGATCCATAGGAATTTGAAGACCGATTGGTCGATCAAGTCCAAGTCTTTGCCGAGCTTCATACGCAAGGCACCAAGAGCGTCCGCCACGACCGTTTTCGAGTCGGCGACAAACAATAGCAAGTCTCCTGCTTCCGCTTCAGCTGCTGTGATCATGCTGTCAGCCATCTCGCCTTCGAAGAATTTGGCAATCGGCCCTTTGACGCCGCCTTCTTCCACTTTCAGCCACGCCAAGCCTTTCGCGCCGTATCGCGCAGCGAATTCGCCGAGTGCATCGATGTCTTTACGCGAATAGTTGGCGGCTTGCCCTTTGGCATTGATCAGTTTGACTTGACCGCCAGATTCAACGGCTCCTGTAAAGACTTTAAATGCGGAGTCTTTCACCAGTTCCGAAACATCGGTCAATTCCATGCCAAAGCGGACATCAGGCTTATCTGAACCGAAACGTTCCATGGCATCCTGGTAGCCCATGCGCTCGAATCCTGCATCGATGTCGATGCCTTTGACATCCTTCATTACTTGGATCATCAAGCGTTCGTTCAATTCAATGATGTCTTCCATTGTCTGGAAGCTCATTTCCATATCGATTTGCGTGAATTCCGGCTGGCGGTCAGCGCGCAAATCTTCATCGCGGAAACAGCGTGCGATTTGATAATATTTGTCTACTCCTGAAACCATCAGCATTTGCTTGAACAATTGCGGTGATTGCGGCAAGGCATAGAATTCGCCGTCGTGGACGCGGCTTGGCACCAAATAGTCGCGTGCGCCTTCCGGAGTGGATTTTGTCAAAATCGGTGTTTCCACATCCAAGAATCCTTCACTGTCGAGGAAATTGCGGATCGTTTTCGTAACGTCCGAACGCATTTTCAAGGTTTCGAACATCGCGGGACGGCGCAAGTCCAAATAACGGTATTTCAAACGCAGGTCTTCGCTGACATCCGTTTGGTCTTCGATCGCAAATGGCGGATTTTTCGCGGCATTGATAATTTCCACATTATCCACCTGCACTTCGATTTTACCGGTTTTCATCGCTGCGTTCACTTGGCCTTCCGCCCGTTCGACAACCAACCCGTCGATATGGACGACGAATTCATTGCGCAATGATTCGCCGATTTTTGAAGCTGTTTCCGAAATTTCCGGGTTGAAGACCACTTGGACGATTCCTGAACGGTCGCGCACATCGACGAAAATCAATCCGCCGAGGTCGCGGCGTTTGCGGACCCACCCTTTCAATGATACGCGCTGACCGATTGCCGTTTCGTTCACTTCTCCACAATAATGTGTTCTCGACATATTTATTCCTCCAATGATTTCTTTTTCTGGATGCTTTCAGCCAATTCGCCGAATGGCACTTCCTGCTGGTCACGCGTCGCCATTTCTTTGACGGCCGCTTTGCCGCTCTCGAGCTCCGATTCACCGATAACGATGACAAAACGTGCTTTTTTGCGGTCGGCAGATTTCATCTGCGCTTTCATCTTGCGGTCAGTGAAATCCATATCCGCCGAGATGCCATTTGCGCGCAAGTCGCGGACAATCGACACGGCTTTCTTTTTCGATGCCGCATCCATTGCGATGACGTATGCATCAAGCGATTGGTCTTGCCCGATTTCCACTTTTTCCATTTCCAGTGCGAGCAGCAAGCGTTCGATGCTCATCGCAAAGCCGATTCCCGGCGATTCCGGGCCGCCGAGGTCTTCGACTAGCCCGTTGTAGCGGCCGCCGCCTGCAAGCGTCGTGATCGCCCCAAAGCCTTCTGCCTCGCTCATGATTTCAAAAGCGGTGTGGTTATAATAATCAAGCCCTCTCACCAGGTTCGGATCGACGACATAGCTGATGCCGAGTTCGTCCAAATAATCCTTGACCTGAGTGAAATAAGCGGCCGATTCTTCATTCAAATAATCAGCAAGAGAAGGAGCCGTCGCCATCAATGGATGCTCTCGGTCCACTTTGCAATCGAGAATGCGCAGCGGGTTCTTCTCCAGGCGATTTTGGCAATCGCCGCAAAATTCATCGATCGACGGTGCGAAATGTTCAATCAACGCTTGCTTATGCGCCAAGCGGCTCTCGGTATCGCCAAGTGAATTTAAAACGAGCCGCAAACTTTTCAGCCCGCTCGATTTATAGACGTCCATGGCGAGCGCGATGACTTCCGCATCGATCGCAGGATCTTTTGAGCCGATCGCTTCCACGCCGAACTGCACGAACTGGCGCATGCGCCCCGCTTGCGGACGTTCATAGCGGAACATCGGGCCTGTATAATACAGTTTCACCGGCTGGTCAGGTTGGCCGAAGAGTTTGTGTTCGACATACGAACGCACGACGGATGCGGTTCCTTCCGGGCGCAACGTCAAGGAACGGTCTCCACGGTCCTGGAATGTATACATTTCCTTTTGGACGATATCGGTCGTGTCGCCGACGCCGCGCTGGAACAATTCTGTGTGTTCGAAAACCGGCGTGCGGATTTCCTTGTACTGATACAGGTTGCATAATTCATTGATCGTCCGTTCGATTTCCTGCCATTTGGCAGATTCTTGCGGCAGCACGTCGTATGTGCCGCGCGGTGCTTGGATATTGCCCATTGTCATCTCTCCTTTTCCATACAAAAAAGCCCCCGCCCCTTGCTTGCGCAAGGGACGAGAGCTAAAAATTAGCTTCCGCGGTTCCACCCTAGTTGACGCAAGTTTCTGCGCCCTCTCTGTCCGGATAACGGCCGGAACCGTCTTAGCCTAATAAGCGCATTGCGCCGTTCAGTAAAGAACCTCAGGAGTGTTGTTCATTGCAGTTCTCTGCAGGAAAGCTTTCAGCCCAGGGCTTTCCCTCTCTTTTCAGTCGATGCCAGCAATTACTTTCTCCGTCTTCAGCAAAATTATATAAGTAGAATAAATCAATCTTAATCAGCTGAAGAAATCTTGTCAAGCTTTTGCATACATTGCCTGATTTTTTTGATATTATGATGGAGATGAACTTATTTTAGGAGGGCCGCTATGCAACGACGATTATTACTCACCTTGCTGGTTTTCATTTTGGCCTTATCTGGCACAATCCCATTAGCCGTTTCGAATTCTGCCCACGCAGATAACGGCGAGGTGTCCGCGACCGGCTCAACGGTCAATATCCGGACCGGGCCGGGTTTGAGTTATGAAGTGATCGGCTCGATGAAACAAGGCGACAAAGCACAACAGGTTTCACGCAGCGGCGATTGGATCGAGATCCGCCACGGCAATACAGAAGGCTGGGTCGCTTCCTGGCTCGTGAGCACAGAACAAGCGCAAGAGACAGCAGCCCAAACCGCCGTATCGTCCGTCGACAGCTTGAACATCCGCGCGCAGGCAGAGTTATCTTCCGCAGTGCTGTCGAAAATGAATGCCGGTGAACAAGCACAAGTCATCGCGAGCCACGGCGAATGGACAGAAGTACAATTCCGCAATGTCCGCGGCTTCGTCTCGACACAGTACATAAGCTTAACGGAGCAACAAGTTTCGTCACTGGAAGACTCGCCTTCCGAAGAACAGGCAGAAACGACTCAAGCTCTTGAAAAATTGTCTTCATTCCGCATCGCGGTCGACGCACTGAATGTCCGTGCCGAACCGAGTTTAAACGCGGAAATCCAGGCCTCCGTTAAAGAAGGCCAAGTATTCAACGTAAAAGGAATGGACGGCAATTGGGTCCAACTTGAACTTGCAGAAGGTGAAACCGGCTGGGTCTACGCCTTCTACGGCGAATTGTCCGACCAGCCGGCACAACAAGCGAGCTCTATCGATGAACAAGTGACCGTCCTTACCGATGGCACGAATCTGCGCGCACAAGCGAACACCTCATCAGAAGTGGTCACGCGGGCGGATGCCGGCATGCAGCTATCAGTCGAAGGCAAAGAAGGCCAATGGTATTTAGTGGCGCTTGAAGACGGCCGCCAAGCTTATATTGCCGACTGGGTCGTGCGCACAGGAACGTCCGCTGAACCGGCTGAGGCCGAAAAAGAACAACCGGCCAGAAAAGCCGGCACATTGAACGGCTTGACGATCGTCTTGGACCCGGGCCATGGGGGCAATGATGGCGGCACGGTCGGCGTCCGGAAAACGAATGAAAAAGACCTGACTTTGAAAACAGCTGAAATCTTGTCCCATCACCTGCGCTCAGCAGGGGCGGAAGTCGTCATGACAAGACAATCAGATGTTTACGTCGATCTTCGCCACCGTGTTTCCGAAAGCCATCAAGTGGCAGCGGATGCCTTCATCAGCATCCACTACGATGCTACGGAAGACAGCAGCGTTTCCGGCTTCACTTCGTATTACCAGCATCCATACCAGCAAAAATTGGCCGAGCACATCAACGGTGGGTTGGCTGGGAAATTGACGCTCGATGACCGCGGCGCGAGAAAAGGCAATTACCTCGTCTTGCGGGACAACCGCCAAGCTGCGGTGCTCGTCGAACTTGGCTTCCTCAGCAACTTCAACGAAGAACGCATCGTCTCCAGCGACCAATTCCGCGAGCAAGCAGCACTTGGCCTTTACAATGGCATCATCAGCTATTTCGATTCTGAATTAAGCGAATAAAATCGAATGCCCCGCTTCTCAAAAGAGAAGCGGGGCATTTTTTGTTAACAGCGGATTTTAACTAGAAATTAAAAGCTTCAACGAACCATTTCCATGCGCTTTATCCATCAAAAAAGAGGCAAGCGCATGCTTACCTCCTTTTCTCGTTATTTCTTAGCCCCATCCGAATCGACGATGATGGTAACCGGCCCGTCGTTGACGAGCTGGACATCCATCATTGCGCCGAATACACCGGTTTCGACCTGGAGGCCATGGCTTGTCAATTCCTCGTTGAATTTCAGCCATAACGGTTCCGCTTGTTCGGGGCGCGCCGCTTCGACAAAGCTCGGGCGCCGCCCTTTTTTCACGTCTCCGTACAAGGTGAACTGGGAAATCGACAGCACGCTGCCCCCGGCTTCCTCGATCGAGCGGTTCATCTTGCCGTCTTCGTCTTCGAACAGGCGAAGTCCTGCAATTTTCTTGGCGGCGTATATTGCATCCGCTTCACTATCGCTATGGGTAATGCCGACCAATAAAACATAGCCGGAATCGATTGCCCCGGTAATTTGCCCGTCAACGGTGACGGACGCTTTTTTTGAACGCTGCAATACGACTTTCATGGCTCCTCCTTAGTTCGTCACGCGTGTAACCGAATAAACGTCCGGAATTTGCTTGATACGTTCCACGACACGGTTCAGGTGGGAGATATGTGGAATCATGATCGACAAATTGATCGTCGCGATCTTGTCTTTGTCGGCACGTCCGCTGACGGCGGTAATCGTCGTCTTCGTCTCGCTGACCATGTGCATCACTTCATTGATCAAGCCGGTGCGGTCGTATGCCTGCACTTCGATATCGATTTGATACGATTTGTTTTCAGGCGATCCCGCATTTTCCCATTCGACCGGGATCAGCCGGTCGGATTCATCTGCGTGGATATTCGGGCAATCTGCGCGGTGGACCGAAACCCCTCGGCCTTTGGTGATAAAACCAAGGATGGCATCGCCCGGCACCGGGTTGCAGCATTTCGATAAACGAATCATCATATTGTCGATGCCGCGCACGATGACGCCGGATTCCGTCTGTTTTTTCGGCTGGTTGGATTTCATTTCCACGGTGATTTTTTCGATGGCTTCTTCTTGCTCGCGCTTTTTGCGCTGGCGCTCCGCCAAACGGTTGACGACTTGCTGGGCGGTGATGCCGTTGAACCCGACAGCCGCATACATATCATCTTCACTGGCGAAATTGTATTTCTCGATGACGCGTTTAATGTTCTCCGCAGTCAGCACTTCTTTTTGGGTGAATTCCTGTGCTTTGATCTCTTTTTCAACGAGGTCGCGCCCTTTATGGACATTATCCTCACGCACTTGCTTTTTAAAGAATTGCTTGATCTTGTTTTTCGCCTGCGTCGATTTGGCGATATTCAGCCAATCGCGGCTCGGGCCGACCGATTGCTTGGACGTCAAGATTTCGACGATGTCCCCGGTATGCAGCTCGTGATCAAGCGGCACCATTTTGCCGTTGACTTTGGCGCCAATCGTCTTATTGCCTATTTCGCTATGGACGCGGTAGGCAAAATCGATCGGGCAAGAGCCGTCTGGCATTTCGATAACGTCGCCTTTTGGCGAGAACACGTAGACCATATCCGAAAACAAGTCGAACTTCAGCGATTCCATGAATTCTTCTGCATTGTCGGATTCGTTCTGGAAATCAAGGATTTCGCGGAACCACGACAGGCGGGAATCCACGGAGCTGAGCGGCTTGTCAGAAGTCTTGCCTTCTTTGTAAGCCCAGTGCGCCGCGACCCCGTATTCGGCGATGCGGTGCATTTCTTCGGTGCGGATCTGCACTTCCAAAGGATCGCCCTGCGGCCCGATGACCGTCGTATGGAGCGATTGGTATAAATTCTGTTTCGGCATGGCGATGTAATCCTTGAAGCGCCCCGGCATCGGCTTCCATGTGGAGTGGATGATGCCAAGCACCGCGTAACAGTCTTTGATGCTGTCGACAGTGATGCGCACAGCGAGCAAATCATAGATTTCATTGAATTGCTTGTTTTGCATCGCCATTTTCTTGTAAATGCTGTAAATATGCTTTGGACGGCCGAATAGATCGGCTTCAATGCCGACCTCATCAAGCTGGACGCGGATTTCGCCCATGACGTTATTCAAATAATCTTCCCGCTCCGTGCGTTTTTTCTTCATTAAATTGACGATGCGGTAATATTGCTGGGGATTTAAATAACGGAGAGCCGTGTCTTCGAGCTCCCATTTGATCGTATTGATCCCTAAGCGGTGTGCAATCGGCGCAAAAATCTCCAGCGTCTCATTCGCTTTGATGCGCTGCTTTTCGACCGATTGGTATTTCAAGGTTCTCAAATTATGCAAGCGGTCAGCCAATTTGATGAGGATGACGCGAATATCCTGCGCCATCGCGACAAACATTTTGCGGTGGTTTTCTGCCTGTTGTTCTTCTTTCGACATATACTTGATCTTGCTCAGTTTCGTCACGCCATCGACCAATAATGCGACTTCCTCATCGAATTCGCGGACGATGTCTTCGCGGCTGACGTCTGTATCTTCTACGACGTCATGCAAAAAACCCGCTGCGACTGTGGCCGGATCCATCTGCAATTCTGCGAGGATCCCGGCCACTTGCACCGGATGCACAATATACGGTTCGCCGGATTTCCGGAATTGGCCATCATGGGCTTCATAGGCAAGCTGGTACGCCTTCTTAATCGTTTCTACGTGCTCTGCATTCATATAGGACGCAACCATTTCGAATACATCTTCAACTGTTCTCACTTGATCTTTCGCCATAATTGCCCACCTTGCTTTATTTATTTCCAGAAGAGTATTTCTTTATTATAGATAACTTTCCGCTAAAAAGTAAAGCTTTTGCGTGTTTTCATCTATCTTCCAGAAATACCCCAGGGGCTACAGGCGGTCTGCTTTCTGTTTGCGGATGCCGTCGACCATGATCCATTTGCTGTCGTCGCCCACTGCGACGGTCTTGTTCGATGAGTCGACGCTCATGATGTTTTTGACGCGGACGTTGCGCGCGCTCTGCTGGCCGCCCATGATCGAGATGTCCGACCCCGCTGTGCGGAATCCGCGCACGACGCCATTTGACAGTGAAATGTGCTCGGCACGGTATTGTACGGCGGAAGCGGGCCGTCCTTTGTAATCATAGAGCGGGTCCCCTTCGAACAGGAAGCGGTTAATCGCAACGTTGCGGTAACCGGAAATGACCAGCGAGCGTGGAGACGAATCTTTATAAAGCCGCGTTTCCACAGGCGCCAATGAAACAAGCCGCTGCGCCTTGATATTATAGGCCGACAAGGATTCGGGATCTTCCCGCAGGTGATGGCCGATATGGCGAAAGTTAAATGAGCGGTTGTCATTGACCGACAAATGGCCGGAAATGAAAACGCCGGACGCTGCCGACGAGTTGGCGTGCGCTTTGATTTCGATGCCCCCGAAGCAGCGAGAGGTCGAATTATTGAACAGCCAGACGTGCCTCGAGCCGTCATCGATTTCAATGCCATTGGAATTGGAGTAGCCTTTTTTATGCGCTCTTCCGCTCGGATCGGAGAAATGGCAGTTCGAGACAAAAACATAATCGCTGTGATGGGTCGTTAAGCCGTCGTCCCCGAAACCGAAGCCGTTCACTTTATCCACCCAGATGTATTTGCTGCCGCCCCGCCCGCGCATGCCGTCGCCCGCGTAATTATAAAGCGGCGATGTGATGTCGACGCAATGCAGTCCGGGATTAATCGCTTCGACATCCCGCACCCAGCCGTACGTGACGCCGGCAAAAGTAACGCAACTCGAATAATTGCCCCAGGCATTGGTGCGTTCGGTCTGGCCGAGGCGTTCCACGTTCCAGTCGAGACTTAAGCTTTCGATCGAGATATTGCGGTTGCCGGTGACGTAATTGGAGTTCGTCAATAAACGCGAACGCTTCGGTGCTTTCGGATGCAGCTTGATGACGGAGGCGGTCTTGCCCGCTCCGACGATCCGGCTCCATGACGGAACGCGTATGCCTTTGACGATGTAGACGCCAGGCGGAACCGTCACTTCCACGCGGCCGTTGCCGATCGCTTTTTTGAACGCTTCGGTGCAATCGGTGATGCCATCGCCCACTGCGCCGTAATCGCGTATGTTGACGCGCCGGTTGATCGTCGAATCGAGCTTTTTGTATTCACGGTCCAGTTTGCCTTTCCATTCCGGAAATAGGTCCTGGCCGAAGACGATAGTGCCATAGCCGTTATCATCCGCCACTTCATACTCATCGGCAAATATGGACCAGAGCTTCTCGAAAAAATGGACTGGCCGTTTGATCCGTACGCGGGGAAGATCTTTCTTGATGTCATTGAACAGCGCTTCGGTCTCCCTGGTAGTTTGTTCTAGAGGAGTCGCATCGTTTAGCAGCTGCCCGATCAATTCATTGTTTTGCACAGGGTCATACCGTCTGTCCAATTCGATCATGGAAATCACCTCTCTCGCTAGTTTCTTTCTCTACCATACCCTACCGTCAGAAAAAAAATCACCTTGCCCAAAAAGGCAAAGTGATTTTCTTAATATTGCATCAAAGTTGTGACATCGTAGCCGTCGAGGTTCTTGCGGCCATCCAGATAAGTCAATTCGATTAAAAATGCGCAGCCGACAACAACGCCGCCAAGCTGTTCGACCAGGTTGATCGTTGCGTTGATCGTTCCGCCGGTAGCCAAAAGATCGTCCGTGATCAAGACGCGCTGCCCCGGTTTGATGGCGTCTTTATGCATCGTCAATACGTCTGTCCCGTACTCGAGGCCATATTGTGCGCGAATCACTTCACGCGGCAATTTGCCTTCTTTGCGGACTGGCGCAAAGCCGATTCCAAGAGCGTAAGCAACTGGACAGCCAATGATGAAGCCGCGAGCTTCCGGCCCGACGATAAGTTCTGCATCGACCGTCTTCGCGTATGCGACGATTTGGTCCGTTGCGTATTTATAGGCTTCGCCGCTGTCCATCAAAGATGTAATGTCCTTGAATTTGATTCCTGGCTTCGGCCAATCTTCTACGATGGTTATATATTGCTTTAAATCCATAATTCTTCCTCCTTGGCTGACACTTGGGCGTCAAACCAGTCTTTTAGATCCCGATAGGATGCATACAAGAGCTTTTGTTCCAATGCAATCTGCCGCTCGCGCTTTTTGTAAGCCGGCGCTTCTGAAAGATCGCGTTTTCCCGGAGCCTGTGCAATCTCGGTAATTCCATTGTTAAGTGTAACAAAACCGAGTTCAAAAAACACCTGAAGCATGAAAAATAATGTTTCCCGGCTCCAGCCTTTATGTTTGGCGAGCTCTTCGCCGTTCTTTTTGAAATCGAAGGTGCCGCGCTTCTTGACGAAACCGAACAGCCATTTGAATTGGTCGCGGTCCGGGATGCGCTCGAAATACTGGGATTCCTGCGCATAGAAATGGGCATAGACACGCTTTGGACGCAGTTGTTTGAGAACGGCCGACAATTGTTCTTCTGAATCCGGCAGATCCAGCAGCACAAGATGGTCTTTCCCAGAATCCGATTCAGCAAGGGCTTGTGCAGCAACGATCGGCCCTTCTAACAGCGAACTGAATACCGCTTCCGTCTCTTTCTGGAAAGCGACGAACACCTGGTTTTGTTTCGGGATGAGCTTCGACCAGCGGCTGACTTGACGGATTCCGCGGATATCGAATAACTGCCATTCGTCCGTGCGGATATCCTCTACCAATAGCTGCGGTTTTTTGCGGCCGTTCCATTCGTTGATCTGCAGGTCGCCGATGACATCGATTTTCACATCGGGCGTCAGTTCATCGCCGAGTTCCCCGATGCCGAAGCCGACTGCATCCAAGGTGGAGCCATTTTGTGCCAGCTCCATCTTCAGATGCGCTTGGCTGGCGCCGATTTTGCGGATGCCCGCCACTTTCACGCCATTCAAATAAAACTTCGGCTTGGCAAAGCCCATGCCAAACGGCGCTAAGCGGCGCATGCCTTCAATCGTATCCGTATCCACTTCATCGAGCGTTACGGGAATATCAATCGACACGACCGGCACCAAATCTTCTGCAGTTAATGATGCTTTCGCTTGTTCGTTCAAACGTTCGCGCAACTCATCGACGTCTCCCGCAGCAAGCGTCATGCCTGCTGCCATCGGGTGGCCGCCGAAATGCGGCAGGATGTCGCGGTTTTTGGCGAGTTCGTTGTATAGATGGAAGCCTTCGATGCTGCGCGCCGACCCCTTCGCTTTGCCGTTTGCCAAGTCGAGCGACAGCACAATCGACGGACGATAGAATTTTTCGGTCAATTTCGATGCGACGATGCCGACAACACCGGGATTCCACCCTTCTTGTGAAACGACGATGACGTGCGGCAGCTGTTCCCCGTAGCGCGCTTCCACTTGCTCGATCGCTTGCTCGGAGATTGCTTTGACGATCGCCTGGCGTTCTTTATTCAAAACGTCCAAACCGTCCGCAAGTGATCTCGCTTCCGATGGATCGTCAGTCATGAACATCCGCACAGCCGGGTCTGCTGATTGCAGACGGCCAATCGCATTGATGCGCGGGCCGAACATGAAGCCGATCGTCTCTTCTGTGATATCGCGCTGCTTAACGCCTGCAACATCCGCGAGCGCCACAATCGCGGGCATCGGTGAATCCTGCAAGGCGCGCAAGCCTTCTTTGACGAGCACGCGGTTCTCGCCGTGCAATGGCACCAAGTCGGCAATCGTTCCGATCGCAACAAGTTCTGTCAAATGGTCCGGAATGTCTCCGTAGAGCGCTTGCGCCATTTTGAACGCGACGCCGACACCGGCCAGTTCGCCGAACGGGTACTGGCCTTCCGGATGCCGTGGATGAATGACCGCGAGTGCGTCGGGGAGTTCATCGCCGATGTCGTGGTGGTCGCTGATGATGACGTCCATCCCGAGTTCGTTCGCCAAGCGCACCGGCTCGATTCCTGACACGCCGTTATCGACCGTGACAATTAAGTTGATGCCTTCTGCATGGGCTTCCTTGAACAGCTCTGCATTCGGGCCGTAGCCATGGTCGAAGCGGTTTGGGATCTTGAAGGATACATCTGCCCCCAAATCCTGCAGAACCGTCATCATGACCGTCGTGCTCGTCACTCCGTCTGCGTCGTAATCGCCGTAGACGAGAATCTTCTCTTCCGCTTCAATCGCCTGTTGGATACGCGCCACTGCGACGTCCATATCCTTCATCAGAAACGGATTATGTATGCCGGATAATTCGACATCCAGAAATTCCTGCGCTTTTTCCACTGTGTCAATGCCGCGCGTGACAAGGATCTTCGCCAGCACAGACGACAAGGATAGCGCTTCTTGCAAGTTCTGGACGGCTTGTTCATCCGGGCTTGTCAATTGCCATCTTTTTTTCGATTCAATCATTGGATCTCACTTCCTCACCCGTACATTATACAACATCAGCGGGCAGACAAAAACCTTTCGGCTAAGCGCCGAAAGGTTCATTTTTTTACAATCCGTCGCGGCGCGTGTCCGGACGGCGGTCTTCTGTATCGTTGACGCCGAACTCGTCGCGTTTTGGCTGCGACCGGAGCGAATCGTCGGCATCGTACGTCCGTTCTTCCCCGGTGACGACCATTGCATCAGGCGTGACGCCTGCGCGTTGGTACTCTGCGATTTCGTTCTGCTGCGTGGCGATAAGCGATTCCTTGACTGCCACTTCTTTCTGGAGCGTTTTCACTTTGCGCTTCAATTGGTACGTGCGTGTCATGGCGAGAATGCTCGACAACAGGAAGCCGAGTAACGCGGACACGAGAATGACCAGGATCAATGGCCATTGTGATTCGCCGAACACATAATTGACCGGCACATTATCGACATTAAATACTGCAAATACCGCGATGATGATAGCAAAAACTAGACCAAGCAATAAGAGCCATTGCAATTTCATGTGAACCATCCCTTCTTTTTTCAAACTGTGTACACCTTTCCGCTTTTTGCACAAAAAAAGGGACAAGGTATCAATACTCTATACCCTGTCCCTTTATCCTATTAAACTTAAACGACCGGTTCGTCAGAGCCCCATTTGGACTCTTGTTCTTTCTTCTCGATATCGATCGGGCCTTTCTTTTTCAACTCGCCTTTTTTCATGACGAGCCATAGTTGAGCAGCGATAAAGATCGATGAGTACGTCCCTGCGACCAAGCCGATCAACAAAGCGATCGAGAAATTCGTGATCGAAGCAGCGCCAAAGATCAGAAGCGCAAGCACAACGAGGAATACCGTCATGACGGTATTGACCGAACGCGTCAAGGTCTGGCGCAGTGAAGTATTGACGATTTTCTCCAATTGCTCCACCGTTTCCACCTTTTTGACGCGGCGCATGTTCTCGCGGATCCGGTCAAAGGTTACGATTGTGTCGTTGATCGAATATCCGATGATCGTCAGCACGGCAGCGATGAACGTAATGTCCACTTCAAGCCGCAGTAAACTGAATGCCGCGACGATGAAGAACGCATCGTGCAGAAGCGCGACGACCGAGGCCACACCCATGCGCCATTCAAAGCGGAATGCCACATAGATGATAATGCCGACTGCCGCAATGGCAAGCGCGTACAAGGCATTTTGTGCCAGTTCAATGCCGACAGTCGGCGATACGGTCGAGACGTTCGGCTCGATGCCGTATTCGTCTATTGCCGCAGATTTCAATTCGTCAATTTCCGTTTGGCTGAATTCTTCGCTGTATCGAACGACGCCGATTGAAGAACCTTCCCCTGCCATGACGATGTCGTCAGACGGGTAGCCTGCACTTTCCACGAAGCTCTCCACTTCATCTTTTGTCAATGAAGATTCAGAAGTGACTTCGACGCGTGTACCGCTGGAGAAATCGATTCCTAAGTTCAATTGGAAAATCGACAGCACGACCATGCCTGCTAAAATGAGCGCAAGCGAGGCAGCGAAGAATTTGCGGCGGTTGCCGGCAAAATCAAAGCGGTCGTAAGGCGTCGTCAAATCCGTGATGTGAAGATTTTCTTCTTTTGAGTGAATCTTGTTTTTCGATAAGCCGAACCATCCCGGTTTATCATCCAGGAATCCGCTCCATACCCACAAACCAAGCAGAAGACGAGAACCCCATACAGCAGTCAGGAAGCTGGCAAGAATGGAAATAATCAGCATCGTCGCAAAACCTTTAACGGAGCTTGTGCCGAAATAGAACAAGACGGCGGCAGCTAAAAGTGTCGTGATATTCGCGTCGATGATCGCAGAAAATGAAGATCTTGCGCCTGTACGAAACGCATCCCGAACGGATTCGCCTGTCCGCAATTCTTCGCGTATGCGCTCATAGGTGATGATATTGGCATCGACTGCCATCCCGACACCGAGCATGATAGCTGCGATACCTGGCAAGGTCAGCACCCCGCCAATCCACTGGAAGATCACAAGGATCAAATAGACGTAAGCGGATAGCGTGACGACTGCGATCGCGCCTGGGAAACGGTAGAACAACAGCATGAAGATGAGAACTGCCGCGATGCCGATTCCAGCAGCGAAAGTCGTCTGGTCAAGCGCCTGTTCACCAAATTGCGCCCCGACAGAAGTCGAATACACTTCTTCGAGTTTTACCGGAAGCGCCCCGGCGTTCAAAATACCGGCCAAATTCTGCGTTTCCTCAACTGTAAAGGAACCGGAGATTTCAACGCTTGGTGAATTGATGCGCTGTGATACACGCGGGTCGGAAACGAATTTCGGATCCGCTTCCAGGCGTTCTTCCTGATAGGAATCGACGCCTTCTTCAAAATCGAGCCAGATGACCAAGACATTGTCCGGTGCCGGCTTTTGAGCGATTTCGCCCGTCACTTCAGCGAATTTGCCCGGTTCGTTCAGTTCAAGTGTGACGATTGGCTGGCCTTCCTGGTTGAAAGTAGCCGTCGCACCGCCTTGCGCGAGGTCATTCCCCGATAGCATGACATTATCATCTGCATCGCGGAACGATAAATTCGCTTCTGTTGAAAGCAGCTCACGGGCAGACGATTGGTCTTCAATACCCGCCAATTGAACGCGTATGCGGTTGCCGCTTTCGATTTGGATGCTCGGCTCACTTACGCCGAGCACATCGATGCGGCTTCTCAGCGCATCTGTCGTATCAGAGACGACTTCTTCTGTAATTTCCTGTCCTTCTTCGAGCGGTTCGACTTGATAAAGAACTTCAAATCCGCCCTGCAGATCAAGCCCGAGATTGATGTCTTTGGCGATCGGCAGGCTGGTCGTGCCAATCAGGCCAATGAGCATGAATACCAGCAGGAAAAAGGCGATGATGCGAGATCTTGCTTTCATATGTATAGTTCCTCCTCAATATAGAACACAGCACTTACATTATCGGTGACGTGCCAAAAGGTGTCAAATCCCACGCGGTTTCTGGCGCGCCGGACGAAGAAGCTGCTGCAGGTCCTCCATGCTGTCTTCCGTGAAAAAGTTCGCGGTTTTAAAGGCTTCCACCTGATGGTAAGCGACAAAATCGGAAGCTGTCAGATCCATGATATCCGACACCATTTCATGCAAACGCATGTCTTCGATTTTTTTCTTTTTCCACGCTTTTTTCAGGCAATAATCCCATAATGCTTCCGGGGTAAATGTTTCATATTGCAAATACGTGAATTCGCTGCATTTGCTCTCCAATGCCGGCAGCACTTGCTCGTACTTTTCCGGATAGCTCATCATGTCGGTTCTCCTTTCTGCAGTTCTGTTTCCATTGTAACTCTCAGATGGAAATTTTAGAACAAATGTATGAAAATTTTTGGAAAATTGTTTAATTTATTTTGGTTAAAATAAGTTAATGAAATCGCTCCAGGCGGACGCTTTCGGGCCCACAGGATGTGGGTCATGCAGCTGGCGCGACAGGACGTCGCGATGCCAGCTGCCAGGGCATGGCCTCAGCCGCTTCTTTTTCACTAAGAATTCAGTTCAAAACGCAGCTGCTCCCACATCCGCAAAGCGGATGCGTCGCAAATGAACAAGCTCAAGTGCCTTTCGCTTATTCATTAGTCGCCGCCTTCCGCTCTTTAATTTGAGTATATACATTAGATAAGAAACTAACCAAAATAGGCTACTTAATCTACAGCTTCATTTATTTTACATAATATTGTTCTTATAAAGGCTATAAATAGCTTTGTTCAGTTAGAGTATAGTGGATTTCCCAATGGACGAAAAAAACGCCTCCCGAAAGGAAGACGGTTTTTGCGGTTACTTATTCAACGATGCGGGCGATTGCTTGGCGCTCGAATTGCATACGCGTGCCGTCAGCTACCGTGATGTAGATGGTTGAATCGTCTACTGCGTCGACTTGGCCATGCAAGCCGCCGATCGTGACGATGCGGTCCCCACGCTTCAATTCCGACTGCATGTTGGCTGTCGTTTTTTGGCGTTTTTGCGCCGGGCGGATGATGAAGAGCCACATCAGCAAGAACATCAATAGTAAAGGTGATAACGCAATTAATGTTTCCATTGTTCAATTTCCCCCTTTCGTGTTCTCTATCGTTTCGAACTCAGAAGTTTTTTGCATTCGGCTTATTAAATCCGTACGCTTCAAAAAATTCTTCGCGGAAATCTCCCAGGCGGTCTTCGCGGATCGCTTGACGCACCTGTTCCATTAAGTTTAACAGAAAATGCAGGTTATGATAACTCGTAAGGCGAATTCCGAAGGTTTCATCTGCACGCAATAAGTGGTGCACATAAGCACGCGTGTAATTGGTGCATGTATAGCATGTGCATTTCTCATCAATCGGCGTGAAATCGCGCTTGAACTTGGCATTTTTCAAGTTCAATCGGCCTTCACTCGTCATCAATGTCCCGTTGCGGGCGATGCGCGTCGGCAATACGCAGTCGAACATATCGATGCCGCGGATCGCGCCGTCGATCAAGGAATCAGGCGAGCCGACGCCCATCAAATAACGCGGCTTATCAAACGGCATGAAAGGCGTCGTGAATTCGAGCGCACGGTTCATGACATCTTTCGGTTCACCGACCGACAATCCGCCGATCGCATAGCCCGGGAAGTCGAGCGCGACCAAGTCTTCCGCGCTTTGTCTGCGCAAATCTTCGTACTCGCCGCCTTGGATGATGCCGAACAAGCCTTGGTCCTGCGGGCGTTCGTGTGCTGCCAAGCAGCGCTCCGCCCAGCGCGATGTGCGTTCGACACTGGATTTCATGTATTCATGCGTCGCCGGGTATGGCGGGCATTCGTCAAACGCCATCATGATGTCAGAACCAAGGTCATTCTGGATTTGCATCGCTTTTTCCGGGCTCAAGAACAGTTTATCGCCGTTCATATGGTTGCGGAAATGGACGCCTTCTTCTTTGATGTTGCGGAACTCACTGAGTGAGAACACCTGGAAACCGCCGGAATCGGTGAGGATCGGACGGTCCCAGTTCATAAATTTATGAAGGCCGCCCGCTTCCTTGATGACGTCATTCCCTGGGCGCAGCCACAGGTGATACGTATTGCTCAGGATAATGCCGGCGTTCATCGCCTTCAATTCTTCCGGGCTCATTGTCTTGACGGTCGCTTGTGTGCCGACCGGCATGAAGGCAGGCGTTTCGAACGAGCCGTGAGGCGTGTGGACGATGCCAAGGCGTGCGCCTGTTTGTTTACAAGTTTTGATGTGTTCGTATGTTACTGCATGGGTCATGATTCGGTCTCCTTTTTCTGCGGTTCAATAAACATCGCGTCGCCAAAGCTGAAAAAGCGATAGCGCTCTTTCACGGCTTCATTGTATGCATTTAGAATGGCATCGCGGTTCGACATGGCGCTGACGAGCATGACGAGCGTCGATTTCGGCAAATGGAAGTTGGTGATCAATCCGTCTACCGCTTCGAACTCATATCCAGGATAGATGAAAATATCCGTCCAGCCGTTATCTTCCTGCAAGTTGCCGCCGAATTTCTTCGCGACCGACTCGAGTGTACGCGTTGACGTCGTGCCGACGGAAATGACGCGGCCGCCTTGTTGTTTAGTTTCATTGATCATATCCGCGGTTTCTTGCGTGATGCGGTAGAATTCTGCGTGCATTTCGTGGTCTTCAATCGATTCCACTGACACCGGCCGGAACGTCCCGAGCCCGACGTGCAAGGTAATGAATGCGATATTGACGCCTTTGTTGCGGATTTCTTCCAATAATTCATCGGTAAAATGAAGCCCTGCGGTTGGCGCCGCGGCACTGCCCCGCTCTTTCGCGAACACCGTCTGGTAACGGTCCTGGTCTTCCAGCTTTTCGCGAATATATGGCGGCAACGGCATTTCTCCCAATTGGTCGAGGATCTCGTAGAAAATACCATCATAGATAAATTTGAAATGGCGGCCTCCATGGTCCAAGACGCCTGTGCATTCAGCGCGCAATAAACCGTCGCCGAACGACACGACCGTGCCGATTTTCACTTTCTTGGCCGGCTTGACGAGCGTTTCCCACACATCTTCTTCCGTCTGCTTCAACAGCAGCACTTCAATGTTCGCACCGGTCTCTTCTTTCGTGCCCATGAGGCGCGCCGGAAGCACGCGGGTATCGTTCAGCACAAGGGTGTCACCAGTGTGCAGATGGCCGAGGATATCGCGGAAATGCTTGTGTTCGACCGCACCTGTCTCTTTGTCCATCACCAGTAGGCGGCTCGATGTCCGGTCTAAGAGCGGCGTTTGTGCGATCAATTCTTCCGGCAGTTCAAAATCAAAATCATTTACATTCAATTGTTGTTCATTTGTTAGTTTAGTCATTCAGGCATCTCCATTTTAAAGTGTTCGTATGCAAGAGGCGTCACCGTGCGCCCTCTCGGTGTCCGTTGAATAAAGCCGATTTGCAATAGATACGGTTCGTAGACGTCTTCGATCGTCGTCGATTCCTCGCCGATGCTTGCAGCGATCGTGTCCACGCCGACTGGCCCGCCACGGAAACGGCTGATCATGCCGGTCAATAGCTTGTGGTCGATATGGTCAAGGCCGAGCGGGTCGACTTGCAGCATCTCCAAAGCTTGCTCGGCCATCTCAGTGGTGATCGAGCCATTGCCGCGCACCATCGCGTAATCGCGCACGCGTTTTAGCAAGCGGTTCGCAATACGCGGGGTCCCACGGGAACGGCGTGCGATTTCAATGGCGGCATGCGGGTCGATGTCCGCTTCGAATAAAGCGGCACTGCGTTCGACGATATCCGTCAAGGCTTCCGTGTCGTAATACTCGAGCCGTGACAACACACCGAAACGGTCGCGCAGCGGTGCTGATAATGCGCCCGCACGCGTCGTCGCCCCGATCAACGTGAACGGCGGTAAATCAAGCCGCACAGAACGCGCAGTCGGGCCTTTGCCAACGACGATATCAAGGCAGAAATCCTCCATCGCCGGATAAAGCACTTCTTCGATCGAACGGTTCAAGCGGTGGATCTCGTCGATGAACAATACATCTCCCGGCTCGAGTGACGAAACGATCGCCGCCAAATCACCGGGGCGTTCGATCGCAGGTCCTGAGGTCATCTTCACGCCGACTTCCATTTCATTGGCGATGACAGTCGCCAGCGTCGTTTTCCCGAGACCCGGCGGACCGTAAAGCAGCACATGGTCAAGCGATTCGTTGCGCATTTTCGCCGCTTCGATGAAAATCTCCAGATTGTGCTTTACTTTCTGCTGGCCGATATATTGCGACAAACGCTGTGGACGTAACGATTGTTCAAAGCGCTCATCGAATTCCGAAATTTCGCCGTCGATAATGCGTTCTTCCATGGCGTTCGCCTCCTCGTTAAGTTTGTTTCAATAATAATTGAAGCGCTTTTTTCATATAGCCTTCCGTGTCGAGTTCCAGGCCCTTGAGTTGTGGCTTCACTTTCGTGATCTCGCGTTCGGAGTAACCGAGCGCCCCAAGTGCGAGCATCGCTTCTTCCAGCTCTGATTCGTCGCCGCCGAACAAGTCCGGCTGACCGGCTTCTGCATAGGATTCCCCGAAGAAATCCGTCAGCTTGCCTTTAAGATCCAAGATCATCTGGCGGGCGGTTTTCTTGCCGACGCCAGGGAATTTCACCAAATACTTTTCGTCTTCTTGCTCGATTGCCTCGATGACGAATTGCGGCTGTCCGGATGCCAAAATCGCAAGCGCGCCTTTAGGGCCGATGCCCGAAACGCTGATGAGTTTGCGGAACAATTCCCGCTGCTCAAGCGTCGGAAAGCCGAACAGGAATTGTGCGTCTTCCCGCACGTGATGATGCACAAAGATCTGCAGTTCATCGGATCCGAATGAATACGGGTTCGGCGCAAAAATCTGCCAGCCGACTCCCTGCTGTTCCACTACTAAATATTCAGGCGTCACACGCGTGACTTGGCCTTTTATGTAATCGTACATTGCACTCGCCCTTTCATTTTCAACCTATTGATTATACCATATTCCGCCCGCTCCTACGAAGAAAGCTATCCGGTTCGGCTAGACATTGTGAAGCGCTAAAAGAGCTCCCCGCTGATTGAAGTTTCTCTTTATCCCGCTTTAACGGTCTGTAAGGCTTTCGCTTTACCAAGCGAAATCCCACAGGCCGTAAAAGTCCGATTGGATCAACTAACAATCAGCGGGGATGAAAGAGCTCCCCGCTGATTGAAGTTTCTCTTTATGTTAAAATAAAGTATAGCAATATGGAGCAACGGAGGGTTTTCATGAAAAAGTTATACGGTGAAGAACGCCGCAATGTATTATTGGATGAGCTGAAGCAAGCGGGTCGGCCGATGACCGGCAGCGAACTGGCAAAACTCGCACAAGTGTCACGCCAAGTAGTCGTCGGCGACATGACCTTATTGAAGGCGAAAGGCGAACCGATCATCGCGACGAGCCAAGGCTACCTGTACTTGGACCCGAGCGGCAATAAACAAGTGAGCCGGCGCATCGCCTGCAATCATAAACCGGAAGACACGGAAGCGGAATTGCGGCTGCTCGTTGACTGTGGCGTCACGGTCAAGGATGTCTCGATCGAACACCCTGTTTATGGTGAACTGACGGCTGGGATCCACGTCTCGACGCCGCTTGATGTCGATTTGTTCATGCAGCGCATACGCGATACCGGTGCGAGTTACTTGCTCGAACTGACCGAAGGCACGCATATCCACACCATCACGGCCGATCTTCCTGAAACGCTTGCGAAAGCAGTTGACGCGATGAAACAGCACGGCTATCTGCTCGAAGAAGCGGAATAAGAAAAATCCCCGAATGCCAATGAGGCGTCCGGGGATTTTTTCGTGCTTGTTATGAATTGTACGTATAGTAGGAACCGAGCGTTTTAACACCGCAGCCGAGAGCTGTGAGCTCTTCGAACGCACCGCGCATCATCGCCGCATTCTCGTCTTCCAGTACATCGGCGATAAAGAAATAATTGCCGAGCCCTGTCTTCAAAGGACGCGATTCGATCTTCGACAAGTTCAATTGGCGCCACGCGAATACCGACAGCACCTGGTGCAAAACACCAGACCGGTCGTCTTTTGGCGGCGTGATCATCAAAGTCGTCTTAATCTGCGCTTCGTGGCCCGGGTCAGTCAATTTATGGTTGCTTCTCGACAGGACGAAAAAGCGCGTGTGGTTGAAATGAAAATCATGGATGTCGCGCTGTACGATGTCCAAACCGTATTTTTCCGCTGCGTAGTCATTAGCGATCGCCGCAATATTACGCTCCGGCAATTCCGCTACCATTTTAGCGGCCGCCGCTGTCGAGCTGTATTGCTCAAGCGGCGTGTGCTTGTAAGTGTAGTACAGGAACTTATGGCATTGCGCCAAAGCGTGTGGATGCGAATAGATCGCTTCGAATGATTCCGCGCCGCGGTTTTCCGGATGGACCAGCAAATGCTGCTCAATCGGCGACAGCACTTCCGCTGTCACATAAAGCTCCGCTTCGTGGAACAAATAATCCACCGTCAGCGGAACCGATCCCTCGAGCGCGTTCTCGAGCGGCACGACTGCATAATCGACCGTGCCATCCGCGACCGCTTCAATGCATTCGGGAATGGTCGTATACGGCATCAGCTGTTCTGTTGGAAATACTTTAGAAGTGGCCAAATGCGTAAACGACGCTTCCGGACCTAAAAACGAAATTCTCTTTTTCTCTCTAGTCATGGACTCATTCCCCCTACATTTATGACGAACCGCTTGATACCACATCGGCCGACTCAACAAAGTCGAGTTTTTTCAATTGCTGCAAGAACATGTCCAAGTCGACGTCCATCGCCGTCACATCCAGTGACAAGGTGACGTTCGCACGTCCTTGGATCGGAATGGTCTGGTGAATGGTCAAAATATTGCAGCCCATTTCCGCAACGGATTGAAGCAAAGTCGCAAGCGTGCCAGAACGATCTTCCAATTGCAGGAAAACCGTCAAGATCCGCTCTTTGACGATGGAATGAAACGGAAAAACCGCGTCACGGTATTTATAGAATGCCGAGCGCGACAATCCAGTCTGTGCGACCGCATCCAGAATGGACATGCGGTCGCGCTGAAGCAATTTTTTCACTTCCAGCGTCTTGACCATCGCTTCCGTCAGTACATCTTCCCGCACCAGGTAATAGCGTTGTTCCGAAATATCCTTCATTCAAGTACCCTCCGCATCAGTCGGTGAATTCGAACTCAAATTCAAGCAAACGGACCGTGTCGCCGTTTTCTGCCCCGCGCTCGCGAAGAGCATCATCAATGCCCATGCCGCGCATTTGGCGGGCGAATCGGCGAATCGAATCTTCACGAGAGAAGTCGGTCATCTTGAACATCCGCTCGATTGCATAGCCGGAAAGGACAAAAGCACCGTCCGGGTCGCGTGAGATATCGAATCCGTCGCCTTGCAATTCGTGCTTGTAAAGAACCGTATCCGCTGCATCCGGATCTGCCTCGTCTTCCATCGGGAATTCAGGCGTCACTTCGAGCAAGTCGGCTACTGCAAACATCAGGTTGTTCAAACCTTTTCGCGACAATGCGGAAATCGGGAACACTTTTGCGTCTTCCGGCAATTTTTTGCGGAACTCTTCCAAGTTTTCTTCCGCATCCGGCATGTCCATCTTGTTCGCCACAATCAGTTGCGGGCGTTCAGTCAAGCGCATATTATATTGCTTCAATTCTTCGTTGATGGTCACGTAATCCTCATAAGGATCGCGGCCTTCCATACCCGACATATCGATGATGTGGACAATGACGCGTGTCCGTTCGATATGGCGCAGAAATTGATGGCCTAGGCCGATTCCTTCGTGTGCGCCTTCGATCAATCCTGGCAAATCCGCCATGACGAAGCTGCGCTGGTCTTCTGTTTGGACCATTCCGAGATTCGGGACGATCGTCGTGAAATGATACGCGCCGATTTTCGGTTTAGCCGCAGTAACGACCGACAATAACGTCGATTTCCCGACACTCGGGAAGCCAACCAGGCCGACATCCGCCAATACTTTCAATTCCAAGACGACGTTGCGCTCTAAGCCCGGTTCGCCTTTTTCCGAAAGTTCGGGAGCCGGGTTTTGAGGCGTCGCAAAACGGGAGTTGCCGCGTCCGCCGCGCCCACCGCGTGCGATGACAGCGGATTGGCCCTCTTCGACCAAATCGGCAATCGTTTCGCCAGTTTCTGCGTCTTTGACGACAGTGCCCGGTGGAACTTTGATGATCGTGTCATGCGCTTTGGCGCCGTGCTGGTTTTTGCTCATGCCGTGCGTCCCGCGCTCAGCTTTAAAGATCCGTTTGAACCGGAAATCCATCAGCGTGCGCAAGCCTTCATCGACTTGGAAGACGATATCAGCGCCTTTCCCTCCGTCGCCTCCGGCTGGCCCGCCGTTCGGTACATATTTTTCGCGGCGGAATGCTACCATGCCATCCCCGCCGTCGCCACCTTTTACATATACTTTTACGTGATCGACAAACATATTATCCCTCCATCTGTGCGTGGATCTCAACTTTCGAGCGATCCGATCCGCACGCTTTACCAATTGCTAATTGCGATGAATCCAAAATCAATGACGACCAGTCGCCTGGTCCTGACAGTTCCAGTGAAAACCGGCCGTCCGCTTCCATTATGTGCAGCTCTACCGGATATGGCCAAGCATCGGAAAACGCTTCTTTTGCATTTTCCGCAAATGCCTCGAGCCAGCTGCAGAGCACCGCATCCAATTCGCGCGGCGCCCGCTTGGCTTCGCAGGACATCACTAGGCGCAATTCCGGAAAACGCCAGCCAGCCGTCAATAGCCACTCTTCCGTTTCAGGCATAGAGAGAGCCGACAGCCGGCTTTGGTGCATAGCCGCTTCGGCATACGTACGAATGAGCGCCTGGGCTCTGTCTGTGCGCCCCAAATCCAGATTCAATTTGATCATCTGCAGCTCATTCAAAAAATCATGGCGCGCATGCCGAAGCGATTGTGCCACCGTTAGCCTGTCGTCCATAATGCACTTCCTTTTCACGCACTTTTAACCAGTATACCAAGTTTCCGGCCGGATTTCCCGGCGCGGGTTTTGGCTATTACCTTGTTTCAAAAGAAAAAGGACTGCGAAAGCAGCCCTTTTCGTTTTTTATTAAGCTTCCTGAGCAACCGGGTAGACGCTCACTTTTTTCTTATCGCGGCCGTAGCGCTCGAAGCGTACTGTTCCGTCGATTTTCGCGAAAAGTGTGTCATCTCCGCCGCGTCCAACGTTCTCGCCTGGATAGATTTTCGTACCGCGTTGACGGTAAAGAATAGATCCGCCAGTTACGACTTGTCCGTCAGCGCGTTTTGCGCCAAGGCGTTTTGATTCCGAATCACGACCGTTCTTCGTTGAACCAACACCTTTTTTGGATGCAAAAAACTGAAGATTTAATTTCAACATATGTCCCACCTCCTAAGCTGTGAAGGTTATTTTTATAAAGTCTGCATATTCATGTTCAATCGTTTCCAGAGAAATGACCATAGCGCGTACAAGCAGTTGAACCTGCTCATCCGTCTTTTTATCCATGTTCTCCGGAAAGTCGATTTTCAAAAAACCGCTATCTGCCTGTTCGATGTCCGGCTCAATTCCCGTCAGCTCCATAATGGCGTTCACTGCCCCGAAGGAAACAGCTGAAGCACCGGCACATACCAGATCCTTGCCGTGTTCGGCAAAATCCGCATGCCCCGACATTTCAAAGCCTTTAATATAGCTGTCGGTTTGATGAATAGTCACCCGGATCATTTTTACAGGTTGATTGCATCAACAGTCAATTTCGTGAATGGCTGACGATGACCTTGTTTTTTGTGGTAGTTCTTTTTCGCTTTGTATTTGAAGACAGTGATTTTCTTGCCGCGGCCCTGTTTTTCAACTTTCGCTGTAACAGTTGCTCCTTCTACGAAAGGAACACCCACTTTAGTATCGTCTCCACCTACAAATAGAACTCTGTCAAATGTTACCGTGTCACCAGCTTCTGCGTTCACTTTCTCAACGTAGATCTCTTGGCCAGCTTCCACTTTGATTTGTTTTCCACCAGTTTCAATAATTGCGTACATATCCTTGCACCTCCTCTTAGACTAAGACTCGCCTATCCAGGTGATCTCGCGATGCTTTAAGACCTGGTTCGAGCGGTTGTAGCACGGGTGCGCTACAAACATAACATTAGAATAATATCATGCGGGAGAGACCCGCGTCAACAGAGAACTGAAAAGAGTTGGTGATGTGTGCTTTTCATTTTTGGGATTGTGGTTAAAGTAATGAAATATCGCTTCTTTACTGGCTTGTGAATTATTGAATGAAGTGTGTGGTAATGTTGCTTGTTTTCATATCTTCGTCATTATGGAAGGGCGCCTCCCTGCTTGGGGTTGGCCTCTTGCCATAAGCCAAGAAGAACGCTTGTCTTACGGCATCGGCTCACCCTGGGCGCTGGTCGGCTTAGAGATTTCATTGGTTCTTGCTTGCTGAAGCAGATTTGCTTCTATAGTTAGTTGCCGGCTAGTGGGGAAATCGCTTCCCTATCGGTTTGTGTGAGTTGAAGAATGAAATATGTGGAGAGGTTCCACGTGTTCGAGTTTATTTCATTTTGGAGTATCGCCTCCCTGCTTTGGGTTGGCCTCTTGCCATAAGCCAGGAAGAACACCTGTCTTACGGCATCGGCTCACCCTGGGCGCTGGTCTGCTTAAAGATTTCATTGGTTCTTGCTTGCTTAAGCAGATCTGTTTCTATAGTTAGTTGCCGGCTAGTGGGGGAATCACTTCCCCTTCAAGCGCCGAAACAAATTATCGAAGCTAATGTCAGTGACAAATGAAAATAATTTCCACTTTAAATGTAGAGATGAAGCGGAAAGGGGCCGACGCCTGAGGGACCGCGCGGGCTGGCGAGACAAATGTGCCGCGCTCTTTGTGGCACATTGGCTCAACACCCGCCCCTCGGCAAGCGTGCCCCTTGAAGCGCAATCTCCATTACACTCATTTTTATTATTCTTTTGAATTCGTAATGTAATATCATATCAGCAGAATGTCTTGTATCCCCTTGTCCCTCCTCCTACATTTCATTCAGAAAAATCTTTCAACACAAAAACGCCACCGCAAATGCAGTGGCGTTTCTACTATTGAATATTATTTGCTTGAGAAAATGGATTTCAGTTTGCCGAACATGCCGGGTTTTGGCTTGTCCATGGTCATGAGCGGAACCGATTCACCTAGCAGGCGGCGCGCAATGTTGCGGTAGCCGAGTGCTGCAGGGTTCGATGGGTCCATGACGACCGGTTCGCCTTTGTTCGAGCTCGAAATGACGCGTTCGTCATCCGGCACGATGCCGAGCAAATCGATCGACAAATGCGTCGTGATCTCGTTGACATCGAGTGCGTCACCCGCTTCCATCAAATGCGGGCGGATGCGGTTGATGATGAGTTTCGGCGCTTCCAGGTTTTCTTCCAACTCCAGCAAACCGATGATGCGGTCAGCATCGCGCACTGCGGAGATTTCCGGAGTCGTGATGACAATCGCGCGGTCAGCGCCGGCAACGGCATTTTTGTAGCCTTGTTCGATGCCGGCCGGGCAATCGATGATGATGAAGTCGTAGTCCGCTTTCATCCCTTCGATCAATTCTTTCATCTGCTCCGGGTTGACGTCGTTCTTGTCGGCCGTCTGTGCCGCCGGAAGCAAGAATAATTTGTCTTCAAAACGCTTGTCTTTCACAAGCGCCTGATGGATTTTGCAACGGCCTTCGAGCACATCGATCAAATCGTAGATGATGCGGTTCTCGAGGCCTAAAATAACATCGAGGTTGCGAAGCCCGATATCGGTATCGATCAAGCACACTTTTTTGCCTTGAAGAGCCAATGCAGTGCCGAGGTTCGCAGTAGACGTCGTTTTGCCGACGCCTCCTTTGCCTGATGTAATTACGATAGCTTCTCCCACACTAGCTTCCTCCTTTAAACGTAGAAATTTGCGGCCGCAGGAATCTCAGTTCCTGCAAACGGTCGATGATGATTTTGCCGCTGGTATGTAAATATGCGCATTCCATTTCAGGCTGCTCCGACAAGCTGTCGAGTTCATCGGTCATCGTCTCGAGTTCATCGGCAATCTTCAGGTGCGTTGCTTCAAGCCACGATGCGGCAATGACTGCTTCCTTATTGCCGCTAGCTCCTGCATGGGCAAAACCTTTAAGGCGCCCGAGCACATAGACGTTGCCGCCCGCTTCGATGCGGCCGTTCTGGTTGACGTCGCCGATGACGACGAGGTCGCCTTTAGCTTTGATGACTTGCCCGGAACGGACGATGCCAACGTAAGTTTCCGACTGGCGCTCAGCGATCATCCGGTTGCATTCTTCGACGGTGACGACATCGCATTTCGTGCCGATCACTTTCATCTTCGAATTGTCATGGATGACTTTCTTGATTTCTTCCAACTGGGCTTTGCTGTAATGGCGATTCGCCAATTGGACCTGTACTTCCGCGTCCCCTTCGAGCGCAGGGTCGGATACTTTCTTCTTCAGCTCATCGAGGATTTCCGTATAGGAGGCCATATCATTGAGCTGGATGAGAAGCCCTTTGTTCGTTCCTTTGATATTCACGATATTTTTCAAAAAACCTGTCACCTGCGCTTTCATTAATATAACCCGAACTTAGTGCCACGCTGTGGATCTTGCGTGACCATCATCGACCTGAACACCCAGCCAAGCAATCCTAAGTACAGGGCGTTGGCGATTAAGGTCGGCCACAGTCTGGATGTCAGGAACGTCCCGGCTGGCGCATCGGTCAAGCCGATCAATTGGAAGAACAAGTAAAGTGCCACTTCCATTGCGAGCAGAAGACCGAGTGCCAGCAGCGTCGCTGACAGCAGATTTTGTGGAATCTTTTTGAAAAAGTACGCGGCGATCAGGCAGACGGCCGGATACAGAAAAGAATATAATCCAATAATATCAATGTAAAAGACATCATACAAGAGGCCGAAGAACAAACCGTAAAACAACGCATGGCGCAGTTCATAGAAAACGGTCAAAAAGATCAGGAATAAAATGAGGAAACGCGGGACGACGTAATACAGCGATCCGCCAATCGACAAGGGCGAAAACAACCCGAAGATCGGTTCGACGAAAAACAGCACGAGGCAGACGATGGGAACGAGGAAGCGGATCATGATTCCTCTTCCTCTTCTTCTGTCATTCCGTTGTCTTCGCCGTCCACTTCCGGCGCGAGGCGGTCTGCGATAACGACGTGATTGAGCATCGAGAAGTCAGCTGCCGGTTTGACATATGCCAGTTTCGTCAAGCCGAATTCATCAATCGTCACTTCCGTAATTTCCCCGATGACAATGCCTTTCGGGAAAATGCCGCCAAGCCCGCTTGAGACGACTTTGTCGCCTTCTTTCAAGTCAACCGAGAAATCGATGCGCTTGAGCAGCAGCTCGCGGCGCTCAGCGTCATAGCCCTCGATCAAACCGAACACGTCATCCTCGCCGAGCACCATCGCCGATACGCGGTAGTTCGGGTTTTGCGTCGTCACCAGTTCTACGGTCGACGTGGTCGGTGTGACGATCGTTACTTTGCCGATCAAGCCACCAGCGGTCATGACGGCCATGTTTTCTTTGACGCCATGATTGGTGCCGCGGTTTAAGATGATTTTCTCTTCCCATTGATCCGGGTTGCGGGCAATGACGACTGCCTGGATTGGGTTGTATTCACGTAAATCTTCTTCTTTGCCGACGAGTTCTTTCAGTTCCTCGTTTTCGGAACGAAGGTCGGTCACTTCTGCCTGCACGCCCGCAAATTCCTCAAGGCGCGCTTTCAGCAGGCGGTTTTCTTCAAATGTATTGATCAGCGAGTCGATATTATCAAAAACACCGGTCACAAAATGTGCGGGCCGTGAAAATACCGATTGCCCGGCGCCTACCGCTTCCTTGACAATCTGTTCGGGCAGCGACACTTGGCCACGGTCCCGGAGCGTCAAGGAAATCAAGGCGACGAGCAGGATGACGCCGATCAACAACAGGATAAGCCGCTTATTCGATAAAAATTGTGGCATATGAGGCCATCCTCCTTATTGATTGGCTCGTGTAGAGCAGTAAAACTTAGCGTCTTTCGATCGCCGTGCGGTAACGGTCGAAGTCTTCAAGTGCGCGCCCGGTTCCGAGCGCGACACAATCAAGCGGATGGTCCGCCGTAAACACCGGCATGCCGACCGCATCCGCAATCACTTTGTCGAGGTTCTTCAACAACGCCCCGCCGCCCGTCAAGACGATGCCGCGGTCCATGATATCAGACGCCAGTTCAGGCGGCGTCTTCTCAAGCGTGGTGCCTAGGCCTTCGACGATGCGCGTGACGGGTTCTTTCAAGGCTTGTTCCATTTCTTTTGCGGTAATCGTCAAGGTTTTCGGGAAGCCGGTCACGAGGTCGCGGCCGCGGATTTCCATATCCAGCTCGGCCTCTTCCTCATTCAAGACAGCGGCGGTGCCGATGCCCATTTTCAGGTTTTCAGCCGTTCGTTCACCGATGACGACATTATAGCGCTTGCGGACGTAATGCTTGATCGCCTCGTCCATCTCGTCCCCGCCGACGCGGATCGATTCACTCGATACGATGCCGCCGAGCGAGATGATGGCGACTTCCGCCGTTCCGCCTCCTATATCGACGACCATGCTGCCGACAGGTTCCCATACCGGAAGCCCTGCGCCAATTGCTGCAGCGAAGGGCTCTTCGATCGTATAAGCTTCCGCTGCCCCGACTGCACGCGCAGCATCCATAACGGCGCGCTGTTCAATTGAAGTGACGCCGTATGGCACGCAAATCATCACTTTGCCGCCGCGCCATTTGCCAGGCGCTTTGCCGGTCGCCTCACTGATGCAATGCTTGATCATCGCGAGCGTCGTGTCGTAGTCGGAGATGACGCCATCGCGCATCGGCCGCAATGCGACGATATTGGCAGGCGTTCTGCCCATCATATCGCGCGCGCGTTTGCCGACAGCGACGATTTCGTTCGTGCGGGTGTTCTTGATGACAATCGATGGTTCCCGGAGCACGATGCCGCGCCCTTTTAAATAGACGAGCGTATTCGCCGTTCCGAGGTCGATGCCGATATCTTTTGAAGCAAATCCAAACACATGAATCGGTCCTTTCTTATGTAAACCGGGGGTACCGGCAACAGCTTTGCGCAATACCACCCATTATAGAACATCCGGAAAAAAATATACAGTGCTACATGAACCCCTTTTCTTTTAATGAAGTGAATTGATGATCGCCGATGATGATGTGGTCGAGCAGTTCGATGCCGATGATCGAGCCGGCTTCCATGAGACGCTTGGTGACATCGATGTCTTCAGGTGACGGTGCGGGATTGCCAGAAGGATGGTTGTGTGCACAGACGATGGAGGCGGTCGAGCGTCTGACGGCTTCGCGGAAAATTTCGCGGGGATGGACGATGGAGGCATTGAGGCTTCCGACAAAGATGGTTTGGCGGTGCATCACTTGGTTTTTGATGTTGAGGAATAAACAGACGAAATGCTCTTGCTTGAGCGAGGTCATGTCATCCATCAAATAAGTGGCGGCGTCTTTCGGGGAACGGATCGTGAAGCGTTCATCGGTTTGCTTGGAAGCGAGCCTGCGACCCAGTTCGATAGCAGCGAGCAGCTGGACGGCTTTCGCTTCGCCGATGCCGTTGATTGCCGTCATTTCTTCAATGGCGGCATGCTTCAGTTCGTGGAGATGTTCGAATTGCTTGAGGACACGGTTCGCGAGATGCAAAACCGATTCCTCGCGTGTGCCGGTCCGCAACAGGATCGCGATGAGCTCTTGATTGGATAAGCTCACCGCTCCTTGTTTAATGAGCCGTTCGCGCGGCCGGTCGGCAATATGGACATCGCGGATCATCATCGCTTGGTCATTTGGCATAATCATGCGCTCCTTCGACTTTTACGTAGCCTGCCTGCGTCAAGTGCTGGAGCAGCTTCGCGATAGGCAAGCCGACGACTGCGTTGTAATCGCCTTCGATTTTTTCCACAAACAAGCCCGACACCGTTTGGATGCCGTACGCCCCTGCCTTGTCGTAAGGGTCCTCTGTGTCGGTATAGGCATCGATCCATGACGCAGGCAATTCGTAAAAACGTACCCGTACTTGTTCGTGAAACGTTGCTTCCTCATCGCCTTGGCGTACGCAGACGGCGGTGATGACTTCGTGAGTCGCCCCAGACAACTTGTGCAAATACGCGGATGCTTGTTGTTTGTCTTTGGGCTTCAATAAAATCTCCCCGTCCAATACGACGACGGTATCCGAGCCGATGACGAGCGCTTCGGGGTGGTTCGCTGCGATATCTTTCGCTTTTTGGACAGCGCATGCGCGGACATAGTCGACCGCTGACTGGAAATCTTGCGGATCGGGTTCCGGGATTTCGCTCGGCACGATGTCGAACGGAATTCCAAGCAGGCCGAGCAGCTCTTGGCGGCGCGGCGATTGCGAGGCCAAAATCAGTGGATGTTTTGATGTGAATTTCATGGAAAGAAACCTCCTTTTTCGAGACATCATACCATTATCAAAAAGCCGTGGCAAAATGGTGAAATACTGAATTCCATCCTAAACGAGCTTATAAATATCGTTTTTTAAGATAGCGCTTTCACATAATACGAGGACATTTCAAATTTTTTATTTTTTTGTTAATGTTATTGCACACTTCTCTATCCCGCGTCCTAAGTACATTCTCAAGACTTGTCAAACATTATCCAAAATTAGCGCAATTGGCACTTCCTTAAATTGCTTTTCTTATGTTTCTCTAGGTTTTATAATGGGTGAAGTCTTTAATTTTTTGAAAATTACTATTACAAAATAATTTGATAGTCGTTTTCATATTTATGTTGGAAGGGAGTTTGTCTATTTTGAAAAAACAAAAACGAGGATTGTTCCAAAAATCCCTCGACCGCATCGAAACGATCGGTAATAAACTGCCGCATCCGGTGACTTTGTTTGCGGTTCTCGCAATCATCGTCCTCGCGGTTTCCGCTTTGCTGGCGAATCTCGGCATCTCTGTCGAACACCCAGGCCAAGAAGGCGAAATCGTGGAAGTGAAGAACTTATTGAACGCAGAAGGCATTCAATACATCTTCGCGAGCATGGTCGATAACTTTATCGGCTTCGCTCCGCTCGGCGTCGTGCTCGTGACGATGCTCGGTATTGGGGTTGCGGAACGCACAGGCCTCATCTCCGCAGTATTGCGCGGATTCGTCTTGTCGATTCCGAAATTCCTCATCACTGGCGGACTGGTTTTTGCCGGTATCATGTCGAGTGTCGCATCGGATGCTGGATATGTCGTCTTGCCTCCACTCGGCGCGGTGATCTTTATCGCACTCGGGCGCCATCCGCTTGCCGGCCTTGCCGCAGCGTTTGCCGGTGTTTCTGCCGGATTCTCAGCCAACTTGCTATTATCGGCAACGGACGCGATGCTTGGGGAATTGACCATCGCAGCCGCTTCGATCATCGACCCGGGCTATGCTGAAGGCATGAACATCGCGATGAACTATTACTTCATCATCGTTTCCGTGTTCTTGTTGACAATCGTCGGCGCTGTGGTGACGGAAAAAGTCGTCGAACCACGCCTTGGCGAATACAAAGGCGAGTTCCGCGAAGAAATGACGAGCTTGACATCGCTTGAGAAAAAAGGCTTGCTATGGGCTGGAATCACGACACTAGTCGGCGTCATCCTGACAGCTCTTCTCATCGTTCCGGAAAACGGCGTATTGCGCGGAGAAGATGGCGGCATCGTGCAATCTCCGTTCATGAGCTCACTCGTTCCAATCATTACCATCCTGTTCTTCTTGCCAGGGCTTGCTTATGGCATCGCAACGAAGAACATCAAGAGCGACAAAGACGTCGCTGCGCAAATGTCTGATACGATGGCATCAATGGGCGTCTTCATCGTCCTGGCATTCACTGCCGGACAATTCGTCGCTTACTTTGCTGAATCGAATATGGGCATGGTGCTCGGTGTCTACGGTGCACAAGCACTGGAATCCATGAGTTTGACGGGCATACCGTTGATCATCGGCTTCGTCATCGTCGTCGGGATCATCAATCTGTTTATCGGCTCCGCTTCTGCGAAATGGGCAATGCTTGCACCGGTCTTCGTGCCGATCATGATGCAGCTTGGCTATTCACCAGAATTGACTCAAATGGCTTACCGCATTGCCGATTCATCAACGAACATCATCACGCCGCTTATGACGTATTTCGCAATCGTCATTGCATTCGCACAGAAATACGACAAGAAAATGGGCATCGGTACTTTGATTTCGGTCATGTTCCCATACTCGATTTTCTTCATGATTTTCTGGACATTGATGTTGATCGTTTGGATGTTGTTCGGTCTTGATCTTGGACCAGCTTCACCGATCCGCTATAACGGATAATAAGAAAAAACGACAGCACCGATTTTCGGCGCTGTCGTTTTTTTATAAGTTTAGAGTGATATTCTCTAGTACACCTTTTGGAAAAGCTTGCTCTACTCTCATTTCTTTTGATTAACTTAAAGTTTACATAATAAAGTTATAATCTACATAAATAAATTGATATACCAGCCGATGAATTGCTCTCCCCATAAATAGACGAGTACAGCAGATAGAGCAATTGACGGGCCGAACGGAATCGGTGTTTTTCTACCTTGCTTTCTCACTCTCAGCAAAATGATGCCGGCGACCGCACCGATGAACGAGGCGAAGAATAAGGTCAGCAAAGCCCCGGCCGTTCCGAGCACGAGCCCGATGACGAAAAACAGTTTGATATCGCCCCCGCCCATGCCGCCTTTTGATATTGTCGCAATCAACAACAACACTGAAAATCCGACTGCCGCGCCAAGCAATGAATCCCACCACGGATCGAGCGGAATGATAAAGCGCAACACGAGTAGCACCGCCGCGAACGGCAATAGTACTTTATCGGGGATGAGCATATAGGCGATGTCAGATACGGTAATAATGACAAGCATCGACACGAACAATAAACCAACGATGAGTTCTGGCGTAAAGCCGAATTTTAAGAAGACGGCTGTGAACAACACAGCGGTGATCGCCTCCATTAAAGGATAAACCCAATGGATGCTTGAACCGCATTTCCGGCATTTGCCGCGCAGCAACAAATAAGAAAACACTGGCACGAGATCAAGCGCCGTCAAGCGCCGGTCGCAGGTCGTGCAATGTGACGGCGGATAGGCGATCGATTCATTTTTCGGTACACGCAAGCCGACGACATTATAGAACGAGCCGAACACTAACCCGAAGACAGAAGCAAAAACGGAATATACAGCAATCATAAGGTCCCTCTTTTACTAGTAGAATTTGTTAGCCATCAGTACAATTTAAATTTCCAGCTTTTAATGTTCCGCAAAGCTACTTCGCTTTCCCGCGGGAGTCTCAGCAGTTTTGCTATATAGAGTAAATTTCATTTTGTAATTCAGGATGGTTTGTAATTATAGCGAACCTATAAACGAAGCATTGCCTGATAAAAGAAGAAAAGGAAATCGCAATGATTTCCTTTACTCTTCCTCCGATGCACTTTCTTCGACCGTGACGTCGACGTCGACATCCACGTCGGGATCTGTTTCTTCTTCGTCGTCATCGGCGTATTCTGTGCCATCGTTCGCCGGCAGCGGGTCTTGCTTATCGGCAGGCGCCGGTGCATCGATTTTCGGCACAGTGTCTTCCAAAGCAATGAGGTCTGGGCGATAATACGCCGCAAACGACAGCGTTACTTGCAAGCGTTCGGTTTCTTCAACCACTTCCCGCACTTCGGGATTGGCGCCAAAATTGATCGACTCAATGACCAGAATGCGTTCCATTTCCTCGATTTCAGAAATAAAGTCGGTAATTTCGTTATAATTTTCTGCCGTAAACGCGACAGTTGTTTCCACTTCTTTTAAATTCTCGAGTCCTTCGACTGGAACCGGGAGTGCGACATCCGCTTCTGCGAGCTGAATCGCTTCGACGCGTGTTCCGGAGATGAGCTCTGCTTCTTCAATCTGTAACACCATCAACTCAGACAGCGGATCGATCGACACTTTCTTCTGCAGTTCAAGTGCACTGACAGTCTCGCCTTCCGGTAATTCCTTTACTTGCGTCTGCAACGCCATCAAAACGTCGCGTTCAGAACGCAGCGTTTGCTGGGCTTGTTCGCGCGCTTCTTTCGCCGGTACATACATCAAGAAGTAAGAATACAATCCGAGAGCTAACAGGAATAAAACAGCAAGTGCGATGAGCGCTTTTTCTTTTTGGCTTTTTGTCATACTGCTCATGCGGCTTCACCCCCTGCTTCTGCATCGTCCGCGTCGACTTCAACATCCACTTCGACATCCGTGTCTTCCGTTTCTGTTGTCTCCGCTGGTTCTTCGGCAGTTGTTTCGGTTTCAGCTGTTTCTTCCACAACTTCCCCTTCTGCTTCTTCGCCGCCTTCAACCGGGATGCGTTCGTCTTGGAACAATAATGTATAAGTTGCCAAATAACGCGGCGCATTCGTTACAGCTTCATTTTCTTCACTTTCTTCGCCTTCTGTCTGTTCTTCCAAAATTTCCGTCGCGACATTATCGAGTGTCGCGGACGACAGAAGTTCGGACGCTTTCAGCTGAGCCAAATAATAAGCTGATTCACGGGATGAGTCGAACTGGACCACGAGCTGCGCTTGGTCTAGCCCTGTGTAGGAGAAAGTTTGGAAAAAGCCGCGTGCCGGAAGCAAGGAGACCAGTTCTTCCAATAGCGGAATCGTATCGAATTGATAGCTTTCGGCCCATTCGACCGTCGCCTGCAATTGCTGTTCTTCGTTCATGCCTTGGCGCGCTTCGAGTTCACTGCGGATTTGTGCCTGTTCAGCCATGACGCCCTGCGCCTGGACTTGCAAAGCCTGTTGTTCATTCGCTTCGGCTCTTGACATCATGGCAAAAACTGCCCAGATGATGATCGCCAATAATAAAATCGCGACCGCCGCGATTAAAACAGCTGGCCGGTCGCGTTCTTTTTGTGGGAGTAAATTAATATCGACTAACATGCCTACACCTCTTTCAACGCCAGGCCGATTGCCCGGTTAAAGCGCGGTGGCACCATTTTGCCGTCCGCTTCGATGCCGTCTTTGACGAGCGGCTCGACGTCTATCAGGAACCGGTCGGACAAACGGCCGCAAAATGCATGCCAATCGCCGAACTCTCCGTTGCAGATGACTTTCGTGATGCCCTGTTCGCCTTCGTTCATATTGTAACGGTAGAAATTGCCGAGCTTTTCAGCTTCTTCTTCGACAGCCTCAAGCAATTGCGACGGATCTTCCGGGTCTGCAACGAGCACAGTGAGATCGACCGGCCGCATAAACATCGGGAAATGTTCATGGAAAATCGATACTGTCATTTTCTTGCCTTGCATATCGATGAGCATGATGTGTTCGTCTTCCAGGAAATCGTGTTCGAGATACGCCAAGCGGTAAAGCGCAAGCGGCGTAATATCAGCGACAAGAGGTTTTAGTTTGGCACCGTCGAATAGATCTTCGTAATCTTTGATAACCGATTCTTTTGAGGCGATGATAATCGCTTCCGGTTCGTCGGAATCCAAGTGGTATGGCACCACATCGAATACCGGGTCTTCAAAAGGCAAATACAAAGTGGATCCGATTTCGATAAAGAAATGCCCTTTTAATTCGTCGGCTTCGACTTCTTCGGGGTAAGGGACTTTGCGGATGATAACAAATTCGTCAGGGGCGAGGAATCGGACTGACTTTTTGGAGAGACCCCACTGATCGACCGCCTTACCGAGTTCCACAGCGAGCGCTTCTGGATCTACGATTTTGCCGCTGTCCATGATGCCTTTTGGAAGAAATAATTCTTCCGCCTGGATCAAGGAAACCGGTTCCGCAGACTTCAGCTCAACATAGCGGATTGCATCTTCTTCTATCGTAATCGTCGCTACGCGCGCTTTTTTCTGGAAAAACGGTAAAGCCATTTTGATCAGCTCCTTTAAATCTTAACTTTTTCTAATATAATTAATTCGAATTTGGAGTTCCTAATGCTTCTCTACCCGCATCTAATTGAGCTTTAGTTTTAGCATCGACTGTGTATGTTTCACTGCCAGCTGTACCTTCAAACTCAATTACAGTGTTACCATCAGTATTTTCTTTTGTTACCGTAAACGAGGTTATATTCCCGTAACTTTCCAAATAACCGTCGAGATCATCACTAGCAGCTACAGTCCCATCCTCACTTGCGGCTGCAAGTTCTGCCGTTGGTTCATCACTGTTTTCAGCGAAATACAAATTTGCAGCAGACAATACATTTTGTGCATCAGCTACAAGTGCATCCTCACGTGAGTTCTGAATCAGGTTACTAATCGCCGGAATAGCAATTGCCGCGATGATCGCGATGATAACAATAACCGCCAAAAGCTCGATCAGCGTCATCCCTTTTTGATCTTTTAATTTCTTTTGCAAGAATTTTTTCATTCTCTTTTCCCCCTTATTATTTTGTTAAGTAAGTACCACTTTCAGTACAGCTTAATTATATCAATGGTCGCAGATTAAACAATATCTTTTTAATATTTTTTTAGAAATTTTTTCTTGTTAATATTGCTAAATTACCTACAAATTATCCACATTATTAAACATCTCAAACATCGGCATCATAATAGCTAAGACGATAGTCCCGACGAGAGCTGCAAGCACGACAATCATTAAAGGTTCAATTAAGGCTTTAAGTCTGTCGGTTTCGGCTTCCACCTCTTTCTCGTAAAATTCCGCTACTTTAGCAAGCATATGATCGAGCGATCCGGTCTGTTCACCGATTGCGATCATATGCGGAATGAGCGGTGGAAATGCCCAGTGCTGTTTCATCGGCGCAGTCAGAGATCCACCGCGTTCGAGTGAATCACGCGACGCTAACAGCACTTTCGACATGACCGCATTGCCGACGACCTTTTCGGTCATTGTCATGGCCTGCAAGATCGGCACCGAACTGGTGAACAGCGAACTGAGCGTGCGGGTAAGCCTGGCGAGTGCAGATTTTTGCAGAAGCTTCCCGAAGATTGGGATTTTCAACACGAGCGTATCGAGTATCATGCGCCCTTGCTCACTGCGTTTCATAAGCCAGATTGTCCCGGCAAAAATCAACGCGAACAGCACAAGCAAATACCAATACTGAACCGTGAATCGACTCGCCCCCATGACGATTTGCGTCACAATCGGCAAATCGCCGCCAAAGCCTTGGAACATATCGACGAACATCGGGACAATCGTCGATAACAAGAATATGACGACGCCGATCGCAAGAATGCCGACGACGACCGGATAGCTCATAGCCGAGATGACTTTTTGCCTCGTCTGGTACGCTTTGTCGTAATGCGTCGCGAGACGGTCGAGCGAGTCGTCGATATTCCCGGACAGTTCCCCAGCGCGCACCAAGTTAACAGTGAGCGGTTCGAAGATTTTCGGGTACTTGGCGAGCGAATCGGATAAGGAATTTCCCTTTCTCAGTTCTTCATCGATTTCAGCGAGCGTCTTGCGCAGCTGCTTGGATTCGACTTGCTGGGACAAAATTTTCACCGAATCGACGATGGTGACACCGGCGCGCATCAACGTCGAGAACTGACGCAAAAACATGATGAACTGGTCGCGTTTGACCGGACTGCCGAACGAAATGTCTTTTTGCAAGGCGCCGACCGGCACTTCGCGAATATCAATAACACGGATTCCTTCTTCGCGCAATTTTTGAACCGCTTCATGGCGATTTCCGGATGTGACGTAGCCGGCGCGGATTTTCTTCCGGTCACGGCCTTCGTATTTAAAGCGCGCCACTTACTCTTCGCCTCCGATCAAATAAGGCGCCGCGATCTGTTTCGTGATGCGGCCTTTATTCAATAGCTCCTGGACGGATGTCTGCATGAGATGCATGCCTGCCGCGCGGTTCGTCAAGATGACGTTCGGGATTTGGTGGACTTTTTCGGTACGGATCAAGTTGGCGATCGCCGTGTTGTGGATCATGATCTCAGTCGCAGCGACGCGCCCTTTGCCGTCCGCTGTTGGAAGCAGGCGCTGTGAGATAACCGCTTTCAAGATGCCGCCAAGCTGCGTGCGGATTTGTGCATGCTGCTCGGGCGGGAACACATCGATAATCCGTTCGACGGTAGACGCGGCGCTTGATGTATGAAGCGTGCCCATGACCAAGTGGCCAGTTTCAGCCGCAGTGATCGCGGTCGTGATCGTCTCAAGGTCACGCATCTCGCCGACCAAGATGACGTCCGGGTCTTGACGGAGTGCGGCGCGCAAACCGTTGGCGAATGATTTCGTATCAAAGCCGACTTCACGTTGGTCGATGACCGATGAGCCGTGCTTATGCATATACTCGATTGGGTCTTCGAGCGTGATGATATGTTTCGACATATTTTCATTCATATGGCGAATCATCGCAGCCAAAGTTGTCGATTTCCCGGAACCGGTCGGGCCGGTGACGAGGATCAAGCCTTGATGCGTATCGGCTAATTTTTTCAAAGTATCCGGCATTTTCAAATCGTCGATTGACGGTATAACTGTCGGGATTGTCCGGAACGCGTGTGAAATGGAGCCGCGCTGGTGGAACGAATTGACACGGAAGCGGGACACTCCGGGAATCGCGTAGGAATAGTCCATCTCGCCTTTTTGCAGGAACGTCTCCCATAAACTTTCCGGCATCAATGCTTTCGCGATCGCTTCGGTATCGTCCGGTAACAGCCGCTCTTCCCCGTAGCGCTTGAGTGAGCCGTGCATGCGAAAGACGGGCGGGATGCCGGTCGTCATATGGATATCGGAAACATCAAGTTCCCGCGCTGCGGTCAATACTTTATCGATAAAATCAATAGCGGTTTCATTCATATTAGTCACTCATGGCAACGCGGAGCACTTCTTCCGTCGTCGTCATGCCCTCCTTTACTTTTAATAAGCCGTCATCAATCAAAAAAATCGTTTCATTGGCGACAGCGATTTTGCGGATCTCAGCAGCTGTGCCACCTCTGTTAATGACATCTTTAATGGCATCGTCGACAACGAGCACCTCGTGGATCGCCATGCGCCCTTTATAGCCGCTCATATTGCATTGCGGGCATCCGGCACCACGGGAAATGGTGTCGATCGACAAGCCCCTTCTCGCGAAAATCTCTTTCTCGCGCACGGTGGCCGGCTGAATGTCACGGCAATCTCTGCACACGCGGCGGATCAAACGCTGCGCGATGACCGCATTCAGTGAAGCGGTGACAAGAAACGGTTCAATCCCCATGTCCATGAGACGTGTGATCGATGCGATCGAGTCGTTCGTGTGGATCGTGCTTAACACTAAATGCCCTGTGAGCGAAGCGCGGATGGAAATGTCCGCTGTTTCTTTGTCGCGGATTTCCCCGACCATCACGATGTCGGGATCCTGGCGCAAAATCGACCGCAACCCCGCTGCAAAACTCAAGCCGACATTGGCGTTCACTTGGATCTGGTTGATGCCTTCCAATTGATATTCCACCGGATCTTCGACGGTAATGATATTCACTTCTTCAGAATTCAATTTATTGAGCGCTGCGTATAAAGTAGATGATTTCCCGGAGCCGGTCGGGCCGGAAATCAAAACGATGCCGTTCGGCTTGTCGATTTCGCGCATAAAGCGTGCCATATTCGTTTCGTTGAAGCCAAGCTTCGAAATATCGGTCAAGTTCTGGCTCAAATCCAAAATCCGCATAACGATTTTCTCGCCGAATACCGTCGGCAAAGACGATACGCGCAAATCGATTGCCCGGAAGTCGACGGTCGTCTTGATACGCCCATCTTGCGGAATGCGGTTTTCGGTAATGTCGAGATTGGCAAGAATTTTAATGCGTGCCGTCACCATCTGCTGCATCGATTTTGGCAAAATCCGCTCGGTCCGAAGCGTGCCGTCAATCCGGTAACGCACCAATAGTTTGGCTTCATGCGGATCCAAATGAACATCAGACGCTTTCATTGCCACCGCATTCGACAGCAATTGATTGACGAGGCGTACGATCGGCGCATCCAAATCAGTCAACTCGTCGGTCTTGTCTTCTTTGACATCCGGCATTTCTTCAAGCAATTCATCGTACGATTCTTCTTCGTAATACTTGGCGATCGTTTTCATGATGTCTTCTTTTGAGGCGATCGTCGGTTCGATTTGAAAGCCTGTCGACAATCGCAAATCATCAATCGCGATGAAATCCGTCGGGTCGGTCATCGCGATGAACAAGCGGTCGCCTTCTGTCTTCAATGGCACAAGCAATTTGCGCTTTGCGAAATCTTTCGGCACGACATTGAACAACAGCGGGTCGAAAGGATAGCGGAACAGCGAGACATGCGGGATGCCGAGTTGCACTTCGAGCGTTTCGATCAATTGCTGCTCAGTGATGAGCCCGCGTGACAATAACGCGTCTCCGAGTTTCTGGTCGTTCTGTTTCGAATCGAGCGCTCCTTGCAGTTCTTCCTGTGTCAATAAGCCTTGCTCGACAAGAATGTCGCCAATGCGTTTCCGTTTAATTACCATTCAAATCCCCCTTGCCCTGTCGTTACTCGTCGACTGGTTTTCCTGCTTTGTCATAAACCGGATCTTCATCTGCCGGTGGATCGTTTTCATCGTTTTCATCGTTTTCGTTTTCATCTTCATTTTCACTATCTTTATCGGTTCCGGAATCCTCAGTTGAATCGCTACCTGCTTCACTGGATCCTTCTATCGATTCATCAGGTCCAGTGCCTGTTCCGCCCTCATCACCGGCAACTGTGCCGTCTTCAGCACTTTGTTCTGCTGGGTCGTGGATGCCATTATCATTTTCATCGACAAAGCCTTCATCTCCAGGCTGTGGAACCGGTTCCCCGTCCGCATCGGTCGCTGGCGCTTCAGGTACAGTGAGCGGATACACTTCGACGCGGTGGACCGGCGGATAGAAATCGCTCGACACGGGTTCGACGCGCACTTCTTTATCCCCTTCTAAGATGCTTCTCACCACTTCAATGCGTTTACCATCCCGGCCTTCTTCGCGCACTTTTTTACCGCTTGAAACGAACGCGCTGTATTGCTTGATGAGCCGCGGCTCGACTTCTTTATCATTTGCAGCGGAAATGTAATACGTGTGGACGAACGGCTGTCCGTGGATGGATGCCGTCAGTACATCGCTTTCCAAATAGACGTTCAAAGTGAATGAACTTGCATTTGGATTGGAAAATGCAAAATCAACGCCCAATGTACGGTTGATCGCTGCTTCTTCACCAGCCGGCACGTTTTCGGGCACTTGTTCACCGATGCTGCGCTGTTCAATGAAGAAATTCGTCCGCAACACGGCCCCGTAAATGGCCGAAGTGATTTCTGTCAGTTCGCCATCTGTCGCTTCCAGCAAAGTCAATTCTTCCAGCATCGGCAAAAATGCGAACGACTCATTCGGGCCGATCACTGTACCATCGAGCGCTTCGATCAATTCGTCTGCGCCGATGCTGCTGATACTATGGGAGAAACTCGATTGTGCTACTTCTTCCGGCTGCATTTCGAGCGAGTCGCTGCTGATGTCGACACGTGTCACGGACTGGCCGCCTTCAAGCGCAGTCTCAAGTTGCTGATGGATATTCGCGATATCCGCTTCTGTAAATGGGACATCGGTAAATTGCTTTTTCAAGAACGAACGCGTCGTTGATTCAGATAAATCGAACACAAAGTCGTTCTGTGCGCCGCTCTGTGCTCTTTCCAAAGTTTCATCCAATGAAATCTCAACATCTTTCAATGGATATTTCGCTGTCGCATCCAAATACGTGACGTGCAGTTCCGATGATTCACGAACTGCGGAAGCCTGGCTCAAGAACAAATTTTTGGCATCCGTGACCGCCATATTCGAGACATCGGTCGTGCCGATATATGTATAATCACCGTATTCAGCCGATGGGAACACCCATTCATCGACCGCATACGCACCGGCATTGGCTGTGCCAAACACCAGAAGGGCGGCTCCGAATACGCCGCCGAACACTTTTCCGAATTGCTTATTGTCCATCTTAATTCCCCTTTCCGACCGGGCCGATGGACTCCATGCCAAATACCTTCTCGGATTTCTCTATGGTGGCTTCCTGTTTCTTTACAGGCTCTTCTCTGATTGCTTTCGGTTCTTGTGGGATTGCAACGGACTGTTTTTTGCGTTTCAATCGCTCCTCTTTCAGCTTCACTTTCTCCTGTTGTTCGCGTTCTTCTATTTTCATGAAGAGCAATGCTGTGACGAGCGACAGCCCGAGAATCGCGAGCAGGCTCATGTGCCAAGCGAAACTTCCTTGCATCCATAGCGCCACAGCTGCCGCTAAAAGGCTGCCGACTGCAATAATATAGGTCTTTTTCTTATTCTCTATTTTTTTTAAAAAGACCACTCCTGCCATAACTGCCGCAGCAATTATGACCCATATCAATAATTTAACCACCCTTATTCCCCCTACCCCTTGCGCATTTCTTTATTAATATTCAACTTCTAAACCGAAACCAGATCCGATCGGTTCTGGAACCGAGACATCGATCGGGACAATCTTGCTTTCTTTCATTGAGATGCCGCAGTTTTCCAAAAACGTTGAATAATCGCTGGCTCTCGTTACATAGATACTGGTCAGCTCTTGGTTGATCGTTCCGTGTTTATCCCTTAAAACAAAATTCTTCTCTGCCACTTCCGTATAGTAGATCAAATGGCCGCTGTCCGAGAACGCGATCTCCCTCTCCAAACGCGACAAATCATCCGGATCAATTCGGTCAATATCTATGCAAAAGTTGGAGTGATTCGAGACTTCAATATGGTTTTTCCAATCTATTTGCGCTTTTCTCGTTTTGTCTTGATAACCCAGTACGAGGAAATTTGTGTTGTACATATTTTTCAGGTTTACGTCGACATCCAGCTCTTTTACAACAATTGTCTGTTTTTCTCCGTTCTTGCCAAGGTTTATAATGTTATTTCCGATTGAGAGCTTGCCCGAAATGAATAAATTGGCATTGACTAGATTATTCATATTATTAGGTGCCCCTGCATCATTTTCGTTCACGACAATATTGATACCTTGAAAGTCAGTGTTGTTGCAGCTGTTCTCGCAAACGAAATCCGCATAATCATCTGTAAAAACACGGAAATCTTTCGGATCCATATCATCATCAAGTGATGCTAGAAACTCTTTTAATGTTTCATCGGCCTTTGCTTTACATTCATAAGGCGCTTCCGCTGTCTTGTTTTTAACGGCAGTCACTAAGTCTGCACAAGAGATTGTAGGCGGTGTCAGTGAAAAGACTTTATCGTAAGTCAAATCTTCATCTTCAGTGATGACTATGGTGTTGATCTTTCGTGTTTCTGTACTGTCTAGAAAACTATCTGGAATTTCTACTTGAAAAATCGCGTTTAGTTCTTTTTGGTTGTCGATTGCTTTTCCTTCAACATTTAAGACAATCTCTACCCATTTCACTTCTTTGTCGATGACAAGCAAATCTTCCACATCATTTTGTGCCGCATTCATTTTCTTGGCGGTTGCTGATTTGACGTGATATTTTACTTGTTCACCATCAAATGGATTTTCTTCGCCAGCTAATTTCAACGCATCCAACTCATTGCTTTTTTCGAGAATTTTTTGGACGTATAACTCTTTCATTTCTCTATCAATTTTTTCTTCCCATGCAGTGCGTTCCAATTCGCTATCGCAAGTTGCACCCAATGGCAATTCGATGCAGGCAATGAGCTCATTTAATTTGAGTTGAGTTTCCTGCTGCATTTCTTCTTTTAACAATTTCAATTCACGCTCGAAATCTGAACTGTAATAGATGGTGCCCATTTCCGCAGCCGCTACCGCTTGATTTCCTGTATCCACAACTTTCTCTTGTTTGGCGTGATTCAATGACCCCGCCATGAAGGTTGCTGCCAGCCCCATAAACAAGACGATAATGAGCAGGACGATGACAAGCGCATAGCCTTTTTCGTTATTCAGCTTTTTCATATTGCGCCTCCTATGGCCGGTCCGTGCGGATGCGTGTCAAGGTCGTCTGGATGCTTAAGTTTCGGCCGTTTTTTGTTAAATTCAATTGGATATTTGCATGATTTTTCTTTGGTTCGATTAAGGTTTCGGCAGTTAAATCTGCATTCCCGGCTATGATGGTGCCTGTATAGTCATATTCTTTGTCGAGCACTCGCTCAAAAACACCCGCTCCAGTAGCATCAGGAATTTTCAACATTAATTGGCCACCTTCAAACTTAAGCGAATACGCTTCATTTTGACGATGTGCAGCCGATAGTTTCGTGATAATGATATTAGCGTCTTGTTGGATTTCGGTTTTGCTCGTTTCTGCAGTGGTGTGCTTCATGCCAATTGACAGAGCCGTCCATGCCGCAGTCGCAATGATGGATACAAGGAGCAGTGCCGCGAGCACTTCAACGAGGCTTATGCCTTTTTCATCGAGGCCCTTCATCAATTTTGCTCCTCCACGCGGTACTGGAGATAACCATACGTTTCACTACTGACTTGCCCGTCTTCGTAAATCTTTAAATGCATTTTATGCAACTGGGCAAGTGTTGGATCATCGCATTTAAGGAGACTAGTTTCTGTTTCCGTCAAAAACGGTGTACAGTCGAGTGCAAGCTCGACCTCATACCGATAGCCATCCTGCTTTTCAAATCGTGCATAGCCGTTTTGCTCAGAAATTTTTGTATAGCTTAAGCTTGTCATCGTATCTTCATATTTATCGATGAACTTCTCGTAAATGACAGGATCTATTTCGCTGCGATCCCCCAGCCAGTCCGCATTGGTGATTTCAGCCATCTCCTGCCTGGCCAAGTTCATCGTGTCGAGTTTCGCTTCGGTCTTATTGTTGAAGAGGGTCATTTGGGGAAATACTGTCATGATGCCGACGAAGACGATGCCGAGGATGACAAGTGCCGCCAACACTTCGACAAGGGTTAAGCCTAGTTGCGATTTCAGCTGATTCATTTCCAGTATTCCCCCTAATTTATCATTAATTAATGTAAGTAATTTCCTTTTAGTGAAGCCTTTCTATCTAAATCAAGCTACGCCTATATTATTGCATGTTTACTTGTATTTGACACGGTATTTTTACAGGATAATCTATACTTTTTAATAAAACTTTAGCTTTTATTCCCATCTTTCCTGAGAGAAAAAGACTACAGAATCGGCAAAAGCCGTTCTGTAGTCTTATTTTGTGTAGGCAGCGACTTTATTGCGCCCTGCTTGCTTCGCCCCAATATACAACGCCCGGTCTGCGTTGCGGATCATGGCCATGGCGTCATCGCTGTCTTCTGGTGCTGAAGAGACGCCGATGCTCATGGTGATTTTGATGCCCACCGTACCGCGTTTGTCGTCTAGGTCACTGTGGATGGTAAATTCGTGCTTTTCTATTTCTTTGCGGATATTCTCAGCGAACAGCATGGACACTTCCTTGCTGTAGCCCGGCAGCAAGATGACAAACTCTTCGCCTCCGTAGCGGGCGACGGTTCCTTCATTGCCGACCATTTTCGTCAATAGATTGGCCAGCGCAATAAGGATTTCGTTGCCACTTTGGTGGCCGTATTTGTCGTTGATCGCTTTGAAGTAATCGATGTCCATCATCACTACGGACAGATGATCAAGCTCTTTGCTATTCACTTGTTCCATGCATTTGCCGATCGCTTCGTCCAAGTAGCGGTAATTATACAATTTCGTCAGCCCGCAGCGTTCGCTCTTGGCAATCGCTTTTTGGACGAGGACCGCTTTTTCCAAGGATACGGCAAAATACGTGCTTAAAATATCGAGAATTTGCAGCTGATGGGGAAGAAATGCATGCTTCCTGCGGGCAGTGAGAACTAAAACACCTTCGATTTTATTGTTTCGTGAAATGGGCATGGCCATGAGGCTCTCTGAATCCGCATGAATGTATTCCGTGGGCATGTTTTTCCACTGTGCTTTGCTGCTGAACATGTATGAACTGTCTTTTACAATCGCTTGTCCTGCAATTCCTTCGTCGTATTCAATCGGCTTCTTGTCAAGCGGCTGCAATTGGCTTTCTTCGAACTTCCTCAACATCAGCAGCTGCCCATCGCGGAAATCAATGACATACGCAAAATCCACTTTAAATAAATTGGCAACTTGAATGACAAATTGATCGAGCACTTCGTCTGTTGATAAACGGGCCGCTAGTTGGTGGCCGATCACGCCCGCTTTTTTCAAATCGTTGTTCACCTTTTCAGAATTGGTGTACATGTGAATAATCGCAGTCATCGTAAAGAACGGGATGCCGAGCAATAATAGAGCCGCCAAGCCAAAATAGGCTTCTGACATATAAAGGGCAATCGAGAACGGAAACACCAAAAACGTAATGGTGAAATCCCAGATGGTATCGAGCGAGAAAAAGTCTTTATGCTCGCCAAGGATTCTTGCATATCCGTAGAGAATCAATTGATTGGCGACAAAAGAGACGGTCTGGAACAATAAACCGAACACGATCACATCTCCGAGATTTAAAGAACCAATCTCACCGCCTGCAAACAGGAATGTCAAACCCGCAATCGCTGAAACGGCAAAGAACATCATTGAGTTGAACGGGATGCGCACCGATATGCCTTCAGAAGTTCGAAGCCTTAAAATGACGATGATCATCGTAATCTGGGACAGGATGACTTCGACAAACAATCCGTATTTCAAAAATACAGCTACCGTTAGCCATTGTACGAGATAGGTGGGCACGCCGCTGATGTTCATCGGGAACAAGCAAGCCAGCACGAAAAAGGCCAGATAGGCTAGAACATCGGCCAGTTCCATGGAAGGCGGAGGGTAATATTGATAGATGAGGTAAAGCCCTGGCGGCACAATCAATAACCATGCTGTCCACAGGATTCGCCTTCTTTTTGTTAATGGATCCATCGCACTTCTCCCTTACTATGTTCACACAGCGCCCCCGTTTTGCTGATCAGCGGTTTTTGTATAGCCGGAACATTTCATAATTTTGTTGTTTTAAGATACTAAGTAGGTAAAGAGAACCTGTGACTATTGTCACTTCTATATCTTCGTATACAGGTAATATATCATAATCATTTTGAATTGTCTTTATTTTACTTATATTTTCTGAAAATAAAATCTGCGCCGACATTGCGCGCTCGTCTTCAAAATTAATGAATGTAAAACGTGCAGCAATATTTTCCAGCGACTTTAAAATGGATAAATAGTCCTTTCCTTGAATTAACCCCATTACAATATGGATTTTTTGATTTGGGTAATTTTCCTGTACGGTTTTCACCAGTGCATCAATGCTTGCTTCGTTATGCGCCCCGTCAAAAATGACTTGCGGGAACACTTCTTCAAAGCGAAAGGAAATGGCTGCTTGAGCCAAGCCCGAAACGGCTTTTTGCTCTTCAAAAAATCGTCCCAGCACTTGTTCAGTGGCCGTCCATGCCAATGACGCGTTGATTTTTTGATGTTTCCCTTTCAACTTCAATGGACCTTTGTACGCTTCTAGCACCTTGGACACAGGAGCATTTTTTTCTTTTGCGATTGCGTCGACTTGCTCGAAAGCTAGCTCAGGCAGAGGGCCAATAACGACGGGCTTATCCTGTTTAATGATTCCCGCTTTGTGCCAAGCGATTTCTTTGATAGTGTCGCCAAGAAAGACCGTATGTTCTTTTGAAATGCTCGTGATGATCGCAATGAGCGGATCAATCACATTGGTGCTGTCGAACCTGCCGCCCATGCCCGCTTCGATGATGATAAAATCGGGCTTTTTGTCTTTAAAAATGAGAAATGCAAGCACCGTCAGCAATTCAAAATCCGTCAATGGCGTTTTCACTGTCGCCAGCTGCTCCATTGCCTGGTCGAAGTCTGCGGCTGCGACCGGCAAACGATCAATCTGGATTTGGTCATGGATATCTTCGATCGCAGGCGAAAAGAAATTCCCGACACGTTTTCCGTGTGCCATAAGAATGGATGAAACGAAAGCCGCCGTGGAGCCTTTGCCATTGGTTCCCGCAATGTAGATAAATGGCAGCCCGTGGTGGGGATTTCTCAATTCAGCTAACGCGGATTCCATTGCTTCTAGTCCAGGTTGAATCGAAGCGTCCGACTGGACACCCCATTTATCTTTATAGTGATCGAGTCCTGTAATCATAAAAAAACCTCTTTCCGTAAGTAAACATGATACACTTTTTACGTATGAGTATATCATGAAGGTGGAATGGAAATGCTGAGTTGTTGGGTGATCTATAACGGAAGCCTCGTTTCCGATAAATTTCAAGACCAAGCGCAATTGATGGCAGAAGCCGCCGAGCGCCAAGGGATCCAAGTATCCATTAAGAAAAACTATGAAATCCAAATGTCGCTGTCTGAACAGCAGCCGTTTCCCGATTTTGCAGTGCTGCTCGATAAAGACATCCTGCTCGGATATTTCCTGAAAAGCCGCGGCGTTCCCGTTTACAACGATCCGGCGATCATCGATTTATGCGATAACAAAGCCACGCAGTACATCCGGCTAGCCGAACGAAAGATCCCGATGCCGAAGACGATCGTTGCACCGAAAGTCTATCCGAACTTCACAATCCAAGGTTCCGGTTATTACGAAGGCATCTTGGATCAACTCGGCTTGCCGATGATTATCAAAGAAGGCCACGGATCGTTCGGCATGAAAGTGTACCTGATCGAAACCGAAGAGCAGTTTTACGAAAAAGTCGAAAGCCTGTCCGGCATCGATTACGTATTCCAGGAATTCATCGCAGAAAGCCGCGGGCGCGACATCCGCGTCAATATCGTCGGCGAAAAAATCGTCGCGGCGATGAAACGGCAGTCCGACACCGATTTCCGAGCGAACATCACAAATGGCGGGCGTGCCTTCCCAGTTGAACTGAGCGAACAGCAACAGCAACTCGCACTGGATGCAGCGCAAGCGGTCGGTGCCGTATTTGCCGGCGTCGACTTGCTATACGGACCCGACGGCCAGACGCTCGTCTGTGAAGTCAACGCCGCTGCACACATCCGCAATATCCTCAATGTCACAGGCGTCAACGTCGCAGATGCGATGATCCGCTATATTCAGGAGGATTTGGCATGATCGTTTTGTATGAATCCGCGGCTGCACAGCATAACCAGGGATTTATCGATGAATTGAAGCGCTATTGTTCAATTGAGTTGCTCACCTGGGATGACTGGAGCGAGGATGGGGTGGAACAATTAATCCAGCGCGTCCATGGCCAATCGGTGTTTTACCGCGTACGGCAGCCGCATGCTGCCCGTTTTTTGGAAGATCGCGGAGTACGGCTCATCAACCGTGCGGAAGTGAACCGCATCGCCAACGATAAATGGCAAAGCTATCAATTTTTCCAAGTTCTTGGCCTCCCCGCGATCCCGACGTATCGGTCGGCTCTGCCGTATCCGTATATCGCCAAAAGCGCGGATGGCCACGGCGGCGCGGAAGTGTGGCCTGTCGAATCGCCGGAGGATGTGCCTGCTGTTGAATCCCTGCTCCTCTATCAGCCCGTGGTTCCGCATATTGCCGATGTCCGGGCGTACGTTATCGGCAAGAATATCGTCGGTGCGGTCAAACGCAGCGCCACTAGTTCATTCAAAGCGAATTATTCGCTCGGTGCTTCCGTTGAACGATTCGAGCTGACGGCTGCACAGCGAAACGACGTCGAAAAAATCGCCACAGCCTTGAACAGCGATTACATCGGCATCGACTTTTTGCTATTGGAAGACGGCCGCCATGTGTTCAATGAACTTGAAGACCCAGTCGGCGCACGCTCTTTTTACCAAACACACGATGATAATATCGCCGAGCTCTTGGCACAGCATTTTACAAACTTGGAACAAAACTATCCGTTCCGTGACAGCGACCGGAACTAAATGAGGTTATTACTCAGTTACGAATTGAAATAGAATCATTTTTCCGACATTCAAAATCAATGACCTGTCTAAGGATTTGAAGAAGCGTTCGCTCGTAAACCCTTCTGCTCAATAATGCTGCGCATTACTTTCGCAAAGATAATGTCTCCCGTTGGTCGACCTTATCTTTCCTGTGGATCAGCGAGACGACCGAGACCCCGCAGGCCGCAGTGGCGTCTGAGGAGGCTTGGGCGCGAGTCCACGTACAGCGAGCGATAAGCTTCGGAAAACACGGCTTCCTAGCTTTCTTGACAAGCTGAAAAAAGCGATTCCCATTTAAAGGGAATCGCTTTTTCCTATTACAGGTTCTTCAATTCTTCCATGCGTTTTTCAACAGTTGCGTGCTTCTCAAGGTAATCCGCTTCTTTCTTGCGTTCCTCTGCCACTACCGCTTCCGGTGCTTTCGACACGAAGCGTTCGTTCGACAATTTGCCTTGGACGAGCTTGACTTCTTTCGCCCATTTGTCGAGTTCTTTTTGCAGGCGTTTCAATTCTTCTTCGATGTCGATCAAGCCTTCAAGCGGCATGAACAATTCCGCTCCGGACACGACCGCTGACATCGATTTCTCAGGTGCTTCGATGTTGTGGCCAATCGTCAAAGTCTCCGGGTTGCAGAAACGTTCGATGTACGCTGCGTTTTCTTCGAGCACCGACAACGTCGTCTCGTCTTTCGCACTGATCGTCATCGGCACTTTCTTGCTCATCGGCGTCTGGACTTCGGCACGGATCGTGCGGACCGAACGGATAACGTCCATCAATAGCTTCATGCTGTCGGCTTTTTTCGCATCGCTCAGTGCCGGGTCGGCTGTCGGCCAAGCGGCAATCGTGATCGATTCGCCTTCAGTCGGCAAGTTCTGCCAGATTTCTTCTGTGATGAACGGCATGAATGGGTGAAGCAAGCGCATTGTGTTATCGAGCACGTATGCGAGTACGGAACGCGTCATCGCTTTTGCCTGTTCGTCTTCTCCGTATAATGGCAATTTCGCCATCTCAATATACCAGTCACAGAAATCATCCCAGATGAAGTTGTAAAGCAGGCGCCCGACTTCCCCGAACTCGTAGCGTTCCGCAAGGTCTGTCACTTGCTCGATCGTTTCGTTGAGGCGCGTCAAGATCCATGTATCAGCCACGGATTTCTCGCCGGACAGATCGATGTCTGTGTGCTCCATGCCTTCCATGTTCATCATTGCAAAACGCGATGCGTTCCAGATTTTATTGGCAAAGTTCCATACCGACTCGACTTTGTCATTCGAATAGCGCAAGTCCTGTCCTGGAGATGATGCCGTTGCCAGGAAGTAGCGCAAGGAATCCGCGCCGTATTCCGCAATAACGTCCATCGGGTCGACGCCGTTGCCGAGTGATTTCGACATTTTGCGGCCTTCCGCATCCCGAACAAGGCCGTGGATGAGCACGTCTTTGAACGGTTTTTCGCCAGTGAATTCGAGCGCCTGGAAAATCATGCGCGATACCCAGAAATTGATGATGTCATAGCCCGTCACGAGTGCATCGGTCGGGTAATAACGGCTCAATTCATCGTTTTCTTCCGGCCAGCCGAGTGTCGAAAATGGCCATAGGGCGGATGAGAACCACGTATCGAGAACATCTTCATCTTGCGTCCAGTTTTCCGCATCAGCCGGTGCCTCGTGGCCGACATAGATTTCACCGGTTTCGTTATGATACCAAGCCGGGATCTGATGTCCCCACCATAATTGACGCGAGATGCACCAATCGCGGATGTTTTCCATCCAGTGCAAATAGGTTTTTTCGAAACGGTCCGGCACAAAATTGACGCCGTCGTCGCTCTTTTGGCTATCGACCGCTTTTTTGGCAAGTGGCTGCATGTCGACGAACCATTGCGTCGACAGATACGGTTCGACGACCGCACCGCTGCGCTCGGAATGCCCGACCGAGTGAAGGTGATCTTCAATTTTAAACAGCACGTCCATGTCCTGCAAATCTTTAATGATCGCTTTGCGGCATTCGAAGCGGTCCATGCCTTCATATTTGCCGGCATTTTCATTCATCGAGCCGTCTTCATGCATGATAAGGACGCGCTCTAAATTATGGCGATTGCCGATCTCAAAGTCGTTCGGGTCATGCGCAGGCGTGATTTTCACAGCGCCGCTTCCAAATTCGCGATCTACGTAATCGTCAGCAACAATTTCAATTTCACGTCCGATGATTGGCAAGATGACCTTTTTGCCGATCAAATGCTGATAGCGTTCGTCTCTCGGGTGAACCGCTACTGCCGTATCGCCGAGCATCGTCTCAGGGCGAGTCGTCGCGATTTCGATATGGCCAGAACCATCAGCCAGCGGATAGCGCATATGATAGAACGCACCTTGTACGTCTTTATAGATAACTTCGATATCCGAGATCGCCGTTTTGGTCGCCGGGTCCCAGTTGATGATGTATTTGCCGCGGTAAATCAATTTTTTCTCGTACAATTTCACGAATACTTCGCGCACCGCTTTTGACAAGCCTTCGTCCAAGGTGAAACGCTCGCGTGAATAGTCGAGTCCAAGCCCAAGCTTCGACCATTGCTGGCGGATATGGCCTGCGTATTCTTCTTTCCATTTCCATGACTCTTCAAGAAACGCTTCGCGGCCCATATCGTGGCGTGAACGGCCTTCTTCTTTCAGCTTGCCTTCGACTTTCGCCTGTGTCGCGATGCCGGCATGGTCCATACCAGGAAGCCACAAGGCGTCATAGCCCTGCATGCGCTTCATGCGCGTCATGATGTCTTGTAAAGTCGTATCCCACGCATGCCCTAAGTGAAGTTTGCCCGTGACGTTTGGCGGCGGGATAACGATCGTATACGGCGTTTTGCCGCTTTCCGGTTTCGCTTCGAAGAATTTATTGTCCACCCACCAGTCGTAACGCCCTTGTTCGATTGCTTGCGGTTCGTATTTCGTTGATAATTGCTTGCTCATCCAAATTCCTCCTCTTGGCCAATATTCGGCTCTGTTTACTGTCGAACTTAAAAATGAATACAAAAAAACTCCTGTCGTCTCGTAAAGGACGAAGGAGTTTTTCGCGGTACCACCTTTATACACAGGCAGAATTGCGCCTGGCTCTCAAGTTCGATAACGGATTCGCATCCGGTTCCCGCTACTCATTTCACGGCAACTGCTCCGAGGTGACATTCAAATGCGGAACATGAAAGCCTCTCACCACTCGGCTCCCTCTCTGAAATGTCCCGGACACTTTACTATCCTCATCAACGCATCAATATCCTGTTAAGCTTATTGTACTCAATAGCCTGATTTAGCGTCAAGCTTTTTCACGTAGTGAGACACGAGCGGCGCCGCAACGAGCAGGATAAAGAACAGCCGGAACAGATGGAAGCTCGTCACCAGCGGCACATCGGCTCCCGCCTCGAGCGCGGTAATCGTCATCTCCGCCATGCCGCCCGGGGCTGCACTCAAGAAAAAGTCGAGGAATAGATACTCCGGCAATAGCAGTTCCAATCCGTAGGCAAGACCTGCTGAAAACACAATGAGCAATACGGTATTGAGCAATACTGCCCCTGCAATCCGCCCATCCAAGGAATCGCCAAGCTTCTCCATCGACAAGCCGAGATGCGTTCCGATCAACACTTGCGCGATGATGATGACGAGTCCCGGTAAATCGATTAAATCGCTGCCGGTCAAGGTCTGGACGACAGCCATCGCAAGAACCGGCGCCATCAATTCGCGCGCTGGAAAAGAAATGCGCTTCATGATCCAGTACAAGACGTAACCGAAGACGAGTGCGATGCCGAATGCATACGGCGAGAACCGGAAGGCCGTCTCTGTGATGTCACCCGGCGCTCGTCCCGACAAGAGTCCTGCAGCGAGCGGCACGGTGAAGACGATGAGCAGGATGCGGAAGGTCTGCATGACCGACACGATCGTCACATTAGCGGATTTCACTTCTTCTGAAATTAGCACCATCTGCGACAAGCCGCCCGGCATTGAACCGAGCAACGCCGTCGACATCGTGACGCGCGTCATACGCTGGAACAACCATCCGAGCACTAAGGAAAACGCGACGACCGCGATCGTCATGATGAACATATACGGCAGATCTGTCGCCATCAACAATACCGACTCCTGCGTAAAAGCTGCGCCGATCTGAACACCGAGCAGCAATAGCCCGAGCGTCCGGAACACTTTCGGCCAGTGGAACTTCATATCGGTCACTTGACGCAAAATAAGAAAAGCCGCCATCGGACCCAGCAGCCAAGGCAGGAACAAGCCGGTCAAGCTAAACAAAAAGCCAGCGCCAAGCGCAATGGCTAAAGTTACAAGAAAACGTTTCAATGCGTTACCAACTTTCACTAATTAAAATTACCATTAGTTTTATATTACCAGACTATTAGACAGAAAATGCACTTCCCTCTACAAATCGATTTCTCAACTAATAAGTTTCGTCACTCTTATGGCAAATATAATCCTCTCCCTTCACCTATCCTGATAATAAAAGAAACGAGCACAATTAATTTGTGAAAAAAACCGCCCCCAAAAGCCAGCGGTTCTGGCCTTCAAGGACGGTTTATCTAAATTATTTCGCTAGTTTCGCAAACACATTATGGAATGCTTGCACTGTGCGTTCGATATGTTCAGGTGTATGGGCAGTCGAAAGGAACATGCCTTCAAACTGGGATGGTGGCAAATAAATGCCTTCTTCCGCCATCAAACGATAGTACTCCGCAAACAACTCCAGATCGGAACTCGAAGCTGTTTCAAAGTTCGTCACTTCCTCATTCGTGAAGAAGAAGCCGATCATCGAGCCTGCACGGTTGACCGTATGCGGGATATTGTATTTTTCAGCCGCTTCGCGGAAACCTTTTTCGAGCTGGTCACCACGTTCGACGAATGTTTCGTAGCTTGCTTCATTCAAACGCGACAATGTCTCAAAGCCTGCACGCATCGCGAGCGGGTTTCCGGACAGTGTGCCTGCCTGGTAGATCGAGCCGCTTGGTGCGACTTGTTCCATGATTTCGCGTTTGCCGCCGAATGCGCCGACAGGCAACCCGCCGCCGATGACTTTGCCAAGGCATGTCATGTCCGGCGTGACGCTGTAATGGCCTTGGGCACAATTATAGCCGACGCGGAAGCCGGTCATGACTTCATCAAAGATCAAAACGGTGCCGTTTTCATGCGTCAAGTTGCGCAGCTCTTGAAGGAATCCTTCAGCTGGCGGGACGACACCCATATTGCCGGCAACCGGCTCGACGATCACAGCCGCCAAGTCATCGCCGAATTCCTGGAATGCTAAACGCACGCTTTCCAAATCGTTATAAGGAACCGTGATCGTGTTTTTTGCCACAGATTCAGGAACGCCTGGTGAATCCGGCAAGCCGAGTGTCGCAACGCCAGATCCTGCTTTAATCAACAAGCTATCGCCATGGCCGTGGTAGCAGCCTTCGAATTTCAAGATTTTGTTGCGTCCGGTATAGCCACGTGCCACGCGCAATGCGCTCATCGTCGCTTCTGTACCGGATGATACCATACGGACCATTTCAATTGACGGCACGCGCTCTTGGACGAGTTTTGCCATATCGTTTTCAAGGGTCGTTGGTGTGCCAAATGAAGTGCCAAGTGTTGCCTGTTCCTGGATGGCTTTCACCACTTCAGGATGGGCATGGCCCAGAATCAGCGGGCCCCAAGACAAGACGTAATCGATATACGTATTGCCGTCGATGTCCGTAATGGTCGCGCCGCTGCCGGATTGCATGAAAATCGGGTCCATATTGACCGATTTAAAGGCTCGCACCGGGCTGTTAACGCCGCCTGGCATCAATGGTTTCGCTTCTTCGAATGCTTGTTTAGAGTTTTCGTATCCCATGTTATTTCCCCTCCAGCCAGCGTACCGCGTCTTTTGCGTGGTACGACATCAGAATATCTGCGCCCGCACGTTTCATGCTGAGCAAAGTTTCAAGGACGATTTTCTCTTCATCGACCCAGCCGTTTTGTGCGGCTGCTTTAACCATTGCGTATTCGCCGGACACATTATAAGCCACAATCGGAATGTCGAAGTTATCGCGGACTTCGCGGATGATATCAAGATAAGACAATGCCGGTTTGACGATCATGAAATCGGCACCTTCATTGACATCGGATGACGCTTCGCGAAGTGCTTCCATGCGGTTTGCCGGATCCATTTGGTAGGTTTTGCGGTCGCCGAATTGAGGCGTTGAATGCGCCGCTTCGCGGAATGGCCCGTAATAAGCGGAAGCATATTTCACGCCGTATGACATGATTGGAATATTTGAGAATCCGGCTTCGTCGAGACCGTAGCGAATCGCCGCGACAAATCCGTCCATCATGTTCGATGGCGCGATGATGTCTGCTCCGGCTTTCGCTTGAGATACCGCTGTACGCGCCAACAAGTCGAGCGACTCGTCATTCAAGATGACGCCGTCTTCGATAACGCCGCAATGGCCATGGTCAGTGTATTGGCATAAGCACGTATCGGCGATGACAACGAGTTCTGGATGGCGCTGTTTGGCAAAACGAATCGCTTCTTGTGTGATCGCGTGGTCGTGATAAGCTTGCGAGCCGACCGGGTCTTTATCTTTCGGAACACCGAAAAGAATGACGGACGGAATGCCGAGTTCGACCACTTCATCCAATTCTTCGCCAAGGCGGTCGATTGAAAAATGATAAACGCCTGGCATTGAGGAGATTTCTTTTTTATAGTCTTCGCCTTCCACAACGAAAATCGGATAAATGAAATCCTCTTTCTGGATGGAGGTTTCACGGACCATTGCACGAAGATTCGCTGAACCGCGCAGGCGGCGGTGGCGATCGAATTTCAAATCTTTCATAAGTTGCAACTTCCTTTCGCTATTGTCTGGATGATTTCAAGATACGTATAAGTTTCAGGGCGGAAATGAACTTCGCCCCCCGCTTCTTTAATCGCTCGTTCGGTGATGTGCCCAATCGCGGCAGTCTGAATGTTTTTGAAATTTCCGCCCGCATCCGTGTAAGCGGAAACTGCTGAAGGGCTGGCGAAAATAATCGTGACATTGGACATTTCTGCGAGCGCTTGCGCGTTGCTGCGCTTTTTGACGGTGTCGTAGACGGTCCATTCATCGATCGCAAGAGGCATCGACAAAATCGTGTCTTTGGCGAGCGCCCCCCGGACAAACAAACAGCGTTCCTTGCCGGCGATGTCCGGAAATTCCTGGACAAAGACATCGGCACTGAACGTTGATGGGATGAAGTCGACCGTATAGCCGTGTTCTTCCAGCATTTCAGCGGTCTTGTCGCCGACAGCCGCTATTTTCGCATTCGTTTCGGGATGCAGTTTGCAAAAAGCTTCGGCGCTATTGCGGCTCGTGAAAATCAGCCAGCCATAGCGCCCGAAATCAGGCACATCGGTGTTTCTAAGCACCGTTTCAATCAACGGAAAATATTCCACCTGTGCCCCGTTCTGCAGTGCCAGCTCTGCCGCTTCTTTCGGCAGCCGGCTGCCGGTGAAAATAATGACCGGTTTTTTCTTACACATTGCTTTCGGCGATGACACGCTGGATCAAATCATATCCGCCTTGTGCACTGATTTTTTCAGCTACGATACGGCCTGCTTCAATCGGGTCTTTGCCGGCCGCTGATTCTTTATACACTTGGTCGCCTTCTGGAGCTGAAATCAATCCTGTGAAGGAAATTTCATCACCTGAAACCGTCGCGTATCCTGCAATCGGCACTTGGCAGCTGCCGTTCATGTCTTTCAGGAATTTACGCTCCGCCGTAACGGCCAGTTCAGTTTCTTTATCGTTCACTTTCGCCAGTTCCACAAGAAGCTCTTCGTCGTCTTCACGGCATTCAATGGCGAGTGCGCCTTGGCCGATCGCTGGCAGGCAGTCTTCTGTATTCATGAATTCAGTGACGATGTCATCGCTCCAGCCCATGCGTTTCAAACCAGCAGCTGCCAGGATGATGGCATCGAAATCCCCTGCATGGAGCTTCGCGAGGCGTGTATCGATATTCCCGCGGATCCACTGGACATCGAGGTCCGGGCGCAGCAAAAGTAACTGCGAGCTCCGGCGCAAGCTGCTAGTGCCGACGACAGCGCCGACTGGCAAATCCATCAATTTCACATGGTCATTCGCAATAAAGGCGTCACGCGGGTCTTCCCGGTCCGGGATACAACCGATGACAAAACCTTCAGGAAGTACAGCTGGCATGTCTTTCATGCTGTGGACGGCGAAATCGATTTCCTTGGCATATAGCGCCTCTTCGATTTCCTTAACGAAAAGCCCTTTGCCCCCCACTTTTGACAATTGAACATCCAGGATGCGGTCGCCTTTAGTGACAATCTCCTTAATCTCGAATTCAAACGGCGCACCTGCCGCTTTCATTTTCTCGATGAATTGGTTGGTTTGCGTCAACGCAAGCTTGCTTCTTCTTGACCCTACAATGATTTTTCTCAACTGAATCCTACCTTTCTATTAATACCAAAAATGAAATTCCGATAAACGACTGCCGAAAAAGAAATTAATCAGCAATAACAAAAACGCATACAAATGAGCCCAGGCATAGTTCATGCCATTCAAGTTGCCTCGCCGGTGACGCCATAGAATAAAGCTATAGACAATCAGCAGGATGAACGAACCCACAATTTTTACATCTAAAATGGAAAATTCCTCCAACGATACGACTGCCCATTGGAAGCCGAGAACGAGCGAGACGAACAGCATCGGAATCCCGACCAGGATGGAAATGGTCATGCCTTGTTCGGTCTGCCCGAGTGACGGCAAGCTGCTCCATTGCTTCGTCCATTTCTTCTGCTTCAACAGCCTGTATAGCAGTAAGTGAAGCGCGGAAAAGACAAACGACAGTGAAAATGCCGCATAGGACAGAATCGCGAACGTGATGTGGATGAACAACAACTCCGACACCAAAGCTTCCCCAACCGGCGACCGTTCGATCTGGACCGGCGCAAATGTATGGATAACCATAAAGATGAATCCGATGATATTGATCAAAAATACCGCAAAGTCGAAGCGGTAAAAAATCCGCAAGACGAGCGATAGCGTAACGAGTAGCCACGCATAAAAATAAATGCCTTCAAACAAAGTCAGTACCGGGAATCGCTGCGTCTCTACGATATAGAGCACCAGGAACACGGTCTGCAATAACCACACGGCCCCAAGAAGTGACATGGCGATCCGGATGGCTTTTTTCGTAGTATATAAATAATCGACAAAATAAAAGACAAGGCTGATAGCATATAGTATAACCATAGCTTCATGCAGCCTTGCCATTGTTATATCAGCCATCCTATTCCCCTTCGTTTCCATAATTAAAGGCGTTTCGCCTCTACATTTTAACATATAGATTCGAAAACGCCTCATTATAAGATAGCTCTATCCCGCAATCGCGGCCCGGTTGGGTCATTTACGGCGATGGAGATGAAAACCCACGCCAATCGGAAATGCTTTTATACAGTATAGCCTGGATTTTCTTGCCCTTGCAGTGCTTCTTGCTGTTTTTCAAGGCGTGCACGCTCCGCTTTTTGGCGCGTCGCAAGCGCTTGTTTTTCACGCTGCTCTTCGACTTCTTCTTCAATGCCGAAAATCTGCATGAACAACTCTAGCTGTTCGCGTGATTTCTTCGCCGTGCCCATTTCCTTCGCCTGCAAAATCGGCTCTTTCAATAACTGGTTGATGATCGATTTCGTGTGCTTGTTGAGGATCTTCTTCTCGCGATCCGTCAAATCCGGCATTTTGTTCTCGATGCTTTCCATCGTTTCCGCTTGGATGCCAAGCGCTTTTTCACGCAGTGCAGAAATGACCGGAACGACGCCGAGCGTACCAAGCCAGTCGTTGAACTGCTCTGCTTCTTGTTCGATCATGCCGGCGATTTGTTTCGCCGCGCGTTCACGTTCAGCGAGGTTCGCTTCAACGATGCCTTGCATATCATCAATGTCATATAAGAAAACGTTTTGAAGATCGCCGATGCGCGGATCCATATCACGCGGTACCGCGATATCGACCATGAACAACGGCTTGCCTTTTCTCAGCTTTTCGACAAACTGCATCAACTCAAGATCGATGACGAAATCCGTCGACCCGGTGGACGAAATCAGGATGTCCGCTTCCAATAAGGCACATTGTAATTGATTCAATGGTTTTGCCATTCCGCCGAATTTATCAGCGAGCACTTCCGCTTTCTCGAATGTGCGGTTGATGACCGTAATGCGGTCTGCTCCGCTGCCTTGCAGGTTCTTGATGGCGAGTTCGCCCATCTTCCCTGCTCCGAGAATGACGACATGCTTGTTCTTCAATGAACCGAAGATCTTCTTGCCAAGCTCGACCGCTGCGTAGGAAACCGATACGGCGTTCTCGCCAATCGCTGTTTCGCTATGCGCACGTTTCGCCAGCGTCACCGCTTGCTTGAACAATTGATTGAACACGGTTCCCGTCGTGCCGATTTCTTGGCCTGCGAGGAAACTCGATTTCACTTGCCCGAGGATCTGCGTCTCGCCAAGCACCATCGAATCGATTCCGGCAGTGACACGGAACAAATGATCAATCGCTTCGTCCTGTTCATGAAGGAATAAATACTGGGAGAACTGCTCCATCGGAATGTCGAAATAGGAAGCCAAAAATTGCTTCACGTAAAAACGGCCGGTATGCAGCTGGTCCACGACGGCATAGATCTCCGTCCGGTTGCATGTCGATACGATGACGTTCTCCAATATGCTTTTTTGTTGTTGCAGGGCTTGCATCGCTTGTGGAAGCTCGCTTTCGATGAACGACAGCTTCTCACGGATCGATACAGGCGCTGAACGGTAGTTGACCCCGACTACGAGTGTATGCATGGGCTTAAAACACCTTTCGCGTTCAATATTTCATTTCCCTAAGTATACCACTTTTTCATCAGGTTATGCCTGCAATTTTGTGAACAAGGCATGAACCTGCTTGAACTTTGCTTTATCGTACAAGGGTTTCCGCTACGGAAACTCCACTTTATAATCATTCTAAACTTAACCTAATTACAATTCTAGCAAAGCGATTATGGTGTCACAAGTATAACGCTTGTAGTCGGAATTGACTGTGAACTTGTGCACAATAGATGGCAATTTTCATGGTGTTGAATTAGGAAAAAGATATGTATATTATCAAAATTAAGTAGGAGGTGTATTGGGTGGAGATTGCGCTTCAGGGAGGACGCTTGCCGAGGGGCGGGTGTTGAGCCAATGTGCCAAAGTACGCGGCACATTTGTCTCGCCAGCCCGCGCGGTCCCTCCGGCGTCGCCTCCCTTCCGCTTCATCTCTAATTTTAGAGGGGAAATATAATTCATCATACACTTAAGCAAGTGTGAAACACTTTAATCATCTTCGTAAATTCAAATTGAACTGATCACAGAACTTCTCTATAATTATCAAGTCCAGCTAAGCGTCGCCAAGAGCGGATAAAAACAATTAACAGTGACACTTCTTCGCATCCAACATCCAATGAAATCTAAAAGCCGAACCGCGCATACGGGCGAGCCGAAGCGATAAGACAAGTGTTCTTCTTGGCTTATTGCGGGAGGCATGCCCCAAGCGGGAGGCGGCTAGCTTTACGATGAAATAATCATCGGCCGATTTATCTCACTATCAAGTCCAGCTAGGTGTCCCTACCAGCGGATGAAACCAACTAATAATGACACGTTTTCGCACGCAATATCCAATGAAATCTAAAAGCCGAACCGCGCACATGGGCAAGCCGGAGCAATAAGACAAGTGTTCTTCTTGGCTTATTGTGGGAGGCATGCCCCAAGCGGGAGGCGACTACTTTATGAAGAAATAACCGATGAGCCATTCATCTCGCTCACTCGTTTAATTATCTCGTTCATCTATTTCAGCTGATTACTATACAAAACAAAAAACAGGACCCGGAAAATCAATGATTTTCCGGGTCCTGTTTTATTTCAAGCCAGTCAGGTGAACTGCCTGCTTGCTTACATGCGTTTTTCGATTTCCTGCCAGGCGGCTTCTTGCCCGAGCCCAGTTTCGGAAGAAAAGACGATTAATGGATCGCCTTTCTCCATGTCAAGCCCTTCACGGACGATTTTCTTATGCTTGTCCCATTTGCCTTTCGGGATCTTGTCGGCTTTTGTCGCGATGATGATGCACGGGATGTTGTAATGTTTCATGAAATCATACATCATTTGGTCATCTTTGCTCGGCGGATGGCGCAGATCGACGATTTGAACCACTGCACGCAATTGCTCGCGGCTTGTAATATAGGTCTCGATCATCTTGCCCCATGCTTCACGTTCGCTTTTGGATACTTTTGCGTACCCGTAACCTGGAACGTCGACGAAAAATAAGTCTTCTTCGATCTTGTAAAAGTTCAAAGTTTGCGTTTTGCCAGGTTTGGACGAAATACGAGCCATGCTTTTGCGGCCAATCAGTTTATTGATAAAAGACGATTTTCCGACGTTCGAGCGTCCGGCGAGTGCAAACTCGGGAAGCTCGGTTTCGGGGTATTGCGCTGGACGAACCGCGCTAATCACCAGTTCTACGTTATGGACCTTCATTCTTTTACTCCTTCCAGCGCAATTTCAAGCGCTTGTTCCGCTTGGCTGACGAGATGGAATTCCAATTCTTCACGGATGGTTTCCGGAATATCGTCGAGGTCGCGTTCATTTTCTGCAGGGACGATGATCGTCTTCAATCCTGCACGATGGGCGCTCAAAGTTTTTTCCTTCAGTCCGCCAATCGGCAAGACGCGTCCGCGAAGCGTAATTTCCCCTGTCATGCCGACGTCGCGGCGCACTGGCCGCTTCGTGAGTGCTGAAACGAGCGCTGTCGCAATTGTCACACCGGCGGATGGGCCGTCTTTTGGAACGGCTCCTTCCGGCACGTGGATATGGATATCGTGTGCTTCCTGGAAATTCGGGTCGATGCCAAGCGATTCTGCCTGTGCACGAACAAACGATAGCGCCGTCTGTGCCGACTCTTTCATGACATCGCCTAATTTACCGGTCAATTGCAGCTTGCCTTTGCCTGCAGATAGCGACACTTCGATCTGCAAAGTGTCTCCCCCAACTGCAGTATAGGCGAGACCAGTCGCAACGCCCACTTGGTTTTCACTTTCAGCCACGCCGTAGCGGAATTTCTTCTTGCCAAGATAGCTCTCGACTTCTTCCGCGCCGACTGTCACCTGTTCTTTTTCTCTCGAAACAATTTGCTTCGTTACTTTCCGGCAGACGGAAGCGATTTGGCGTTCCAGACCGCGCACGCCGGCTTCCCGCGTATAATAGCGGATCATGGAAACGAATGCGTCTTCTTGGAAGTCCAACTGCTCTGGCGTCAAACCGTGCTCTTTCAATTGTTTCGGTGCCAAATGGTTTTTGGCGATCAATTTCTTCTCAAGTTCTGTATAGCCTGCAATCGAAATGACTTCCATGCGGTCGCGCAGCGGCCCAGGAATCGATCCTAGGTCATTGGCAGTCGCGATAAATAGCACATTCGATAGGTCATAGCTTTCTTCGATGTAATGGTCGCTAAAGGAATTGTTTTGTTCAGGGTCCAATACTTCAAGCATCGCTGACGACGGGTCGCCACGGAAGTCATTGGACATTTTATCGATTTCATCAAGCAAAAATACCGGATTGACGGTACCTGCTTTTTTCATACCTTGAATGATGCGTCCCGGCATTGCGCCAACATAGGTGCGGCGGTGGCCGCGGATCTCGGATTCATCGCGTACGCCGCCGAGCGAGATGCGGACGAAATTGCGATCAAGTGAATCGGCGATCGAACGGGCAAGAGACGTCTTCCCGACACCTGGTGGTCCGACAAGGCAAAGAATCGGCCCACGCAGCGATTTGGTCATCTGCTGGACAGCCAAATACTCAAGTACGCGTTCTTTTACCGTTTCAAGGCCGTCATGGTCGCGGTTTAACACTTCTTCCGCGTAATTGATATCCAGTCGGTCTTCAGTCGTTTCAGACCAAGGAATCGTTACGAGCCATTCGATGTAATTGCGGATAATGCCGCTTTCCGCCGCAGCGGATGGCAATTTTTCGTAGCGGTCCAATTCTTTGAATGCCGTCTTTGCGGTCGATTCCGGCATCCCGGCTTCTTCGATGCGTTTTTTCAGGTCAGCCACTTCTGCGCCTTTGCCGTCCTTGTCACCAAGTTCGGTTTGGATTGCTTTCATCTGTTCGCGAAGATAAAACTCTTTTTGCGTTTGTTCCATTGCTTTTTTCACGCGGTCGTTGATGCGTTTCTCGATATCTGCCACTTCCTGCTCGTTATGCAGGCGGCTAATCAATAGTTCAAGGCGTTTCGTGATATCGAAAGTTTCAAGCACTTCCTGCTTCCCTTGCAATTTCAGCGATAGATGGGAAGCAATCATGTCCGCCAAACGGCCAGGCTCTTCGATATCTGCCACAGTATTGAAAGTTTCGGTCGTCACTTTTTTCGAGCCTTTGCCGAAGATTTCAAATTGTTCCAGCAAAATACGCATCAACGCATCTTGCTCTGCATCGCGCTCCGGTTCATCCGGGAACGACGTCACTTCCACTTGCGTGAATTTTTCGCCATCCTCGTATTGGTTCCACTGGCCGCGTTCAAGGCCTTCCACCAACACACGGATTGTGCCGTTCGGCAATTTCAGCATTTGCTTTACGTAAGCCAAGGTACCGATTTTATGCAAATCATCTTTGTCCGGTTGCTCCACTGCCATATCTTTCTGAGTCGCCAAAAAGACGATCTGGTCATCCATCATTGCTTGCTCGAGCGCTGCTACTGAACGCTCCCGGCCGACATCAATATGCAAGACCATCGACGGGAAGACGAGCAGTCCGCGAAGCGGCAAGAGCGGGACTTGTTTTGTCACTTTTTTCTTCGCCATAACTAAGTGCACCTCCGTCATTTCTCTTTCTCTCTGTCAGTCTGCGCCAATTATCTCGAAGACTGTTGTTTTTTCGTGGAAAAAGGGCTGACCCCCATACGCGCGGATGTGCACGATTCAGAGTCAGCCCGTATCATCCTATTCTTGTGCATCAGCCAAATTTTAAGCGGATGTTTTTTCGTTATTGCCGTTATCGAACTCAGTGCCGTCTTCCAGCATCAATTTCGGCTGCGAATTCTCGGTCACTGTTTCTTTCGTGATGATGCATTCGACGATATCTTCACGGGATGGCAAATCATACATCACATCAAGCATGATGTTCTCGATGATTGAGCGCAATCCACGTGCGCCTGTTTTCCGCTCGATTGCGAGGCGGGAAATTTCAATCAGTGCGTCGTGTTCAAATGTCAGGGTAACGCCATCAAGCTCCATCATCTTCTGATATTGCTTGATAAGTGCGTTTTTCGGCTCTGTCAGAATCTGCACAAGTGCATTTTCGTCCAATTGCTCAAGGCTTGCGAGCACTGGCAGGCGGCCGATAAATTCAGGGATCAAGCCGAATTTCAACAAGTCCTCTGGAATTAATTGGCTAAGAAGGGATTTTTCGTCCATTTCTTCTTTGTTTGGATCTGCACCGAAGCCAATGATTTTATTGCCGAGGCGGCGTTTGATGATTTGGTCAACGCCGTCAAACGCACCGCCTACGATGAACAGGACGTTCGTCGTATCGATTTGGATGAATTCCTGATGAGGATGCTTGCGTCCGCCTTGTGGGGGAACGCTTGCTGTTGTGCCTTCCAGGATTTTTAGCAAAGCTTGTTGTACGCCTTCGCCGGAAACGTCGCGTGTAATCGACGGGTTCTCGGATTTACGCGCCACTTTATCGATTTCATCGATGTAGATAATGCCTTTTTCTGCACGGTCAACATCGTAGTCTGCCGCTTGAATCAATTTGAGCAAGATGTTTTCGACATCTTCCCCGACATAACCAGCTTCAGTAAGCGATGTGGCATCCGCAATTGCAAACGGCACGTTCAGGATGCGCGCGAGTGTTTGCGCGAGCAAAGTTTTCCCGCTTCCTGTTGGCCCAATCAAGACGATATTCGATTTCGAAAGTTCGACATCGTCGATCTTGCTTTGGGAATTGACGCGTTTGTAATGGTTGTAAACCGCTACTGCCAAGGATTTTTTCGCCTTGTCTTGACCGATTACATAGCCACCTAGAATATCCATGATTTCTTTCGGTTTTGGTACTTCTTTGAACTCAGTTTCTTCTTCTGTTCCGAGTTCCTCTTCTACGATTTCCGTGCAAAGCTCGATGCACTCGTCGCAAATATATACACCTGGCCCTGCGACCAGTTTACGAACTTGTTCTTGCGGTTTACCGCAAAACGAACATTTCAAATGTTCTTTTTCATCATTGAATTTGAACAATGTAGTCACCCCTATTCAAGCCATTATCTTACAAGATTAATATGATTGTATCAACTAATTAGAACTATTCCAAAGAAACTGCCTTTATATGTAGGAACTTGAATTTGTTTGCCATTATGTATAGAAAACAAGGTGCGGTTGCCGCACCTTGTCCTATTGAGAATCTTATGTGTTATTCAGCAGCTTTTGCGTCAGAGATTTTAGCGTTCTCCACTAGGAACTCAACCGTGTTCTGCATACGGATGTCGTTTTCTAGCATTTCAGTGCCGCCTAGAGCTGTTTTGATTTGTTCAGCGTCCATGTTGAATTGGCCAGCCATTTTCTCAAGCTCTTTGTCGATGTCTTCAGAAGTAACTTCCATGTTTTCCGCTTTCGCGATTGCTTCAAGCGTCAATGATACGCGTACGCGTGTTTCAGCGTCGGCTTTCATTTGCTCGCGAAGAGCGTCTTCGTCTTGGCCTGAGAACTGGAAGTACAATTCCTTGTTCATGCCTTGCTGGCTTAGGCGTTGTTCGAAGTCTTGCATCATGCGGTCGATTTCAGAATCGATCATCGCTTGCGGGATTTCAACTGTAGCGTTTTCTGCCGCTTTTTGTACAAGTTGATCGCGCATTTGTGTTTCAGAAGCGTTGTCTTTCTCCGCTTTCAAGTTTTCTTTCATTTTCGTGCGAAGTGCGTCAAGACCTTCTACTTCTTCGTCAAGTTCTTTAGCGAACTCGTCGTTAAGTTCAGGAAGTTCTTTCGCTTTCACTTCGTTTACCGTCACTTTGAACGTTGCCGATTTTCCAGCAAGCTCTTCAGCGTGGTATTCTTCAGGGAAAGTGACTTCAACGTCTTTTTGTTCGCCTGTTTTAGCGCCGACCAATTGCTCTTCGAAGCCTGGGATGAATGAGTTAGAACCGATTTCTAGGGAGTAGTCGTTGCCTGCTCCGCCTTCAAACGCTTCTCCGTCTACGAATCCTTCGAAATCGATCACAGCTGTGTCGCCGTTTTCAACTTGCCCGTCTTCTTTGACAGTCAATTCAGCCATGCGTTCTTGGCTTTCTTTCAATTGCTCTTCAATTTCCTCATCCGTCACGTTCGTGTCTTCTTTGGAAACTTCAAGGCCTTTGTATTCGCCGAGTTCCACTTCAGGCTTCACTGTTACTTTAGCAGTGAATACCAATGGCTCGTTCTTTTCCAATTTTTCGATGTCGATTTCAGGGCGGTCAACCGGGTTGATGCCTGCTTCTTCGACTGCATTCGCGTAAGCGTCAGGCAGGATGAAATCAAGTGCATCCTGGTAAAGAGATTCTACACCGAAACGTTTTTCGAACATTTGGCGTGGCATTTTCCCTTTGCGGAATCCTGGTACGTTAATTTCTTTAACGACTTTTTTAAACGCTTTATCTAGCGCGCCGTTTACTTCTTCAGCCGGCACTTCTACTGTAAGAACTCCGACATTACCTTCTTGCTTTTCCCATTTTGCTGACATGTATAAGCCCTCCAAACAATTTTTTACAAAGTCATGTACGATTTTTGTACGATTTTTGACAACCTCCACATTATATCACACATACGAGCAGGTTCAACTATTTCTAACCATTGCGCAATTCTATGTATGCCTCGGCTTGCATGAGCATTTCCAGCAGTTTCGGATCAGCTTTCACTTCCGCTTCCCCGCTGAACAAACTATCGAGATATGCGTGGTAGGCTTCAGCGATCTCCGCTTCCTCAAACTCTTCCCAGAAAAACGGATACAGCAGGTAGATATGCCGGTCAACCAGTTCCATCGCCATCTGCAGCTTGGCTGGCTCTTTTTCCAAAGCCTCTTCCAAGCGCTTGCGGATTCCGAGCAGACGTGCATCTTTCAATGGATCCGGCAGTTCGTCGATCGCCAGCTCATTTGTGTAATGGAACTTCTCAACATTCACCGTTCCGCTAATCTGCTGTTCACGGAGCATGAGCAGCAGATAGGATTTCGCCACCCAATCCACTTCCGGATGCTTGATCAAGTCGATCAGCTGCTTTTTCATGGCACCATACGCCTCTTTAGGCAATTCGGTCACCCGCTGCTCCTGTTCGGCTGCGCTAAGCGGCAAAAATTGCTCGAGGCTGAATTGGCCCGTTTCCCGTTTGGCAGAGGCTGCGCTTTCGGCGATGCGTTCATTAAGATCGCGCAATTGATGGAATTGCTCCAAACGCTCTTTTGGCAGGACGTTTTCCTCGATGAGCACTTCGATCATCTTCTCGGCTTCTTCGAATTCCTTTACTTGCATTAAAATGCTTATGTATAGCTCCATTGTCTCCAAATAATGGATCGGTCCGACACGCAGCAATTCCTGAACGACTTCGAGCGCTTCCTCGAATTCCCCCAGCTCGTACAAGCTGTAGGCATATCCGCCGAGCGCCGCCGCATGGTCCGGCTCGTAGACGAGCACTTGGTACAGTTTATCGCGAGCATCGGCGTATTGTTCATTTTTTAAACTGGTCATCCCTTCCGAGAGCAGCCGAGTGACCGTTGTCGGAAAGACGATGACGTTGCCCTTGCGCTTCAAATCCCCAAATTTCTTCCGCATCCTACCACCTCTTTATCCATTCATCATACCATAGGAAAATACACTGTGAAAACGAAAGCCGGCGCTATTTTGCGCCAGCCTCTTCGCCATTCAAAACCAGTTTGTACGTGACGTCCGCTTTTAAGGAATGGGCGACCGGGCAATATTTCTCCTCGCTTACTTCGATGGCATGCCAGACCTTCTCTTTATCGATATCGCCTTCTACGATAAAGGTCACCGTAATCGCCAGAAATTCCTTCGGCGGGTTGCGGCGCTTGTCTCCTTCCGTGACGATTTCAATAGAGCGAACATCTTTCATTCTGGCACGCAGAATCATCACGACGTCCATGCCGACACATCCAGCAAGCGAACCGAGCAGCGCTTGCATCGGAAGCAAGCCTTGGTCGTTCCCGACTCCTGGATGGGCATCCATCCGGAGCCTGTGGCCGCCTTGCCCTATAGCTTCGAATACAAAATCCCCTTGCCATTTCGTGCTGAGTTTCAGTCCATCAGTTTCCATAGACAACACACTCCTCACAGCTTTTAAATAGTGTATCACTCAAGGCCGCTGTGTTCATCTGTTAAATTAAAAAACTGTCCACGCATGAGCGGGACAGTTTCATCAAATGACGGCATGCATCGCGACATAAGCCATATAGCAAACGACTTCACGCGCAAAAAACGGTGCGATGTTCGCAAAGCCCTTGAATTCGGTCGAAGGCGTCGGAGAAGAATGGGCGTCAATTCCAGCGTGTTCTGCCATAAGCAGCGCACGTTTCATATGTAAGGGATCGCTGACGACGAGAAAGCTCGACAAGCCGTTTTCATCCGCCAGTTCACCGGCGAAACGGAAATTCTCTTCCGTGATGAGCGATTGGGTCTCGATCAGAATGTCTTCTTCAGGCACATGGTTGCGGATCGCGAAATCCCGGCTTACGACCGACTCGGCGAGGTCCGCTCCGTCCGTAGTGCCGCCTGTGAAGATGATTTTCTCGACATAGCCCGCTTCGTAAAGATCGATGGCGTGGCGAATGCGCTGCTCGAGCACCGGCGAAGGTTCCCCGCCGATAACTTTCGTGCCGAGCACGATCGCTGCATCAACTTCCATCAACTCGGATTCACCGGCAAAAGTCCAAATGCTCGTCGCTGTCGCTGCAATTAAAATCGTTTGTACAAGGGAAAGCACAATCAAAATCCGTTTCCATTTGTTTCTGAACACGTCTCGTTTCCACCTTTTGGTCTGTTTATTCTCTATCTTTTTCCATTATACGATATACCTCACAAATAAACAGCTAAAAATCAAATGTCCATCATTTCTTCACAAGCGTTTTTCACAAAATGAAAAAACCTTGCTTTCCCGATAAGGGAAAACAAGGTTTTGAGACGTCCCAGGAGGGATTCGAACCCCCGACCGACGCCTTAGAAGGGCGTTGCTCTATCCAGCTGAGCTACTGAGACATGACTTTCCTCACGAAAGACAATTTTAATTATAGAAATCATCCGAGGAAAAGTCAATGCTATTTCAAAAAAATATCTTTTTTCTTATTTCAGCCACTCTGGCATCGCTTCACTGAGCTCGCGCAATGCTTGGCCGCGGTGAGAGATGGCGGCTTTTTCTTCGGGTTCAAGTTCCGCCATGGCACGCTCCTGGGCAGGCACGTAAAAGATTGGGTCGTAGCCGAAGCCGTGGTCGCCTCTGCGCAAGCGCAAAATTTCACCTTCGCATGACCCCGAGAAGGTTTGCGTTTGTTCACCCGGTGCGGCAACTGCCAAGACGCAGCGGAACCGCGCGGTGCGTTCTCCGTCCGGTACGCCAGACAACTTCTCCAGCACTTTTTCGATATTGGCGTCGTCGCTCTTTTCGCCTCCCGCATAGCGGGCAGAATAGACGCCCGGTTCTCCGTCCAATGCATCGATTTCGAGGCCGCTGTCGTCGGCGATCACCGGAATGCCGAGTTCTTTCGCGACGCCTTCCGCTTTCAGGATCGCATTGGCTTCGAACGTTGTGCCAGTTTCTTCGATGTCGAGGTCTTGTGCGACATCTCTTAAAGTTAATACTTCATAGCCTAGAGGGGACAGCAAGGTTTCAAAGTCTTTGGCTTTTCCTTTGTTCTGTGTGGCAATGACGATTTTTTTCATAGGGCGGATTCCACCTTTTCGCCGATCCGCGACGACAATTCGCCGATCGCTTGTTGTTGGATTTTGATCAATTGCTGGATCCCTGCTTCACCGAGGTCGAGCATTTCGTTCAATTCCTTGCGGCTGAATGTCGCTTCTTCGCCCGTGCCTTGCATTTCCACAAACTCACCGGATCCTGTCATGACCAGGTTCATATCGACCGCTGCTGTGGAATCCTCTTCATAGTTCAAGTCCAGGATGGCTTGCTTACTGCTGTTGATGCCGACGCTTGTAGCGGCCAAATAATCCGTCACTGGAAATACCGGCACGTCTAATTTGCCGAGTGCGATGGTCATGGCGATGAAAGCACCCGTGATAGACGCTGTACGCGTTCCCCCGTCCGCCTGGATGACGTCGCAATCAATCCACAGTGTGCGTTCGCCGATCTTCTCGAGATCGACGACAGCGCGCAAGGAGCGGCCGATCAGGCGCTGAATTTCCATTGTACGCCCGCCGAGCTTGCCGCGCGTCGCTTCGCGCTGGTTGCGGCTTCCTGTTGCGCGTGGCAGCATGGAATATTCAGCCGTTACCCAGCCTTTGCCTTGGCCTCTCAAGAAACCCGGAACACGCGACTCGATTGTCGCTGTGCAAATCACTTTCGTCTGGCCGACCGTAATCAGGACCGATCCTTCTGGATGGATCAAATAATCCGTTTCTACTTCCACCGGGCGCAGTTCATTTGCTTGTCTATTATCAATTCTTGTCATCATTGAATCCTCCTCATGTACTCAAAAAATCTTACCATAATTCTGCCTGGACGACAAAAACCCGGCGGCTATGCCGTCAGGTTTTCGGGAACTGAATCGAACGGATGCACGGATCGTCGATGGCGAGCCATTTTTTGATGATCGTGCGGAATATCTCCGTCGAACCGGATGTATAGAATTGATGGACGGGCGGTTTGCGGCGGTCCGCAAATTTGTCCTGATAGCTCAAGTGGCGCGAAACATCTTTGGCCGTCTCCTGAGCTGACGATAGAACCGTCACGGTGTCGCCGAGCTCTTGCTCGATAAAGCCCTGCAATAATGGATAATGGGTGCATCCGAGGATGGCGGTGTCGAATTCTTTCGATTTGATCGCCGATAAGGTCTCCGCTACCATGCGGCGCGCGAACTCCCCTTCATACTCATCACTTTCCACGAGCGGGACAAAGCGCGGACACGCCAATTGAATGACGTCTGAAGCCGAAACAAGTGATTTGATGGCTTTTTCATAAGCACCGCTCTTGACGGTTCCGGACGTGCCAAGGACGGCAATCTTCTTCGTCGAAGAGGACTTGATGGCAGCGCGGGCTCCAGGGAAAATAACGCCGATGACTGGGATCGGCAATTTCTTCTGTAAGGAATTGAGCGCTGCCGCCGTTGCCGTATTGCAGGCAATGACCAGCATTTTGATATTCATTTTCATGAGCGCTTCTGCCATCTGCCACGTATAGCGCCGAACTTCCGCAAGCGGACGGGGGCCGTACGGGCAGCGGGCATTGTCGCCGATATAACAGATTTTTTCATTAGGCAAAAGTTTCATGATTTCTTTGGCGACGGTCAATCCGCCGACGCCTGAATCAATGACTCCGATTGGCGCATTCAATGTCATAGCCCCGCTCCTATTTCATGTTGATATGCATTTTCTCCAACAAGCTTGAAAATTGCTCGACTTCCTCTTCACTGAAGTCCTCGAGTACTGCTTCCAAATAATCCTGGCGCTTCTTGATCACTTCTTCAATGATCCGTTCGCCTTCTTTCAATAATTTAATGCGCACCACCCGGCGGTCCTGCTCTTCGCGGATGCGGACGACCAGATCGTTTTTCTCCATCCGGTCGACCAGATCGGTCGTCGTGCTGAAGGCCAAAAACATTTTATTCGACAAATCGCCGATGGTCATGTCGCCATGTTCGAACAGCCATTGAAGCGCCACGAACTGCGGCGGCGTGATGGTATACGAATTCAGGATTTCACGGCCTTTTTGTTTGATGATCCCGGATATATAACGCAATTCCTTTTCCATAAATGCCACACGCTCCAAGTCGTGGCGGCGGTTTAAGTTGTCTTCAGTCATGGACTTGGTTCACTCCCTAGCTACTGGTATTTGTTCCATAGTGACGCTTTCGCTCCCATAAGGCAAGAGCCGCATTATTTGCCGGAAGAAGTCAGACTTCCACTGCGCAGCATCGCCTTGTCCGCGTCGCTCCACGGATGGCCTTTGCCACTCGTTTTGGAGATTTGGACTACGGCGCCCCTGCCCGTAAAACAGGTTTCCTGCTTGTCGTTCACTGCCCAATAATGGATGTCTGCCGAAGAGTTTCCGATCGATTCCACTTTCACGTAAATCTTCAATTGTTCATCGAAAAATACTTGGCGGACGAAATCGACCTGCATGTCCGCTACCACTGGGATCAAGTCGCTGTCATTTGAAAGCCAAGCCTGCATCAAGCCGATTTCTTTCATGAATTCGATTCTGGCGTATTCAAAATAAGCGATCGGCACCGTGTTGTTGACATGCCCGAACATGTCCGTTTCCGAAAAGCGCACGTGCACCGGCGCGTAAAAAGTAAAGCCTTGCTGCCATTTAGTGAAATCCTCTATGTATGCCGCTCTCATTCCAGTTCCCCCTGTAAATCAGTTCTCATTTTGTTAGTATAGCAAAAACTGGCGCAAAGGACATCTGTTTCAACCAAGCACAGGCGCATTTTCAGATGAAACAAAAAAACTCCGCCATAAAGGCGGAGTGTAGATTAGTCGACCATGTGATCGCTTCCGAAGAAGTTACGGAACATTTGGATGCTCACGTCGCGGTTCAAAGCTGCGATTGACGTTGTTAATGGAATGCCTTTCGGGCAAGATTCCACGCAGTTTTGGGAGTTACCGCAATCCGCAAGGCCGCCTTCGCCCATGATTGCGTTCAAACGCTCATCACGGTTCATGGAGCCTGTTGGATGCGCGTTCATCAAGCGAACTTGAGAAAGCGGAGCCGCACCGATAAAGTCGGATTTATCGTTAACGTTCGGGCAAGCCTCGAGGCATACGCCGCACGTCATACATTTAGATAATTCATAAGCCCATTGGCGTTTGCGCTCAGGCATACGCGGACCTTCGCCAAGATCATGCGTACCGTCGATCGGCACCCACGCTTTGACTTTCTTCAGTGAGTCGAACATGCGGCTGCGGTCTACGATCAAGTCGCGGACGACCGGGAATGTTCTCATCGGCTGAAGGCGGATCGGCTGTTCCAGCTGATCGACAAGAGCTGTACACGACTGGCGTGCTTTGCCGTTGATGACCATTGAACATGCGCCACAAACTTCCTCAAGGCAGTTCATGTCCCAGTTGACTGGAGTTGTTTTCTTCCCGTCCATGTTGACCGGGTTGCGCCGAATTTCCATCAATGCGGAAATGACGTTCATGTTGGCGCGATATGGTAATTCGAACTTTTCCCAGTACGAACTTTCGTCAGTAGAGTTCTGGCGTTCGATTTCGAAAATAACCGTTTTTGCTGCTTCACCCATGGTAAATTAGCTCCCTTCTTATTGCTATGCTTTCGCGGAATAATCGCGTTTGCGTGGCGGGATCAAGCCAGTGTCGACTTCTTCATAATGGAAGATCGGCGCATCGTAACCGTTGAATTTCGCCATAGTCGTCTTCAAGAACTCCTCGTCATTACGTTCCGGGAATTCCGGCTTGTAATGAGCGCCGCGGCTTTCGTTGCGTTTCAACGCACCGATAGTGATGACACGTGCTAAATGTAGCATATTTTTCAGCTGGCGAGTAAACATTGCGCCTTGGTTGCTCCAAAGTTGCGTATCCGTCATGCTGATGTGGTTAAAGCGTTCAAGAAGCTCCTGGATTTTACGGTCTGTTTCTTCAAGGCGGTCATTATAGCGAACGACCGTCACATTGTCCGTCATCCATTCGCCCAGTTCTTTGTGCAAGACGTAAGCATTTTCAGTTCCGTCAAGCGCTAAGATTTCATCCCATTTACGCTGCTCTTCAGCTTCATGCTTCGCGTAAATATCGTTTGGCAAGTCTTCGGCCAATACTTCCAAGCCCTTGACATACTCAAGGGCATTCGGTCCAGCGACCATGCCGCCATAGATGGCTGACAAGAGCGAGTTAGCGCCGAGACGGTTCGCACCGTGCTGGGAATAATCGCATTCGCCGGCTGCCAAAACGCCAGGGATGTTCGTCATCTGATGATCGTCGACCCATAACCCGCCCATGGAATAATGGACTGCTGGGAAAATCTTCATCGGAACTTTACGCGGATCGTCGCCTGTGAATTTCTCATAGATTTCGATGATGCCGCCCAGTTTGATGTCGAGTTCTTTCGAATCTTTATGGGAAAGGTCCAAGTACACCATGTTCTCGCCGTTGATGCCGAGTTTTTGGTTAACGCACACATCGAAGATTTCGCGTGTCGCGATATCACGTGGGACCAGGTTTCCGTATGCTGGGTATTTTTCTTCCAGGAAGTACCAAGGCTTGCCGTCTTTATACGTCCAGATCCGTCCGCCTTCACCGCGCGCAGATTCTGACATCAAGCGGAGCTTGTCGTCGCCAGGAATTGCTGTCGGGTGGATTTGGATGAATTCGCCGTTCGCATAGTAAGCGCCTTGCTGGTACACGATCGATGCAGCAGAACCTGTGTTGATGACAGAGTTTGTGGATTTTCCGAAGATAATCCCCGGTCCGCCGGTTGCCATGATGACAGCATCCGAACGGAACGATTTAATCTCCATTGTCGTCAAGTTCTGTGCAGTGATTCCTCGCGAAACGCCTTCGTCGTCGATGACGAGGCCCAGGAATTCCCAGCCTTCATATTTTGTGATCAAGCCTGCGACTTCGTAGCGGCGGACTTGCTCATCTAATGCATATAGCAATTGTTGGCCCGTTGTCGCGCCGGCAAATGCCGTTCTGTGGTGCATCGTGCCGCCGAAACGGCGGAAGTCAAGAAGCCCTTCAGGCGTACGGTTGAACATGACGCCCATGCGGTCAAGCAGGCGGATGATGCCAGGTGCTGCATCAGCCATTGCTTTAACCGGCTTTTGGTTAGCTAGGAAGTCACCGCCGTAAACGGTGTCATCTAGGTGAATTGCTGGGGAATCCCCTTCACCTTTTGTATTCACCGCTCCGTTAATGCCGCCCTGTGCGCACACAGAGTGAGACCGTTTAACTGGAACGATGGAAAATAGATCGGCAGGTGCTCCTGCTTCGGCAACTTTGATCGCTGCCATTAGGCCAGCTAGGCCCCCACCGACGATAGAAATTTTGCCTTTCGCCATTGTAGTGTTCACTCCTCTTTTAATTCACCAATGTTTGGGACATCCTTAAACGAATGCAAACAATGCTCTGATACCAATGATCGATAATACAATAAAGACTAGAAGTGTGAAGTAAGTTGAGTAGCGCTGTGCTTTCTCTGAAACCGTGATTCCCCACGTTACAAAGAAAGACCACAATCCGTTCGCTAAGTGGAACGTTGCGGACAGGACACCCAATACGTAAAAGGCGAACATAAACGGATTCGACAGGATGTTTTCCATCATGTTGAAATCTGCCTCTGCTGCACCAATCGCAACTTGGAATCTTGTCTCAAACACGTGCCATGCGATAAAGACCACAAGGAAAATCCCGGTGTAACGCTGTGCAACAAATAAGATGTTGCGCATGTAGCTGTAATGCCCCGGGTTGTTTTTCGCTGTGAACGCTATGTATAATCCGTAGAAAGCATGATACATGAGCGGCAAGTAGATGACGAAAATCTCCAGGAAGATGACGAATGGAAGATTTGCCATGAAGTGGGCAGCTTGGTTAAACGCTTCCACGCCTTGCGTAGCGAAATGGTTGACGATCAAATGCTGCGTCAAGAACAATCCGATTGGAATGACCCCGAGTAAAGAATGCAGCCTGCGCATTAAAAATTCACGATTGTTATCCAAAAATTTTACCCCCCTCAAAAACATTAGTTGGCAGCGCAAATTTTTCCTATATCAGGAAAATATCTCTGCGTTGCTATAAGCATCATGTACAAGAATATGACATATTTATTGTACTCCCCCCCTCTAGGAGCGTCAAGGCAAGGAACCCTTTTTAGGCGCATCCAGTCTAGGGTTTGTAAAGGTTTTTACGGATATTAAATAGGAAAGAATTCATGAAAAGCTATATTTTTATTTCGAAACAGGCGAGATATAGGCATCCGTTTCACTGTTTTATAAGCTTATATAGGACTGCAATGGCATGATTTCAAATTTGAACAAAATGTGAATTTTTACACAAAATCTTGGGAACGCAAAAAAGCCCAGCTTGGCTGGGCTTTTTGCTTATCTGACAGACGCTGGCGTCAGTCCATATGCATCGTGAAGCGCATTTGCTGAGCGTTCCATTTCACTCGCCGGCACGACGACAGAGACTTTAATTTCGGAAGTGCTGACCATTTTCACAGGCACATCCTGCGTGCGAAGAATATCGAACATTTTTGCTGCGACGCCGGGATTCGACACCATGCCGGATCCGACGATCGACACTTTCGCCAAGCCGGTTTCGATATCGATAGTGTTGTAGCCGATTTTTTCCTGTGCTTCCGACAATACGCGCTGGGCTTCTACCAGGCTGTCTTCTTTGATCGAGAAGGAGACAGACGGCGGAAACTCCTCACTGATGCTTTGCACGATGATATCGACATCGATCAAGTGATCCGCCAGAGTCGTGAAGATATTGGCAAGCGAGCCGTTGAACGGCTTTGTATAGCTGACCGTGATGCGGGCGATGTCTTTTTCAAATGCCACACCGCGCACAATTAGATTTTTTTCCACAGTGATCACCTCTTGAATGATAGTCCCCGGTTCATCCGAGTAGCTGGCCCGTACAGAAAGGGGCACTTGGTTGTTCTTGGCGAATTCCACGGCGCGCGGATGAAGAACCCCCGCCCCGAGATTGGCTAATTCGAGCATTTCGTCGTATGAAATCTGTTCAAGTTTGCGGGCGCCTGTGACATAACGCGGATCGGAAGTGTAGACACCGTCAACATCCGTATAGATTTCGCATTTTTCAGCGCCTAAAGCAGCCGCCAGCGCCACAGCAGTCGTATCGGATCCACCGCGGCCAAGCGTCGTGATGTTGCCGTTCTTGTCGACGCCTTGGAATCCTGCGACCACGCAGAACAAGCCGAGTTCAAGCGCTTCCTCTAAACGCTGCGTATGGATCGTTTCGATGCGTGCATTCCGCGGAACGGATTCCGTTTCGATTCCTGCCTGCCAGCCTGTGAAGCTCAAAGCATCATGGCCGAGTTTTTTGAATGCCATCGCCAACAGCGAAATGGTCACTTGTTCACCAGTCGCGAGCAGCATGTCCATTTCACGCTTTGGCGGCTCTGCGGAAATCTCTCCCGCAAGGCCAAGCAGCGTGTCTGTCGTTTTGCCCATCGCCGAGACGACGATGACGACGCGTTTGCCTTGTTGTTTTTCCCGGATAGCGCGTCTTGCCACGCCTACGATTTTCTCCGGGGACGCCACGGACGTCCCGCCGAATTTCATTACGATTGTTGTCATTCTCTCCACTCCCACTTAAGATAAGTGGCCCTCAACAAAAAAGAGGCAACTCGCCGATTGCCCGGCAAGCTACCTCTCTTCTCATGTACGATTTCAAACGTCCATGTGAGATAGCCCTCCAGAGTCAAACTCTGACAGCCCTGCATTTCTTAAATGCAGGACCAGCATACACGCAAGCAGTGCGCATAAACTTCGGCGGGCGTCCCTTTCGGCATCCTTCACAGATTCTGCAAATCTCGGAATGCATACTATTGACGTCCGCTCCTCTATCATCACTTTTTACAAGTGATTCAATTGTGTTATTACAATACCACGAAGTTATTCTTGTTGCAACGGCTGTTCTTTGAAATGCCGTTCGATTTCCATGGCCAGCTTCTCAGGAATGCCGGCCTGCTGGATCTCGCCGGCGTTCGCTTCCTTGATTTTCCGGACGGAGCCGAAATGCTTGAGCAATTGCTGCTTGCGTTTCGGGCCGACGCCTTGCAAACCGTCGAGCGCAGATTGAATCGAATTCTTGCCGCGCAATTGGCGGTGGAACGTGATGACGAAGCGATGGACTTCGTCTTGAATGCGCTGCAATAAATAAAACGCTTCACTTGTGCGCTTCAGTTCCACCATTTCAACCGGATTGCCATACAACAACTGGGACGTTTGGTGCTTGGCATCTTTTGCAAGGCCAGCAATCGGGATATCGAGGCCGAGTTCGTCTTCAACGATTTCGCGCGCCGATTCGATTTGGCCTTTGCCCCCATCGATGATGATCAAGTCGGGCAGCGGCAAGCCATCCTTCAGCACGCGGCTGTAGCGTCTGCGGACCACTTCACGCATTGCCGCATAATCATCGGGCTTTTGCGCAGAGCGGGTTTTGTATTTCCGGTAATCTTTCTTCGATGGTTTGCCGTCAATAAAGACGACCATCGCAGACACGGCATCCGCCCCTTGGATATGGGAGTTATCGAATGCTTCAATGCGTAGCGGCGTGTGAATGTTCATCGCTTCACCCAATTCGTTGCAAGCGCCAACCGTCCGTTCTTCCTGGCGCTCGAGCAATTGGAATTTCTCCTTGATGGCAATTTCCGCATTCTTGCGCGCAAGCAGCACCAAATCTTTCTTCTTGCCGCGCTGAGGGACAAGCACTTTCGCGCCGAGCCATTCTTTCAGAAATTCCTCGTCTTCCGCTTCTTGCAGCAGGATCTCATTCGGTTTGATATGGTCCGGCTTTTCATAGAACTGGCCAAGGAAAGTTAAAAACTCTTCTTCCGGGTCGCGATATAACGGGAACATCGACACTTCGCGCTCGATCAGCTTTCCTTGGCGCACGAAAAATACTTGCACGCACATCCAGCCCTTGTCGACAGCGTAAGCAAAGACGTCACGGTTGGTGAAATCGTTCATGGCCATTTTCTGTTTTTCCATTACCGATTCGATGTGGCTGATTTGGTCGCGGTATTCTTTCGCCCGTTCGAACTCCAGATTCTCCGCCGCTTCACTCATCTTCTCGGTCAGCTCCTGCTTCACTTCGCGGAAGCCGCCATTTAAGAAGCGGCTGATGCCGTCGATCATTTCACGGTACGTATCCTTCTCTACCGGCTTGACGCAAGGCGCGAGGCATTGCCCAAGATGGTAATACAGGCAAACGCGGTCCGGCATCGTATGGCATTTGCGGAGCGGATATAAACGATCCAGCAGTTTTTTCGTCTCGCTCGCTGCATAGGCATTCGGATAAGGGCCGAAGTATTTCCCTTTATCTTTTTTGACCTGTCTCGTGATGACCAATTTCGGGTGGCGTTCCCCTGTAATTTTCAAATACGGATAGGTCTTATTGTCTTTCAGGCGGATATTGTATTTTGGATCATGTTTCTTGATGAGCGTCAACTCAAGGATAAGCGCTTCCTTGTCCGAGGAGGTGACGATGTATTCAAAGTCTTCGATCTCGTTGACAAGCCTTTGTGTTTTCGTATCGTGGCTGCCTGTAAAATATGAACGCACACGATTTTTCAACACTTTCGCTTTGCCGACATAGATAATCGTCCCTTGCCGGTCTTTCATCAAATAGCAGCCCGGTTGGTCAGGTAAAACCGCGAGTTTGTGTTGCATCATTTGACTTTTCATTTTATCACCCTATTTAAAAAACCGGGTTCCACGAATGGGACCCGGTTTTGGAATTATGCGTGTTTTTCAACCAATTCAGCCAAAGCTTCTTTTGGACGGAAGCCGACGACTTTATCGACTGTTTCGCCGTTTTTCATCAAAAGAAGTGTCGGGATGGACATGATGCCGTATTCGCTAGCTGTCTGTTGGTTTTCATCAACATCCAATTTCACGATTTTCACTTTGTCGTCCATATCTGCATCAAGTTCTTCAAGAACTGGCGCGATCATTTTACAAGGCCCACACCATGCTGCCCAAAAGTCGACCAATACGAGTCCTTCTGAAACTTCCTGTTTGAAATTCTGATCTGTTCCTTTAACGATTGCCATGTATAATTCCTCCTTAAGTGATAACCAAACTATATTTCGATTATAGCAGACGTGATTTACGCTAGCTATTTATTTGCCTAGTCCTTCCATACCCGGCTGTTGTTGGCGTTAAACTGCCTGGATTTGATGTCGTCAATGTATTTAAAGTTCAGGAGATTCCGCTACAGGGGCACGCTTCAGGCTCGTAGGAGTCGGCCTCTTTCGCTTCATCTCTAGTTGCAGAAAAAAACAGCCCGCATAAATGCAGGCTGTGGTGATTACATGACTTTCTTGAATTCTTCCGTGAGCAACGGGATGACGTCGAATAGATCTCCGACGATTCCGTAGTCTGCCACTTTGAAGATATTCGCTTCCGGGTCTTTATTGATCGCAACGATGACTTTGGAGTTGGACATTCCTGCCATGTGCTGGATCGCGCCGGAAATTCCTGCTGCGATGTAAAGATCAGGTGTAACAACTTTCCCTGTCTGTCCGATTTGCAAGGAATAATCGCAGTAATCCGCATCGCATGCGCCGCGTGATGCTCCGACAGCGCCGCCGAGAAGGTCAGCCAGTTCCTGCAATGGTTCAAAACCTTCCTTGCTCTTGACGCCGCGTCCGCCGGCGATGATGACTTTCGCTTCCGAAAGGTCGACGCCTTCTGCAGATTTGCGGACGACGTTTTTGATGATCGTGCGCAAGTTTGTAATATCGACTGACAAGCTCGATACATCGCCAGAACGTTCTTCACGCTCAAGCGGCGTGATGTTGTTCGGGCGTACTGTAATGAAGACAACTCCGTCTTCTTTCAATTTCACTTTTTCAAATGCTTTACCGGAATAGATTGGGCGGATGAAGACTGCGTCTGCGCCTTCCCCTTCGATATCCGTCACATCGGAAATCAAGCCGGTCTGCAATTTCGATGCGATTTTTGGCGACAAGTCCTTGCCAACCGCAGTGTGGCCGAAGACAATTGCTTCAGGCTGTTCCTGGTCAACAACTGCCATGAATGCTTGGCCGTAGCCGTCAGATGTATAAGATTTCAAGTGTGGGTGCTCAACTGTGATGACACGGTCAGCGCCGTAAGCGACCAATTCGTTTCCGAACTCGCTCACCGCTTCCCCGAGCAAGACAGCAACGACTTCCCCGTCGCCTGAAATTTTCTTGGCTGCGGCAATTGCTTCAAATGATACGTTGCGCAAAGCGCCTTCACGCGTTTCGCCCAATACTAATACTTTTTTCGACATAGTCCGTTAACCCCCTAAGTAGATGTGAAAATAAATGATTGGCGTACGTTTATATAACTTTCGCTTCAGAGCGAAGCAAGCTGACCAGTTCAGAAACTTGGCTTGGAATTTCGCCTTCCAAAATGCGGCCGGCTTGTTTTTTCGGCGGCAAGTAAACTTCGATTGTTTCTGTTTTCGCTTCTACATCTTCCTCGTCAATATCCAAATCATCGAGCTCGAGCTCTTCAAGCGGCTTTTTCTTCGCTTTCATGATTCCTGGAAGAGATGGATAGCGCGGCTCGTTTAAGCCTTGCTGGGCTGTGACCAATAAAGGCAATGAAGTTTCAAGCTCTTCTGCATCCCCTTCGATATCACGAACAATTTTCACTGTTTCGCCTTCGATTTCAAGGCTTGTGATCGTCGTTACGTAGTTGATATCAAGCAAATCGGCTACGCGCGGTCCAACTTGGCCGGATCCGCCGTCGATCGCTACATTACCTGCAAGGATCAAGTCCGCTTCTTTATCTTTCAAGTACTCTGCCAGTATGTAAGCTGCCGTAAACTGGTCCATTTCCTCCACATCGTCTTCTGTATTGATCAAGACCGCTTTGTCAGCGCCCATGGCAAGTGCTGTACGCAATTGCTTTTCAGCTTCCTCGTCGCCGATTGTGACCACTGTCACTTCGCCGCCGTGAGCGTCGCGGACCGTGATGGCCTCTTCGATCGCATACTCGTCATATGGGTTGATGATGAATTCAGCGCCATCTTCTTGAATTTGGCCACCGGAGACAACCAGCTTTTCTTCTGTGTCAAACGTACGTTTTACCAATACATAAATGTTCATGAACGTAAACCTCCCAAGTATTATTTCCCTTTAAATTGTGCTTCGCGTTTTTCCAGGAAAGCGCCAATGCCTTCCTTCGCGTCTTCCGATACAAAAACCGTACCGAACGAATCCGCTTCTGCTTTGACCCCTTCTTCAAATGCCCCGCGCTTCGAATATTGAAGCATATCGATGGCTGCCTTGACGGACACCGGGCTCTTTTTCGCAATTTTCTTCGCAATTGAAAGCGTTTGCGGAAGAAGGTCTTCTTCGCCGAAAGAACGGTTGGCAAGACCGAGCTGCACTGCTTCTTCGCCCGTAATCGGATCGCTCGTCAAAAGCATTTCAGCGGCCTTGGCCACTCCGACATAACGAGGCAAACGCTGTGTTCCTGCAAATCCAGGAATCAAGCCCAACTGAAGTTCCGGCAATCCCAGTTTAGCATTTTCCGTGACAAAACGCATATGGCAGCTCATGGCAAGCTCCAAACCTCCGCCTAGCGCTGCGCCGTGAATCGCGGCAATGACCGGCTTGTGGAAGGTTTCCACGCGTTCGAATACCGCTTGGCCGCTCGCTGACAGTTTCGAGAATTCTTCCCCTGAAGTCACTTCTGTGAACTCCTTGATGTCAGCACCTGCCGAGAAGAAACGTCCTTCGCCGTGCAAGACAATCGCACGGACATCCGAGTCGTTTTTTACTTCATCCAGAAGTGCATCGACTTCCAAGATCAGCGCGCGAGACAATGCATTTGCCGGCGGCCGGTTGATTGTCGCGATCGCTACCCCATCTTCTTTTTTCCAGCTGATAAATTCCACCTGCTCATCCCCTCCCTTTACGCTTGCATGCCTTTCAGCAATAAGCGTTGCACTTTCGGTGCGAGTTCGACCAAATCATACTTGTGATCGTTCATCACCCAGGTAGTAATGGTCTCATCCATTGTACCAAAAACCATCTGGCGGGCTAAACGAATATCCATATTTTGATCAAATTCTCCTGACTCGATGCCGCTGATCAGAATCCGGTCCATCAATTTCAAATACCCCCGCAGGACATTATTGATTTTCATGCGGATGTCATGATTGGACTGCCGGAGTTCTAGCTGTGTCACGATCGCCAAGTGCAGATCGCTCGCTAGCAAGCTGAAATGGCTGTTAATCATCATGCCGAGCTGGTCGGCAGCGCTTGCGTCTTTCGCGATGATCTTTTCCAATTCACTGACGAACACGCCCATCTTCTCCTGGAAGACGGAAATGAGAATGTCTTCTTTATTCTTGAAATACAAATAAATCGTACCGTCCGCTACACCGGCTTGCTTGGCAATTTTTGAAACTTGCGCTTGGTGGTAACCATTTTCTGCGATAACGATGACCGCAGCGTCGATGATTTGCTTGTATTTCGGTTTATCCTTCTTTACCATCCTGTCACCACCCAAAAAAATATGAAAATATGAATGGCGATTCATTCATATTTTCATATTATCGTTTTGTTTAAATTGTGTCAAGCTTTTGCCTTAGTTAAGAAGGAACTGCTTCATTGCGTTTGGCGATTTCTTCATCCACCAGCGATCTGCGCAATATTTTACCGACTGCCGTCTTCGGAAGTTCTTTACGGAACTCATAGATGCGCGGCACTTTAAACGCAGCGAGATGTTCGCGGCAATGTTTATCCAATTGTTCTTCTGTAACAGTATACCCTTCTTTCAGCACGATGTATGCCTTTACTGTTTCGCCACGGTATGGGTCCGGGATTCCGGCAACGACACATTCCTGGATCGCTTCATGTTCATACAGAACTTCTTCGATTTCCCTCGGATAGATATTGAAGCCTCCGGCGATAATCATGTCTTTTTTGCGGTCGACGATAAAGAATTGTCCTTCGTCGTCCATATAGCCAAGATCCCCAGTCAATAGCCAGCCATCGACAATCGTTGCTGCCGTAGCATCCGGACGGTTCCAATAGCCTTTCATCACCTGCGGCCCTTGAATGGCGATTTCACCGATCTGCCCGTTCGGTACAGGGTCAGTCGTTCCCGGAAGGAAGATTTCACAATCCGTGTCCGGATACGGCATGCCGATCGAGCCTTTCGTCCGTTCTCCCCACACGAGATTCGAGTGGGTAACCGGCGAGGTTTCAGTTAGGCCATAGCCTTCGACCAGTTTGCCTCCCGTGATGCGTTCGAATTTCTCCTGCACTTCTATCGGCAGCGGCGCGGATCCGCTCAAGCATGCTTCAATGGAAGACAGATCGTATTTCTTGATGTCCGGATGGTTTAATAAACCGATATAAAGCGTCGGTGCGCCAGGGAACAAAGTTGGCTTTTGCTTGTTGATGGTCTTTAAGGCCTGCTCTGGGTCGAATTTCGGCAATAGTACCATCTTATTGCCCTGCATGACAGACAAGATCAAGACAGTCGTCAAACCGTACACGTGGAACAAGGGAATGATGCCCATGATCGTCTCTTCGCCACGCTTTGATTTATAGAGCCAAGCGTCACACATCGTCGCATTCGAGATTAAGTTACGGTGCGTCAGCATAACGCCTTTTGGCGATCCGGTCGTTCCGCCAGTGTATTGCAGCAGCGCCAAATCTTCCTCGAAATCAAATGGCGGCTTGGTAATTTGCGGCGAAGCTGTTTTCATGATTTCCGTGAAGAGGTGATTGATTCCCCGGTGCTCGACTTTCACCGTCATGCCGTATTGCTTTTTCTGGATGAACGGGTACACCAGGTTTTTTGGGAATGTCAGGTAATCCTTGATACCCGTGACGACGACGTTCTCAAGATCCGTTTCTTTGATCACTTTATTGATCCGCGGGAACAAAATATCAAGTGCGATGATTGCCTTGGCACCGGAATCTTTCATCTGGTAGGAAATTTCCCGCTCCGTATAAAGCGGATTTGTCATGACGACGACGCCCCCAGCGTAAAGAATTCCATAAAAGCTGATGACCGCTTGTGGACAGTTCGGCAGCATGATGGATACCCGGTCGCCTTTTTGGATGCCTAGCTTTTGAAGGTAATTGGCCATCTTCATGGCAGATTGGTACAACTCTTCGTAGCTAAGGTCCTTGCCCAGGAAATGAATTGCGGTCTTTTGCGGAAAGTCTTCATAGGCTTTCGTCAAATATTCCTGGACCGGCATGCTCGGATACGTTAGCGTGTGCGGTACTTCCGCCGGATAATGAGCTAACCACGGTTTTTCGGACATACTTTCTACCTCCCCCTCTTTTATCGGAATCGTGAGAATATTCCTACTTTAAGTATAAAGAATTATGATAACGCTTTCAAACATTATTTTCCTTCGAAATGAATCCATAAAAAAAACGGCGCATAGGCCGTTTTTAAAACACGAATAGGAAGACGATTCCTACAAGCACAAACAAGATGCAAAAAACGATTAAGATTTTGATTAGGTTCTCCATTCGTTCCAACTCCTATGAAATACTGGCTCCGATAACATACGACAAGCCGACTGAGATGGTCATCGAAATCAAGCCGACCGAACGGTTATCGCGGGCGATTTCTTCGTCCACTTTGAATTTCGGCGTCAGAAACTCAAAAAGGATGTAAGCAAAAATCAACAACACGAATCCAAACAGCCCCCAGCCGATCATCTCAAACAGTGTTGTGTGCTGTTCAATCGAAAAGCGGAAAATATTTGTGACGCCAAAAATCTTTCCGCCAGTCGCCATCGCCACGGCCAAATTGCCGCTTTTGATTTCTTCCCAGTTCTTGTATTTTGTTACGACTTCAAAAATAACCATCGCTACGATCAAGCATAAGACTACTACACTGAAATAGCCAGCTGTCTCGACGAGCGGATGGGTCCAAAATCCTTCTTCGAACATTTGCAAACTCCCCCTCCGCCCTTACTTCAATTCAGCGACCGTTACGCCCGAGCCGCCTTCACCCGGTTCGCCAAAGCGATAGCTTTTGACGCGCGGATGTTTCTTCAAGTATTGCTGCACGCCTTGTCGTAGCGCGCCGGTCCCCTTGCCGTGAATAATGGAAACTTGGTGATAATTCGCCAATAAGGCATCGTCCAAATATTTCTCCACGCGCGAAAGGGCATCCTCGTAGCGCTCACCGCGAAGGTCCAACTCCATTTTCGTGTAGCCTTCCCGGCCTTTCAAGCTGGTCATTGTACGTGTTTCTTTTTGCTTTTCCGGTTTTGTGTAGCTGAGGTCGGATTCAGGCAGCTTCATTTTCAAGATGCCGACCTGTACGACCCATTCCGTGTCGGAAACTTTTTCGACCAATGTCCCCTTTTGCCCGTAGGATAGCACTTTTACTTCGTCGTTCGGTTTCAGGGCGACCGGTTCGTTTTTCTTTTTCGCTTTTTTCAGGACGCGGTTTTCCGGCATGGCATTTTCCAGCCGTTTTTTGGCATCGATCAGCTGGTGTTCTTTGACGCCGGTCTGCTGGGTCAGCTGCATTTGGCGCAGTTCCTTGATGACCGTTTCCGCTTCCGCGCGCGCCTGATCGACGATTTTGCGCGCTTTTTCTTTTGCTTTGTCTTCAAGCAGCTCTTTGCGGCTGTCGTATTCCGCGAGTCGTTTCGCCAAGTCTTCTTTTAGCGTCTCGGATTCTTCAAGCACAGAACGGGTTTCTTCTGCATCCCGTTCCGCTTCGCGACGGCTTTTCTCCAGCGAAGCAATCATCGAGTCGACTTCCTTGCGATCGGTTCCTGTAAAGCTCTTCGCATGGGAAATGATATGCTCCGGCAAACCGAGCCGCTTGGAGATTTCAAACGCGTTGCTGCGTCCCGGCACGCCGATCAGCAAACGGTAGGTCGGGCTCAATGTTTCGACATCGAACTCGACACTTGCATTGGCAACGCCTTCCCGGTTATAGCCATAAGCTTTTAGTTCCGGGTAATGGGTCGTCGCGATAACGCGCGCGCCTCTGCCGTGAACTTCATCGAGCAAGGAAATGGCAAGTGCCGCCCCTTCTTGCGGGTCGGTGCCGGCACCAAGCTCATCGAAAATGACCAATGAGTTTTCATCGAACTTCTCCAAGATGTCGACAATATTAACCATATGGGAAGAAAACGTACTTAAGCTTTGCTCAATCGACTGCTCATCGCCGATATCGGCAAAGATCTGGTCGAATACAGCCAGTTCCGATCCTTCAAGTGCCGGCACTGGAAGTCCTGCCTGTGCCATCAAAGTCGACAAGCCAACCGTTTTCAAGGTGACCGTCTTGCCTCCTGTGTTCGGTCCGGTGATGACGATCGCCGTAATGTCCCGGCCAAACTCGATATCGTTCGGCACCACTTCATCTTGAGGAATGAGCGGGTGGCGGGCTTTTTTTAAATTGATATAGCCTTCTGTGTTCATGTCGGGTTTTGAGCATTTATGCGCTTGCCCGTATTTCGCTTTGGCCAAGATCAGATCGACTTCCGCCAATACACCGACCAAAGTGAACAATTCATGAGCGACTTCCTGCACTTTCATAGACAACATCAGCAGGATGCGGTCGATTTCTTCTCGTTCTTTCAACTTCAGCCTACGCACTTCATTGTTCGCCTGCACGACGGCATCCGGTTCGATGAACAGCGTCTGACCTGACGATGATTGGTCATGAACAATGCCGCCGTAATGGCTTCTGTATTCCTGTTTGACCGGGATAACGAAGCGGTCGTTGCGAATGGTGACAATGGAGTCTGACAGCATTTTCGACGCATTGCGTCCGCGTATCAGGCTCTCGAGTTTTTCACGCACGCGGCTTTCCTGCGCACGCAGTGACTGGCGGATGCTGCGAAGTTCCGAGCTCGCGCTGTCGACCACAGTGCCGTTATCATCGATGCAAGCGTTAATATCGTGCTCGAGCTGCGTCAAAATTGGCATACTTTCTTTTTTCTCCATGAAATGGGGAATGTCGATATCTTCTTCCGCGTCGATGGCTTCAAGGAAATGGCGTAAGATCCGGCTTGCGCGGATCGTTGAGGAAACTTCCATCAACTCCACCGGGCTTAAACTGCCGCCGATCTGTGCGCGTTTCGCATGGGGACGGATATCGGAAATCCCGCCCATCGGCACATTATTCTTGATGCGCAATAATTGCGCCGCTTCGTCCATTTCTTCGAGCAAACGGTTTACTTCCGCGATGTCAGTAGACGGCAGCAATTCTTTCACTAACCCTTTTCCAAGTGATGAAGTACAAAATGCAGCCACTTCTTCACGGATTTTATAAAATTCGAGAGTTCGTAATGCGCGCTCTGCGATCATATAAACTCCTCCTTTATCGTTTCAAGAAATCTCTTAACTTCTCAAGCGGCCATGTATTGACCACATTGTCTTTTTTGAGCCATGCTTTCTGTGCGTGGCGGACGCCTGTTGCCATGACCTCTAGCCCTTCGATTGCATGGGCATCGGTATTGATAGCGACCGGCACGCCTTTGTCCTGTGCCATGACAAGCCATTCGACAGCCAGGTCAAGTCGATACGGGCTCGCGTTCAACTCGACGATTTTGCCATATTCTTTGGCCCAATCGAGAATTTGTTCAACGTCCGGATTATAGCCGTCGCGTTTTCCGACGATACGGCCGGTCGGATGCGCGATCATATGGACATATGGGTTTTTCATCGCTGTCAAAATACGTGCCATGATCTGTTCTTGCGGCTGCTGGAAACTCGAGTGGATGCTCGCAATGACAAAATCCAATTGCGCGAGCACTTCGTCGTCAAAATCCAAACTGCCATCCGGCAAGATGTCCATTTCCGTTCCGGACAATACTTCGATCCCGTCATGGCGTTTATTGGCCTCACGCAATTTCCCGTTCTGCTCTATCAAGCGCTCAGGCGTCAATCCATTCGCGACTTTCAGGTATTGGGAATGGTCGGTGATGACCATGTATTCGTACCCTCGCTCGTGGCAGGCATTGATCATTTCATCGATGGAATGCGCTCCGTCCGACCAGGTTGTGTGCATATGCAAATCGCCGCGGATATCATCAACCGCGACAAGTGCCGGCAATTCCGCAATGCGGTCGATTTCACGGCCATCTTCGCGCACGGTCGGCGGGATGAACGGCAAATCGAAATGGGCGAAAAATGCCTCTTCTGATTCGAATGTCAACACGGAACCGTCTTCCTGTTCCACGCCATATTCGCTGATTTTCTCTTTTTTCGCTTTAGCCAATTGGCGCATGCGGACATTATGGTCTTTGGATCCGGTAAAATGGTGCAGCGCTGTCGCAAATTCTTCTGGTGCAACGAGGCGGAAATCGACATCGATCGGCTCGACCACTTCCACCGCAACAGAGACTTTCGTGTCACCTGAAGCAATGGTTTCTTTCACTGGCAAGCCGGCGAGCAGCTGTTCTTTCACTTTTGCCGGTTTAGCGGTCGCTACGATAAAGTCGAGGTCTTTGCTCGTCTCTTTCGTGCGGCGGAAGCTTCCGGCAACTGAAAATTCCGCAACATCGGAAATCGTCGTCAACAAGTTTTCGATGAATGCCACCGTTTCTTCCGTTTTCCAGATTGGGTGGCGTCCCGGGTCGGTTTCGAAGTTTTCCAGCTCAAGCAGGATTTTCTCTTCGGATTTTGCGCCAAATCCCGGAAGCGCTTGGACACGCCCATCGATGCACGCCTGCTTCAAAGATTCCATTGAATCCACGCCGAGTTCTTTGTAGAGTTTGGCAATTTTCTTGCCGCCAAGCCCTTGCAGTTTCAGCATTGGCACAAGCCCTTTCGGCACTTCTTCCTGCAGTTCTTCGAGAACAGACGATTTGCCATCGGTCAGCAATTCCGTAATAACATCGCCCGTGCCTTTACCGATGCCTTTTAGCTTCGTAACATCTTCAATCTCATCCAAGCTGCGCTGGTCGAGTTCAAGTGCTTGGGCAGCTTTACGAAAAGCCGATACTTTAAACGGGTTGTCCCCTTTTAATTCCATATATAACGCAATATTTTCCAATGTACGGATAATGATTTTTTTATTCATGCCAAACAAACCTCCCTAATCGGTTCATAAAAAAACTTCCCTCGTAAGAGAGAAGTTCCTACTACATATAAATATACCACCATTCCTTCACTTTCTCAGAGAAATAAGGCGTATGCTCCAGGATCGCGCGTGCAATTCCGGAGTTGTCGATTTGGTTTTGAATGACATCGACTGGCAATAGCGCAAATACATACAAACCGATGAACAACAGGATGTGCGCTTCGATGAGCCCAAGGACTGCACCGAAAATACGGCTCAAGAAGCCAAGCACAGGTATGTATTTGATGAAATCGAACATCGATGCAATCAGCGTCAGCAAAAATTTCACGACAAAGAAAATGAGTGCGAATGCCAAGAGCTGATAAAAAGTTTGGTCCAGATTCAATTGTTCGAAAGCCATCGCAAAGCGCGAGGTTTCGTCGACCGTCGGGTATGGAACCCATAACACAAAGTTTTCCGATAGCGGTTTATAATACGTATAGGCGACAATGAGCGCGACGACAAAGCCGACCATGTGCAGAAACTGCAGCACCAGCCCTCGCTTGAAGCCGACCAAAATCCCCGCCAGAAGCAATACTAATAAGATTAAATCAAGCATATCCGTCAGCCCTTCAAGTTATTCAATTCAATTTCCATTTGTTCTAGCTGCTCTTTCAGTTTAAGATATTCATGTGTCGCATTTACCGCGGTCAATACGGCTAGTTTCGCTTGGTCAAGCGATGGATTGGCGGCGTTGATCTCCCGCATCTTGCTGTCGACCATGGAAGCGACAAGCCTCATATGGCCGGATGTCTCAGTACCGAGCATCTTATATGTATGGCCATATATATCAACGACAGTGCGAATTTTATGCTGCTCTTGCAATGCGCGTTCCCCCTTTGGAATTCTATAGACCATCATAACACGAACACAAGCGGATTGTGAATCATAAGAAAGGGGACTCCCAATGACCAATAGCGTCTTGAAACTGCCGGAAGAAGCCTTGAAACGGCTAATCTCACACTACCAAAATAAGGAAATAAAAACCAAGAATCCCCATGCCCGCTTTGCCGCTAAACTGCCGGATGCGATGATTACCGTCTACACATCCGGCAAAGTCATGTTCCAGGGCGCAGGTGCCGAGCGTGAAACGGCTAAATGGGGCGCTGCCGACAGCATCAAAGAGAAAACAGCGTCAGCCAAAGGCGATCAATTGCCGCCCGATTTCGCCAACCGCTCTGTGCTCGGCTCCGATGAAACCGGCACGGGCGATTTCTTCGGCCCAATCACCGTCGCCGCCTGCTTTGTGCCCGCACACCAAGTCGAGCTCGCAAAAGAACTCGGTGTTAAGGATTCCAAGCAATTGACGGATGATTATATGCGGAAAATCGCGCCTGACTTAAAAGCAGCATTCACCTATAGCGTGCTAACCTTAGACAACGAGAAATACAATCAAGTACAGGCGCAAGGCTGGTCGCAAGGCAAGATCAAAGCATTGCTCCATAACCAAGCGCTGAAGCATGTCTTGCGAAAAATGGCGCCGGAAAAACCCGAAGCGATTTTGATCGACCAATTCGCAGAGCGCGGCATCTATTATCGGCACATCGCACAAGAATCGGACATCATCCGCGAGAATGTTTTGTTTTCCACGAAAGCGGAAAATCTCCATGTATCGGTCGCCTGCGCATCGATCATTGCGCGTGTCGCTTTCTTAGAGGAAATGGACCGTCTCAGCACAGTTGCAGGCGTCTCTTTGCCAAAAGGGGCTGGCGCGATTGTCGATGAAGCCGCGGCCAAGATCTTGTTGTCGCGCGGAGAAGCCTTCCTGAAAAGCATTACGAAAGCCCATTTTGCCAATACGAAAAAAGCGCAAGCCTTGGCAGCGAAGAAAAAACGCACATAAAAAAACAGTCTTGGACTCACCATGAGCCCAAGACTGTTTTTGATTTTAGCGGAGTTCCGCTCCTGATTCCGTGAGCGCTTTGATGATTTTCTCATGCACTGCGTTCACTTCTTCATCGGTCAGTGTTTTCTCCGGGTCGAAATATCTTAACGAGAACGCCAAGGATTTCTTGCCTTCATCCATGCGGTCGCCTTCGTACAGATCGAAGACGCGGACATCTTTCAACAACTTGCCGCCCGCTTTGCGGATGACTCCTTCAATCGTCTGCGCTTCCACGATATTCGACAAGACCAACGCCACGTCGCGTGAAATCGTCGGGTAGCGGGATACTTGGGTATAGACAAGTGCTTCCGTTTCGCGTGTCAGCAACGTCGCCAAGTTCAACTCCACCACGATCGTTTCTTTCAAATCGCGCGTTTTCTGCTCGGACGGGTGCAAGGCGCCAATAACGCCGATGCGCTTGCCATCGAGCAGGATGAATGCGGTTCTGCCTGGATGCAAGCCGTCCATTTCGCCGCGTTCGAATGACAATTCTAGGCCCAACTTTTCAGCAAGCCCTTCCACGATGCCTTTTGCCACGAAAAAGTCGACAGCTTTCTTTTCGCCCTGCCAGCTATGGTCGATCCACAGTCCTGTCATGACAATCGCCAAATGTTCTTGTTCATCGAGCAATTCATCCTGGCCTTTCAAGAACACCGAACCCGTTTCATACAAAGCTGCCGAATCAATGCGGCGCGCCGTATTGTATGAAAGTGACTCAAGCAAATGAGGCAATAAACTTTGGCGCAAAATGCTGCGCTCTTCGCTCATCGGCATCAATAGACGGGTCGTTTCCGTCGGCTCCAGCGCAAATTGCGTCGCAGCCGCTTCCGAGGTCAAGGAATAGGTCGTAGCTTGAAGCAGGCCAGCGCCTTCAAGGAAATGGCGTGCAATGCGGCGTTTCGCCTGGTAAGGGCTCAATCCGCCAGGTGTGGCATCGGTACGCGGCAACGTTGCCGGAATCTCGTCGTAGCCGTAAAGACGTGCGATTTCCTCCACGACATCTTCTTCGATCTGGATATCTTGTCGGCGCGTCGGCACTTCAATAATCAATTGGTTGTTCACCGCTTCTGTGTTGAACTTCAAACGGCTGAGGATATCAAGCATGTCCTCAAGGCGGATCTTCATGCCGAGGCGGCTATTGATGAAGTCCGGAGAAACTTTGACAACGCGCTCTTGTTTATCGAGCTGGTCGAAGATGAGCGATCCGGCAAGCACTTCGCCTTCCGCCAGTTCAGCCAATAATTGGGCAGCACGTTCGGCAGCCGGGATGACGCGGTTCGGGTCGACGCCTTTTTCATAGCGTGAGCTCGCGTCGCTTCTCAAATTATGGTCTTTCGACGTACGGCGAATCGAATCGGAAGCAAAATAAGCGGACTCGATGACGACCGTTGTCGTCTCATCGCTCACTTCCGAATTTGCACCGCCCATGACGCCGGCAAGTGCGACAGGGTCCGTGCCGTTGGTGATGACTAATTGATGCGCAGATAAGATGCGTTCTGTGTCATCAAGCGTTGTAATTTTTTCGCCTTCTTTTGCCTGGCGCACGGTGATATTACCGGAACCAAGAGAATCATAGTCAAACGCATGAAGCGGCTGGCCGTATTCCATCAAAATATAGTTGGTCACGTCCACGACATTATTATGCGGGCGCACGCCAGCTGCCATCAAACGCTGTTGCAGCCAAAGTGGAGATTCCTTCACTTTAACGTTGCGCACGACTTTCGCTACATAAAGAGGATTCGCTTCTGGTGCATCCACTTCGAGCGACAGCATGCTTTTTGCACTGTCCGCAGCTTCTGTGTACTCAATTTCCGGCAAGCTAACCTCTTCTCCCAAAATGGCGCCGACTTCATAAGCGACACCAAGCATGCTCATCGCATCCGCTCGGTTCGGCGTGAGGCCAAGTTCAAGGACCGTATCGTCCAAGTCCAGGTAAGACAACACATCTGTGCCAGGCTCTGCTTTTTCAGGTAGGACATAAATGCCTTCTGCATAGCTTTTTGGCACAAGTTTCGTTTCAATGCCCAGCTCTTGAAGCGAGCAAATCATGCCGTTCGATACTTCCCCGCGCAGCTTCGCTTTTTTGATTTTCATGCCGCCTGGAAGCTTCGCGCCCGGACGTGCCACGATGACCGACTGGCCCTGAGCGATATTTGGTGCGCCACAGATGATCTGGTCGATTTCCCCGCCGCCGACATCCACTTGGCAGATTGACAGTTTATCGGCTTCCGGATGTTTCACGCACTCCGTCACATAACCGACGACCAAATTCGCCAGTCCTTCTGAACGGTCGATTACGGCGTCAACTTCGATTCCTGCGCGCGTAATTTTTTCCCCGAGTTCTGCTGGGGGCAAGTCTTGTGTATTTACATATTCTTTCAACCATTTTGTCGATACTAACATGAAAGTTCCTCCTTAAAGTTCCGTCCGTTGAAATTGCGTCAAGAAACGCACATCGTTCGTGTAGAAATGGCGGATATCCTCGATGCCGTATTTCAGCATCGCGATGCGCTCTGGCCCCATGCCGAATGCAAATCCTGTCAGGCGCTTCGAATCATAGCCGGCCATTTCCAGAACGTTCGGATGCACCATGCCGGCACCGAGAATTTCGATCCAGCCGGTCTTTTTGCAGACATTGCAGCCAGACCCGCCGCATTTGAAACAGGAAATGTCCATTTCAACGGAAGGCTCCGTGAACGGGAAGAAGCTCGGGCGCAGGCGGATTTCACGGTCTTCGCCGAACATCTTCTTGGCAAAGATGGACAAAGTCCCTTTCAAATCGCTCATGCGGATGTCTTCACCAACAACAAGCCCTTCGATTTGGGTGAATTGATGCGAATGCGTCGCATCGTCATTGTCGCGGCGATAGACTTTGCCCGGACAAATGATCTTGATCGGTTCTCCGCCTTTTGCTTCCATCGTGCGCGCCTGCACCGGTGAGGTATGCGTGCGCAGCAAAATGTCTTCTGTTATATAGAAGGAATCCTGCATATCGCGCGCTGGATGCCCTTTTGGCAAGTTGAGCGCTTCGAAATTATAATAATCCTTCTCGACTTCCGGGCCTTCAGCGATTTCGTATCCCATCGACAAGAAAAGATCTTCGATTTCCTCGACTACACGCGTCAATGGATGGGGATTGCCCGTTTTTGCCGGACGCCCTGGCAAAGAAATATCGATCGTTTCGCTTTGCAGCTTTTCATTGATCGCCTGTTCTTCCAACAGGACCATGCGCGCTTCGAGCGACTCAGTTACTTCTGCACGCACTTCGTTTACAAGCGCGCCCATCTTTGGACGCTCTTCCGCCGGCAATTTGCCCATGCCTTTCAGGACATCGGTGATCGGCCCCTTTTTCCCTAAATACGCTACGCGCACGTCCGTCAATTCCTTGACTGTTTGCGCTGCCTGGATTTTCTCCAATGCTTCATTTTTCAATTCCTGCAATCTTGCTTCCATTTTCTCTCCTCCTTGAACATAAAAAAGCCCCGCCCCCAAAAAGGGACGAGGCATTGATTCGCGGTACCACCCTAGTTATCGCGCGTAGGCGATCACTCCATTGAATAACGGCTCATCACCGGCTAGACTTTACGGCACTCGGCCGGTCCCCGTCTAGCAGCTCGCGGGGTGAACTTCCGGAGTTCCTGCATATCCGCGCTTTCAGTCGAGGGCGGACTTCCTTGGATGCAGGGGACTGCGTACTTTTCCCGGTCAACGCTTGTTTATTTCTCTTCTATTATAATGAACTTTCGCCGGTTAATCAAACACCAGTTTTGGGAACGAGGCTATACAATAGAATTCCAGTGGCTACGGCTACGTTCAATGATTCTGCCGGGCCGTAAAGCGGCACCATGAGATTCTGGTCGGTCTGCTCGAGCAGCTGCGGCTCCACGCCGCTTCCTTCATTTCCAACAATCAGCGCAAACCGCTCTTTCGATTCCGCCTCGTACATTGGCACCGATTGATAAAGCGCCGTCCCGTAAACCGGAATGTCTCGCCCTTTCAAGCGTTCAACCCAGTCGAACAAATCGCCTTTGACGATTGGCACTTGGAAATGCGCACCTTGCGCAGAACGCACCGTTTTCGGATTGTACGCATCCGCCGAACCTTTTCCGAGAACGACAGCATCAATTCCGGCAGCTGCCGCGGTGCGAATCATCGTCCCGACATTGCCTGGGTCTTGCACGGCGTCGATCAATAGCAGCGTCTGCCACTGCTCTTGCACAGAGTCGCTATACTCCGGCTGTGCGCAATGGGCGAAAATGCCTTGCGTATGCTCAGTTTCCGCAATCTCTTTCGCAATCTGTGCCGTTACCACGTAAAGCGTGAGGCCCTCGATATCCCAAGCATCTGGAATCTCCGTGCCTTCGCGGACGATCAAGCCTTTGATTCCGTCTTTCTTATTCAACGCCTCTTCGGTCAAATGAAAGCCTTCGATGAGAAATTCCCCGAATTTGTCGCGCTCTTTACGGGTGGTGCTCAGTTTCTTCCAATGTTTGACGAGCGAGTTCTGCAATGATTCAATTCGTTTCATAATACGTTCACCACTTTTTCAAAGAATAGCTCCAGTATAGCATAGGGCCGTTTTACGCAGTAAAGAAATCAAAGCCAAGTGCTGTCAAAATCCCGAACGCGAGCGTCCAGACCCCGATGCTGATAATCATCCAGACGGTCGTATTGCGCTTCGTCGCACCTAGCGTCATGCCGATGAATGCCGCGATATGCGTGCCGATCAAGATTGGCCCTAAAAGCGACAGCCCCGGCAGCCCGTATTTATTCCAAATACGCACAGCGCGTTCATTTTTCTTCGATGGCTCCTTGCCTTTTGCTGCCTGGCGCTTATCATACCAGATGCGGAATTTGTCGAAGCCGATAATAAGCAGCATCACTGTCAGCATATTCCCAACAAACGCCGTGATCATGACCCATACCGGCGACAAGCCCCAGACAATGCCGAGCGGGATGACGAGCGCGATTTCAAACCACGGAATCGCTGCCCCGATAAATATTAATGCGTATTCATAAATCATTCAGCCGCCTCCTTCAGATGCCTGCGCATTTCCATATAATAAATCAGGTTCTGCCCGAATGCGACCGCGAGGATTCCCCAGACAATGAAAAGTCTCGGGATCGGGAAAAGCATCACGATCAATGCAAAGAACGGCAATATCCAGGTGATGAATGTATACACTTTCTGCACCGCTTTTCTTGTGATGAATGTCATCCCCTCGTCTTGTTCCATGTATTCAGGAGGGCGCATTGAAAATGGAGAAATTTTCTTGCCTGGATTTTTTCGGTTGTACGCTTGCAAAGCAATCAAATAGATGGTGATTAATACTAAATACGCGATCAATGCCGCGAACAGTAAGAACCCTTCCACCGCTTGCGTTTCGATGCTCAAGCTCGAATCAGTCTTCGTGACATTGACGAAGCTTGAAGTGAACCCAACCGCCATCACTGCCAAAATCAAGATAAATGCCATATTCCAAAGCGGGTATGTCATGCGAAAATCCTGTTTCATTTTTACTCCTCCTCCAACCAAAATAAGTCGCCTACTTCCACTTGCAAGACCTTAGCGAGCTTCAAAGACAATGTAATTGACGGTGAAAATTCGCCTTTCTCGATAAACGCGATCGTCTGTCGCGTCACATCCACTTGCTTACCCAGCTCGCTTTGTGTAAACCCATAGCGCGCCCTCAGCTCTTTCACACGGTTTTTCAGCATCCGCAGCCCTCGTTTCATGTATAGTTTATATAACATAATGTAATGTATAATTAACATTAAGTCAAGTTTACCTAACATATATTTTTCCTGATGGTTAAGTGTGAAAGTGTATCAACTTTCTTCGAACGTCTAATTAGAAGTCGCTGGGCGGCTTTGGGTTGGCCTTTCACAATGAGCAAGAAAGAACATCTGTCTCATTGCTTTGCCTTACCCTTGACGCTTCGGCGGCTGAGAGATTTCTTTGTTTATAACTTGTTCAAACGGTTCTGCTTCTATAGTTAGTTACCGGCTAGTGGAGGAATCGCTTCCCACTTTTCGCTTAGACAAAATTAGCTAGAGTTTATTTGTAGAATAGTTTTTGTGTCTCAGAGGATTTTTCATTTGGCTAGTCGCCGCCCGGCTTTGGGTTGGCCTTTCACAATGAGCCAGAAAGAACATCTGTCTCATTGCTTCGGCTTACCCTTGACGCTGGGCGGCTGAGAGATTTCTTTGTATATAGCTTGATCAAATCGTTCTGCTTCTATAGTCAGTTGCCGGCTAGTGGGGGAATCGCTTCTCGCTTCTTGCATAGACCAAAATAGCTGGAGTTGTCTTGTGGAATCTTTTCAATCCCACTGTTGATTTTTCATCTAGTACTGCACCGCGTGGCTGCTTTTTTATTAGATTGACAGAAGCAAATGTATTTATGACAATTTTGAAGATGGCATTAACTGGTTAATACGCGACTTTTTTGAGAAGATAAGCAGAATCGAAAAAGCAATTCTACTTACTTTACAAAAATTAATTCCATCAGCCGACCTGCTTAGGCAAGGCAGATACTTTTCTCATACTTCCTAATGAGAAAGTGGTGAAATGTACCATTGCCCTCTCAACTTAAAGACGGAGCGGAAGGGGCTGACGCCTGCGGGACCGCGCGGGCTGGCGAGACAAAGGCGGTGCCCTTCCGCCTTGGCTCAACACCCGCCCCACGGCAAGCAGCATCTTCCGCGCAGTCGAGTGGCGTTAGCTATTCCAATCTTTTTACATAAGATTCGCAGGTCATTTTCGCAGTAATTCCCCAACCAATTTCCTGCAGCCACAATGAGAAGCTACTGTCCTGAAAGCTGCTGGAGTCAATAAAAAAAGCCCGGCATCTGCCGGGCTTCAAAATCAATCGAATGTAATTTTCGTTACTGTGTCGCGGTCGAGCTTCTTGATCACTTCAATGATTAATTTTACAGCATTTTCGTAATCGTCGCGGTGCAAGATGCCTGCGTGTGAGTGGATGTAGCGCGTCGCTACACCGATCGACAAGGCCGGTACGCCGTTTGCCGTCAAATGGATAGAGCCGGCGTCTGTTCCGCCGCCTGCAATCGTTTCGAACTGGAACGGGATTCCTGATTCTTCCGCAGTATCGACGACCAACTCACGTAAGCCGCGGTGTGACACCATCGAGGCGTCGAACAAAAGAATTTGCGGGCCATCGCCCATTTTGCTGTTGGATTCTTTTGATGTGACGCCTGGCGTGTCTCCTGCGATGCCGACATCCACTGCAAAACCGATGTCCGGCTGGATGAATGAAGTCGCCGTTTTCGCGCCGCGCAGGCCGACTTCTTCCTGGACCGTTCCGACGCCATACACGACGTTCGGGTGGTCGACGCCTTTCAAGCCTTTCAAGACATCGATGGCGATGGCGCAGCCAATGCGGTTGTCCCAAGCTTTTGCCATCAACAGTTTATCGTTGTTCATGACCGTGAACTCGAAATAAGGAGTGACCATATCGCCTGGTGTTACGCCCCATTCTTTTGCTTCTTCACGTGAAGATGCGCCGATGTCGATAAACATATCCTTGATTTCCACCGGTTTTTTGCGTGCTTCCGGAGACAGGATATGCGGCGGTTTGGATCCGATAACCCCTGTGATTTCTTTTCCGCTGCGCGTTGTAATTGTCACGCGCTGAGCAAGCATGACCTGGTTCCACCAGCCGCCGACCGTTTGGAATTTCAAGAATCCTTTGTCGTCAATCTGTGAAATCATGAAGCCGACTTCATCCAAATGTCCGGCGACCATAATTTTCGGCCCATCTGCAAGCCCTTCTTTTTTGGCGATCAAGCTGCCTAGATTATCCGTCTCGATCGTATCGGCAAACGGCTCTATGTATTTCTTCATAACCTCTCGGGATTGGCGTTCGTTGCCGGGAATGCCATTCGCGTCTGTCAAATCTTTTAACATTTGTTGTGTTTCATCTAATTTCGACATTATTTCGACCTCCTAAATAGTCATTGCTTTTTCAGTATATAGGAAAGCGGTTACGTTATCAAAAGATTCATTCAATACCCTTGCTGCTGACGCTTGTAATTGGTTTCATTCTTTTCTACATAAGCTGTCAGTACTTCTTCATAGCTGAAACCGAGTGCTTTTGCTAGTGCCCCGAAGGTCTGCCATAAGCTTAAATACTCTTCGTGCGTTGCTTGTTCTGCAAACCGGCCGACGCCTTGATGGGCAGAGAGGAACAGTTCCGTCAGGTCTTGTTCATTGGTCGCTGCTGGCCATTGTTCCAGTGAATCAAAGCCCTTTTCAATGCCAAGCGACAGGATGAAATGAATGCAGTCAACATACTCCTCCAGCAAAACGCTTTTATCCGAAGGGCCTTTCGTGCTCCAGAACTTGAAACATCTCGTTTCATTCGCAAGCTCCGACAATTCCACTTGAAGGGCTAGCACTTTCTTGCGGAACACCGATTCCTCGACGTTTCTATTCGATTGGATATAGCGGTCGAGCTCCCGTTGCATGTGAAATAATTCCTGAAGGTTCATAGACTTTCTCCTTTTTGATCAAAATTGTGAAACTTCCAAGCTTCTGTTACGTATTATACACAAGACTATCCTGATAAGGGGGGCAATCCGATGGCATTTTTGATCCGCTTGATCATCATCGCCTTGATTATTTACTTGTTTTACCGTCTCCTCAAATTCATTTTTGACCCCAAGCGCAAGCTCGATGCCGCGCTGGAATCCGGCACTTATTATTTTCACGACGATGTGGGGAACGTCCGCAAGAATTTTTTCATTGCCATGCGCGGTGTTCTGTTTGAAGGCGAGAAATATTTAGGGACCACGAAAGAGGCATTTGATGTCGTCTCCATTTTCATCTGGACCGAAACGCCTGACAAATTGATCGGCTTCTCGAAAGAGGATTTTCATTTCCTGGAGAAGGAGATCCGCATGAATTATCCGGATGCGGACATTTCCTGGAAAAGCCCAATCGAACAATTGATGAAAAAAGAGGAAGAAGCCTGAGCTTCTTCCTCTTTTGTTATTGAGACGCTATCCAAACTAGCAAGCTGGCTTGAATCAAGGCTAGGGCAAAGAATCCGATGCGGAAATTCGTATGCTTCGTTTTATGCCTGAACAGCATCATTCCCAGGTATGCGCCGATTCCCCCGCCAATGACTGCGACAAGCCACAGGCGTTTTTCCGGGATGCGCGGCCCTCGTGCTTGCGCCTGCCTTTTGTCTGCCCACATCATGATAAAAGCAAAACTCGACATGACGGCTAAATAAGCTGCCAAAATGATCATTGTCTTCCCTCCCGAACGGCTTCAACAAAAAAAGGCCGGCAATTAGCCGGCCTCCTTTCTATCGAACCAGGCGCTAGGCCTAGTATGAATTAGTTGTTAGATGCTTTTTTCGCTTGGTCAACCAAAGCTGTGAAAGCAGCTGCATCAGATACAGCGATTTCAGCTAGCATTTTGCGGTTGATGTCGATGCCAGCAAGTTTCAATCCGTGCATCAAGCGGCTGTAAGAAATATCGTTCAAACGAGCTGCTGCGTTGATGCGTGTGATCCACAATTTGCGGAAATCACGTTTTTTGTTGCGACGGTCACGGTAAGCATAGTTACCTGACTTCATGACTTGTTGGTTCGCTACTTTAAATAGTAAGTGTTTCGAACCGTAATAACCTTTAGCTAATTTTAATACTCTTTTACGACGCTTGCGCGTCACTGTTCCGCCTTTTACGCGTGGCATATTGAATTACCTCCTGCTTGAATATGAAAAATTCGATTTTTGTAGTTGTTGGTGTCTAGACTGCAGCGCCCAGATTCTCAGGGTCATAAGTCAAAGTGGCTGTGCGGCAAAAAGCGCCGCTTCGCCCCTTCGTCTTATGCCCGTCGAATCTAACCGGGCACTTACGCTTTTCTAGTTTTACTTCATGTTGTAGATCAATGATTTGATGCGTTTCAAGTCGCCTGCAGAAACCAATGAGCCCTTACGGAGCTTACGTTTTTGCTTAGTTGACTTGTTTGCGAACAAGTGGCTTGTGTGGGAACGGTTGCGTTTTACTTTACCAGTTCCAGTTTTCTTGAAGCGTTTAGACGCTCCACTGTGGCTTTTCATTTTCGGCATTTCGGGTTCCTCCTAAACAATTATGCTATTATTCCTTCTCGTTGACCGGGTTCAGCATCAAGAACATGCTGCGGCCTTCCATTTTCGGGCGCTGTTCAACCGTCGCGACTTCCTTGCACTCTTCTGCGAAGCGCTCAAGGACGCGTTGTCCGATTTCTTTGTGCGTGATTGCACGGCCTTTGAAACGGATTGAAGCTTTCACTTTGTCGCCTTTTTCAAGGAACTTGATGGCATTGCGGAGCTTCGTGTTAAAATCGTGGTCATCGATGCCAGGGCTCAAACGAACCTCTTTGACGTTGATGATCTTTTGGTTTTTACGAATTTCGCGCTCTTTCTTTTGCTGTTCAAATTTGAACTTGCCGTGGTCCATGATCCGTGCGACCGGCGGCTTAGCTTGAGGAGCCACTAGTACTAGATCCAAGTTGACACGAGCTGCAATCTCGAGCGCCTCGTTGCGTGATTTGATTCCGAGCTGTTCACCATTTTGGTCAATAACCCGTAATTCACGTGCACGAATGCCTTCGTTTACATTGTTGTCTCTGCTAATAATGATCCACCTCCGGGTAGTGTCGCGAATAGCTTAAATGTGTAAACCGGACGATCCGGTTCACAGGCGCAAACAAAAAGCGGGCGAACCCCGAGGAGTTCGCCCGCCATAATATGACACATGCTAGATGCATGTAAAAGTCAATCGTGTCTACCTGCCAACAATCGGTCGATCAGGTGAGAAGCGGGCGCTCCTGCTTGCACATATAAGTATTCAATAACCTAAATAAGAATATCACGCAGCGCTTTTACTGTCAAGCACTTTAGCGAAGTTCGGATTGGACGAGTTTAAGGAAGTCTTCGAACGGCATGCTCTCAGAGTTCTGCTCGCCGTATTTGCGTACGTTGACCGAGCCGCTTTCGAGCTCCTTATCGCCGATAACGAGCATGTATGGAACTTTCTGCATTTGTGCTTCGCGGATTTTATAGCCCAGTTTTTCGTCACGCTCATCGATGTCGACGCGCAATTTATGCTGCTGCATTTTCTCCTGAAGCTCTTTTGCGTATTCACTGTGCACATCGAGCGATACCGGGATGATTTCCACTTGCACCGGCGCGAGCCATGTCGGAAATGCACCTTTGTATTCTTCGATTAGGAAGGCAACAAAACGCTCCATTGTCGAAACGACGCCGCGGTGAATGACGACCGGACGGTGCTGTTTGCCGTCTTCGCCGATATACGTCAAATCGAATTTTTCCGGCAACAGGAAGTCGAGCTGGACAGTCGACAAAGTTTCTTCTTTGCCAAGTGCTGTTTTCACTTGAACGTCGAGTTTTGGCCCGTAGAATGCTGCTTCACCTTCTGCTTCAAAATAATCGAGGCCAAGTTCATCCATTGCCTCTTTCAGCATCGATTGCGCACGGTCCCACATGGCGTCATCGTCATAGTATTTTTCTTTATCAGCCGGGTCGCGGTAAGATACGCGGAACGAATAATCTTTTAAATCGAAGTCTTTATACACTTCAATGACGAGATTGACGACGCGTTTGAATTCTTCTTTGATTTGATCCGGACGCACGAATAGGTGGGCATCGTTCAATGTCATTCCGCGCACGCGCTGCAGGCCAGACAAGGCACCTGACATTTCATAGCGGTGCATCAAGCCAAGTTCTGCGATGCGGATCGGCAATTGGCGGTAGGAATGAATGCCTTGCTTGTAGATCATCATGTGATGCGGGCAGTTCATCGGGCGCAGCACCAAATCTTCGTTGTCCATTTGCATGACCGGGAACATGTTTTCCTGATAATGGTCCCAGTGGCCGCTTGTTTTATACAATTCGACACTGCCCATAACCGGCGTGTAGACGTGGTCATAGCCCATGCGCTCTTCTTTGTCGACGATATAGCGTTCGATGATGCGACGAATTGTTGCACCCTTCGGCAGCCACATCGGCAGGCCTTGGCCGACTTTTTGGGAGTTCATGAACAAATTGAGCTCTTTGCCGATTTTGCGGTGGTCGCGCTCTTTTGCTTCTTCGAGCATTTCAAGATGAGCTTTCAATTCTTCTTTTTTGAAAAAGGCAGTTCCGTAGATACGCTGAAGCATTTTATTGTCGCTATCGCCACGCCAGTAAGCTCCAGCGACGCTCAATAATTTAAATTCTTTCAATTTTCCAGTTGATGGCACGTGGATGCCGCGGCACAAATCGAAAAATTCGCCTTGTTCGTAGATCGACACTTGCTCATCTTCTGGGATCGCTTCTAGAAGCTCCAGCTTGTATGGATCGTTGATCGCTTCAAAGCGTTGCTGCGCTTCGTTTCTCGATACTTCCACGCGGACGATGTCTAAGTTTTCATTGATGATTTTCTTCATTTCTTTTTCGATGACCGGCAGATCTTCAGCTGTAATCGCCGACTCTGTATCGATATCATAGTAGAAGCCGTTTTCGATGACCGGCCCCACCCCAAGCTTGGCATCCGGATACAGGCGCTTGACTGCTTGAGCCATCAAATGCGCTGAGCTGTGGCGTAGTACTTCCAATGCTTCTTCGGATTCCGGCGTGATGATCGCGATCTCGCCATCCGCTTCAAGAGGTGCTTTCAAATCGACCAAGTTGCCGGAAAGCTTGCCTGCCACCGCTTTTTTGCGAAGGCCCGGGCTGATGGACTGAGCGATTTCCTCTGTAGATGTTCCTTTGGCGAACTCTTTTACTGCGCCGTCCGGGAATGTTAATTGAATCATGTCTGCCATATGAATCTCTCCTTTGAATGATATCGGGTGAATCGCGAACCACAGGGTCTGGTTCAGCTCTTCAGGGTTTTTTGTGTCTAGCTTCAGCTGACTGCCTCTCGGGTCGTAAGCCAGTCAGAGGGCCACAGGATGTGGGTCAGCTAAGCGTTGCGACAGGACGTCGCGTTCTTAGCTTAGCTTCCTCCGCTAGGCAGCTTCAGCTTTTCTTGATGTCTAGCTTCAGCGCCTAGCTCCTCGGGGTCTTAAGTCACCCTGGCTGTGCGGCAGAAAGCGCCGCTTCGCCAGTGTGCCTTAAGCCTGTCGGAGCTGAACAGGCGATTCAGCTTTTCTTTTTTTCCACACAAAAAGCCCCATCCCAAAAGGGACGAAGCTCTGTTCGTGGTTCCACCCTTCTTCTCTTCCGCACAATCTTTACGCACGGAACGAAGCTCTGCATCGGCTAACGGGCCGGTACCGTCGCCTGCTACTGGAGTTCGCAGGCGCTGCTCAAAGGGGGTAAACAAAAACGCTGTGCCGGGAAGCTTTCAGCCGTGTCTTCCCTCTCTGTGTGCCATGCGTGATCGCTCATGTCCTTGTCATTGCATGTAAATCATTATTGATGATTCTTACTATACGATGAAAAAAATCAAAAGGCAATAGTTTCTCTTACTTGTTGCGGCGGTTTTCGCCTTCAAGTTTGACTGGGACGGTCAATGCCTGAATCCGTTCCATGATGCGCGCTGCTTTTAAGTCTTCTTTTTCGCCGCGCTGTGAATAAGTCAAATGGTGCGCAAGTTCGGAGTAGCTAAAGTTCGAACTCATGAAGGTCGGCAATTTCTCCGCCATCCGGTAATGAAGGATCGTACCGAGCACTTCATCGCGTGTCCAGCTCGACATCGCTTCAGCTCCGATATCATCGAGCATGAGCACATCGGCTTTTTTGACGTATTCTATTTTTTCCTGCAGCGTATGGTCACCAATCGCTTGTTTCATTTCGCGCATGAATTCCGGTACGAACACAAGAACCGTTTTCACATTGATCTCCGCGAGTTCATTCGCGACCGCGCTCAACAAATAGGATTTGCCAGTTCCGAACTTGCCGTATAAATACAAGCCTTTTTCCGGAAGCGAATCCGGGCCTGTCGCTTTCTCTAGAAAATCATCAACTGCGCGGAAAGCTGGCAGCCTCCGGTCATCGAGCTCGAAGTTTTCGATTCTCGCCGCCATCACTTCTTTTGGCATATACATGCTGTGGATCAAGGAAGAAGCATGGCGTTTATTATCTTCAGCGGTTTTCAACCGGCATTTAGTGTACGAGATGCCGATATTGCCCCGCTCCAATACAAGATTCGGTTCGAATCCTTTCAGATGATTGATGCAGCCACCGAGGTTCGGGCATTTATTGCAGTCATGCGATTGGTCGATATATTCGTATAGCTTGCCCATGCCTTTATCCACTGTCGGCCCGTCGATTTCCTCTTCGTGTTCTTTAAGGAATTTTAGGACGCCGGGATGTTCCATTACTTCTTTCTTCATTGCATCATAGCGCTCGGAAAATGAGGGCGCATTGACCACTCGCTTCATCGTTTCACGAATCGGTTCCATCTAATCACCCTTTCTTTTCTTCAACGCAAGCTTCGCAAGCAATTTCTGTTTTTCCTGTTCGAGCTGTTCACTTGAAGCTCCTTGTCCAGGTGTTTCCACTTCGTCTTTCTTATTGAACCATTCAGGCAACTTTTCTTCGCGGATCGGCTTGCGTCCGGAAGATGCTGCGCGTTTCGGTGCGGCGCTTGATTCATTTTTCCATTTCATATACTGCGTATGTTCGATGCGTGCAAATTCCATTGCCTGCTTGGCTGTCGTGACATTTTTTCTCAGCCAATGCGATGCTATTTTTTCTACATACGCTTTTGTTAGTTTCATATCGGTGCGCAATAAAACATATTGAAGCAATACGTTGACGACAGCCGGTTCCATGCCATGCTGCGTCACCAATTGATTCGCCAACTGTACGTCAGCCGGCAGTGGTTCTTTGCCGTCTGCGATATCGCGCAGCACTTGAAGCGGCGATGCCGACTCCAAATATGCGATCAATTCGTCTTCTTTATTTGCAGGCGCTTGTTGTGCATCTGGTTGCGGCGTTTTCGGTTCTGCCGTTTTGACAGGCTCGAGTTTAGGCGCAGTCGTCGTGACGGTCATTTTATAATAATCGGAAGCTGCTTTGCGCAATCCTTCTTCATCTATCCGGTAATCATCTTCGATCGCCAGCAATACGACTTTTTGCATTTCAAGCGGGCCGAAACCGTAGAGGAACGACAGCTTTACGATAAAGTTGCGGATGGACGGGGTCAATACGCGCTTTGGCACGAGTTGTTCAGACAGGCCTTGGCGCAGCAACGCAAAATCAAAGTCTTGATCTATTTCATATTCCCCGTCCGTCCGTGATTCAAGCTCTTTTTCGTCTGCCGGATAACCCGACTTCGCGTGTACCGGCTGGAAGATATCTGTGAAAGTCCTGGAGACTTCTGCATATCCTTCAGCAAGCGGCGCCTGGATGACAAAACGATCGCGGACACGGCGATACGACGATTCACCAATTTTACTGAACAGGAACATCGACAATAGCGGGTCGGCAAAAAAGGTTTTCGGATCGAGCGGCGGGCACAGTTCGTATACGAACGAACGGTTTTCCCCGTCTTTTCGAAAAGTCTTCAATAAACCGATTGCTTCGAGTTGAATGCGGGATTCGAAAATCGCTTTGACCGGTTTTCCGAGCGTGTTCATCAATGTATAATGCGTCGAATCCTCAGACCGCATTTCGCCATCTGCCCAAAGTGTCAAGTAGAGGGAAATGGCATCTGACCCGACCATCGGCTGATAAAGGAGCGTCAGCAACTGGCGGTCGTAATTGGAAAATGGATATGGCATGCGGATCCGGTACAAGTCGGCGGGCTGAAGTTCTTTGTACATTGTCATGTGGTCACCGCCTTATTTGCTGTCCTTGTCACCGGGATTGCGGTCAAGCAGATCTTTCAGTTCATCGATAAAGACCGTAATGTCTTTGAACTGGCGATAGACCGAAGCAAAGCGGACATAGGCCACTTCATCGATATCCGCCAACCGGTTCATGACCAATTCACCGACTTCTTCCGATTTCACTTCAGGATTGCCGCTCCGGCGCAATTCTTTTTCGATATCGAAAACAACTGCTTCAAGCATATCAAGTGACACTGGCCGTTTTTCACACGCGCGGATCAAGCCGCGCAACACTTTCTCGCGGCTGAATTCTTCACGGGAACCATCTTTTTTCACGACGATCAGCGGCATCTCTTCTACTTTTTCGAATGTGGTGAACCGGTAACCGCATGCTTCACATTCACGACGCCTGCGGATTGATTTCATTTCATCTATTGGCCGCGAATCTACAACGCGGGTGCCGTTATGCTGGCAAGCTGGACATTTCATGGTAGACATCTCCCCGAAAATTCTCTATCTGGTAGTAACAGTATAACAAAAAAATTCCCCATACATTAGAAAAAGCAGAGGATTTTCTCCTCTGCTTGTGTTTTGCGTTATTAGCGGTCAGTTACACCGTTAGTGATACTTTTGTCGCTCCGGCGCCGACTGGTCCCATGCCGCGTGGCAATTCAGTTACTTCGCTTTGCTTTGAATCCAAAGCTTGTGCAATGTAATCTGCTGCAATTGTTGGATCAAGATCTCCGCAAGTGTACACATCGACACTCGCGTACCCGTGTTCCGGGAAGCTGTGGATAGTCAGGTGTGATTCCGAAATGATGACTACGCCGCTAACACCCTGTGGTGCAAATTTATGAAAAGCGACTTCGCGGATTTCCGCACCTGATTTGAGTGCTGCATCAACAAAAGTCTTTTCGATATAGTCCATATCGTTTAATTTGTCAAAATCACACTGCCAAAGTTCTGCGATTACGTGACGTCCCATAGTTTCCATGGTTCGTTTCCCCCTTTGATAACATTTTGGTTTTGCGCAAAATATTCAAAGTTGACTACCACGGGGGAAAGTTAGTCCAGAGAGGTCCTAACCCTTTAAGCAGTCATAAGAATAATAATATACGCTCCTAATTCCTTGCTCTACATAATAAATAGAATTGAGAAGTGGCAGCCGTTTTTGGCTACGATTCATAGTATATGATGAATGTTTTCGAAATGCAATAAATAAATGCTCCAACGGACATTTTTTTTAATACAACAACAAAAAAGATTCCGCTATTCTAATAAGAAGAAAAGCGGAATCTTTTTGCATTATTTTGAAGCGACAGCCATAGAATTGGCTACCTTTTTCATTAAGTCGACAACGCGGGCCGAGTAGCCCCATTCGTTATCGTACCAAGCGAGCACTTTCACTTTGCGGTCGCCCATGACAATGGTAGTCAAGCCGTCAACGATTGCAGAACTCGGGTTCGTATTGAAGTCGATCGACACAAGTGGCTCCATCGTCAAATCGAGGATGCCCGCTAGCGCCCCTTCTGATGCTTCCGTGAAGGCACGGTTGACGTCTTCTACCGTCACGTCCTGTTGGACATCGACGACAAGGTCGACAAGCGACACATTCGGCGTCGGGACACGAAGCGCCAAACCATGCACTTTCCCTTCCAGTTCAGGAAGAACCAAGGACAAAGCTTTTGCAGCTCCTGTCGAAGTCGGGATAATCGACTGTCCACAAGCGCGTGCGCGGCGAAGATCCTTATGCGGGTTGTCCAAGTTCTTTTGGTCATTGGTGTACGCATGGACAGTTGTCATCAATCCGTTTTCGATGCCGAATGCATCATTCAGCACTTTAGCGACAGGCGCCAGGCAATTCGTCGTGCAGCTGGCATTTGAGATGATGTGGTGTTTTTCGACATCCAATTTGTCATCATTGACGCCCATCACAATGGTGATGTCTTCGTTTTTTCCAGGAGCAGTCAAGATGACTTTCTTTGCTCCCGCATCCAAATGAAGCGCAGCTTTTTCACGCGAGTTGAACTTGCCCGTCGCTTCGATGACGATATCGACGCCCAATTCGCCCCATGGGAGTTCCAATGGGTCGCGCTCGTTAACCAATTGAATACGCTTTCCGTTTACAACCAACGCATTTTCTTCCGCTTTCACTTCACCGGAGAAGGTACCGTGATTTGTGTCATACTTAATCAAGTGAGCAAGTGTTTCTGCCGGATAACCGGCGTTGACCGCCGAAATTGTCACGTCATCCATCAAAACTGCTTGTCTGAAAACCATACGGCCGATGCGGCCAAACCCGTTAATTGCAATCGAAACTGTCATGTATTTGTCCCCCAATTAAATAAGTCATACTCATATTTTCAATTCGATATATAGTATAACACATTATTCGGTTTAGAGAACCTGAAAACGAAAGAAAGCGCATACTTTTTTACGGATGTGTCTGCCAATTGGCTAATATGCGCATTAATTGGTGCTTGGTGTGTTCAAGAGAACCGTTGTTATCGAGCACTTCGTCGGCTCCTTGTTCTTTGACGCTGATCGGCAGCTGTGACGCAATACGCGCTTTTGCCTGTTGTTCGGCCAATCCATTGCGCTCCATGAGCCGTTTTAATTGCTCCTGCTCCGACACGCTAACGACTAGGATCTTGTCGACCATGTGTTGGAGTTTGCTTTCGAATAACAGTGGAATGTCCATGATAACGGTTTCATATCCATCATCCAAAAATGCTTGGCGCTGCCTAAGCATTTCCCGGCGTATTGCCGGGTGGATGATGTCATTCAATTTTTTTCTGCTCGCCGGGTCGTTGAAGATGATTGATCCGACTTTTTCGCGGTCCATCGACCCGTCAGCGCGTATCACTTCCGCGCCAAAAGCTTGCTTGATGCTATTCAATGTTTCCGTTCCCGGCTCGACAACTTGTCTGGCGACCAGATCTGCGTCAACGACCGGATAACCCAGTTCCTTGAGCATTTGCGAGACGGTGCTTTTGCCGCTCGCGATGCTGCCGGTCAATCCGATGATCATGTAGTTTCCTCATTTCTGGCAAGACGGGCAGTAAACAGACGCCCGGCTCGCGATTTTCACTGTTTTAGTTTCCGTTCCACAAACCGTGCACGTCTTCTTGCCGTACATGCCAAAACGATTCTGCATGCTACCTGATTCCCCGTTGATATTGCGGTAATCGGAAATCGTGCTGCCGCCTGCTTCGATGCTCTCGAGCAAAATAGCGGCAATAGCCTGGAACAATTCAATTTTGCGTTTGCGGCTGATGCGGCTTGCTGCGCGTTTGGGATGGATCTTCATGCGGAACAGCGCTTCAGTGGCATATATATTGCCGCATCCCGAAATGACGGTGCCGTCCATAATGACTTCCTTGATCGGTTTGTTGCGGAATTTCGGGCTTTCCGATTGCTGCAAAAACCATTCCAGGGCTTCGTCGGCAAAAGGCTCCGGCGCCATCAATAAAAGCGGCGGAAAATCCGCTTCAGTCCCAAGCACTCGCATTTCCCCGAAACGGCGGATATCTGAGAACGCCAATAAGTTGCCATCATCGAGCGTCAGCACCACATGGACGTGGCGCCTGAACTTGTCTTCTGGGATCGCCAGCAGGCTATCGACAAAAAACCATGCACCCGACATGCCCAGATGGTTGACGAGCAGAAATTCCTGCTCGTTTTTCATGGTCATGTAAATATATTTGCTGCGCCGTTCGACAGCGAGAATTTGGGCACCAGTGAGGCGCTCTTGAAAGTCATCCGCTTCGATGCGCTTCAAGATCGCTTCTTTGCCCGATTGTTTTGATTTTCGGATCGTATCGGACACATCGACCGAGACGATGCGTTTGCCGATCGACACGGGGCGGATTTGCCGGACCACCCCTTCTACTTCCGGAAGTTCCGGCATCGCACATTCCTCCTTACTTTGTATCGTACCAAGTATCGCCTGATGCGATATCGACTTTCAATGGCACATTGAGTTTCACGGCCGACTCCATCACTTCAGGAACCAATTCCATGAGTTTTTCTAGTTCTTCGGCAGGCGCTTCAAAGATCAGTTCATCATGCACTTGCAAGATCATCTTCGACTGCAGCCCTTCGCGTTCAAGCGCGATATCCATTTCGATCATCGCCTGCTTGATGACATCGGCCGCACTTCCCTGAATCGGCGTATTCATCGCGGTACGTTCCGCAAAACTGCGCAAATTGAAGTTCGAGCTATTGATGTCCGGCAAATAGCGGCGGCGGTTCATCAAGGTCGTGACAAAGCCGTCTTTTTTCGCCTGTTCCACAATGGATGTCATATAGCCTTGTACGCCCGGGAAACTCGCCAAATAGCGTTCGATAAAGTCAGCCGCATCTTTACGGGTGATGTTCAAGTTTTGCGACAAGCCGTAGTCGCTGATGCCATAGACGATGCCGAAATTGACCGCTTTGGCCGCGCGGCGCATGTCGGAAGTCACTTCTTCGAGCGATACACTAAAGACGTCACTGGCTGTTTTCGTGTGGATATCCAGATCCGACTGGAACGCTTCGATCAAGCTCTCGTCTTTCGACATATGGGCAAGTACGCGCAATTCGATCTGTGAATAATCCGCTGCGACCATTACCCACCCAGGTTGTGACGGAACGAACGCTTTGCGGATCTTGCGCCCTTCTTCCAGGCGCACTGGGATGTTCTGCAAGTTCGGGTTCGTGGAACTAAGCCTGCCGGTTGTCGTCAGGGCTTGCTGGAAACGCGTATGGACTTTGCCGTCCTCGTGAATCTCTTTCAATAATCCTTCAATATACGTCGACAGCAATTTACCGAGCTGGCGGTACATCAGGATATGATGGATGATTTCGTGTTTGCCTTCCAATTTCTCAAGCACATCCGCTGCAGTCGAGTAACCGGTTTTAGTCTTTTTGATTGCCGGCAAGCCCAATTGCTCGAATAAGATAACCCCAAGCTGCTTCGGCGAGTTAATATTGAATTCCTGTCCGGCAAGCGCATAGATTTCCTGTTCGATCATGCCAAGCTTGCGTTTCAATTCCACGCCCATGTCAGCCAATTGGCCGCGGTCCACTTTGACGCCGAGCGACTCCATTTGGCCGAGCACTTTTGCAAGCGGCAGTTCCAATTTATCGTATAAGTCAAATTGTTCATTTTCTTCCAGTTTTTTGACCACCACGGGGCGCACGTTATAGATTGCTCTCGCTTTTCTCGCCATATGCTCATTCAAGTCAGCCGCTTCAGGAACTTTTTTCTTTGCCCCTTTGCCATACACCTGTTCGTTGGTCGAGACATCCGAATAGCCGTATTCACGAACAATATCAGCCAGGTCCGTATACTTGAGCGAAGGATTGACAATATAGGCCCCGAGCATCAAATCAAAGTCGACCCCGTCGATTTTAATACCTTTTCTGAGAAATGCCGCAGTCGCCGCTTTTGAATCGGACATGTATTTGTTGGCCGCCTCATCTTCAAGCCACTCCTTCAGCGCTTCCGATTGTTCCGCTACTTCCATCGGGATGACGTAGGTGGCTTTTTCGGATGCCAAGGAAACTCCCAGCAAATCGCAGCTATGGTAATGTTCGTCGTATAGTTCCAGGTGGACTGCCATGCCGTCTTCGAGCAGGCTCTGATCGACCGTTTCGAGCACTTCGAAATGCAATTCTTCCTTGTCGGTTTCCTCTGCCGTATAGTCCAGCTTTTCCAATAATGATTTAAATGCGAGCTCATTCCAGATGCGCACCAATTCATCCTGGTCGGGTCCTGCATAATCGAGTTCATCGATCGACACTTCTACGGGCGCTTGGCGTTCAATCGTCGCGAGTTTTTTGGACAAATAAGCAAGCTCTTCATTTTCCACAAGCTTTTCCTTCATTTTGCCTTTTTGTTCCTCGATCGTTTCATAGACGCCTTCCACTGACCCGTGTTTGGCGAGCAGCTTCAAGGCTGTCTTTTCCCCGACGCCTGGAACGCCCGGAATGTTATCGGAAGAATCGCCCATCAAGCCTTTCATGTCGATAATCTGCAGCGGCGTCAGGCCGTATTTTTCTTGGATATGGTCCACTGTGTATTTCTCGATATCGGTGATGCCTTTTCGTGTGATGTAGACGACCGTCGAATCTGATGCAAGCTGCGTCAAGTCCTTATCACCGGAAACGACGACGACCTGGTCGCCCGCCTGTTCGGCTTGAAGGCTCAACGTTCCGATAATATCGTCCGCCTCGTAATTATCGAGTTCGTATTGTTTGATTTGGTATGCCGTAAGCAGCTTGCGTAAATACGGGAATTGTTCGGACAGTTCCGGCGGAGTCTTTTGCCGTCCGCCTTTATATTCTTTATAGGCTTCGTTGCGGAAAGTTGTTTTCCCGGCATCGAATGCCACCATCATATGGGTCGGCTTTTCTTCCTCCAATAGCTTTTGCAGCATCGTCGTGAAGCCGTACACTGCATTCGTGTGCACTCCGTTGTCGTTCGTCAATAATGGCAGCGCGAAAAATGCGCGGTATGCCAGGCTGTTGCCATCGAGCAATAAGATTTTCTTTGACACAAAATTACCCCTTTCCATAAAAAAGCCGTCATTCCCTTTATTTTACCACGCAGGCAAATAGAAGAGAAATGACGGCTCCAGACATTATTCCAGATTTCCGGATAACAATCTTGCATAAGGTGAATCCGACGGCATGATGATGACCGTGTCTTCACCGACCGTTTTCGAATATGATTCGAGTGAACGGTATAGTTCATAAAACTCAGGGTCTTTCGAGAATGATTCGTTGTAGATCTGAGCAGCTTCCGCTTCCCCGTCTGCTTCGATCAAAGCCGCTTCTTTTTTGGCGGTCGCAATGACTTCCTGTGCTTCGCGGTCCGCTTGCGCTTCGATTTCACGCTTGCGTGCATCGCCTTGCGACAAGTAATCCTGCGCAGTCGAATCCCGCTCAGAGATCATCCGTGTAAAGACGGCTTGTTCGTTTTCTGCCGGTAAATCGGTGCGTTTCATGCGGACATCGACGACTTCAATGCCGTATTGATCTGTGTTGAGCAATTCATTGACTCTTTCCGTCACCGTGTCATTCAAACTGCCGCGTGAGGAATTTTCGTCGTTGATGATTTCATCATAATCCAGCTGGCCAAGCTCGGTGCGCACGACGGAATAAATAAACTCCTCCATGCGCGATTCGGCATTGACGATCGTGCCGGCGTTCGAAATCATGCTTAACGGGTCGGTCACTCGCCAGACGGCGTAATTATCGATCAAGATGCGCTTTTTGTCTTTCGTGTTGATTTCCGCTTCCGATACATCATAAGTCATCTGGTATTTCGGGATCGTCGTGATGCTTTGGATGAACGGGATCTTCATCTTGATGCCCGGGTCTTCCTGGACTTTGACGACTTCGCCGAACTGCCGGACAACGCGGTATTCGTTTTCCTTCACGACATAGGTATTGGTCAGCACGATCAACAATGCGAAAAAGACAAGCGTCGAGATGAGGATCGGTTTCCAGTATTTCCGGTAATTGATCGGTTCTCTCGGTTCTCTCGGTTTTTTGGCCCGATTTTTATTGCCGAAGATATCCGTTGTGTTGGAATTGCCGAATGGCTGTTTCGGATCCATCAGTTGCCGCCCCCTTCTTCGGTTTGTTCTTCTGCTGCCGGCGGTACCGCAGTTTGCATTTCGCCGAGCGGCAAATACTTCATCGTTCCTTCATCGTCGTTCATGATATACAATTTGGCGTCCGGTAGCACCGACTCCAAAGTTTCCATGATCAAGCGCTGCCTGGTCACTTCCGGATTGCCTTCGTATTCGGCATACAGTTTATCGAATACCGCAACGTCTCCTGTCGCCTGCTCCACTCGTTCGACTTTCTGAGCTTCTGCCCGTGAATTAATGGCTGATTTCTCACCCAAGGCTTCGTTGCGTTTTTGATTTTCGTATTTATTCGCTTCATTGATCTTTGTGTTCATCGTTTCCCTGGCGTCCGTCACGTTCGTGAACGCTGCGCGGACTTCTTCGTTCGGCAGCTCCACATCCTGAAGCTTGACCGCCAAGACAGAAATGCCGATATCGTATTCTTCGATTAGTGATGATAGCAAGTCGCGTGTCTCTGCTTCGATTTCCGCTTTCCCTGAAGTCAAGGCGTCATCGATCAAGGAACTTCCGATGATCGAGCGGATGGAAGCTGAAGTGGCATCGTGAAGCATTTCCCGCGGATTTTCCGCATTGAAGAGGAATTTTTTAGGGTCGGTAATTTTCCACTGGACGACAAGATCTGTCAGGACGATGTTTTCATCTCCTGTGATCATCTTGGTTTCTTTGTCGTATGCAGTGACTTCGCCATCCTCGTTTTGGTCATAGCCGAATTGAAGGCTGTACGTTTCTTTTGACATCACTTCCGCTTTTTGGATTGGCCAAGGCATCTTGAAATGAAGCCCCGATTCCGTAACCGGCTCTCCTGCTTCACCGAATGTGATAATGACTGCCTGCTCCGATTCATCAACCGTATACCAGGAAGTAAAAACAGCGACCAATAACAGTATGCCCGCAATCGATAAGCCGATAATCGACAGCACTCGTTTCGTAGTCATGGTGTTTCCCCCTTTTATCTTTATAACTATGTATACGGAATGATTGTGAAATAGTTTCAGGAAAATAGAAAAAGAGCCCGGGGAAGGGCTCTTTTTCAAGTCATGCGGTTGAAGGGGGTTCTATTAAAGAATAGCACCTGATTGTGAAGCTGGTGTTAAGCCTTTGTAAACTTACCATTGATTGTTTTTGTATTTTTTATAATAATTCACTTGGCGCGCAAAAAGATACAGTTTGCGCTTCATGTGGGTATCTTTTTTATAGAATAGCGGATTGCCCCATTTCTTTTCCTTGATCAAGCGTTTGATGTCTTTTTGGACCGCCTGGTTTTGGACGAAGTTGCGCAATACCGCTTTGGGGACGACCGTGAACAGGAAATCTTCATTCAAATACGTGATCGGCTTGTCTGTTTTATAGATCAAATCATCGACCAAGTACTCCGCCATGTTATGGCCAAGCGCCGTCACGTAATAGCTTGAGCGCCCTTGGCGAATATTCACTTCGAAGACCTTGAACTTCTTGTCGCGCGAATCGTACTTCAAATCGAAATTGGCGAAGCCGGTATAGCCGACCGCTTCGAGGAAGTGCTGGAGCTTTTGCATCATTTCCTTATCGAAGCGCGTGATGAGCGCCGTGTAATTGCCGATGGCTGTCACTGTGTGCTCCTGCAAGACAACTTGCGCGAACGTCACCAATTGTGTCTGCCCTTTGGAATTGGCATAGATGACGGAATCCCACATATATGTATCATCGCCTGGAATGAAATCCTGAATGATTAATTCATCACGGTAGCCGCTTGCCTTGATTTTCTGGACAACTTCAAACAATTCTTTCGGACTGTCCACTTTATAGACTTTTTCCTGGCCTTCGAAATTATTGCGGCTGTATTCGATGCCATTGCTTGGCTTGACGACAACCGGATACATCATATCGCTATCATCAAACGGCATATCCTGGCTGCAGTCGTAAAAATAAGTCGTCGGTGTATCGATGCCGTGCTCTTTGCACAATTCGTAGAAATTCGCTTTCATTTGCAGCTGGTTCATCAATGCTTCGTTCGGATAATTGAATACATAATGCTCGCGCAGTACTTTAGCATTCTCAATGATCAAGCGCACGTATAAATCGTTCGTGCCAACTAGCAATAAGGTTTTGCCAGGAGCTCTGTATTTGTCTGCCATGCCGATTAAAATATCCGCGAAATGTTCCGGTTCGGACAATTTCTTATCGAATTCGATGGTTTCAGTGATCGAGCTCATTTCCGTAAAGGACAATGGCTCTTTGCCAATCAAGATCGGCTTGATGCCGTATGCTTCGTGAAATGAAATCGCCATATTATAAGCATTCATATCGGTGCCGACGATAATCGGCAAAAATGGGTGTTTGGTTTCCATATGTTCCTCCTAAATTTCTTCCGCAAGCGGCAAATGAACGGTAAAGGTTGTCCCGACGCCGACTTCGCTTTCCACTTCGACATTGCCATGATGCGCTTCGATGATGTGTTTGACGATCGAAAGCCCAAGCCCGGTACCTCCAGAATTCCGGCTGCGGGCCCGGTCGACTCGGTAAAAACGCTCAAACAAGCGGCCGATTTCGGATGCTTCGATGCCGATGCCTTGATCTTCCACTTCTACAATGGCCTGATCCCCTTCAGCGTAAAGCTTCAGCGACACTTTGGTGTTTTCCTGTGAATAAGTGCAAGCATTGATCAATAAATTGACGATGACTTGGATGAGCCGGTTCCCGTCGCCGTTCACAATAACCGGTGCCAAATCCAATTCAAGGCTAATATTCTTTTCTGCCAGTTTTGGGTGCACCGTCTCGACGGCCCGTTCAATGACGGCTTTCATATCTGTCGGCTCCAGCTCAATGTGGAAAGCGGAACGCTCCATATTGGACAAGTTGAGCAAATCATTGATAAGCATTTCCAAGCGATTGCTTTCCGTCTGGATAATTTCCAAAAAGGACAATAACGTATCTGTATCCTGATAGGCCCCATCCAGCAAAGTTTCCGAGAACCCTTTAATAGAAGTGACAGGCGTACGCAATTCATGAGAAACATTCGCCACGAAATCCTTGCGCACTTGCTCCAATTTTTTCAACTCGGTAATATCATGGAAAACGATGACCACACCCAGCCAGCGCTCGTGTTCGCCGATGACCGGTGCGCCGTAGACATCCAAGTTCTTCATTTTCAGCCCTTCGGCGAACTCGATTTGATCGCGCGAGCGCGTCTCAGTCATGAATACTGTTTCAATGAAGGATTTCAGCTCGGGCGCAATACTGATTTCACGGTACAAACTACCAAGAACCGCGTCACTGCTCAAACCCGTTTCTTCGAGAAAAGCCCTGTTGACCAGGGAAATCGTCCCCTGCCGGTCAATCATGATCAGTGCACTGCCCATATTCTCAATCAAGGTTTTCAGCCGTTCCTGCTCCATCAAGCGGACAGTCGCGACTTCCTGCAGATTGCGTGCCAGTACATTGATTGTCTTATTCAACTCCAAGCTGCCCTGGGCATCGGATTCATAAGCACGTGCACGGTAATTCCCTTTCACCAGTTCCACTGCGGTCGCTGTAGCATTTTCCACCGGCTCCACTTGCAAACGGATGATGCGGTTTCCAATGACGGCGGAGGCCCCGAGCCCTACAAGGAAAATAAGCCCGAGCGCCAACCACACGGCGGATTTATTGGCCGCCTCCTCATATAAAGGAAGAAACTGGAGCACGATCAAATAAAGCCCTATGAGCAGCGTGCCGATCCATAGCAATAAGGAGATCAGCAAGCGGCGCCGGAAAGTCATGAACTTTTCGGCTCCTCGAATTTATAGCCCAAGCCCCGAATTGTTTTAATGTAAGTCGGCTTGCGCGTATTCACTTCGATCTTTTCACGCAAATGGCTGACGTGAACATCGACAATCCGTGTATCGCCCGCAAAATCGTATTTCCACACGGCGCTCAATAATTGATCGCGTGTCAACACTCTATTTTTGTTTTCAGCCAAATAGACGAGCAGTTCGAACTCTTTTGGCGTGAATTCCAATTGCTTTTCATCCAAAAACACTTCGAATCTATCTGGGAAAATTTGCAACTTGCCGAACACATAAGGCGTAGACCCATCCTGCTGGATGACAGGGCTTGTTTCTGCCCGGCGCAATACTGCCTTGATACGGGCAACCACTTCACGCGGGCTGAACGGCTTGGTCATATAATCATCTGCACCTAGTTCGAGGCCGAGTACTTTGTCGAATTCGTCGCCTTTTGCCGTCAACATGATGATTGGTGTGTTCACTTTCTGCTGGCGCAGTGATTTGCACACTTCCACGCCATCCATAGACGGCAACATCAAATCCAGCACGATCAAATCCGGCTTTTCGCTTAGCGCAAGATCGTACCCTTGTTTCCCGTCATTCGCGATAATCGTTTCATACCCCGCCTGCACCAAATTATACGATAACAACGTTGCAATCGAATGTTCGTCTTCAATGATCAAAAGTTTCTTCGGCATTTTGCATCCTCCACACTCAATTTGGAACCCCCATCCCAAACCGCTTTAGAAATTTTCCATCGCCTGCGTTGTCAATTTGTTTGAAGTCTTTGGTGGTTGTGCCACGATTTTTCCTTCTATGCAAATGGCGCCTTCTTCATCTGTACCTTCGACACGGATGGTCACCAAATTGCCTCTCAGGTCTACATCGGCCACTTCCAATAGGAAATCGACTGTCGCATAATGATAGACCGGTTTTTTGAAAACCAAATGCTGTTCGCAAATATACGAACCCGGGCCTGGCATATACTTGGAGACCGCTGATGTGACGATTCCCGTCAACATGATGTTCGGCACGACCGGTTTTTCAAAACTGGTCGTTGATGCAAAATCATGCTGGATATACAAAGGATTTCCATCATTTGTCAAGCCAAGATACAAGAGCAAATCCTTGTCTTCGACCTTTTCGGTCAGCTTCAACTTCTCTCCGACTGTAATGTCTTCAATCTTTCTGCCTAGCTTGCGTTTTTTCCCGAGCAACACGGGCGTTCCCTCCCCTAAGTGGTTCATATCCTTATAGTATCAATTTCATGAGTACAAGTGCAAGCTCGCTCGCTTTGACACACTGTCAATAACTGCCCGAATGCCGCTTATATATATGTATATAAAAAGCCGGGCAGTAACTCACTGCCCGGCTCTGTGCTTTACGCTAATACATCCATCACTGCTTTAACCGATGCAGCGGACTTGTCGAGCGCTTGTTTTTCTTCTTCGTTCAACTCGATTTCGATGATTTTTTCGATTCCGGATGCACCGAGCACTGCCGGTACTCCAAGATAAATACCGTCCATGCCGTATTCTCCTTGAAGATAAGCGATTGACGGCAAGACACGTTTTTGGTCCAGTAAAATTGCTTCAGCCATTTCCACCAACGAGGCGGCAGGCGCATAATACGCTGAACCATTGCCGAGAAGATTGACGATTTCCGCGCCGCCTTTTCGCGTCCGCTCGACGATTTGCTCGAGCCGGTCTTTCGGGATAAGGGTTTCGAGCGGGATGCCGCCAGCGAACGAGTAGCGGACGAGCGGCACCATATCATCTCCGTGGCCGCCGAGCACAAATCCGGTAATATCTTTGACCGACAGATTGAGCTCTTCAGCCACAAAGCTGCGGAAGCGAGCCGAATCAAGCACGCCGGACTGGCCGATGACACGCTCTTTCGGCAAGCCGGATTCTTTGAAGACAGTGTACGTCATCGCATCCACTGGATTGGTCAACACCAATATTGTTGCATTTGGCGAGTGGGCAACGATTTCTTTTGTAACGGATTTCATGACTTTCTGGTTGGTCTGCACCAGATCATCGCGGCTCATGCCCGGTTTTCTGGCGACGCCGGCCGTAATGATGACGAGATCGGAATCTTTCGTATCTCCGTAATCCGAAGTTCCTGTAATATGCGCATCAAAATTCAGTACAGGTGCCGCTTCCGCCATATCCAGCGCTTTGCCTTTCGCCGGATCTTCCATTGCCGGAATATCAACGATGACGACATCCCCCAATTCTTTCTGCGCCAACAAAAATGCTGTCGTCGCACCAGTGAAACCAGAACCGATTACCGAAATCTTTTTTCGTTTGAATGTCATATGAAACTCCCCTTTCCGTCAGATGATACAACAAAGAGGAGGCAAAAGCCTCCTCTTTCATTTTACATGTTTTTAATTAGTTCATCAGCGAATGCAGATGTTTTCACTTCTGTCGCGCCGTCCATTAGACGAGCGAAGTCATAAGTGACAACTTTAGACGCAATGGTTTTTTCCATAGATGATGTGATCAATTTCGCAGCTTCTGACCAGCCAAGGTGCTCAAGCATCAAGACGCCTGACAAGATAACAGAAGATGGGTTGACTTTATCAAGGCCAGCGTATTTCGGAGCAGTACCGTGAGTCGCTTCGAAAATTGCATGTCCTGTATCGTAGTTGATGTTTGCGCCTGGTGCGATACCGATACCGCCGACTTGCGCAGCAAGTGCATCGGAAATATAGTCGCCGTTCAAGTTCATTGTTGCAACAACGTCGAACTCGCTTGGGCGTGTAAGGATTTGCTGAAGGAAGATATCAGCGATGGAATCTTTAACAAGGATCTTGCCTGAAGCCAAAGCGTCTTCTTGTGCTTTGTTCGCAGCATCTGTTCCTTTTTCGTCTTTGATTGCATCGTATTCGTTCCATGTGAAGACTTTGTCGCCAAACTCTTGCTCAGCCACTTCATAGCCCCAGTTTTTGAAAGCTCCTTCAGTGAACTTCATGATGTTCCCTTTATGGACAAGCGTTACGGAGTCGCGGCCTTCAGTCAACGCATAGTTGATCGCAGAACGCACAAGGCGTTTTGTTCCTTCTTCAGAGATCGGTTTGATGCCGATACCTGATGATTCTGGGAAGCGGATGTTTTTGACGCCCATTTCATCAGTAAGGAATGAGATCAATTTTTTCACTTCGTCGCTGCCGTTAGCGTATTCGATACCAGCGTAGATATCTTCAGTGTTTTCACGGAAGATGACCATATCTGTATCTTCAGGGCGTTTAACCGGTGAAGGCACGCCTTCGAAATAACGGACAGGGCGCAAGCAAGTGTAAAGGTCAAGCTCTTGGCGAAGTGCCACGTTCAATGAACGGATACCGCCGCCGATTGGCGTAGTAAGCGGGCCTTTGATTGCGATCAAGTATTCACGGATTACGTCAAGAGTTTCAGCTGGAAGCCATTCGCCAGTTTCGTCGAACGCTTTTTGACCAGCCAAAACTTCTTTCCAGACGATTGATTTTTCGCCGTTATAAGCTTTGTTTACCGCTTCTTCAAGTACGCGAGAAGCTGCATTCCAGATATCTGGTCCAGTTCCGTCACCGATAATGAATGGGATGACTGCGTTATTAGGGACGTTCAAGACGCCGTTTTCTACTGAGATTTTTTCGCCGTTCGTCATGTGTAAGTTCCTCCTGAGTTCAAAGTCATAGGGCTGCACATTGTGTCAGCCCCATCAAATTTTATTGTATTGCCTGAATTAACGTTCTTCAACCGGCACGTAAGTTTGCATGCCAGGCCCGATGTATTCCGCACGCGGGCGGATCAGGCGGTTGTTCGAGTATTGCTCCAGGATGTGCGCGAGCCAGCCCGACGCACGGGAGACCGCGAAGATCGGCGTGAACAAATCATGCTCGATGTTCAACGAGTGATAGACCGAAGCCGAGTAGAAATCGACGTTTGGCGGAAGCGGTTTTTCGCTCGTTACCAATTCTTCGATTTTCACGGACATGTCATACCATTTCGATTCGCCGCGAAGCTCAGTGAGCTTTTGCGACATTTCGCGCAAATGCTTCGCACGCGGGTCGCCTTTTTGGTAGACACGGTGGCCGAAGCCCATGATTTTCTCTTTGTTCGCCAGTTTTTCTTTGATGACCGGCTCGACGTTGTCGACCGATCCGATTTCTGTGAGCATCTTCATCACTTGCTCGTTGGCGCCGCCATGAAGTGGGCCTTTCAAAGCGCCGATCGCTGCTGTCACGCCGGAATAGACATCCGACAAAGTAGCCACTGCGACACGCGCCGTGAACGTCGAAGCGTTCAGTTCGTGGTCTGCGTGAAGCACAAGCGCTTTATTGAACGCTTCGACTTCGATGTCTTTTGGCTCTTCGCCAGACAGCATGTACAGGAAGTTCGCTGCGAAGCTGTAATCCGTTTTCGGCTGGATCGGTTCTTTGCCGGCGCGGATGCGGCCGAAGGCCGTCACGAGCGTCGAGATCTTCGCCTGGATTTTGATCGCTTTGCGGTAGTTCGCCGCATCTTCCATCACTTCCGCTTCTTCGTCGAAGAGGCCGAGCATGGAGACCGCTGTGCGCAGTGCCGCCATTGGATGGACGTGCTTGATGTCGTATGTCTTGAAGTGGTCGAGCACCGCTTGCGGTACCGCCATGTTGTCCGCGAGCTGCTGTTTCAGCTCCGCGAGTTCGTCTGCCTTCGGCAAACGCTGGTGCCACAAGAGGTAGATTACTTCTTCGAAGCTGGCGTTGTCCGCCAGATCGTCGATATTGTAGCCGACGTATGTAAGGGTATCATCGATGATCGAACTGATCGCCGATTGTGTTGCGACTACACCTTCTAAACCTTTTGATGATGTCATGTAAATCTCTCCTTCTACATTCTACTTCATCATTCCAAAAAAAAAGACAGAATAATGAGCCATCTGCTTTCATGCACTTTTCCGTAAATGGACTTACCTAGTCATTATAATCAACTTTGTATAATTTGTGAATGAAAACGCTTGGTAAAATTTAAAAACGATTGCCTAATGATGAATGAACCCGGAATTATCCAACGATAATCCGGGTATTTTTCATCTTCTTCTGAAGCATCCGATAAACAAGAGGCTTGTATAGCTTCTGCGTCGGCGTGAACAATAAGCTGAACCCGACTGCATCTGAAATAAATCCAGGCGTCAGCAGCAATGTGCCGCCGACTAGGATAAAGGCTGCGCCAATCAGGCGGTCGCCCGGCGGCTGCATCTGGTTCATGCTCGATTGGATATCGCGGATCGCTTTTAGCCCTTGGCGTTTTGCCAAGAAAGCCCCAAGCAATCCGGTTGCCACAATCAAAGCGAGTGTCCAGAAAAATCCAATCTGCCCGCCTGCCCAGATTAAAATCGCAAGCTCAAGAGTCGGTACGATCACCAATGCCAGAAAAATCCACTTCATCATAGTCAATCGACCTCCAAACTTTCTTTACTTATACGCTTGCATGACCGTGATAAATGACGCCTGCATCTGCATCGATCGTGATATCCTGGCCTGATTCGACTTTCGTCACTGCATCTTTAACGCCGACGATTACCGGAATCCCAAGGCTTAACCCCACTACTGCTGCGTGGCTTGTCAAACCGCCTTCTTCGGTCACGATGCCTGCACAATTATTGATGGCGTCCATCATGTCGCGGTCAGTACCGTAAGTGACGATGATTTTGCCTTCGGTGTCCATTGCCAATGCTTCTTCAGCATTGCGCACAACAACTGCTTCGCCGAAGCCGACGCTCTTGCCGATACCTTGCCCTTTCGCCAAGATGTCGCCGATGACGCGCAGTTTCATCAAGTTCGTTGTTCCTGCTTCACCCACAGGAACGCCCGCTGTAATGATGACAAGGTCGCCGTGCTTAATCAAGCCGTGCTTAAGCGCTTCTACCACTGCGACATCGAGCATTTCATCTGTCGATTCAACGCGTGTTCCGACAATCGGCTGGACGCCCCAGATCAAAGTCAGTTTGCGCGCAGTCCGTGCAGTTGATGTCACTGCAATGACCGGCGAACCTGGACGGTATTTGGAAATCATTTTAGCCGTATGGCCGCTCTCGGTCGGCGCCAAAATTGCCTGCACGCGCAAGTTAAGCGCTGTGTATGCAACCGCTTGGCCGATCGCTTCGGTCATATTCGATTCTTTTTCTTTGCGGCGGTTGGAAACGATTTGTTTATGGTCAAGTGCAGCTTCCGTTGTCTCTGCAATGCGGTGCATCGTTTCGACTGATTCTACCGGATAAAGCCCTGCTGCCGTTTCGCCTGATAGCATGATGGCGTCCGTGCCATCAAAGATAGCATTCGCGACATCGCTCGCTTCTGCGCGAGTCGGTCGCGGGTTGCGCTGCATGGAATCCAGCATTTGAGTCGCCGTAATTACCGGCTTCCCTGCACTATTGCATTTGTTTATCATCGATTTTTGAACAATCGGCACTTCTTCTGCAGGAATTTCTACACCAAGATCTCCACGTGCAACCATCAGGCCGTCTGAAACCATGATGATTTCATCCAAGTTATCGACGCCTTCCTGGTTTTCAATCTTCGGAATGATCTGGATATGCGATCCGCCATTTTTCTCCAGCAAGCTACGAATTTCCATAACATCCGAACGTCTGCGGACAAATGATGCAGCGACAAAGTCGACATCCTGTTCAATGCCGAATAGAAGATCGGCCGCGTCTTTTTCAGTGATTCCTGGCAATTGTACGGATACGCCTGGAACGTTAACGCCTTTTTTGGTTTTCAATGTACCGGCATTTTCAACGATTGTATGGATCTGGCCGCGTTCTTTGTCAATGCTTGTAACGCGCAATTCGATCAAGCCATCATCCAGCAAAATCGTAGAGCCTTCGTGTACATCTTCAATCAACTTGTCATATGTGATTGAAAACATTTCTTTCGTACCCAGTACCTCTGTCATCGAAATCGTGATTTCCTGGTTGGTTTCAAGTTCAATGGAATCATTTTCCATTTTATGGGTTCTGATTTCAGGGCCTTTTGTATCCAATAGAATCCCAACTGTGATGCCGGTCTTCTCTGAAGCTTCACGGATGCGCTTGATGCGCAAGGCATGCTCATCGTGATCGCCGTGCGAGAAGTTCAGCCGGGCAACGTTCATGCCCGCTTTCATCAATTGTTCTAGTACTTCCGGTGATTCACTTGCCGGCCCGATTGTGCAGACGATTTTCGTTTTTCTCAATAGACTCACTCCAATTAACTGTTTAAATTGATAATTCTTTAGAAAGCTTGTACAAACTCATATCGGCATCGTGCTCTTTTTCGAACGCCGTTGTCATATCATAGTCTACCACCTGATGATTTTTCATGCCAATTGCCAGGCCGCCTTTTCCTTCGAGCAGTACTTCTACTGCACGTGCGCCAAACAAGCTGCCGAGCACACGATCGCGTGCAGTCGGCGTGCCACCGCGCTGGATATGCCCAAGAACCGACACGCGCGTTTCTACATTCGTCTTGCCTGAAATCATCTCAGCCAGCTCCCCGCCGCTCATGACGCCTTCTGCGACGATGATGATGCTGTGTTTCTTGCCGCGCTTGCGCCCGCTTTCGAGACGTTCAAGCATATCATCGATATCAAACGGGTCTTCAGGGATGAGGATTGTTTCGGCACCGCCGGCAAGACCGGCCCATAAAGCAAGATCGCCTGCGTCTCTGCCCATCACCTCAATGATGAATGTCCGTTCGTGGCTTGTCGCCGTATCGCGGATTTTATCGATTGCTTCGATGACGGTATTCAATGCCGTATCAAAACCGATCGTGTAATCCGTCCCGGGAATATCGTTATCGATTGTTCCAGGCACTCCGATGCTCGGGAATCCTTTTTTCGTCAAAGCCATCGCCCCACGGTACGAACCATCTCCGCCGATGACAACCAAGCCTTCAAGGTCATTTTTCTTCATCTGCTCGATGGCTTTCCATTGACCTTCTTCTGTCCGGAATTCGTCACAGCGGGCAGAATAGAGCTTCGTGCCGCCACGCTGGATAATATCCCCGACATCACCTGCTTGCAGGTCTTTGATGTTGCCTTCAATCAATCCTTGGTAGCCATAATAGACGCCAGCCACTTCGATGCCATGGTAAATGCCTTTCCGGACGACTGCGCGTACCGCTGCATTCATCCCCGGCGAATCGCCGCCACTTGTCAACACTCCAATTTTCTTCACCAAAACCGCCTCCTGCACTTCCTTTTTACTTTATTCACCTTACCACGCAGGGCCTGTGCTGTCAGTCCATAACTCCTGTTTAGCATGCGTTTTTTATTGAATTCCAAAAAATAAAAAGACCGCTTTACGCGGCCTGATTTTTATTCCGTGAAAACACCGATTGCCCTGAATTTCTCATAGCGCTGCGAAATCAATTGATCTGGGCTCAAGCCTTCCAATTCCTTCAAGGAATAGCGGATGGCGCCGCTGATCAATTGTGCCTGGCGAGCGGTGTCGTGATGCGCGCCGCCACGTACTTCGGGAATCATATGCTCGATGATGCCCATCTCCAACAGGTCAGGTGCCGTGATTTTCATGGCTTCCGCTGCAGTTTTCGCAAGTGCCGCATCTTTCCACAGGATCGATGCCGCCCCTTCAGGCGAAATGACCGAGAACGTCGAGTTTTCAAGCATCAGGATCTGGTTGCCGACGCCAAGCGCGAGCGCCCCGCCGCTTCCGCCTTCGCCGATCACGATCGACAGCACCGGCACTTCAAGACCGGCCATCTCTACGAGGTTGCGGGCGATCGCTTCGCTTTGCCCGCGTTCTTCTGCAGCTCTTCCCGGATAAGCGCCTTTCGTATCGATCAGGCAAATGACCGGGCGGCCGAATTTTTCCGCCTGTTTCATCAAACGCAACGCTTTCCGGTAACCTTCAGGATGCGGCATGCCGAAGTTGCGGCGCACGTTTTCTTTTGTGTCCTTGCCCCGCTGATGGCCGATGATCGTCACCGGTTGCCCTTCGAAACTACCGATTCCGCCGATGATCGCCTCATCATCGCCGTAGACACGGTCTCCGTGCAGTTCGATGAAATCCTTGAAGACAAGCGGCAAATAATCCAAAGTCGTCGGGCGTTCCGGATGGCGCGCCACTTGAACACGGTCCCAAGGTTTCATGTTCTCATAGATTTCTTCCTCGAGTTTGGCAAAACGATCTTCCAAAGAAGTAATTTCGGAACTAAGATCGACATCCGCCGTTTTTGTGTATTCCTTCAACTCGGAAATCTTTTTTCTCAACTCAATCAAAGGTTCTTCAAACGCCATTGTTTTCATTTTCTTTTTAGGCATCGGATCCAGCTCCTTTCACGTGCAATTGCACAATGGTCGACAGCGTCTCGCGCATTTTAGAGCGATGCACGACCGCATCGAGCTGGCCATGGTCAAGCAAAAACTCTGCCGTCTGGAAGTCTTCCGGCAATTTCTCACGCACGGTCTGCTCGATGACACGACGCCCCGCAAAGCCGATCAAAGCTTTCGGTTCCGCCAGATTGATGTCACCGACAGAAGCAAAGCTGGCAGATACGCCGCCAGTCGTCGGATGTGTCAAGATCGATACAAACAACAAGCCTTCATTCGAATGGCGTTTTAACGCGACACTTGTTTTTGCCATTTGCATGAGCGACAATACGCCTTCTTGCATGCGCGCTCCACCGCTTGCTGTGAAGATCAAAAACGGCACTTTCAATTTAGTTGCCAACTCAACAGCGCGCGTGATTTTCTCGCCGACCACCGAGCCCATCGAGCCCATGCGGAAATGCGAATCCATTACGGCCACGACCACTTGCTGGCCTTTGATCGAACCGGTCCCTGTAAGCACCGCTTCATTCAAACCGGTTTTTTCGCTATCAGCTTGGACTTTCTCGCTGTAACCTGGGAAATTCAGCGGGTTTTCAGATTTCAAATGATCGTCTACCGAATCGAAGCTTGAATCGTCCAATAGATGGACGATTCGCTCGTGGGCCGTCATCTTGAAATGATGGTCGCATTTCGGGCATACTTTGCCCAAATTCTCCAATTCCTTCGTTAAGGTGATGTGCTTGCAGTTCGGGCATTTCGTCATCAAGCCTTCCGGCACATCTTTCGCCGCTTTTGAAGGGATGGTCGCTTCTTTTTCATCTCGTTTTCGCTTGAATATATCGCGTATCATTGCCATTGTGCATTCTCTCCTTTGATTAAGACGCTGCTCCAGGCTTTAAAATCCCGGATAGCCGTTTCGGCATCCTGCTGCTCAATCGCCTGCAGGATGTTTTTCAGCAAGGGTCTCTCTTCCGGCATTACTTCGCCGTCATAAGGGTTGCCCCCGTATTGCTTTAATAAGAACCAAATTTTCAGCGAAAGGCGGTTGCCTGACAGCACCATCAATTCGCGGACAAAGTCTTCCCTTATGAATTCATGCCCATCCAGCCGCTCGCGTAAACTTTCCCATACCGGAAGTTTGGAGGCGTCGCTTGCGCAGATTGCCTGGATAGCTGCCGTTTCGTGTATACACATTGTCTCCCGCACATCTTCCAGGGTTTTTGTGTCCTGCAATATGAAGGTCGCCAGCAATTCGACGAGCCGGTGTTTTCTTGGGTCTGCTAAAAATGTCCCTTCCCCTCGTCGGGTTTCGATAAGCCCTAATAACTCCAGGCTCCGAAGCGCCTCGCGGATCGTCGACCGGCCAACCGCCAACTTTTCAGCCAATTCCCGTTCGGAAGGGATCCGGTCGCCCGGCCGAATGTTCTGTTCCCGAATCATGTCCCGCATTTCACTTACAATATTTAAATAGCGTTTAGGCTGATTCATGAAAACTCCTTTTGTTTCCATTTTTTTGAAAGTGGTCTGACCACTAATCTTTCTATACCTTACAAAAAATTTCGGCTGCCGTAAAGAAAAAACTGCATTTCTTTTTAAGAAATGCAGTTCCTTGTCGATTCATTTATATGAATGTGGCTCGTTCCGTTGCTTTACAAGATGGTTTTGCAGATGATGGTCGTCTTGCCTTGGCGGGTTTCAGCTGTTCCCTGGATTTCGAGCAAGGCATCTTTATCGAGCATTTCGTTGTATTGCGCATACTCTTTCGGGAACAGCGTAACCGCTGCCACGCCGGTTTCATCCTGCAAGGTGACAAACGCCATCGCATCGCCTTTTTTCGTGCGGATGCGCCGTACGTCTTCCACCATCCCGAGCACTTCAACACGCTCGCGGTCTTTTTTCTTCGGCAGGTCATTGAGCGCAGTGTAGGCTTTGTTGCGCTGCTCTTTTTCCCGTTCCACGGGATGCGTACTCAAATAAAAGCCGAGTGCTTCTTTTTCGAAGTCGAGCTTGAGCCCATCCGGCATCGGTTCGGCTTTGGTGTATTTCGGTTTCATGAAGCTAGATCCCATGTCATCGAACAAGCCGGGGTCTTCATTCGGCTTGACCAATTCCGCGTGTTTGATCGCGCTGTCAAGCGACGCGAGCAGGACGGCACGGTCTTTCCCGAGAGCGTCCAGTGCCCCGGCTTTGATGAGCGGCTCAAAAGCCTTGCGTGTGAAATGGACGGCCGATATCCGTTCGGCGATATTGAATAGGCTTTGGAAAGGCCCGTCTTTTCTCGCTGCGAGAATGGCTTTAACGGCCGTACCGGGGACGCCTTTTACAGCGCTGAGCCCTGTGCGCACCTGTTGTTCTTCCGACGAAAAGCCGTAGCGGCTATTCGCGATGCACGGCGCAGCAAGCTCGATTCCGCGTTCTTTCATTTCACGCATGAATTGTGCCGTTTTCTCATTATTCCCTCGGCTGTTCGATAACAGCGCGGCATAGAACTGCACGGGATAATGGGCTTTCATATAAGCCAGTTGATAGGAAATCATGCTGTAGGCGACTGCATGGCTTTTCGGGAAACCGTAATCGGCAAAACGTACAATCAAGTCGTAGACATCTCCCGCTTCTTTTGCGGTATAGCCGTTTGCGGTAGCTCCGCCGATGAAATGCTGGCGTTCTTCGTCAAGGATTTGGCGATTTTTTTTGCTGACCGCACGGCGCAATAGATCGGCCTCGCCTAAGCTGAAGCCTGCCATTTCAGCGGCGATTTTCATGATCTGCTCTTGATAGACGATGACGCCGTACGTTTCCGATAAAATCGGCTCTAGCACGGGATGGATATAGGACACTGCCTCTTCGCCGTGCTTGCGGCGTGCGTAAAGCGGGATGAATTCCATCGGGCCTGGACGGTACAAGGCATTGACCGCGACAATATCGCCGAATGCGCTCGGTTTGATGAGCATTAATGCGCGCCGCATGCCTGGCGACTCCAGCTGGAAAATCCCCGCTGTATCGCCTTTCGCCAGTAAAGCATAGGTTTCTTTATCGTCGAGCGTCAAACTTCGGTAATCAATCGTCGTATGCCGGTCGCGTTTTAGCATATGCGCCATGTTTTCCAGAATCGTCAAATTACGCAATCCAAGAAAGTCCATTTTCAATAAGCCGATCGCTTCAAGTTCCTGCATCGGCCATTGGGTGATGAAAATATCGTCATTGCCTTTTTCAATCGGGACATAATCCACTAACGGGCCTGGGCTCAAAATGACGCCGGCTGCGTGAATCGAAGAATTCCGTGGCAGGCCTTCCAGCTTCAGCGCCGTCTTGAACCAGCGTTCACGGCTTTCATTGCCGATAATCCAATCCTCCAGCGCTTTCGATTCGCGAAGCGCTTCGCGCAAAGTGATGCCCGGCCGGCTCGGGATGAGTTTGGAGATCTTGTCGAGCTCTTCGGCTTCAAAACCAAATACCCTTGCCGTGTCTCTCGCGACCGCTTTTGTGGATAATGTGCCGAATGTGATGATTTGTGCGGTCTGCAAGGCGCCGTATTTTTTCGCGACGTATTCAACGACTTCATGGCGTCGGTGATCCGCGAAGTCAATGTCGATATCCGGTAAAGTGACGCGCTCTGGATTAAGGAAGCGCTCGAATAGCAATCCATGGGCGAGTGGGTCGACATCCGTAATGCGCAGCGCGAAGGCCACGAGCGAACCGGCAGAGGATCCACGGCCCGGGCCAGTCAGGATGCCCTTGTTTCTTGCATAAGCCATGAAATCGGAAACAATGAGGAAATAATCGATATAGCCCATAGTCGAAATGACGCCAAGTTCGTAATCGAGCCTGTCCGAATAGCTTTGTGCCAATTTGCCGACGCGTTCTTCCAACCCCTTCAGGCAAAGCGTGCGGATGAGCTCGCTTTTGTTGCTGCCTTCCCTTACAGGATACTTCGGCAGCAATTGGCGGTTGAGAGGAATGGAGACACGGCAGTCCATCAGCAATGCACGGCTTTGTTCCAGCCATTCAGGGTGATCTGAAAACCACTCCGATAATTGTGCTTGCGTCGGCACAAATGCCGCTGAATGTTCAGGCTTTGGACGTTCAGGATCGCTTAACTTGAAGCCGCCTCCGATTGATCTCGCCACTTCATAGGCAAACGCATCTTCTTGCTTCATATAACGGCATTCATGGCTCGCCATGAATTTGAGGGCGAATGTCGAGCAAAATTCGATAAACGCTTCTTCAGTCTCCTGCACAGTCCCCCCAGGCCGCTCGATGCTCGCAACTAAGCGCTCACCGAATAGACGTGACAGCATGCCGAGCGCTTCGCTGCGGTCTGTCAGCACCCACGCCACATTATCAGGAATCACGCATATCAGGCCTTCCTGATAAGCGGCCAGCCATTTTTGGGGAATGGCTTCCACATCACGAGTCGATAACGCACTCGTCAGCTTCAACAGCATCTGGTAGCCGGTGTTATTTTGTGCATACAGCACCACGGGCAAGGCGGCACCGTCAAAATCAACGGGCACGGAAAGGCCGAGCACCCCATGGATGCCGGCCTTTTTGCAGGCGTCCCAAAATGGCAGGACCCCGTATAATTTGGAATTGACTAAGGCAGCTGCGTCAGCGCCTTGTTCGGCGAGAACCGAAAACAGTTCTTCGAGGCGAATCGTGCTTTGCAGCGGATCAGCCGCCGTTACAATATGCGGGTAGACCATTCTAACACCTTCTTTCCTTATGCCTTCGCGCAAATTTCCTCCAGGCGAAGGATGACCCGGTCAGCCTCATCCCAAGAATAGGCAACTGCGCCAGATGCCATCGGATGCCCGCCGCCGCCGAATTCTTTTGCGAGCGTATTGATAACCGGCCCTTTTGAACGCAGGCGGACACGTATTTCAGTATCTTCTTCTATTAAAATGACCCAAGCTTTGATGCCTTTGACGTTTCCGAGCGAACCGACCAGCAACGATGTATCTGTCGGAGTCACATCGAATTTCGCCAAAATGTCCTGTGTAATCTTCACAAAAGCTGCGCCGTTTTCGTTCATTTGGAAATTTTGGTACATATATCCTTGGAGATGAAGCAATTTGCGCTCCATCTCGTACATGCCGTTATGGAGTTCATTGCGGTCAAAATTATACTTGATCAATTCGCCTGCCACATCGAAGGTTTTCTGTGTTGTGCTCGGAAACAAGAAGCGCCCAGTATCGCCGATGATCCCAGCATAGAGCAGCCTGGCACTTGCATCAGGCATGGCCCAGTTTTCTTCTGCTTGCCCATATGTAAATAATTCATAGATCATTTCAGATGAAGAACTTGCTTTCGTATCCACTTGGCAAATATCCCCGTAATTGTCATCGTTTGGATGATGGTCGATTTTCACCAATTTCGCGCCGCTATGATAGCGCTGGTCGTCGATGCGGTCCGTATTTGCAGTGTCCGTCACGATGACCAATGCCCCTTCGAAATCTGCATCTTCGACCCTATCCGGAAAATCGAGGAAATCCATCGTGTAATCGTGTTCTCCGGCGGCCAGTACGCGCTTGTTCGGATAGTTATGGCTCAGTATGTATTTCAGGCCGATCTGGGACCCGTATGCGTCCGGATCGGGACGCACATGACGGTGGATGATGATTGTATCGAATTGTTTAATTGTGTCGATGATTTGACTATACATTGCTTCAATCCTCCAGTGGACAGGGAAATCCATTCGCATTTTCTGATCATCCCCATTACAATGGAAATAGATTTGCATAACAGGAGGTTCCCCATGCTCATATTCGTATTTTTGATTATCATTTCTGCTGTATTCTATCTTTACTATAAAACGAAACAGATCCGCACGCGTCTGCCGGTACGGAAAAATTGGTATGCAAGCCGCGCCCAAATTGCGCTCGGCAGCTTTATCGCCTTTTTCGGCATCAATCAGCTGTTCATTTTCCAAACTGTTGTCACTTACATCATTGCCGGCATCTTTATCGTTCTTGGCTTGGCGCTGATTGTCCATAATTTCAAGGCGAATCGCCATTACCAAGCGTTTCTTGACGAAGAAACCCGCCTGAACCCATAAAACAGCCCCTCCCTTGTGGAGAGGTTGTTTTTTTTGATTGTGGCACGCAAGAGGCCGCTACACTTTTAAGGCAGTGCTCAGCGGTCGAGCAATTGGAAGGTCAGCATTGCTTTGCCGATCACTTGCTGTTCATACAACACTTCGACATCGACTTTTGCTGATTTGCGGCTGATGTCCAGGATCGTCGGGCGAATGATCAATGCCGCGTCCAACTGCACCGGTTTCAGGAAATAGACCGTGATGTTTTCAAGTACGCTGTCTTTGCGGTTTTTTGTCTTGAGTGCCGTGGCCGCCGCTTCTGTCAGCACCATTGTGTAAGCTCCGTACGACAACGAGCCGTATGCGTTGGTCATTTGGGGCGTGACACGGAATTCAAGGCTAAGCTTGTCTTCTTGCACTTGGTTTAATTGGCTTTTGATGATGTCGTCAATCGTCTCGCCTTGCTGGGGCTGGCGCTGCGCTGTTTGGATCGCTTTCAATACATCCTGCCGGCTGATGATGCCCATCAAGTTATGGTGGTCGTCAGTGATCGGCAGTAAGTCGATTCCTTCCCAAATCATTCGGTGCCCTGCTGCTGCGACGCTTGTCTGCAGCGACACTGTTATCGGGTCTTTGGTCATCACTTTATCAATCGTTTCCGTGTCTGACGCGCCAATGACATCCCGCGAGGTGACGATCCCGACCAGCCTGCCGTTGCTGTCGACAACGGGAAATCCGCCATGTGTTGTTTCGTTATTCAGTTCGTTATAGCGGCGGATTGGATCTTTGACATGCAGGAAATGCGTATTTTCAAGCGGGATCAAAATGTCTTCGATGAGCAGAATCTCTTTTTTGATCAATTGGTCGTAAATCGCCCGGTTGATCATCGTCGCTACCGTAAAGGTATCGTAGCTGGTGGAAATGACCGGCAACTCCAATTCATCGGCCAGCTTTTTCACTTGCTCAGAAGCATCGAACCCTCCTGTCACAAGCACTGCCGCCCCTGCCTGCAGGGCATATTCATGGGCTTTGTAGCGATTCCCCACAATCAGCAGGTTGCCCGCTTCCGTATAGCGCATCATGTCCTCGAGCTGCATGGCCCCGATGACGAATTTGTTCAATGATTTATGGAGCCCGGCGCGCCCGCCGAGCACTTGGCCGTCGACGACTTTGACGATTTCCGCATACGTCAGCCGTTCGATATTCTCTTTCTTTTTGCGCTCGATGCGGATGGTGCCGACCCGTTCGATCGTCGAGACCAGCCGTTTGTTTTCCGCTTCTTTAATGGCACGGTAAGCGGTGCCTTCTGATACTTGAAGCTCTTTGGCAATCCGGCGAACGGAGATTTTCTCCCCCACAGCCAAAGTCTCGATATAGTCCAAAATCTGTTCGTGTTTCGTCGCCATTGTTTCACCAATCTTTCTGCTATCCTCTATTCCTTAGTTTATCATAATCCGAATGGAAGTCGATAATCCGGCAGCAGTCATGGAAAAGGAAGTCTTGGCTCATGGCAAGAAAAAACAGGCAAAGGGAATTGTCGCCTTCCCTTGCCTGTTTACTATCAATAGATTTTATAAATCGATGCTGTCCCCAGGCTCCATGATCTGGACTTCCGCCTGCTTGACTGCTTGCTTGAATTGCTCTGGGTCCTGCTTGATTGGCGGGAAAGTGTTGTAATGAATCGGCACCGCCGTTTTCGGATTGATCAGCTCGACGGCATAAGCGGCATCTTCTGGCCCCATCGTGAAGAAATCGCCAATCGGGACGAACGCCAAGTCGATTGAATGGCGCTTGCCGATGATTTCCATATCTCCGAACACTTCTGTATCCCCGGCGTGATACACGGTCTTCCCTTCCGCTTCAAAGAGAATCCCAGCCGGCATGCCGCCGTAGATGACTTCGCCGTCTTCTGCAGTATAGGACGAGCTATGGAACGCTTTCGTGAATTTCACTTTGCCGAATTCAAATTCTTTGGCGCCGCCAAGGTTCATTCCGACTGCATCCAAGCCTTGTCCGCCTAGGTAATTCGCCAGCTCCACAGGCGCCACAACGACTGCACCGCTTGATTTTGCAATGTCTACTGTATCGCCGACATGGTCGTTATGCGCATGCGTCAGTAAAATCGCATCCGGTTTTTCTTCGCTTGCCGTCAGGTCTGTCAATTCGTTTCCGGTGATGAACGGATCGATGAGGATCGTTTTGCCACCGGTTTGAATTTTGACAACCGAATGGCCGTGATATGAGATTTTCATGATATCCCTCCAATAGAGTTTTAGCACACTGCTTTCTGCTGTTTTATACCCTGATTTTTGATATGCTACACATGAAGGGGAGGAATACATATGAACAAATTGACCAACTTGCAAAAATTTTTGAAACAGCAGCAATACGATGCGGCGCTTATCACCGACCCGCATAATATCTTCTATTTGACGGGTTTCAATAGCGACCCGAAAGAGCGGCTGCTTGCCGTTATGGTGTTCGCTGAGGCAGAACCATTCCTCATCTGCCCCGCAATGGAAGCGCCGGATGCGAAAGCGGCTGGCTGGACGGGCGAAATTGCGGGACACGCCGATACGCAAGACGCGATGCAAGTGTTATACGAAACGGCAGCCAAACGCAATCAGCCGATGAAACGCATCGCCATCGAGAAAGCGCATATGATTGTCGAGCGCTACGACGCGATCAACCATTATTTCCAGTCGCCCGAAATCCATTCGATCGATGCCCAAATGAACGCGATGCGCGTCATTAAAGACGAAGCAGAACTCGACATCCTGCGCCATGCTGCCTCACTTGCGGATTACGCCATCGAAGTGGCAGCCGACGTGATGCAGGAAGGGATGACGGAAATCGAATTGATGACCGAAATCGAAACGGCATTGAAAAAACGCGGCATCACCCACATGTCATTCGATACCACAGTTTTGACAGGCCCAAAAGCCGCTTCACCGCATGGCAAAACAGGGCAACGCCAAATCGAACGCGGCGATCTCGTGCTAATGGACCTCGGTGTCATTTACGAAGGTTATTGCTCGGACATCACCCGCACACTGGCGTTCGGCGAACCGAGTGTGCAGGCGAAAGAAGTGTACGATATCGTCAAACGCGCTGAACAAGCAGCACTCGATGCGGTGCGACCTGGCGTTACAGCGGCTGAGCTTGACGGGATTGCCCGCAAGACCATTGAAGACGCAGGCTACGGGGAATATTTCACGCACCGCCTTGGCCACGGCCTTGGGATTTCTGTCCACGAATTCCCGTCGATCCACGGGGGCAACGATATGCCGCTTGAGGCGGGCATGGTATTTACGATCGAACCCGGCATTTATGTCACGGATCAAGTCGGCGTGCGCATCGAAGACGATCTGGTCGTCACCGAAGATGGCTACGAAGTGCTGACTAAATACCCGAAAGAATTGACAATCATCAACCGCTAATGAAAAAAGAGCTGTCCCGAAAATCCATCTAGCGGATTTTCCTTGGACAGCTCTTTTGCATTTATTATTGCAGCAATTCGTCGACTGATTTGTAATCAAGGCCTTGATCGTCAGCTACGGCTTTATACGTGACAAAACCGTCCATCGTGTTAACGCCTTTTTTCAATGCTTCGTTGTCAAGAATCGCTTGCTTAAGTCCTTTGTTGGCGATTTGCACTGCGTAAGGGACCGTTACATTCGTCAAGCCGATCGTCGATGTGCGCGGAACTGCCCCCGGCATATTCGCAACGGCATAATGAACAACATCATGCTTCACATAAGTCGGCGCATCGTGAGTGGTGATGCGGTCGCTTGTCTCGAAGATGCCGCCCTGGTCGATCGCGATATCGACAACGACTGAACCTGGCTTCATCGATTTGATCATGTCTTCAGTGATCAATTTCGGTGCTTTCGCTCCCGGAATCAATACCGCTCCGATGACTAGATCCGAATTTTTAACCGATTGCGCGATGTTAAGCGGATTAGAAACCAATGTTTGCACATCTTTGCCGAACAGGTCGTCCAATTGGCGCAGGCGTTCTGGGTTCAAGTCAAGGATTGTTACATCAGCCCCCATGCCGATTGCCACTTTTGCAGCGTTCGTTCCAGCTACGCCACCGCCGACAATCGTCACCTTACCGCGTGAAACGCCAGGGATGCCGCCGAGCAAGATGCCCCCGCCGCCGTGGATTTTCTCAAGGAACTGAGCACCGATCTGTGTCGACATGCGGCCAGCCACTTCGCTCATTGGTGTAAGGAGCGGCAAGGAATTGTTCGGAAGTTGAACCGTTTCATAAGCCACGCCTGTCACTTTCGACTCGAGCAAAGCATTCGTCAATGCCACTTCCGGCGCCAAATGCAAGTAAGTGAAGAGCACTTGGCCTTCACGGAAATGCTTGTACTCGCTAGCTACCGGCTCTTTCACTTTCATGACCATATCCTGTGCCCATGCTTGGTCAGCATCGGCGACGATTACAGCGCCGGCTGCTTCATAATCAGTATCCGTAAAACCCGACCCAAGCCCTGCACCGGATTGGATGAAAACTTCATGGCCGAAAAGTGCCAAGTTCACTACTCCCGCCGGCGTCATTGCCACACGGTTCTCATTGTTCTTAACTTCTGTAGGTACCCCGATACGCATTACAAAACCCTCCATTATATTGTGTCTGAAATAATAAAATGAACCAAACTAACAGCATTTGAAACCACATCCATTCTAACAGATTCCGTTTCATATTGCTCCATTAATTTGTCTTTTCAGAAGATAATTTTTACTGCATCAAAACACTGTATAATCCGTTCAATCAGAAGAAGGAAAGATATTTTGAAATAGTGACCTAAAAAGAAATATCAAATAAATCGATAAATTTCATTGTTTAAGAAGGAACAATTTGCCTATGCCTCGAAAGTTACAGTATAGACAAAGGAGGAATGTACAGATGACATTAAAGTATAATCAAATCATGGTAGCGGTCGACGGATCGAAAGAAGCGGAATGGGCTTTCAAAAAGTCCATCGGGATCGCCACAAGAAACCACGCGACGCTGAATCTGGTAAACGTGATCGATACGCGTTCATTCGCCGCAATCGAAGCATATGACCGTTCGATCGCTGACCGTGCCCAGAAATTCGCTGAAGACTTGCTTGGGGATTATAAAAAAGAAGCCGAAGCCGGCGGTGTTGAGAAAGTCAATATCGTGGTCGATTACGGTTCCCCCAAAACAATGATTCCCCGTGAATTGGCTGAACGAGTCGAAGCCGACTTGATCATCTGCGGCGCGACCGGTTTGAATGCAGTCGAACGTTTCCTCATCGGCAGTGTATCAGAACATATCGTCCGCTCCTCTAAATGCGACGTGCTTGTCGTCCGTAAAGACGAAGCACAAAGCGATGCACCAGACGATTATTATTCGGAAGAACGTTCCGGAAAACCTGAATAACACAAGTAAAAGCACGCGGCCTCTATCCTAGCCGCGTGCTTTTTCTATGATCATTTCTTCACTTGAATGACGATTTTCCCTCTGGCATGATGGGATTCGCTTAATTCATGCGCTTCCCGTACGCCTTCTTCCGTCAACGGATAGATATGGCCGACTTCCGGCTTCACTTCGCCGCTGACAAACAAATCGCCCAATTTTTTCAATTGCTGGCCATTTGGCTCCAGCCAGAAACTGCTGACGTCAATGCCGAGTTTTTCCGCTTGTTCTTCATCAGGCTGTCCGGCTATGCTGACAAGCCTGCCGCCGCGCTTCAATACGCCGTAACTTTTTTCGAGCGTTTCGCCGCCCATTGTATCCAATACGAAATCAAAATTCTCCAGCACTTCCGAGAAATCCTCTTCGCGGTAGTCGATGACACGATTCGCGCCGAGAGACGTGACGAGTTCGTCATTTTTATCGCTTGCTGTTGTCGCTACATAACAGCCGATGCTGTTGGCGATCTGGATCGCCATGCTTCCGACGCCGCCAGCACCTGCATGGATCAGCACTTTATCGCCTTTCTTGATATGCCCAATCTCCACCAGGCATTGCCATGCAGTTAGCCCCGTCAATGGAATTGCTGCGCCTTCTTCAAAACTCATGCTTTCAGGCATGCGAGCCAGCAGGTTTTCCTCTACCGGGACAAATTCAGCATACGTTCCTTGACGTGTGGTATCCGGACGCGCAAAAACCCGGTCGCCTGGATGATAATGCTTAACCTCATCGCCTACTTCTTTGACGACTCCTGCAACATCCCATCCGAGAATGATCGGGAATTCCCATGGCAGCATTTCTTTCAAATAGCCTTCCCTCAGCTTCCAATCAATCGGGTTGACTGAAGTTGCATGAACTTCCACCAACACTTGATGCGCTGAAATAGCGGGCGTTTCCACTTCACGTTCTTTCAGTTGCTCTTTCCCTCCGTACTGGTCAATAACGATAGCTTTCATCTGCACCCACTCCTCCCTTTTACCACTTATATACCCTGACACCATTTTGCTACACCTGAAAAAGCACAGGAACTTGCCTAATTATGCTATTATGGTAACTGTTTCATAAAAGAGGTTCGCAAACTCCCTCTCTAAAAAACTAAGGAGCTGTATTGAAATGAAAAATGAAAAAGCAGTCGTTGTATTCAGCGGCGGGCAAGACAGCACCACTTGCCTCTTTTGGGCGCTTGAACAATTCAGCGAAGTGCTCGCCGTCACTTTCGATTACGGCCAGCGCCACTCGCAGGAAATCGACCATGCAAAACGCATTGCAGAAACGCTCGGCGTAACATTGCAAGTGCTCGATATGGGACTGATCAATCAATTATCCGCTAATGCCTTGACGCGCGATTCAATTGAAGTCGAAGAGCAAAAGGACGGGCCGCCTTCCACATTCGTTCCCGGGCGTAATTTATTGTTCCTTTCTTTTGCGGCGATTTACGCCGATGCATTCGGCGCACGCCACCTCGTGACCGGTGTCAGCGAGACGGATTTCAGCGGTTATCCAGATTGCCGGGATACCTTTATCCGGTCGCTCAATGTCACGCTCAACTTATCGATGGATAAGCAATTCGTCATCCATACACCGCTCATGTGGCTCGACAAGGCAGGCGTCTGGGAACTGTCCGACGAGCTTGGCGCATTCGAGTTCGTCCAGACCGAAACCTTGACCTGCTACCACGGCATTCCGGCAGCAGGCTGCGGCACTTGCCCATCTTGCGTGCTGCGCAACCAAGGCCTGCAGACCTACCTTGCCAAAAAAGAAGGTGCGAAATCTTGATGCAGCAATTCTACCCTTCCGTTTCGCATCCCTATAGCTTTGAATTAAATAAAGACATGCATTTTTCCGCGGCACATTATATTCCGGCCGATGAAGCCGGCAAATGTGCGAAAATGCATGGCCATACTTACCATTTGAATATCACGATTGCCGGCGACCAATTGAACGGCACCGGTTTTCTTATCGACTTCAAGCAATTAAAAGACTTGATCCATAAACGTTATGACCACAGCGTGTTGAATGACCACCCGGAATTCACAGAGACTTTTCCGACGACCGAGCAGCTCGCACAGCAAATACACAAGCTAACGCAAGATACGCTCGACCGGTCGGACAACCAGCCGAAATGCATCCAAGTCATTGTTCGGGAAACTCCGACAAGCTATGTCATTTATCGGCCAAAAGAGGTGTCTTCATGAAGATCCCTGTAATGGAAGTGTTCGGCCCGACGATCCAAGGCGAAGGCATGGTCATGGGCCAGAAGACGATGTTCGTCCGGACCGCCGGCTGCGATTATTCGTGTTCGTGGTGCGATTCCAAATTCACTTGGGACGGCACGGGTAAAAGTACTGCGATGACCGCAGCCGACATTGTCCGGCAGCTCGAGGAGCTTGGTAAAGACGCTTTTTCACATGTCACCATCTCCGGAGGAAACCCGGCACTTCATAAAGGCATCGCGGAACTGGTCGCATCATGCCAAGAAAAAGGTTGGCGCACTGCTGTCGAAACGCAAGGCAGCGTCTGGCAGGACTGGCTCTTGGAAATCGATGAAGTCACCGTCTCGCCAAAGCCGCCGAGTTCTGGCATGATTCTGGACTACTCCAAGCTCGACGCGATGCTTGGCAAACTATCGTCATCTCAAGCCAGCCTGAAAGTCGTCGTTTTCGATGAAGCGGATTTCTTTTTCGCGGAACAGCTCCACCTGCGCTATCCTTCATTCCCGTTCTTTTTGCAAGTCGGCAATGACGACACACAGACGACTGAAGACGACAAACTGGTCCAGCATCTGCTCGGGCGCTATCAATGGCTGATCGACAGGCATTTGGTTTCCGCCCCTCTCAATGATGCTAAAGTGCTGCCGCAGCTCCACACATTGTTATGGGGCAATAAGCGCGGCGTGTAAATAGTGAATAGCATTAAAAAAACCGGCATTCCGCCAATAATCGGGGAATGCCGGTTTTTATGTTGGTGCACTCAATACTTAGGGTGTCAGGCTTTTTTTACAAACTGCGATTTCAGCTGCATAGCGCCGAAGCCATCGATTTTACAATCGATATTATGGTCTCCGTCCACAAGCCGGATGCTTTTTACTTTCGTGCCGATTTTCAAGGTATTCGAACTTCCTTTCACTTTCAAATCCTTGATGACTGTAACAGCGTCCCCATCCTGCAAAATATTTCCGACGGCATCGCGCACCGCCTCTTCTTGCAGTTGTTCAGCCGGGTTCCATTCATAGGCACATTCCGGGCAGACCACCATTCCCGCATCTTCATACGTATACTGTGAACCGCATTTTGGGCAATTCGGCAACTCCGTCATCTATCTACTCATCTCCCATTTTTCACGATGCTCGAAGCACCGACAGATGTACTTAGTATACCAAATCACCGGGGCGTATAGGGCGGCATTTATCTGACTACCAACACAGGGCATTCTGCATGATTGACGACCTTGTGGCTGACGCTGCCGAGCATCACTTCGCGAATCGGCGACAAACCGCGGCTGCCGATAACAACAAGATCATATGCTTTTTCCTTGGTCATCTTGACGATGGCAGGGCCTGGAATGCCATGCAGTACTTCGATTTGATGGAATATTTTTTCCCTATCCAACATCTCGGTAACCGGCAAGATTTTCTTCCTCCGGGCCAAATCGAATTCCATCGCCGAGGCGTCATGGATCACTTCATTTTCATCTTCCTTATAATCGGAAACATAGACGACCGTCACTTCCGACCCGTCGATCAAACTAGCAATCTTCACTGCTTCTTTGGCTGCACGGATCGAGTTTTCCGACCCGTCGACGGCCAATAAGATGTGCTGATACATAGTCCCACTCCTTTCAAGCTAATGGTTCTCTTATCTCTTTACGCTATTCGCCGTTTGCTCGAAAGTTCCTGCCTTTTTCCAGAAACGAAAAAACCGGCCCTATCCAGATAGGGCCGGCTTGTATCATGATTTGTTTTCTTTGAACCATCCATTGACTTGCGTGAAGAACTTCGCCATCGTCTCCGGCTTCGACATATTCGGGACACGCGCAAGAAGCACTTCTTTCGGAGCTTTCAAGCCGTCCTTTTTCTTCTGCAAAACCAAGACGGCTTTTGCATGCTGTGCACTTTTGAAGATATTCTCCGGCAGTTCCATCACCGCCTGAATATGCGCCTGCTGTTTCAGGAAGCTATGCAATTGCCCGGCAAGCGGCGACTCAAAAATGTTGCGTGGAATGACAAAGAACAAATAGCCGCCTTCTTTCGTATGCTTCAAGGACTGCTCGATGAACAGGTGATGGGCATAGGACATGCCTTCTTCCGCTTTCAACTCATAATTCGAGGCAGTCGCTTCGTCCGGGTAATAACCGACCGGCAAATCGGAAACGACGCAGTCGACCGGATCAATCAATAGTGGCTGCAGGGCATCCTGCAAATAAAAGGTCACTGGCTGCTCGATCAAATTGCCGATATTCGAAGCCAGCCGGATCAACAGGTCATCCAGTTCGACAGCTGTCCCGCTCATACGGCCGTCCAAATAGTTCATCACCGTAAACAGCAGATTGCCCGTGCCCGCAGCCGGGTCCAGCACAGTCGCTTGTTGCTCCTTAACGAACAGCTCCACCAGATAGCCGATCAACAGCCCGAGAGCATCCGGCGTCATTTGGTGATGGGGCTGGACATGCTCTTTCATGCCTTTTAAAATCGACAGCTGGATCGCTTTTCGCATATTTTCTTTCGTTGCGCCTTGTGCGATACTCAATTGTCCGTCCAGCCAGCGTTCGGTCGTCGTCAGCAAACTTTCTAAATAGGAATTTTCTTCCTGTTTTTGGATCGACACCGTTTCATTGTCGATTGCCGTAAAAATGCTTTCCATCGATGAATTCATAAATCTCCGTCCTCAATAAGGAAACCCACTCGGCAAGAGTGGGTTTCCTGGTATTAGTTTGTCAGTTCTTTGACTGCTTCGAGTGCTTTGTCGTAATCCGGGTGATCGGTGCCTTCTGCCACATATTCCACATATGCCACTTTTCCGTCTTTGTCGACTACGAAAATGGAACGTGCCAATAAACGCAGCTCCTGCATCGTCAAGCCGTACGCTTCACCGAACGAAAGATCGCGGTGGTCAGACAATGTCGTGATGGAGTCTACACCGTTGATTTCTGTCCAGCGTTTCTGCGCGAATGGCAAGTCACAGGAAACCGTCAGCACTTCGACGTCTTCTCCGAGTGAAGCTGCTTCTTCGCTGAAACGTTTTGTCTGATCGGAACATACTCCTGTATCGAGTGATGGAACGACACTGACCAAAAGCACTTTGCCTTTGAAGTCTTGTAAAGTCTTCGGTTCCAGGCTATTCGATAGCGCCGTGAAATCCGGTGCCTGATCGCCCACTTTCACTTCATTGCCTGGCAATGTTACAGGGTTTTGCTTGAATGTGATTTGTACCAAATTGCAACGCCTCCCTTTCAGATTACCTTTATCATACTAAATGCCTTCACTCTCTTGCAACTGAGACCCTTCCAGCCGTTTTCTCGCCATCTGCTGTTTGCGGTAAGATTCCTCGTGGACAACGGTCGTATCCGCGATGAAATCATGCACGCCTTGTTTCAATGGCGTAAAGCCGACAATCCAGTACAAAGGCAAGATCGTCACCGAAATAAAGCGGCCGATCCATTCGCGGAACAATAATGTGGACCAGGACAAGCGATCCGTTTTCAGTGAAACGACGCGCAGGCCGAAAATCATCTTGCCAACCGTCTGCGCAAAAAATTTGGTCATCAAGACAAAATAACCGTAAAAGACAATCGCGGTCAAGATCGCATAAGGCGCGTACCATGCCGTCTCAGCCGTCTCCCACCCGAACAGCGCAAACAGCGGGCGGATCAAAATAGACGAAACTGCCGAAATGACCAGGATATCGATCAAATAAGCCCAGAAGCGCATCCAGAAACCAGCCGGCTTGCGTTCATAAAAAAGGATTCTATCGTTTTCCGGCCGGACCGGCGGAGTTGCAGCCGCTCGCTCCGCCGCATCATTATTGACGTGATCAGTCATGCTTCTCCACCTCCTTAGTTTTCACCGTATAGATACATCATGCGCGGACCGCTGTTTTGGGACAGCATATCCGAGATGAACTTCGTTTCCATGTCCATGCCGAAAAGTGAGCCGGCCTTCATTGCAAACAGCGAAGACCAGTCATCGCCAGCACCGTACTCAAAGACTTCGCCATCGGCTAGATCGAAATCATCGCGCATCGCTTGGATGACATCTTCTTCAAAGCCGAAATCGTCCGCAAGGTTCGCTTCAACTGCTTGGCGGCCGTTCATGATGCGTCCATCTGCGTATTCCTTCACTTCCGCTTCGGTCATATCGCGTCCTTCTTCGATGACATCAACGAATTCCTCATAGGAACTGTCGAGCATATCCTGCAAGAGCGCACGTTCATCATCGGTCATTTCGCGCGTTGGACTCAGGATATCTTTGTAAGGCCCCGATTTGATGGTGACGAAATCCACGCCGTAGCGTTCGGCAAGTTCACCGTAATTGACGCTTTGCATGATGACGCCGATCGATCCTGTCAAAGTTTCTTCGCTGACGAAGATTTTTTCAGCCGGTGCGGCAATATAATAACCGCCTGATGCAGCCATTGCGCCCATCGAAACGTAAAGCGGCTTGCCGGTTTCTTCCTGGATTTCCGTAATCTTGTCGTGAATCTGTGCAGACTCAACGACGCCTCCACCCGGTGAATTGACTTTCAAGACAACGCCTTTGACGCTGTTGTCTTCCTTAACGGCTTCCAATTGCTCCATGAACAAATCATGGTTATAGCCGGCAGCGGCGAAAACGGACGCTTCGCCCGTATCCTGGATCGCCCCGTCCACATTCAATACGGCAATTCGGTTCGACGTGTCGCCTGACTCAACCACTTGTTCGCTTAAAGCCGTTTGTTCCATGCCTGTCCAATCGTCAAAGCCTGAAGTGAAATCCGACTGCAGCACTGAAAAAGCCGAGTTAATGACTAGAGATATCACCAGCAAAGCAGCAGCGGCCAGCAGAGCGATCCATCGTTTTGTGTTCATCATGTTTCAGTTCCCTCCTTAAGTATTCCATTTAACTATACGCAATAGCATTCAAAATGTTTCACTTTCCGCTAAATTCGGCACCAACTAAATGGCGGTTCTTTCTTGTCCGCCTGGCTTCCATGATTTTCGATCCGGTAAACAGGATCAAGGCGCTCCAGATAAATGAGAAGGAAATGACCGATATCAAACCGAACTCCTCGCCATACAGAAAGACGCCGATCAACAGCATCAAGCTCGGCGCAATGTATTGAAGAAAGCCGATCATATACAAAGGAATGAGCGGCGCCCCCATGGCAAACAATAGCAGCGGCAAGGCGGTCAAAAAGCCGCTGAGGACGACGAGCAGGTCGGTCGACACGCCGCTATGCAGGAATGCCGCACGGTCGATTGAAAACAAATAGACGTAATAAGCGGTTGCAAACGGCAGCACGAACAGCGTCTCGATCGCAAGTCCCCTTAACGCATTCAATTGGATGGTCTTCTTGATCAGCCCGTAGAATGCAAAGCTGAATGCCATGCCAAGCGCCAGCCAAGGCAGCGTCCCATAGGAAATCGTGATGACCGAAACGCCGATTGCGGCAAGCACGAACGCAATTTTCACCGCCGGCGACAGCTTTTCCTTTAGAAAGAACGAGCCGAGCAGCACGGAAATCAACGGATTGATGTAATAACCAAGACTGGTTTCGACAATCCGGTCGTTGGTCACCGCATAAATATAGAAGAACCAGTTAGCCGAAATGAGAAACGAAGCAAGCATGAGCAGGAAGAAGGTTTTCTTGGATTTCCATAAAGACTTTACATCCTCCACAAAGCGCTTGCCGCCTCCTGTCAACACAATAAAGCCAAGCGTCAGCCAAAACGCCCAGAAAATACGGCCGGCCAATAATTCATCAGCAGGCACATGGTCGACTTGTTTCCAGAATATCGGGAGAAATCCCCAAATCGTATAAGTTAAAATCGTCAGCAGTGTTCCTTTTTTCTCTTCAGTCATCTTCGCATCGCGCACCATTCTTAAAATATTTTTATTCACGAAATAATAGACCCATTATATGCCTGCCCTATTGGAAAGTAAATACAGCAAAAGCCCCCGGTATGAGCGGGGGCTTTTGGCTAAATTATTATTTTTTTGCGTTTTCGGCTTGCCGTAGTTCGACGCGGCGGATCTTGCCGGATGCGGTTTTCGGCAACTCGCTGCGGAACTCGACCGCACGCGGATATTTGTAAGGCGCCGTCAATTCCTTGACGTGGTTCTGAAGTTCTTTAATGAGCTCTTCTCCACCATCGTGTCCTTGAGTCAAGACGACGAACGCTTTTACGATCGTCCCGCGGATTTCATCCGGTGAACCGACGACGGCGCATTCCTGGACGGCGGGGTGCTTGACGAGCGCATCTTCCACTTCGAACGGCCCGATCGTGTAGCCTGAAGAAATGATGATGTCATCGCCGCGACCTTCAAACCAGAAAAAGCCGTCTTCGTCTTTCGACGCTTTGTCGCCCGTTACATAATAATCACCGCGGAACTGCATTTGCGTCCGCTCGGCGTCTTTGAAATATTCCTTGAACAGCGCCGGCGTCTCGACGTGCACAGCGATATCCCCGACTTCTCCAACTGCACAAGGCTCGCCGTTATCGTCGATGATTTCCACCCGGTTGCCCGGTGTCGGTTTGCCCATCGAACCCGTACGCCCCTCTGTGCCTTTCATCGTGCCGACAAGCAAGGTATTCTCGGTCTGTCCATAGCCGTCACGTACATCCAACTCGAAATGCTTCCGGAACACATCGATCACTTCGGCATTCAAGGGTTCGCCGGCTGACACGGCACTGTGAAGCGCGCTTAAATCGTATTTCGACAACTCTTTCTGCTTCGCCATCAGACGGTATTCTGTCGGCGTGCAGCACAGCACATTGATTTTCCGCTGTTCCAGCAACTCCAAATATAGCGCAGGGTCGAATTTGCCGTTATAGACAAATGCCGTCGCCCCGCTTCCAAGCGTCGCAAGGAACGGGCTCCAGATCCATTTTTGCCAGCCCGGGCTCGCCGTCGCCCAGACCAAATCCCCATTTTTGGCCCCGAGCCAATGCTCTGCAGAGGTGCGCAAATGTGCGTACGCCCAGCCATGGCTATGGACCACGCCTTTTGGATTTCCGGTCGTCCCCGAGGTGTAAGAGAGAAACGCCATATCGTCATTCTTGGTTGGTGCCGCATCGTAATGGTCGGAAGCTGAAGCCATTTCGTCCGTCAATGAAATCCAGGAATCCGACCCTTGGCCGATGACAAAATTCGTCAGCCCATCCATTTCTGCGACTCCTTCGAATTGGCCCAGAAACGGTTCATACGCGATGATCGCTTTGGCTTCGCTATGATTCAGCCGGTAAGAGATATCTTTCGCCCGCAGCATTTCAGAACTTGGAATGACAACGAGTCCCGCTTTCAACGCACCCGTATATACGATATAGGCTTCGACGAGGCGAGGAACCATGACCAACACGACATCGCCTTTTTTAAGGCCAGCTTTCTCGAAGCTGTTCGCTGCCCGGTTCGCCTGTTGGATCAACTCATCATATGTAAGTTCTTTCTTTTCCCCTTGATCATTTTCCCAAATGATCGCTTTGCGCCCGTCTCCAGTCGCGAAGCGCTCGAATTCCTCCACCAAATTATAGTTTTCAGGTGCCAGCAATTGTTCACGTTTCATCCCAATCTCCCCTTTGCCAATGAACTAATATTATTCTTATATCATTATACAATAAATGTTTAATTATTCAAAATAATTATTTAAAAAGAAATGATTTTGAATTCGTTCTTAGTTCTGCTCTATTTCTTACTACTCTATAGACTTCTAGTTAAAAACAATATTAATATTTCAAGTGATTGTTCTAATAGAATAACGATTGCAAGCATTAAAAAAAGCCTAACCAAGAACAAATTGCATGTTCTCGGTTAGGCTTTTCAGTTGATGTGAGTTACAGCAAGTCTTCGAAATGCTGTTGTTTGTTCCTCGGAAATTCGATGATCTCGCGTTCTGCTACTGCTCGATCGATCATCTCGTCGAACGACACAAAGCTCTCGTAATGCTCCACTTTATCCGTTTTTGGTTTCGTTTTCGGATTGGCCGGCGTGAAGATCGTACAGCAATCCTCATATGGCCGGATGGAAATATCGTATGTGCCGATTGCTTGTGCCGTTTCGATGATTTCCAGTTTGTCCTGTGCGATCAAGGGGCGCAAAATCGGCGTGTTTGTCACTGCGTTTATAGCTTGCAAACTCTCAAGCGTCTGGCTGGCGACTTGGCCAAGGCTTTCACCGGTGATGATTGCTTTAGCGTCCGTTTTTGCACGCACCGCATCCGCTATGCGCATCATCATGCGGCGCGTGGATGTCATGGTGATATTGTCAGGCACTTGTTTGTGGACTTCCTGCTGGATTTCTGTGAACGGAATGATGTGCAAAGTGACAGGAGACCCGAAGCCGCTCAATTTCTCGGCAAGATCGAGCACTTTCTCTTTTGCGCGCTCGGTCGTAAACGGTGGACTGAAGAAGTGGATCAGTTCAAGCCTAACTCCCCGCTTGAGCATATGATATCCCGCAACAGGGCTGTCAATCCCACCTGACAGCATCAATAGCGCCCTGCCGCCTGCGCCAATCGGCAAGCCGGCTGCGCCTTGGATCGTTTCAGCCATCATATAAGCGGCATCTTGGCGGATTTCAACACTCAAGTCGATGTCAGGATTTCTCATCGCGACTGTCAGCTCAGGCGTATTGCCGAGTACGTATCCCCCGATCGTGCGCATGATCTCCGGTTTTTCGTAGGGAAATTCCTTGTTTGGCCTTTTGACGGAAACTTTAAAGCTCTTGTCCTTAGTATCCATCTTGCTGACGATCGCTAAAGCAGTATGCTTCATATCATCCAATTCCAGGCTGGTCTGTGTCACAGGGCTGAACGACTGGATGCCGAACACATAAGGTAGGCGAGACACAATGTCTTCCATGCCTTGTTCGTCGTCGCAGAATAAGAACATCCGGTCGCGTTCGGCTTTGATGCGCAAAGTCGGCGTGCCTGCGAATAAAGTCTGGATATTATTGCGGAGCCGTGAAATGAACGCTTTTCGGTTGCGGCCTTTTGTCGACAGCTCGCCGTAGCGGATAAGTATTTGATTGGTTTTCATGATTGTTCGACTCCTTTGATCAATTGATGCGCTTTATGAAAACGTTTCTTCAATTCGCTGATGTCTTCATGGGTGGTCATGGCGCCAAAGCTGATGCGGATTGTGCCGTCACGGTATTCGCGCGGCAAGCCGATTGCTTCAATGACGTGGCTTGCCTGCTTATTCTTGGAAGAACAGGCGCTCGAAGTGGAAACGATGACGCCTTCTTGCTGCAAGGCACCGACTAAAGTCTCCCCGCGCATGCCAGCGATCGCCACAGCCAGGATATGCGGCGCTGCACTAGATGGGCTGACGATGTAAATGTCTTTGTATCCAGCGAAAAAGCTGCGCAATTCCGCATTCCATTCTAGATGATCAGGGTTTGGTGTTGCAAGGCGCAATGCTTTTGCCAGTGCTGCAGCATTCGGAACCGAGACCGTGCCACTGCGAAGTCCGCCTTCTTGGCCGCCGCCGAACAAGATTGGTTCGAGTTCCGCCTTATGGACGGCCAAAACCCCGCTGTTCTTCAACCCATGAAACTTATGTGCAGAGACGGTCAGTAAATCCGGCATCTCTTGCTCGCTTAGTAGCAGTTTACCGGCGCCTTGCACGGCGTCAACATGAAACAGCGCCCGGTGGTTGTTAAGCATGCGCCGAATGTCTGCCAGCGGATGGATCGTGCCGATTTCATTATTGACTTGCATCAGGCTGACGAGAATTGTATCTACCCGAAGCGCCTGCTGCAGGTCAGCGAGATCGATCGCGCCTTTTCTATCGACTGAAAGCAGCGTGATTTCAAATCCTTCTTTTTCGAGTTGCTTCAACGGTTCCAAAACCGATGGGTGTTCGGTTTTGCACGAGATGATGTGCCGCCCTTTTTCTTGATTGGCATGAGCGGCCCCCCGAATCGCCAGGTTATTCGCTTCGGTGCCGCCGGATGTGAAAATTATGCGCCCATAGCCGAGCAGGCCCTTGATCTGGCTGCGCGCCGACTCGAGTAAGTCTTCCGCTTCGTTTCCCAAGCGATGAAGCGATGACGGATTCGCGAAATAGCGGTTGCTCGCCTTTACATAGGTTTCGAGCACTTGCGGGTCGGGTTCGGTCGTTGCGCTATTATCCAAATAAATCATTTGCAATCCCTCCGAAAAGAAAACCACCAGCTTATCTGCTGGTGGTTTCGTTATTTTCTTAGTCTTTATCTTTTACGAGCACTTCAATGCGTTTCATCGAACCGGGTTCAAAATTCTCGACAGCCGTCGCCGCTTCTTCGAGCGCTTTCGTATAGCGCATTTGGCGGAACGATTCTTCCGCTTCCAACAGATGGGCGTGAAGCTGTGGATTCGTCTTCCGGTAACGGTTTCCGTACTGGATAATGCGTTCCACCAGCAAGACGTTTTCGACCATTTCTTTCGCTTTGATCTCCACATCCGTAATACTAGTTTCTGCTTGCTCCATGTAATTATCGACTAGCTTCATATTAAGGGGCACTTCGCGAAGCGCGCGCATCGCAACAAACAAATGCTCTTCTGCTTCCTCGAGGCGGACATCCATGTCTTCCGGAATGCCCGGGATGTTCGCTTTATGCAGCATGCGGTCCGTTTCCTGAAGGCGGCGCCTCAATTCTTCTACATGAATACGGGCTTTGTTTTCCTCAACACGCAGGTTTTTCAATGCATCGGTGAAGTCCATCTGTGTGGAATCGACGATCGTCAAATCTTCACGGATGTGCATCAATTCGTCCTGAAGGCTCGAATAGGCGGATTGGTCTTCTTCCAAGCGGTTCGCCAATAATTCAAAGCGCTTTGCAAGCTGTTCGACTTTCTCTAAGCAAGTCTTCGGAATTGCCGCTTCTTGGTCCGTGATTTTATAGCTGTGCTGCACATAACGGCTTTCTTCTTCCAGTTCCTGGGTATCGCGCGCAACCACTTGCAGGTGGCGCTCTGTGTCCATCAAATGCTGGTCGATATAATGTTTTGCCGCCACTTCTTTTTCAAGCAGGTCGTACATGGCGTCGATCCGGTCTTTAATTTCGTCGACTTGGTTTTTGCTATCGGTTACTTCTAAAGTTTCCAGTTGTTTTTTCAAGACAGCCAGCTCTTGCTCGATTTCTTCGATTTTCTCGGTCAACCCAAGATGATTGAGGTAATACGACTGCTCTTCCATCTCTTGTTTGCCTTGGCGCAGTTGAGTCAAATCCTGCGGAATCTTCTCATCGATTTCCGTCAGCATCATCGGGATATCGTCTACCAGCATAAAGGCTTGTGCGCTGTCAGCCGACAAATTGATGACCGTCTCCCGTGCTCTTAAGTAATTGCCTTCTTCCGTCAGCTGGTCGTATTCCTCAAAGCGTTGGACAAATGATTCCAAGCGCTTCTCAAGCGGCCCGGCAGCCGCGCCGTACGAAGACTTATGCGCAAGCAGGTTTTTGCGGGCACGAACGTATTTATCCTGGATTAGATCCATTTCGCTGCGGTTTTTCTCTTCACTGCCGATCAACTCGTCCAGTTCCGCGAAAATGACCGCGATTTGCCGGTCGGCATCATCTATTTTCACTTCGGCTTGTTTTTCGAGTTTGGAAGCTTTCGGGAAATTAAAACGTTTGATCGATTCTTCTGCGTCATAGAGTGTTGCGTCTATTTTCGGGATATCGACATCCATGATTTCGTCCCATTTATTGCGCCAGCGCTCGAACATTTCCTCTGTCTGGCCATTCAAGTTTAATTGTTTCACTTTAGTAAGTTCTTCCATAATTGGTTTCTCTTTTAGTTGCAGTTTCAGTTGTTCCAGACGCTCGATTTCCGCATTGTGTTTTTTTCGAAACACCATGCCGATGATAAGCAGCGCCAATAGAATGATGACCGCAATGATGATATACTCCATCATAAGTCATTTAGCCCCCTGTTCCAAATACATTACCGGTTACATAAGTATGTTTAATGATTCTTTTATTTTAACATGTATTCTACTCTTTTGTTTGCCAAATTAGAAGAAAACAGGGAATAATTTTATCAAATTGAAAAGATGGTGAACTTTATGAATAAACGCGATGGCCATATCCACACCCCCTTCTGCCCCCACGGAACAAACGACCCGTTCCATGCTTATATCGAAAAAGCGGAAAAAAATGGATTCTCAGATATCAGTTTTACCGAGCATGCCCCTCTGCCTGCCGGCTTTACAGATACGACGCCCGATCAAGATAGCGGCATGGAAATGGGCGAATTGCCAGCCTATTTCGAAGCGCTCGATAAGGCCAAAGCGCAAGCGCCAGCTATGCGGATTCGCAGCGGCTTGGAAGTGGATTTTATCCAAGGCTTCGAAAAACAGACAGCACAACTGCTCGAACAGGCAGGGCCAAAACTGGAAGACGCCATTTTGTCGGTCCATTTCCTGCGCTATCAAGACCGCTGGATCTGCTCTGACTTCAGTGCGGAAGTGTTTATGGACCTTGCAAAAGACATGGGCTCTGTACAAGCCGTTTACGATCTGTATTATGATACGGTCGAAGCTTCCATATTGGCAGACCTTGGGCCCCATAAACCGAAGCGCATCGGCCATCCGACTTTATGCCATAAATTCCAGCACGTCCATCAGGAACACATCGATGACGATGCCCGCATCCGCACCATCCTCAAAATGATTAAAGATCATGGCTATGAACTGGATGTCAATTCTGCTGGGCTGTCAAAACCAGGCTGCCTGGAATTCTATCCCCCGGAGCCTTATGTCGCCTATGCGCGCGAGCTCGGCATCCCGCTCGTCTTCGGATCGGATGCCCATAGTGCTGAAGGCTTGCACAAATACGCAGATCGCTTTTATACTGAACACTATTAAATAGAAACTTTTAGAAATGAGATGATTTCATGTTTGCTACATCCACTTACAGCGGCACACGCGAAGAGCAATACAATCTGCTCAACAAACAACTGGACGCCCTGCTTGCAGGCGAGCCGAACCGCATTGCCAATTTATCGAACGCTTCCGCACTGCTTGGCCAATTCCTTGACCGCATCAATTGGGTTGGATTTTATTTGATGGAAGAGGGCGAACTTGTCCTTGGCCCATTCCAGGGAATGCCAGCTTGCGTTCGCATCCCGGTCGGAAAAGGGGTATGCGGCACAGCCATCGATAAAAATGAAACAATGCTCATTGATGATGTCCATGCCTTCCCTGGCCACATCGCCTGCGACGCCGCTTCACGCTCGGAAATCGTGGTCCCGCTATTCAAGGACGGCAAAGCTTACGGCGTGCTCGACATCGACAGCCCTGAACTTGCCCGTTTTACGGAAGAAGACCGCATCGGGCTTGAAAAGTTTGCAGAAACCTTATTGAAGCACATCTAAACACACGAAAGATCCCGGCAGACTATCTGCCGGGATCTTTTTTAGATTTCCTGCAAATTGGATTTGATTTGAGCGAAAGCCTGCTCTAGATCGGCCATTAAATCCTCGACGTTCTCAAGCCCGACCGACAAGCGCACGAGTGAATCGCTGATGCCCATCCGCTCCCGCTCTTCCGGAGGGACAACCGCGTGGGTCATCGTTGCCGGATGCTGGATTAAGGTTTCGGCATCGCCGAGGCTGACGGCAATCTTGATGAGCGACAAGGCATTCAAAAATTCCTGCGCCTGTTTTTTCCCGCCTTCGAGCTCGAACGAGATCAATCCGCCGCCGCGGCGCATCTGGTTTTTGGCAATCGACATTTGTGGGTGTCCGGCATCAAATGGATACAATATACGCTTGACTGCCTGTTCGCCATGGAGAAACGCGACTATCTTTTCCGCATTGTCTATATGGCGGTCCATCCGCACATGCAAAGTCTTCAATCCACGGATCAACAGCCACGCATCGAATGGCGACATGATGCCCCCGAAATCTTTCTGGACGGTCATGCGGATCGTTTGCATTTCCTCCGCATCTGCCCCGACGAGAACCCCGCCGATGACATCGCCGTGGCCGTTCAAATACTTGGTCGCGCTATGGAGCACAAAATCAGCGCCGAACTCGAGCGGATTCTGCAAATACGGCGAACTGAACGTATTATCGACGACGACCCGCAAACCATATTTTTTGGCGGCGGCTTCAACTGCGCGTAAATTGACCAGTTCCATAGTCGGGTTGATCGGCGTTTCTACGTAAATGACTTTCGTCTCCGGCCGGATCGCCTGTTCAATTTGTTCTTCAGTCGTCATCGCAATGAGCGAATGCGTAATGCCGTACTTTTCTTGCATGATTTCCAATAAGCCGAATGTACAGCCGTAAATCCCGCGCGAACACAGCACGTGGTCGCCTGCTTTCGTCAAGTAGACAAGAATCGCACTGACTGCAGCCATCCCCGACCCAAATGCCAGCGCGCCTCCCCCGCCTTCGATCTCCGCCATGCGCTGTTCCAAGACGCGCACTGTCGGATTGCCGAGGCGCGAATAAATATTTCCGTCCTGCTCCCCAGCAAAACGGGCTTCTCCCTGTTCGGCATTCGCGAACGAATACGTAGACGTTTGATAAAGCGGCGTAGCCAAACTGTCATGATGCACAGAACTATCATAGCCCTCATGGATCACGGCCGTTTCAAACTTCATCTTTTGTTTCATCATTCATACACCCCTCGCCAATAATAGAAAGCGCTTACATTTACAACTATCTCCATTTTACTCTGAGGACACAAAAAAAGAAAGCGTCATTTCTGAGCTTCTTCCGCGTTATCCATTGACTGTCACAGTTGATTTCGGTTATACTAGCCTTTGTGTAAAATAATCGCAGCAGTTGTATGTGCGGGTTTGTCCATTTTGTTCCTCTGCGGAGGTGTATCGCGTAACTCTTGGCTGCTGAGCGAAGGTACATGAAAACAAAATGGCTTGCAGCATGAATACATCTGGTTTTTATTTTACTCTAAAAACCAAATTAGAGGAGGAGACTCATTATGTCTCGTTATACAGGTCCAGCATGGAAACTGTCACGTCGCCTTGGAATTTCTTTGAGCGGCACAGGTAAAGAACTCGAAAAACGCCCTTACGCACCAGGTCAACACGGTGCTAACCAACGCCGTAAAGTTTCTGAATACGGTTTGCAATTGCAAGAAAAACAAAAACTACGCTTCATGTACGGAGTTAACGAACGCCAGTTCAAAACGATGTTCAACAAAGCTGGTAAAATGGAAGGCAAACACGGCGAGAACTTCATGATCTTGCTTGAAACACGCCTTGACAACGTTGTTTACCGTCTCGGCCTTGCGCGCACTCGCCGCCAAGCTCGCCAATTGGTAAACCACGGCCACATCCTTGTTGATGGCAAACGCGTAGACATCCCGTCTTACGGCGTGAAACCAGGACAAACAATCGCTTTCCGCGAAAAGTCCAACAACCTTGATGTTGTCAACGAAGCGATCGAAGTAAACAGCTTCGTTCCAGAATACGTTTCAATCGACGCTGACAAAAAAGAAGGCACATTCGTACGTCTCCCAGAGCGCAGCGAATTGTCTGCTGAAATCAACGAACAATTGATCGTTGAGTTCTACTCACGTTAATCGATTGACGAAAACCCTCCAGGTTCGCCTGGGGGGTTTTTTCTATGGCCTTTGTTTCGCGAATATCTTTTCAGCCTTTAGTTTGAAAGAAGCCAGGTCCTCCTGGTTTCGTCGATTCCTTTCCCGAGCTATGCTAAACTGAATCCATAAAGGAGGCGTCTTTATGCGAATCGTATCCATATGTCCAAGCAATACTGAGTTACTCGCTTTTTTGAAAGCCGATCATCTGCTGGTCGGCGTCGATGATTATTCCGACTGGCCGAAGAGCATCGAACGGCTTCCACGTCTCGGGCCGGATCTTTCCATACGCATGGATGAAGTCGAAGCCCTTGCGCCAGACATTGTATTGGCATCGCTCAGCGTGCCCGGCATGGAGAAAAATATTGAAGAGCTCGAAAAACGCAATATCCCGCACCTTATCCTGGACCCCCAATCGCTTGCAGACATCCGCGATGATCTGGAGACAGTCGCGGAAGCCATTCACTTTGACAGCTCGGATGTTCTCGCGGAATATGACGAAGCGATCTCCGAACTGAAAAAACGAGGCGACAGCGCCACGTCCTCCCCGTCCCTCTACTGGGAATGGTGGCCAAAACCCGTCTTCACCCCGGGAGGCGTCAATTGGCTCAGCGAAATCAGCCGGCTTGTCGGCGCCCGCAATTGTTTCGAAGATGAGGAAACGGCGAATATCCAAACAGATTGGGATGCCGTTAAACAACGCGATCCGGACTATATTTTGCTCGCTTGGGTCGGCATCATGACTTCAAAAGTCAAACCGGAACTCGTGTTGAAACGCCCGGACTGGCAATCGATGAAAGCGATCAAACAAATCCATGTCATGGAAGAGGCTTTGTTCTGCCGTCCCTCACCAAGGCTGATCGAAGGAGCCATCAAGCTTGGCAAACTGGTCCATCCACAAGCTTTCGCGGATTTCCCGCTCCCTTCATTCATTAAAGAAAAGCAATCGCATGTATAATGCAAGACTCCAAAAACCCCACGGCGCATAATAGCGCCGTGGGGTTTTTTTGGTCTATCCAACTTTACAGCCGGTCACGCCCCGGCCCGGCATCGCCGCGAATATTTGTTGAGCGTTCAGTACCAATCAATGGGTCATCGTTTTCTGTGAAAGTGTCCACATCATTGCGCTCGGGCTGTTTCGCTTCATCCTCTTCTAGCAAGACGAGGATACGCCCTTCCTTGAACTGGGCTTCATAGCTTTTGGCTTCGTCTTCCGGGACCCCGAGGCCGATCAATGCACCAGCTATCCCGCCGACGCCCGCTCCCGCTGCTGCACCTGCAAGACCAGCTGCAATCGGCCCGGCTGCTACAATCGGCCCGATGCCCGGAATTGCCAGTGCACCCAGGCCGGCCAAGACGCCGCCGAGGCCGCCGAGCGCTCCGCCTGTAGCGGCACCGGCTGCCGCTCCTTCGCCAGCTTGTGTCCCCGTCTCTTCAGTTATATGTTCTACGTCTCTTTTGTCTTTGCTGAGCACCGAAATATCTTCGTCGCGGTAGCCTTGCCGCTGAAGATCCTCTATGACTTCCACCGCTTCCATCTCCGTACCATATGATCCGACAACTCGTGACATATTGCTCGTCCTCCATTTCATGTTTGGGAATCCTGTTCATACATCTTAGTGATATATGTTTCCCCGTCGAAGATGCGCTAAACATATTACAACATTAAGAAAACGCCGCCAGCAGATGCTGGCGGCGTCAGTGTTTAAACGAAATGGATCATATGGTATTTCTTCTTGCCGCGCCGGACGATCGCGAATTCGTCATCCAAACGGTCTTTTTCATCGACCACGTATTCCAGGTCGCGGATTTTCTCGCCGTTAATCGAAATCGCGCCGTTTGTGATATCTTCACGTGCTTGGCGCTTCGACGGAGATACTTTGCTGTCGACAATCAAATCGACGATCGGCTTCGCTTGTTTTGCCAATTCGACAGAAGGAACGTCTTTGAAGGCCGCTTTCATTTCGTCCGCGCTCAAACTTTTCAAATCGCCGCTGAACAATGCTTTCGTGATGCGCTGTGCATCTGCGAGCGCTTCTTCCCCATGGATGAGCTTGGTCATTTCTTCAGCGAGCACGGTTTGCGCTTTTCTGAGATGCGCTTCCGTTTCAACGCTTTTCTCGAGTGCTTCGATTTCCTGTCTTTCGAGGAACGTGAAAATCTTCAAGTATTTGACGACATCCGCATCCGCCGTGTTGATCCAAAACTGGTAAAACTCGTAAGGAGACGTCTTTTTCGCATCGAGCCATACTGCGCCGCCTGCGGTCTTGCCGAATTTCGTGCCGTCCGCTTTTGTTACGAGCGGTATTGTGATGCCGAACGCTTTCGCTTCTTCTTCGTGCGTCTTGCGAATTACTTCAAGACCTGAGGTGATATTGCCCCACTGATCCGACCCGCCGATCTGAACGCGGCAATTGTATTCATTGTAAAGATGGTTAAAGTCAATCGCTTGGATCAAGGTATAGGAAAACTCCGTAAACGAAATTCCGCCTTCAAGACGCGATGCGACCGAATCTTTCGCCAGCATGTAATTAACGGAGATCAATTTACCGAAATCGCGCAGGAACTCAATGACGCTCATGCCGCCGATCCAGTCGCGGTTATTGACCATTTTCGCTCCGTTCTCCGTCTGGAAATCAAAGATCTGTTCCATTTGCTTTTTGATCGAATCGACATTGCGGTCAATTTGTTCCGTCGACTGCAGTTGGCGCTCTTCGTTGCGTCCGGATGGATCCCCGATCATACCGGTTGCCCCGCCCACCAAAAGGATCGGGCGATGCCCGTGCAATTGGAAACGGCGCAAAGTCAAAAGCGGCACGATATGGCCGATGTGCATGCTGTCAGCAGTCGGATCGACACCGCAATACAGTGAAATTTTTTCCCGGTCCAGCACTTCTGCCATTCCTTCTTCGTCTGTTTGCTGGTACAGAAGCCCGCGCCAGTTTAAATCGTCAATCAATGCATTTGTCATGTAAATTTCCTCCCTTTATCTGCTTCACTTGATTGCCGGGACACAAAAAAGCCCCTGCATGAAATTCATGCAGGGACGCATATGCGCGGTACCACCCAGCTTGGAGGACGCATCCTCCCACTCGAATGTGCCAGACGGGGCACTTCCGCAAACTCCGGGCCTGTAATTCGACGCATGCATTTTGGCCGATTTTCACCTCCCATCGGCTCTCTGGTTTCAAAATTGCATGCCCTACTGCGGGCCTTTCTTCGTTTGATTATAAAGATTCTATTATGTAGTGTACTTGAATCCTAAAGATTGTCAATATCTTTCGTTTCAATTATCGGATTATGCTATAATGGAAAAGATTTTTAGGAGGGGGATAATGTGCAAGATAAATTTAGAAGATGGTTATTGAAGGCAGAGGAAACAACCGATAGATGGACTTCCCATAAGTGGTTCAAGCGTTTTAAAATCACCACCGGAGTCATTTGGAATTTGGCAATTCTTCTCGCTATTATACTGGTGGCAGGCGGCGTATTTGCCGCGTCGGCTGGAGCCGGCTATTTCGCTTCATTGGTCGACGAAGAACAGCTGCGGACCGAAGATGAAATGTTGGCTGACATTTATAGCTACGAAGAGACTTCCCAATTGTATTTTGCCAACAATACGTATCTTGGAAAATTGCAGACCGACCTTGACCGTGAAGAAACGACTTTGGAAGATGTCTCCGATATTGCCATCGATGCAGTCCTGGCGACGGAAGATGAGTATTTTTATGAACATGAAGGAATTGTCCCGAAAGCAATCATGCGCGGCTTGTTCCAGGATGTTTCCAATTCGGATAGTCAATCCGGCGGATCGACATTGACACAGCAATTGATTAAAAACCAGATTTTGACAAACGAAGTGTCTTATGAACGAAAAGCGAAGGAAATCCTCTTGGCGATGCGTCTTGAGAAATTCATGAATAAAGAAGATATTATGGAAGCTTATTTGAACATCATTCCATACGGCCGAAATTCAGCTGGCACAAATATTGCCGGAATCGAGACGGCTGCAAAAGGCATATTCGATGTACCCGCAAGCGACTTAAACTTGCCGCAAGCGGCGTTTATCGCTGGCATTCCGAAAGCGCCATTTAGCTATACACCATATGCATCAGGCGGCGACTTGAAAGACGAAGCCGGTCTCGAACCTGGCCTTAACCGGATGAGAACAGTGCTCTATCGCATGCTTGAAACCGGTTATATCACACAAACTGAATATGACGAGGCTTTGGAATACGATCTCGTTGCCGATTTCAGAAAAGGCGAATCACGTTCATACGATGAATTCCCTTATGTGACGGCAGAACTTGAGAAACGTGCCACCCGCATCATCATGGACGTCTTGGCGGAACAAAACGGCGTAGACCCTGAAACGCTCGACCAAGACCAGAACTTGTACGAAGAATATGCCATTCTAGCAGACCGCGCCGTGCGGTCGAACGGCTACCGTATCCATTCGAGCATCAATAAAGATTTATACAAAGCACAGGAAGAAACACAGAAAGCCTATCAAGGATATGGTACGACTTTATCTGAAGATTATATCGACGAAGACGGTGAAACGAAAACCCGCCAATTGCCAGTGCAAGTCGGCAGTGTCACCTTGGAAAACGATACCGGCCGGATCTTGAGCTTTATCGGCGGGCGTGACCACGAAATCGAGAACTTGAACCACGCAACGCAAGCCTACCGCTCGATCGGATCGACGGTTAAGCCATTGCTTGTTTATGGCCCAGCGCTTGAAAATGGATTGATCGGCGCCGGCAGCCCGGTGGTCGATGTGAAATTCACTTTAAACGATAATGGCAATCCATATGAACCAACAAACTTTGTCCCGACAAGCGAACAAGGCATCATGCCTGCGCGCGATGCGCTTGCACAATCTCAGAACCTTCCCGCTTTGCGTTTGTTTGCGCAAATGCGCGATGAGATGCCGATCCAATACTTGATCGATAATGGCTTCTCTCGTGTCGCTGAAGGCGACGGCGTCGTTTCATCAGCACTCGGCGGCGGCATCGAAGGATCCGTTGAAGAAGTCGCCAACGCATATGCTTCCCTTGCGAATGGCGGCAAGCATATGGAAACGACGATGATCGATAAAATCGAAGACGCAGACGGCAATGTCATCTATGAACACGAAACCGAAGCGAAAGATGTGTTCACGCCTCAAGCTTCTTACGTATTGACCGATATGCTGCGCGATGTCTTCAAGACAGACCGCGGAACAGCGAACCGTGCAAACGGCATGCTGAAGTTCAATGCGGACTTTGCAGGCAAGACCGGGACGACACAGGAAACTAAAGATGTATGGCTCGTCGGTTACAACCCGAACATCACGATGGGCGTCTGGCTCGGCTATGACCAGGAAAAGTATTCCTTGGATAATTTCAGAAACCAGAACTTGCAGCCATCTGTCCGCGTTAACCAATTATGGGCGAACTTGATGAATACCACCTATGATGTAGCCCCTGATGCTATCGGTTCGGGAGACAAATTCCAAGAACCAGAAGGTGTCGTCACTCGTTCATTCTGCGGCATTTCTGGATACGCCCCGAATGATGCTTGTAAAAAAGCAGGCTTAGTCCGTTCCGACTTGTTCATTGCTGACGCCATGACGCCAAAAGATGGCGATGACAGCTTGAGCAGCGGATCATACACGACTATTAACGGCAAACGCTATGCTGCCCTATCGAATACGCCAAGTGAATTTGTATCAGGCGGCGGCCTCGGCGTATCGGAAGAATATGTCGACCGCATGCTCGCACCATTTGGAGGAGACGCTGGAAAATTATTCCCTGGCAACTCCAGATTCAGCAATGTCGTTTCAGGCGCTCAGTTCGATCCAGACAGCGCAGCCCCTGCGCCGGTCGGAACGTCGATCAATGGGCGCACAATCACTTGGAGCGATTCCGCTTCAAACGATGTCGTCGGCTATCGTGTATTCCGCAGCGGCAGCAGAGTCTCATCTGTTTCCGAATCGAGCAGCAACTCCTATACCGCACCTGGCCCTGGAACGTACACTGTCGTTGCAGTGGACATTACAGGCCGGCAATCGGCAGCGTCCAATGGCGTAACGATTGAAGCGCCAAAACCGGAACCTGCTCCTGAACCAACGCCAGAACCAACACCTGAACCGGAAGCTGCTCCTGCACCGGAAAGAGAAGAAACTCCGGCGCCACCGCAAGAAACAGAAAGACAAGAACCGGAAGAAGAGCCTGAAGAAGAACCGGCTGAAGAAGAACCGGCCGAAGAAACTCCAGCTCCAGAAGAACCGGAAGAAGAACCAGAAGAAGAGGAAGAAGCGCCACCTGAAGAACCAGAAGAACCGGAACAACCAGAAGAATCTTCAGAACCGGACACAGAAGCTCCGGATACTGAAGAAGACGCAGCATAAAAACACAAAAAAGCCCATCTGCATTTTGCAGATGGGCTTTTTTTAATCTTCCATTGTGGACAAATCGCCAGTCGGCAAGTCCAATTCCCAAGCTTTCAAGACGCGGCGCATGATTTTGCCGCTTCGTGTTTTCGGAAGCTTGTCTTTAAATTCGATTTCACGCGGTGCTGCGTGGGCGGCCAGTTCTTTCTTGACGAACTGGCGGATGTCATCAATCAATTCGTCGGATGGCTCATAGCCTTCCACCAATGCGACAAACGCTTTGATGATTTCTCCGCGGACCGGATCCGGTTTTCCGATGACACCTGCTTCAGCGACGGCTGGGTGCTCGAGCAGTTTGCTTTCCACTTCGAATGGCCCGACACGCTCGCCTGAAGTCATAATGACATCGTCCACTCTTCCTTGGAACCAGAAATATCCGTCTTCATCCATATAAGCCGAATCTCCCGAAACATACCATTCATCATTTAAGAAGTAAGAATCGTATTTTTGCGGGTTGTTCCAGATTTGGCGCATCATCGACGGCCAGCCTTTCTTAATCGCCAAGTTGCCCATTTGATTCGCTGGCAATTCCTTGCCTTGATCATCGACAATCGCTGCTTCGACGCCTGGAATCGGTTTGCCCATCGAACCTGGCTTGATCGCCATCGACGGGTAGTTGCAGATGACTTGTGCGCCAGTTTCCGTCATCCACCATGTATCATGGATTCGTTTATCAAAAACTTGCGCACCCCACTTGACGACTTCCGGGTTCAGCGGTTCACCGACGGACAAAACGTGGCGCAGCGTCGACAGGTCATATTCCTTCACTAATGCATCCCCTGCTCCCATCAACATGCGGAACGCGGTCGGTGCGCTGTACCAGACCGTGACACCGAAATCTTCGATCGCTTGGTACCAGGCATCCGGAGAGAAGCGGCCGCCGAGAATGACAGTCGTGACGCCGTTCAGCCATGGAGAGAACACGCCGTAAGCCGTTCCCGTTACCCAGCCAGGGTCAGCGGTGCACCAATAAATATCCTGCTCCTGGAAATCCAACACCCATTTACCTGTCTGGTATTGCTGCACCATGGCATATTGCGCGTGGAGGACGCCTTTTGGTTTGCCTGTAGAACCGGATGTATAATGAAGCACCAATCCATCTTCTTTTTCCAGCCATTCGACATCGAATTTGTCCGAGCAGGAGTCAAGATGCTTGAGCACATCGACATGGCCCCCGCTTTCTTCTGCTCCTTCCGCTCCCACTAGGAAGATCGTCTTCAAGTTCGGAAGGCGGTCTTTCGGAATGCGCGGAAGCAATTCCGGTGTCGTGATGATCGATTTTGCGTCGCTGTCATCCAAACGATCATAGATGGCCCCTTCCATGAACGCTTCAAATAACGGCCCGACAATCAAGCCCATCTTCAATGCACCGAACATGAGGAAATACAGTTCAGGAGAACGCGGCATGAAGATAAAGATACGGTCTCCTTTCTCCAAGTCAGAATGCGATTTCAAGAGATTCGCCGCACGGTTTGTCATGCGCTTCATCTCATAGAATGTATAGGTTTCATGACGATGCTGATCTTTATAATAGAGAGCGACTTTGTTTTTGCGGTCCGATTCAGCATGGCGGTCAATCGCCTCATGGGCCATATTGATTTTTCCCGTTTGGGACCAGCTGAACTCTTTTTCAACTTCCGACCAATCGAAACCTTCCGACTGCTCTTCGTAATTATGTAAGTAATGCTCCCCTGGTTTTGCTGGTAACGCTTCCACTTTCACATAAATCACCCTTTCCCTATGTTTCTCTATATTCTACATCAACCTGGAAGGGAAATGCTAATAATTTTAATTCTTTAGAAAATACGGTGTATTTATCCAAGCAACTTTCTTTTCCTTCCGCCCTTCATGTATAATGAAGCTAATTGCAACCACAGGCGGTGAAATAATGGAACATAAGAAGACGTATAATGCGATGGAATTGAAAACGAAACACGGACCGCTCATCATCGAAGGACCGGTCCCTTCTAAAGAATTGAAAGAGCTTGATTTCCACGAAGACTTGGTCGCTTTTCGCCCACCTGCACAGCAGCATAAAGCCATCACGGATATTGCGGATTTGCCGGAAGGGCGCATATTGATTGCGCGCGACCAAAACATGATCGTCGGGTATGTCACCTACCTCTACCCCGACCCGCTTGAACGCTGGTCCGAGGGCAAGATGGAAAACCTGATCGAGCTCGGGGCAATCGAAGTCATTCCGAAATACCGAGGCACCGGCGTCGGCAAAGCGCTGCTGCAAGTATCGATGATGGATGATGCCTTTAACGATTTTATCGTCATCACAACCGAATATTATTGGCACTGGGATTTAAAAGGGACAGGGCTAAATGTATGGGAATACCGGAAGATCATGGAAAAGATGATGCAAGCAGGCGGGCTCGAATATTTCGCTACCGATGACCCGGAAATCAGCTCGCATCCAGCGAATACGCTGATGGCACGCATCGGTTCTCGCGTCGACCCGGAATCGGTCCAGAAATTCGACCAGCTGCGTTTCATGAACCGCTATATGTACTGATTACTAAAGGGGTGTTTGTATGCTAGTAGAAGAAATCATGAAGAAGGATGTTTTCACGCTGCGCTCAGACCAGACCGTCCAAGACGTGCTGGATTTGTTCGAAGAAAAACGGATTCGCCACGCTCCCATCGTTGATGACGGGAAAGTGGTCGGCATCGTCACTGACCGCGACTTGAAAGATGCCATGCCTTCCATGTTCACGGTATCCCCGAAAGGCGAACCGTATAAAAAGAAAGTATCGGAGATCATGACCAAAAATCCGATGATTGCCCATCCGCTCGATTTTGTCGAAGAAATCGCTTTGCTGTTCTATGAACAGAAGATCGGCTGCCTGCCGGTCGTCAGCCAAAATGAACTTGTAGGCTTTCTGACGGAAACCGACTTATTGTATACGTATATCGAATTGACCGGCGCCCACCAGCCCGGCTCTCAAATCGAAATCAAAGTCCCCAACCGTTCAGGCGCGCTTTATGAAGTGAGCAAAGTATTCTACGAGCACAAAGTCAATGTATTGAGCGTCCTCGTCTACCCGGACCGGGAAGACAACTCCAATAAAATCCTGGCTTTCCGCATCAAAACGATGAACCCCATTTCCATCATTGAAGATCTGCGCAAAGAAGGTTTCGATGTCTTATGGCCGAATCTCATGCAGGAATGAAAAAACACGCTGTCTTCATCTATTCAGAAGATCAATTGGGGTATAAATTTTCTGATACGCATCCGTTCAACCAAAAACGGCTCATTCTTACCATTGATTTACTCAGGGAAATGGACGCCCTTCCAGAGGATTTGATTGTGCCTGCACGGACTGCAACAGATGAAGAACTATTGCTCGCGCATGACCAGCGCTATATCGATATCGTCAAGAAAGCAAGCCGCGGCGAAATCACTCCGGAAGCTGGGGAAGGTTACGGCATCGGCACGGAAGATACGCCGATTTTTGAAAACATGCACGAAGCGAGTGCCCGTTTGGTCGGCGGCACTTTGACCGCTGTCGATCAAGTGATGGAAGGCAAAGCCGAGCATGCCTTGAATCTCGGCGGCGGTTTACACCACGGCTTTCGCGGAAAGGCGTCCGGATTTTGCATCTATAACGACAGCTCGGTCGCCATCCATTATTTGAAAGAGAAATACGGAGCTCGCGTATTGTACATCGATACGGATGCCCACCACGGCGATGGGGTGCAATGGTGCTTCTACGATGATCCCGAGGTATGCACCGTATCGATTCATGAAACAGGCCGCTACCTATTCCCCGGCACCGGCAATATCAACGAACGCGGAAGCGGCCAAGGCTATGGCACTTCATTCAACTTCCCGATCGATGCCTTTACGGAAGATGAATCTTTTTTGGATATTTACCGGACCGCCATGCGTGAAATCGTCGAGCATTTTAAGCCGGATGTCATTTTGAGCCAAAATGGCGCTGACGCACATTATTTGGATCCCTTGACCCATTTGAGCAGCACGATGGAAATCTACCGCGAAATCCCGAAAATCGCCCATGAATTGGCGCACGAGTTTTGCGACGGCAAGTGGATAGCGGTCGGTGGTGGCGGCTACGACATCTGGCGGGTCGTGCCGCGTGCATGGTCGCTTCTATGGATGGAAATGAACAGCCACCCTTTGCCGCACGGGAAGCTGCCTGAAGCATGGCTGAAGCGCTGGCAGCCCGAGTCCCCGGTTCCCTTAATTGAGACATGGGAAGATCCGGAGAATATGTATAAGCCGATTCCGCGAAAAGAAGAAATCACCGAAAAAAACCAGCAAATGCTCGATAAAGCGTTGTATATGATCCGCAATCAATAAGCCACGCTTTATTTAGTCGGAATATTCCGCAGTCTATATGAAAAAACCGCCCTTGCTTGAGGATTGGATTCAATCCCGTCGCAAGGGCGGTTTTATGCTGGGCAAAAATTGCCTAGCGTTTATTGTTGTTTCGTCGACTGCCGCTCTTCGAGACGATAAGGCAACACGACTTGGTTTTCTTCAATTTCTTCATTATTCATGTATTTCGTCAACAAACGCATCGATACTGCGCCGATATCGTATAGCGGCAATGCCACAGCCGTCAGCATTGGACGTGCCATACGTGCAAGTTTCGAGTTTTCGTAAGTGATGACTTCAACATCTTCAGGAATTTTTTTGCCTTGCTCTTCTACTTGATGGATGACGCCGATCGACATTTCATCATTGCTGACGAAATAAGCTGTTGGGTCAATCGATTCCAATGTACGCACAGCTTCCAGGCCTTCTTCGTAAGTGTTATTGCATTCGACGACAAGGCGCTCGTCATACTCAAGCCCTGCTTCCTGCAATGCATCCTGATAGGCTTTCAGCTTATGTTCACGGTTGATCTCGGACGATAACGGCCCTGAAATATAAGCAATTTTCTTATGCCCGCTGTCGATGAATTTCTTGACCGCTTCATAGGCAGCTGCATAATAATCGATATTAACGGAAGCGATCGATGCTGTATCATCGATTGAACCCGCCAAGACGATCGGTGTCGGGGAGCGTTCCATTTCCTTGCGCAATTCATCCGAAATGACATCGCTCATGAAGACAATGCCATCCACTTGCTTGCCGAGCATCGTTTCAAGCAATTGAAGCTCTTTGTTCGGATTTTGATCGGAATTGGACAGGATGATATTGTAGCGGTACATCGTCGCGATATCTTCAATGCCCCGTGCCAGTTCAGAATATGTGCTATTGGATATATCGGGTAAAATGACGCCGACCGTTGTTGTTTTTTTGCTCGCCAATCCGCGAGCTACGGCATTCGGACGATAGCCGAGTTCTTCGATCACTTTCAGTACTTTTTTTCTTGTGGCTGGTTTTACATTCTGGTTGCCATTCACTACCCGGGATACGGTAGCCATGGAAACATTTGCCTCACGTGCCACATCATAAATCGTAACGGTCATTTTGCGCCCTCCTGTTCCATTCTTTCATTCAATGATACGATAACCGCTTTAGGAATATCAACTCTTATTATGTAATGCAGCAGCGCTAATCGGGAAAGTTCATGAAACTGTCCATCTTTAAGCCCTTATTCCATGACCTATTCCCGCTGCCTGCCTTTTAAAACACAAAAAAGCCGGAACGAGTCCGGCTTTTGCTCATACTTTCAATTCGTACTGCTTCATGAATTTCATCAATGAATCGTAGTATTCATCGAATTGCGGCAAACTCATTTGCTGCTGTGCGTCAGAAAGTGCAACTGCAGGGTCTGGGTGGACCTCTGCCATCACGCCATCAGCTCCGATAGCGATTGCCGCTTTAGCTGCAGGCAATAGCAAATCGCGGCGGCCAGTAGAATGGGTAACATCTACGAAGACCGGCAAATGCGTTTCTTGTTTCAAGATCGGCACCGCTGAAATATCCAGCGTGTTGCGCGTCGCTTTTTCGTATGTGCGGATGCCCCGCTCGCAAAGGATAATCTGGTCATTTCCGTTAGCGATAATGTATTCAGCTGCTTTGATGAACTCATCGACCGTTGCAGACATTCCGCGCTTCAAGAGCACCGGTTTGTTGATCTGCCCAACAGCTTTCAATAGTTCGAAGTTCTGCATATTGCGTGCGCCGACTTGAACGACGTCTACATAATCCAGTGCTTCTTCCAAATGATGCGGTGTCACGATTTCTGAGACCACGCCCAGTTTGTACTGGTCAGCTGCTTTTTTCAGCATCTTCAAACCTTCTAAGCCCAAGCCTTGGAAATCATATGGCGATGTACGCGGCTTGTATGCCCCGCCTCGGATCAATTTCAAGCCTTTGTCGCTGATAGCTTGTGCCACTTGGTCAACTTGCTCTTGCGACTCAACAGCACATGGGCCGAAGATGAACGATGGTGTGCCTTCGCCGATGTTCTCGCCGTTGACGGAAACGATCGTGTCTTCTGCTTTTTTCTTGCGGGAAACGAGAAGTGCTTTGCGGCTGTCCTCTTCTTGCATATCGAGTGCCGATTTAAAGATTTCCTTGAAAATATGGTCGACCGTCTTTTGATCGAGTGGACCATTGTTATTGTCTTTCAATAGATTAAGCATGTGGCGTTCGCGTAATGGATCGTACTTTGTAGCGCCTTGCTTTTCCTTGATTTTCCCGATCTCTTGGATCACGGAAGCTCTCTCGTTGATAAGAGAAAGAATTTGCAGGTTTACTGCATCCACTTGTTCTCTAAGCTGTTCCAATTCTGTCTGACTCATTCTCCACTTCCCCTTTCAAGAGTGACCCTATAATAGGTGTCATATTAACACGATATGACCATTATAAGCAAACTATTCAGCAAAGTCACGAAATATGTTTAGCGATTCAACGCGCTAAAGCGTTTTCACAAGGTATTTCGAGGGCAGAACGTACACGTGGCGGGGCGCACAGCCAATCTAGGAAATATTTTTTCCATAGAAAAACGGATGGAATAAATCCATCCGCGTTTCCGATTATTGCTAGGCTAGGCGATGAATGCTTCCATCGCTTTGCTTTTGATTTTATTATGGCTTGCATGCCAGTCAACTTGCTCGCTGGCAAAATGGAAGAGTTGAGGCGATTCATGGCGAACCCCTGTTATTTCCTCAATAGACGTTGAAAGTTCTTTGTCTTCCTGAACGACTAGATAAAGAAATAATTGATGGGGATGCAATGATGCATACTCTGAATATTCTTTCCATGCGCCTGCTGAGACCGGGCAAGTGCTGCTATGTTTCAACAGCCAATAATGCTGTTCATTGCCGACCGCTTGCTTAAGCTCATCCAAGTTTCTCACATGTACGAAGTTTTCCATTTCAACCGCTCCCAAACTTAATTCTTTTTGTTCTGATTGCTTTGTGGATTTGAAGACCCTTTAGCATTTGAAGATCCTTGTGTAGTTGATGATCCCTTTGCAGATGAAGACCCTTGTGAAGATGTTGAGCCTTTAGCGCTTGAGGAAGATTTTGCATCAGCCGAGCCTTGTAGGCTTGCAGAGGCATTTGTGCCTGCTGATGTCTTCGAGTCGTTATGGCTAGATTTGTTTTCTTCCTTCACTTCTTCAACCGCTTCTTTTAAAGCATTGGCTGTAGATGTGAACGCATCGTTTCCGGCTTTGTCGCCGTTATCGACTTTGTTTTGTACTGTCTCCAGCAATTCTACACTTTCTTCGCCTTCAGATGAAGCTGTGCCGTCATCCATCGGTGAATTGCTGCTCTTCATGTTCTTCACTTTATCGACCACTTTTGTCGACTGTTCTTTCAATTGCTGCGTGAAGCCAGGGCCGTCATTTGAATCGCTTGAATCTTTCGACTGCTGCGCTTTTTCTTTGATAGTAGTCGCTTGCGTCTTCAAGTCAGCTTGCAATTCTTTGCCTGCTTTAGGCGCGAAGAACAATGCCGCCGCCGCTCCGACAAGACCGCCGACGATCATGCCTGTTAGGAAGCCGGATCCGCCGTTCGATTCTTCGTAATCGTATAGGTCGTCATAACGGCTTGATGAACCGTATGATTGCGGTACATATTGGCTTTGTTCGTATTGTCCGCCTTGGTCGCTGTATTTGCCGCCTTGCGTATAATACTCGCCATTGTACTGGGATTCATTATAATCAGGTTTCGAATAAGTATTTTTGTTTTTTCCCATTGTCCATTCCTCCATTATGTTGGTGATTTGATGGTATTAGTACTGGTCGCTGCTGCCTGGCAATTTCTTCTGGCCAGGAACTGGCGTGTATTGCTCTGTGCTGCGCGTTTGGTATACTTTGCGTTCTTTCCATTTATCAGCAATGCCCATTGCAACATTGCTCCATTGGACCACTTGAGCAATTTTGTCTTCGTTCTGCTCAACTTGCACGCCGACGCGTGAAGTGATGTGGCGCACTGTAGAGTTCAGGTCTGTTACGGAGTTTCCGACGCCTTTGACCGCATCGACGACACCGTTCAATTTCTCTGATTTGACCGTGATGTCTTCAGCGAGTTCGTTCGTCTTATGCAATAGGTTTGTTGTCTCCAACGTAACCCCCTGCAATTGATTCTCCAGCCCTGAAACAGTGCCGGAAACCTCTTTTAATGTGTTCTTGAGTGAATTCAAAGTCATCGCCAGCGCTACGCATAGAATTAAAAATCCAACAGCGGCGACAATCGCGGCAATGTAAAGCAAGATTGACCAATCCATTCTGTTTCCTCCTTCGGTTTAGTTAAATTTCGTATACCTGTTTTCTACCCTGCCCTATACGGGTTTAAACACGCCTCTAATATTATTCGGCAAAAGCTTTTAAATGCCTTCCTGCTTAACCCAACAATTTTGTATTTGCGACGCCTTTTTTGTCTCCATAAGAAAAAAGCCTAACCATATGTAATGGTTAGGCTTTTTTCGGCATTGCTAAAACTTCTTCATAGGCTTTCTGGAATTTTGTTACATCTCCAGCTCCCATGAAAAGATATACTGCATTATTGTGGATGGCCAGTTTTTCGACATCTTCAAATTGCAGCAGCTGGCTGCCTTCGATTTTCTCCTGAAGGTCCCGGATCGTCAAAGTGCCAGCTTCTTCTCTAGCAGAACCGAAGATATCGCATAAATAGACATGATCGGCTTCTTGCAGGCAATCGGCGAATTCCTGTAGGAAAGTTTGCGTACGGCTGAATGTATGCGGCTGGAAAATCGCAATCAGTTCGCGCTCCGGATACTTCTGGCTAGCCGATTGTAAAGTGGCGCGGATTTCCGTCGGATGATGGGCATAATCGTCAATCAGTATACGGTCATCGATGACTGTCTCCGTAAAGCGGCGTTTGACACCTTCATAGCTCACGAATTGGCGCTGGATGATATCCGCAGGGATGCTTTCATACTGGCATAGCGAAATGACAGCAAGTGCATTCAGCACGGCATGGTCCCCGTACATCGGAATGGTGAACGTATGGAAGAATTCATTGCGGATGACGACATCGAATGTCGTGCCTTCCGTTGTTTTGACGATATTGCGCGCCTGGAAATCATTTTCCTCGCCAAAACCGTAATAGACGACCGGCACCGGCGCTTGGATTTGTTGCAAGTATTCGTCATCCCCACAAGCGATGATGCATTTCTTCACTTGCTGCGCCATTTGCTGGAACGCCTTGAAGACATCATCGATGCTGCCGAAATAATCGGGATGGTCGAAATCGATATTGGTCATGATCGCATAATCCGGGTGATACGCCAAGAAATGGCGGCGGTATTCGCATGCTTCCGCTACGAAGAAATGGGAATCTTCCTGACCGGATCCCGTCCCGTCACCGATTAAGTACGAGACTGGCTTATAACCGTTCAGCACATGCGCCATAAGCCCGGTCGTTGAAGTTTTTCCGTGGGCGCCGGTGATGGCGACCGATACGTATTGCTTCATCAAATCGCCAAGGAATTGATGGTACCGGATGATGGTCGCGCCGCTTTCACGGGCTTTGACCAGCTCTGGGTGTTCGTCATTAAATGCATTTCCGGCGACGATCGTCATATCCTGCGAAATATTTTCGGGATCGAAAGGCAAAATTGTGATGCCTCTCTCCCGCAGCCGCTCTTCCGTGAAGAAATGCTGCGCGATATCAGAGCCTTGCACCGACTCGCCCATATCATGCATGATTTGGGCCAGTGCGCTCATGCCAGAGCCTTTAATGCCCGTAAAATGTAATACTGTCATAAATGAACCTCCTGTGGGAGTGGAAAATTAGTCTAGTCAAACCGCCTGTGCGGAATCAATAGCCGGGTGGTTTTTCACAATGCTCCGATTATAGCACAAAGTTCGGAGCCACTGAAATAATCAATAATTCCTGTAATTCTGGCGGCTTCTAGGTTCAACGGAACACTTCCTCGATATCGCTTTCCGTAATTAGCACTGTTCTCGCTTTGCTGCCGTTCTGTTCAGAGATAAACCCATACTCTTCGATCAGGTCCATCAAACGCGCGGCCCGGTTATAGCCGATATGGAATTTCCGCTGCAATAATGAAGTCGATGCGCTTCCTTGCGACATGATGAAACGACAGGCTTCCTCGAACAAATCATCCTGTTCTGCAGGCGACTGGCTGCGCTGGATCAATTCCTCTTCTTTAAAGATATATTCAGGCTCTCCTTGTGCACGAACATGGGCGATGACTTTTTCGATTTCATCATCTGTCACGAAAGTTCCCTGCAAGCGGTTCGGCGCGGCCATGCCGTTCCCCAAATACAGCATATCCCCTCGCCCAAGCAAACGCTCTGCTCCTTGGGTATCCAAGATCGTCCGGCTGTCCACTTGCGACGAAACGGAAAAAGCGATGCGCGTCGGAATATTGGATTTGATCAAGCCTGTGATAACATCCACTGACGGACGTTGGGTAGCGATCACCAAATGGATTCCGCAGGCCCGTGCTTTTTGGGCGATACGGCAAATGGAATCTTCTACATCTGAAGGCGACATCATCATCAAATCGGCCAATTCGTCGATGACGATCAGGATATACGGCAGATGCTGTGCCGGCTGTCCTTTGTCATTGACCATTTTATTGTAACGATCCAAATCGCGGACCCCTGTATGGGCAAAAAGCTGATAACGGCGTTCCATTTCCTCCACAGCCCATTTCAGGGAAGCGGTCGCTGCCTTAACATCTGTAATGACCGGGCTGACCAAATGCGGAATATGATTATAAGGAGCCAGTTCGACCATTTTCGGGTCAATCAACAGCATTTTCAAATCGCGAGGTGAAGATTGGTACAGCAGGCTCACGAGCAGCGAGTTGATGCATACGCTTTTCCCGGACCCTGTAGCGCCCGCGATCAGGCCGTGTGGCATCTTACGCAAATCAAGCGTGACCGGATTTCCGGCCAAATCGAGGCCGAGTGCTGCTTCAAGCGGTGAATCCGAAGCCTTGAAATTCGGGCTTCCGATAACTTCCGACAAACGCACTGCGCGGCTTTGACGGTTCGGAATCTCGATGCCAATCGAGCTTTTTCCGGGAATCGGCGCTTGAATGCGGATATCACGGGCTGCAAGCGCCAATTTCAAATCATCGGCCAAGTTGCGGATTTTGCTCACTTTGATTCCTTGCGCCACACGCAGCTCAAAACGGGTGACGGCCGGCCCTTGCACTGTTCCGACAATCTCTGCCTTGATCTGGAAATGAGACAAAGCTTCGATAAGGCGCTCGCCTTGTTCTTGCATCCACGTTTCATCTTTCAAGTCATTTTCAGGCTCTAGCAGATACTCCTGGCCAGGCAATTGATACCCGATATAGCTTTTTTCATCCTCATTTACAGATTCAGCTGCGGTTTTCTCTATTAATGCCGTTTTTTTTTCCGCTGTCGGCGCTTGCTGTTGTTTCGGCAAACGATCTTTATCCGATTTCAACATCAACACATTGAATGGCACTGTTCGCTCTTTTTTGCCATTTTCCTGTGTTTTCGCTTGCGGCAATACCGGTTTCGGCTCCGGGCTATGTATAGGTTCTTCACGCTCGGGTTCCGGCTGTGCCGTTTCTGCATGTATTTCCGATTCCGTTAAAGGCGGTTCAACAATTGCCGTTGGGCCGCCTTTGCCTGTATCTTCCTCGGAAACTTCGCCATCCTCTTCAGCGTTGCCATCATCCGCCACCTCGTTCGACGGCTGTTCTTGATCTACTGTGCGGTAAACCGTCACTTCCGCTTGTTCGGGGTCTAGTTCAAGCGGTTTTTCAGGTTCTTGTTCAACTTTTTGGTTTTTCGGCAATAAATCCTGAAGGCTGCGGTCTGCCCATTCATAATGGGGTTCAGGCTTTTTTTCAGGTTGTTGATCTTCTCCCACTTCTGCTTTGTCATGTGGTTTTTCACTGATAGATGCAGTTTCTGGAGCTTGCTCATCATGTTCTACAGGCTTATATACGGTTGTTTCCATAGTGGAACGCGGTTTTTTTGATTGCGGCAACCGGTCGTCGCTTTTTTTGTACAATTCTTGCAGGCTGCGCTGCGACCAATCGTTTTTGCGTTCAAGCTCTGCTTTCTTTTTCGCTTCCTGTTCCAATAATTCATCGATTGGCGTCGGACGGTCTGTAAATCCATGCACAGGGGAAGCTACGCGCGTCGGCTGGAAGCGCCGCGTCGTGTTTCCAGGAAGATCAAGACCCTGCGGTTCAGCGGTTTTCGGTACATGGGGGCGTTTTTTCTTGTTGCGCCCTGCATTCGGTTTCGGCAATTTCCCGCTCGGTTCCAAGGCATCGAGTTCATATGTTTTTTCTTCCGTCGCTTTTAAAGGAACCTCAACACGCGGCTTGTCTTCCCGCCGTTCAGGTTTGCGGTTTTCTACAGGCAAGCCTTTTGCTTCTTCGTCGGAAATGAGCGGAAACCGGAATGGAGCCGGCTTGCTGTCCTGAGGTTTCGGCTCGATATATTGAGTTTCCTCGCTGCGCACGAACGGCTTTTCTTCTGCTTCCGTGTCTTCTGAGAACATTTTATTCCACATATTTTTCATCCAGCTCATCGTTACACCTTCATTTCAAATGGAGATCCTGTTTGCGCATCTTCCGGCAATACCAAAATTCCTTTTTCCGCCGGTGCGTCCGGCAAGTCCAATTCTTTCGCCGAGCAGATCATGCCGCTAGAAGCGACGCCGCGCAATTCCGCATCACGGATGACCATACCCGAAGGCATGACCGCCCCGACTTTAGCGACGACCACTTTTTGGCCAGCCTCGACATTCGGTGCGCCGCAAACGATCTGCAAGGTTTCTTCCCCGACTGCCACTTGGCATACATTCAATTTATCCGCATTCGGATGCTTGTCTTTCGACGCTACATAGCCGACAACGAATTTCGGTGTCAAATCAACTTCCAGCGTATGGGAGACACCGTTTTTTTTCAATGCATTTTGTAGCGCTGTCACGAGTGCTTCCGTCACTTCCACAGGCTGCCCTTCCGGCAACTCTGCGTAATCGCTTGCCTGGAACAAATTGAAACCGGCGATTTCCTGTTGGTCATTTTTAATCAAGGTTACATCCCCAAATTGTTCTGTGTGGATTTTATCCGGTTTTTCCAATGTCAATTGAACGAGCAGCACGTCGCCTACGCCTTGTTTGTTATAGAATGCATTCATTTTTTATCGTTCTCCTTCTCGGGTCTGTTTTTCGCTAAGATGAATATCGGTTCAAGCGCCTCGTTTTCATAGACGAACGACAAGGACGTAATCGGCACTTTGCCGTTCGTGAAGAAATGCATCGCCATCTGGGCAAGCACATCGTATCCGGTTTCGTTGCGGATATCGCCGATGATTAAGACGTCTTGATGGGGAACTGAGACTGTCATATCTCCTTGTACTTTCTTTTTCATATCTTTCAAAAATGTTTCATTCAAGATGCGCGTAGCATCATAACCATCATTTTCGTTCAGGAAATAGAAGACATTTCCTGCCACATGGTCTTCTTTGACTGCCGTTTTCAACTTCTTCACTTGGAATTTAGCGATTTCCTGCACTTGTTCCGCTGTCAGCGCTAAGCTTTCCAATACTTTTTCATCGATCAGCCGGTAAGTCGTCCCGGCATCGAGCGCGTAATAAATACGTGTTTCTGCCGTATGGGGTGAAGTCAGGAAACGATGGCCTTCACGCGATTCTTCCGGAAACGAAGTCGAGCGGATGACCGGGTAAATATGCTGTTCGCCCGGCATTTCCCCTGCTGACTCGCGCTCCATTGCCTGGAAGGTCTCGGAAATTGTATAGGCGATTTCTTCGATCGCGGAATCGCCTTTCGTTTCGAAACGGTTGATCACTTGCGGCAAGGAAATGGTCATGCCTTTCCCCAACTTTTTATGCCTAACATTTGCGATATCTTTTTGGCGGTCCAACGTCCAGCTTAACTGGTCATTTGCAACCCGCTCTTTCAGTATAGTAAATAACTCGGCGGATTTCATTCCTAATTTCCTCCTTTTCACAAACAAACGGTTCATCCTGCACACAGGAGAACCGTTTGCCCTTTTATTTCGACAGGTTGGAGATAAACGATTCAATTTCCTCCTGCGTCTTGCGGTCGCGGCTGACAAAGCGCCCTTGCTCGTCGCCTTCACGGAATCCGAGGAAACTCGGGATTCCATAGATATCTTTTTCGATGCATAGATCGATGAATTCGTCCCGGTCGACGGAGACAAAAGTATAGTCGCTGAATTTTTCTTCAATGTCAGGCATGATCGGATCGATGACCCGGCAATCCGGGCACCATCCGGCCGTAAACATGAAGATGACGTTTTCTGAGTTTGCCAGTTGCGTAAACTGCTGGACTGACTGCAATTTTTCCATATCGTTCACTCCTCTTGTGCCGCTTCAATGGAACGGGCAGTTTCCATCATCCATTCCATATGGTTTCGAAGCGCGGCTTGTTCTGTAATCGTTGAAAGTTTCGCGCCTCCGGAACTGACCACCAATTCATAGCGGTCTTCTGCAATCGTCCGGACCGTGACGAAACCGAACCGGCCATGCTGGCTGAATTTCTCATCAGCAAGCCACGTTTCTTCCGGATTCGCTTTTTGCAAATCATAGAAGAACGTGCTGTCCGGTGCTTCGTTTGGGTTGAGGAACAACGCAAACGCTTGGCTGCCGCGGGTGATCAATACATTATGATCATCTGAAGGCTGTTCCACTTCATAGCCCCCGGGAACATACAGCTCCGTTTCGCCGGCAGTTTCGTTCGGTTCCGGCGCCTCTTTTTCAAATGCCGCCCTGGCGCTTGATACGCCTTCCACCAGCTCGTCCTCTGGACTGACACAGCCAGCGAGGATCAGGACTGACGAAAACAACATCATTTGTAAACCCATTCGAAGCACAGCATTTCCCCCTCTTTTCTCCATCGGCCGCCCGTTTCCTGAATAAAGCAGCGAAACAGGCATGATTGAATAAGCTTTTCTTTTCTAGCTACATTTTAAAGATGTTTGTGGGCACATGCAACTTAATCGCTGTTTGCCTGCCATTGCCCGAACAATAAGACGATGATTTGGGAAAACATCTCGACCCGGTTCAGCTTGCCGGCAGTTAAAATGCCGATCGCTCCTTTATGATGACGGATTCCCGTTTCTTGTGCATAGCGGTCCATGACAGGGCCAAGTTCTTCGCCAGCTCGCAAAAGCACGGCAATTTCCGCAGGCAATGGCACTTGCGCACCGCCTGCAACATAAACAGCACCACTAGACGTCACGAGGGCTCCCCAGTTGCACAAATACAATGTCCCGTCGAGTTCAAAAACACCGCCCTCCAATCCGATTGCTGCGTCACAATCCCCAAGCACATGATGCGCGCGATTGATCGCTCCGGCTTTGGTTTCTTCAATGGAAAATGGCTGTGCTGAAACACCTGATTGTGCTTCTTGTTGATTGATTTCTGCCTGAATGCCCAACTTCTCAAGAGCTGATGCGACTGCCCCGGTTTTAGCCGGATTGGTCGATGCCACACATAATTTCATTTCTCTCTCTCCTTTGCATCGCGGTAAATTTTTATTCATAACCAGATAAAAAGCGGCCCGGGGGCCGCTTTTTGGTCAGACGTTTTGTTTGATTGTGTCAATCGTCGACTGGTCTGTTGCCTTCACCAGCTTCACGAGCAACTCTTTGGCCGCTGCGTAATCGTCTGTATGGATAACCGAGGCGGAAGTATGGATATAGCGCGAGCAGATGCCGATGACGGAACTCGGGATGCCTTCGTTGGCGATGTGGACTTTTCCAGCATCCGTTCCGCCTTGTGAAACGAAATACTGATAAGGGATGTTATGCGTTTCAGCAGTATCGAGAATGAATTCACGCATGCCGCGATGCGTGACCATCGTGCGGTCGAGGATGCGCAATAGCGCCCCTTTACCTAACTGGCCGAATTCATTCTTGTCCCCTGTCGCATCGTTTGCCGGGCTTGCGTCCAGCGCATAAAAGATATCCGGCTGAATCAAATTGGCTGCCGTCTGCGCACCGCGAAGGCCGACTTCTTCCATGACCGTCGCGCCGGAGAACAATTGGTTCGGCAAGGACTCGCCTTGCAATTCTTTCAGCAACTCAATCGATAAGCCGCAGCCATAGCGGTTGTCCCACGCTTTAGCCATGATTTTCTTATCATTGGCCATAGGCGTGAACGGGCTGAATGGGACGATTTGCTGTCCAGGGCGAACGCCCATCGACAATGCATCATCCTTATCATCTGCACCGATGTCGATGAGCATGTTCTTGATGTCCATCGGCTTTTGGCGCGTCGCCTCATCCAGTAGATGCGGCGGGATCGATCCAACGACGCCCGGAACGATGCGGTCTCCTGCAACTACGTCCACACGCATGGCGAGCATGACTTGATTCCACCAGCCGCCGAGCGGTTGAAAGCGCAGCATGCCATTATCGGTGATTTGCGTTACCATGAAGCCGACTTCGTCCATATGGCCGGCTACCATGACTCGCGGCCCGTCTTGTGCGCCTTTTTTGACGCCGAATATGCTGCCGAGATTATCCGAGATAATGTCGTCCGAATATTTTTCAAGCTCGCTGCGCATGAACTTGCGCACGGCGTGTTCATTGCCGGGTGCTCCCGGAAGCTCGGTTAAGGTTTTAAACATCGCTCTTGTATCCTGGTTCATATGAATTCCCCCTTGATAAGATATGTATGTGCATCCTTTATCAGTTTAGAGCTTTTTCCTTGTGAATGCCAGTTCAGGTAGTTCGATTGACGAAATATTTTGAGTGCTTGCAGTTCGTTACGTGCATTTTTCCGCTTTATGGTACAATTTAGCCAGAATGCAAAGGAGGGGTTTTCATGAAAAATCGTGATTTGCTCATTGGATTTGCTGCCGGTGCTGCCGCAGCTTATATCGCAAAGGAAGTTTACGAAAACAAACAAACGCTCTACCCGGCCGACGATGTGTTGAAGAAGGTCAAACAGTCTTTCAAAGAGGAAGGCCCGATCGACGGTTCGTGGATCTTTATGAAAACCGAACCTTACAACCAGCATGCAGTCAAAACCGAAGTGTATAAAGGCGGCATCACGCGGCATCGCGACGATGAACTCGAGCAATACGAGTTTCTGGCCGATGCTTACACCGGAGCTGTCCTGGAAGTCACCAAATCATAGAAGACCTACGTTAAAACGCCCTGCGGTATATCCGCAGGGCGTTTTGCCTTCTTTTTATTCAAACACTTTTTCTTTGCGTTCAAGCGCGTCGACCACTTCTTTTCCGTCCTCGTTCCATTTGATGAGGCGATAAAAAGCATCGTGGTAGAAGCTGAAATAGAAATGGCCCGGCAGCGCTTCTTTCATCAATTTGTCTTTTGCATAAATTGAGTCCATCGGATAATCGTCAAATGCCAATACCCACAGCGGATTTTGATGTGCATGGGTCGGCATGATGTCGCCCATATGGAGAATCGTCTCCCCGTTCTGTTCGAACTTGATGACGCTATGGCCGTTTGAATGGCCGCCGGTGTGTATCATGGTGATCGCATCGAATACGGTCACTTTGTCGGTAAAGGTTTCGACCTGTCCAGTGATCGGTTCCCAATTTTCTTTCCAATACGTATTACGTGAGCGGATGTTCGGGTTTTGCATTTCTTCCCATTCCACAGCCGATACGTAAATTTTTGCGTTTGGGAACGCAGACACGTATCCCTCACCTTGTTTTTTCGTCAGGCCGGCCGCGTGATCGCCATGAAGATGCGTCATCAACACTGTGTCAATATCTTCTGCAGATAAGCCTAGCTCTTCTAGCTCCTCTTCCACACGCGATTCCGAGGAAACGCCCAGATTGCGCTTTTGGCGATCGGTCAATTTGCCATTGCCGAGTCCGCTGTCGACAAGGATATTATGGCCATCGAACTGGACCAACATCGGGTGCGTCGGCAATTCGATCTGATTCTGCCCATTTGCAGGATAGCGTTTCGACCACACCACTTTCGGGACCACGCCGAACATCGTGCCGCCATCAAGCCAAGTCGTCCCTCCATCAAGCCAAGTTAGCAACATGTCGTGAAATTGAAATTTCTGCATACAAACTCCCCCTTATGAGTTGATATTACGCTTGGAATTTCGCCTCCAGCCGGTAGATCGGCTGCCCTTTTTTCAAAAACTTCTCTTCATATTCCGTCATGATGTTCCATTCCGGCTCGTTGGCGTGAAGATCCAGCGATACATCCTTCAATAACATACCATATTCGGAAATACTCGTGAGCGAATATTCAAAAAGCCCGCGGTTATCGGTCTTGAAATGAATTTCGCCTCCTTCAGGCAACACACGCTCATACAATCTCAGGAAACTCTCATGCGTTAAACGACGTTTCGCGTGTCGCGTCTTTGGCCAAGGATCCGAAAAGTTCAAGTAGACGCGATCGATCTCGTTTGCTTCGAAGAACGTTTCAAGCTCTTGTGCATTCACTTGCAAGAGACGCAAGTTCGGGATGCCGCCTTCTGGCTCTAAAGCCCCTTGAAGCGCCGTCACAATCACGCTTTCAAATAATTCAATTCCAATGTAATTGATGTCCGGATTGGCTTGAGCCATGCCTGTAATGAAGCGGCCTTTCCCGCTTCCTGCCTCGATGTGGATCGGGCGGTCATTGCCAAACTCTTCGTGCCATTTGCCTTTTAACGCTTCCGGATTGGGAATGACAATCTCCGGATGGGCTTCGATCAACTCTGCCGCCCATGGTTTATATCTTGCTCTCATGTATAGACATCCTCTTTCTGATTATAATTTTGCTTGTTGCCATTGTGTCGCTGAAACATAAAACTCGAGTGGTTCTTGCGCATCTGCCATTCCTGCATCGTCCCCGTCCACATGATGCGGGACTGGGCGATCAACAGTGATCAAAAAATGCTTGCCGCTGAACTGCACGACTTCCGGAAATTTCGTATGGCTTCCGCTAAATACCGTACCAAAAACGGCCAGTAGTTTCAATCTCGGCAGGCGGTGGACGACCGTCAATTCGAGCTGGCCATCATACACTGACGAGTGGGGCGAAATTTTCATGCCGCCGCCAAAATACGGCTGATTGCTGACAGTAGCAAGCCACACATCCTCGTAATGATACACTGTTCCGGACGATTCGATCGTGAGACCGAATTTCTTAAACGCAAATAAGGTCATGACGACAAAAACCAAATACGCCAATTTGCCGAGGCCGAACTTATTGAGCCATAGCTTCGTCCGCGAACGATTGACAGCATGCGCGACAGCTGCGTCAAAGCCGATTCCCGAACTGCTAGCAAATAGCTGCTCCGGTTGAACGCCCACTTGCCCGATATCGGTCAGCAATCCTTTAGGGTTTGCCAAAAAACGGCTAATTTCCTGTGTAGAGGAAAAACAACTGAAGCTGCGCGCGAAATCATTGCCCGACCCGGCTGGAACCGACGCGATGAATAAAAGTTCAGCCCCCGCCGCAGCTGCAGCAATCTCACGCATCGTCCCATCTCCACCGAAGCCGATCACCAAGATTTTCCGTGTTCTTGCTTTCAATTGTTCAACTATTTGAAAGGCATGTCCTGGAGAGCGGGTGATGAATTGCTCGAAAGGAAAATCGATGGTTTCGGAAAACTTACGCCATTTCCTAATTGCTGCCCCGTTGCCAGCTGTTGGATTAATGATAAAGACAATCTCCATAGTAGTTTCCCTGGCGCTTAAGCGCCGCCTTTCAATGGATAAGTTTGAATTTCTTTGTATCGTGGGGTTTCCCGCGGATGAATCTCAAATAGAGAGAACGAATCGACCGCAAATTCCAGCTCTTCCAGCTGCCAGTTTTCCGGCAAGCTTCCGCCTTTCCAGCGGCTGGCAAGCGTAATGTGCGGGACAAACGGTTTTGGGTCAGTAGCAAGCTGCAATGGATCCAGCTGTTGCTCTACAGCCTGTTGAAGTGCCATCAACTCAGGGTTGTCAGAAAGTGCAGCATAGACGATGCGCGGTGTTTCGGGATTACCGAATGTCTTCACGCCTGCGACCTGCAAGCGAAACGGCACTTGATCGATTTGCCCGAGCCGTTCAGCAATCTCCCCCAATTCACCAAAGCGGTCTTCGCCAATGAAAATCAAAGTAATATGCATATCCGCAGGAGGCGTTAAACGTTTATGGGTAGTCAGCTCCCACGAATCTCTCGCGTGCCCGATTTTTTCAGCTGCTTGCCCGGGAATCCGGATTCCAATAAAATAATGCGTGCTCATGGTCATCACCTCTATTCATTATAACTGACGGGAACAAAAAAAGGACCAGCTCTTCGCTGGTCCCGGGATTGCATAATAAGTGCAGGAATCAGGAAATAACGCCCAATTTAATCCGCGCTTCGAAAGCCTTTTGGAGTTTGCGCGTCAATTCGCCAGGCGAGCCATCCGCAATTTTCTGTCCGGAAATCTCAATGACCGGCATGACTTCGGAAGTTGTTGAAGACATGAAGAATTCATCCATCTCAAGCGCCTGCTGCTTCGTGAACGCCGTTTCCGCCACCTCGATGCCCAGCTCGTTACACAGCTCGAAAATGACGCGTCTCGTAATGCCGTTCAAGATCAAGTTGGTCGCTGGGTGTGTGTAAAGAACTCCGTCTTTGATGCCGTACATATTTGATGACGAACCTTCCGTCACCGTATCGCCGCGGTGAAGGATCGCTTCGAAATAACCTTCTTCATAAGCCTGCTGTTTCGCCATCACATTGCCGAGCAAGTTCAAGCTCTTGATGTCACAGCGCAACCAACGCACATCTTCAACGAAAAGTGCCTTCACGCCGTTTCCTAAAAATTTCACAGGGCGCTCGACCGATTTTGTGTAACCGACCACAACCGGTTCAGCATTTTCGGGGAATTGATGATTTCGTGGAGCCGCTCCGCGTGTAATTTGGACATACACTTGTCCGTTGTCGATTTGATTCAATTCGACCAAATCATAAAGCATCTTGTGGAAAACATCTTTTGTGTAAGGAACCGTGATGCGGATTTTCTCTGCACTGGCATAGAAGCGGTCGATGTGTTCCGTTGCGGTGAACAAATCCCCTTCGTACACGCGGATAACTTCATAAATGCCGTCACCGAACTGATACCCACGGTCTTCTTTTGAAATCTCCAAATCCTGTTCTTTTACAATCTCGCCATTGGACAAAATCCATTCCATTGCCATTCCTTCTTTCCTGTAATTATTTGCAAGCCAATTGATAAATGGCTTCTGCATATATCGCTGTTGCTTTTACCAAATTGTCGATATCGACGAATTCATCGGCTTGATGCGCAACATCGGGTTCTCCCGGAAACAACATCCCGAAAGCGACGCCTTTATCGAGAACGCGTGCATAAGTGCCGCCACCGATCGCAAGCAAGTCTGCCGGTTCGCCGGTCTGTTTCTCGTAAGCCTGCTGCAGTGTTTGAATAAATGGATCCGCTGCATCGACGTGATGCGGCTTGGAATTGGATACGACCTCCTCTTCCACTCCATTTATTTGATGAGCTGCCATCATATCATCAAATGGACAGCTGACCGAATAACGCATGCTGACGCGCACATCAGCACGCTCTTCTGCTTTATAGCGCATGATTCCGGCATTGAATGTCGTGTCGCCGGACGCGTCATCCGAATACGAGAGCCCGAGCTTTTGCCCCCTGGAATCGCCGCTGAAATAATGGGCGATAAAGCGGACGAATTGTGCACCGTCTCCTGTAACTTTATCCTGCAAAAATTTCGCGAGCACAATGCCGGCATTGACACCTGCATCGGGTTCCATGGCATGGGCCGATTTGCCGTATACGGTCAACACAGTCCCTTCAGCATTCGGCGTACAATCGCCTGCCACCTTTTCCTTTTTGCAAAATTCCCGGAAAGCCACATCGATTTCGCCGCTAGCCAGTGCTAACTTTGCCACCGCACGGTCAGGCACCATATTGGTCCGTTCCCCTGAAGTGAATTCCAGCAATTCGCCGGTTTCTGCAGCACTAAGCGTGTACTTGATGTCCGCGATGCCCTTCTCTGCATTGATGATCGGAAAATCCGCATCCGGCGCAAATCCGATATCTGGCATTTCTTCTGTCTGGAAATAACGCTCCACGCAGCGGAAGCCGCTTTCCTCATCAGTGCCGATGATCAACCTGACTCTGCGCTTGAACTCGAATCCTGAATCCTTGACCATTTTCAGCGCCATCCATGCAGCGATTGTCGGGCCTTTATCATCGATGGCTCCGCGCCCGAACAATTTCCCGTCGGCGATCTCGCCGCCGAACGGCTCTTTTGTCCACCCGTCTCCGGCTGGAACGACATCGACGTGGCCGAGAATTCCGAGAAGTTCCTGCCCTTCGCCTGTCTCCAAATGCCCTGCAACATTGGCGATATTTTTCGCCTTAAACCCTGCACGCTCTCCTTTTTCCAAAAACCAATCCAGCGCTTGCCGAACTTCTTTTCCATAAGGAGCGTCGGGATTTCCGTCTTCGCTTAATACGCTCGGAATTGCGATCAACTCTTGCAATTCACTGAGCAATTCTTCTTTACGCCGCTCTGCTTCCTGCTGCCAATCCATGCCTCACACTCCTTTTTGTTATGGCTATTGTACACCTTTTTCAAATAATTTAAAGAACAGCCGGTTATTTTCTGCAGATATTTTCTATTTCACTCATATTAAGTTCCAGTAAAGAAAACCCGAAATCATGGAATCTGAGACGTTTTTCCGATATAATCAAATTGTCAGACAAGTCAAATTGACGGATTTTCTATAAAAAGGAGCTGTCTACCGCTATTATTCCTTAATCGCTGTATACACCACACTCACGCGTCCGCTAGTCTTTGCCATTGGTATTAAAGATGAAGGAGTGGTTCTTAACTTATGAAACCCACAACTGACCGCATGCTCATTCGAATCAAAGACATGTACAAGTACATTCTCGAGAACGGGACTGTGACCACACAGGATCTGGTCGATGAATTCGGCATCACTCCTCGCACCATTCAAAGAGATTTGAATGTGTTGGCCTTTAACGAACTGATCAAAAGCCCAGTTCGGGGCAAATGGACAACGACGGAGAAAAAAGTCAAAATGACGTCCTGAAAAACAAAGAAATGACCGCCTACTAGGCGGTCATTTTCTTTGCTTTAATTTAGTTAATTCATCTTCCGTCAATTCCCGGTATTCCCCAAGCTCGAGCGTATCATCCAGTGGGAGCGGCCCCATCGACAAACGCTTTAAAAATACCACTTGCTTGTTCACGCTTTCGAACATGCGCTTGACCTGGTGGAATTTCCCTTCCGTAATGGTCAATTCGATTTCGGATTCTTCCCCGCTGCGTAAAATGTGCAGCTGTGCAGGCTTTGTCTCATAGCCGTCATCAAGTACGACGCCTTGTTTGAATGCTTCTATGTCTTCATCCGTTACGGGGCTGTCGATTCTCGCATAATAGGTTTTATCGACATGCTTTTTCGGCGACAATAGCTCGTGGGCCAATTTGCCATCGTTTGTGATCAGCAGCAGCCCTTCCGTATCCTTATCGAGGCGCCCGACCGGAAACGGCTCGAAGCGCTGCTCATCTTCTGTCAGCAAATCAATGACGGTTTCATCGAAGCGGTCTTCTGTCGCTGAAATGACGCCTTGCGGTTTGTTCATCATCAAGTAGATAAACTCCCGGTAGACGACCGGTTCACCGGCGACCGAGATTTCATCTATTTTCTCATCGACATGAAATTTCGGGTCACGTACCGTTTCGCCGTTCACTTCCACCGCTTTCGATCTCAGTAAGATTTTCACTTCTTTTCTTGAGCCGAATCCTGAATTCGACAATAATTTATCGATTCTCATAACATTTCCTCCTAGAAGCCGAAGCGTCTTGTAATGCGCGTAATTCTCGCGCCGAGCAGCTTCTGGGCAAGCCCTGTCTTCAAGCTGAGGTATCCGTAAACAATAGCGCCGACCCCACCGATCAAGATGATGCGGATCATCGACAAGAATTTATTATCCATGCCAATAATGTAATCGAGGCCATTCATTGCAAAATACACCGCGAACGCCATGACGGCATTCAAGATGAGAATAAGCAAAATGCGGCGGAATACCATTTTCGAGCGGTAATTCATCGCCTTCGAAATGACGATCATGTTCATCGTGATCGCGACGACATAACCGATGATCGTTGCAGCAATCGCACCGTCCGTCTCGAATAAAATAATCAACGGCGTATTCAGCAAGGCTTTAAGCCCGAGACCGATCAGTAAGTTGATGATGATCCATTTTTGTTTGTTGATCCCTTGCAAGATAGAAGCTGTCACAGGGAATGCAGCAAACAAGATCGCGACTGGCAAATAATGCGACAAAATCTCAGAACCAATATCACTTACTTGATAAAAGACGTGATAAAGCTCATCTGACAGCATCGTCATGCCGATCACTGCTGGCAAGGTCAAAAACAAGATCAACTGGAACGACTGGTCCAATGTTTTGGTTACTTGCAAGTGTTCGTTGCGCGTGAAATGCTTCGTGATAAGCGGGATGAGCGCCATCGAGAAGCCTGTCGCGAGCATAACTGGGATCATGACCAGCTTATGGGCAGTCAAATTCAAGATTCCGAGAAGGTCTGTCTCCATGATGTGATTCCCTGCTGCCATCGCCCGATTGAAAGTCATCAAATCGACAAATTGGAACAACGGGTTGGCGATCCCAAGGAAAATGACCGGCACGGCATATAATAGGATTTCCCGGTACATATCCCGCAAACGCACATCATAGGATTCAACGGATGTGGCGAGTAAATGATTGTATTCCGGCTTCTTTTTGCGCCAGAAATAATACAAAGTGACAAGCCCGCCAAGCGCCCCGACTGCAGCCGACAAAACGGCGAACTGGATGGCGGTCTTCGGCGTGCCATCAAAAAGATAAATGACAGCGAACGCGCCGCCGAGCAGGAAGATGATGCGGACAATCTGTTCGACCAATTGCGACACGGCGGTTGGCATCATATAATTATAGCCTTGGAAAAAGCCGCGCCAAAGACTCATGAACGGCACGACGATCAAGGCAAAGCTGACCCAACGGATGGCGTCCGCGATATCATCTACCGAGTAGAGGATCTCATCTTCTGAAATAGTAATCCGTGCGAGCGGTTCAGCCAGCACATAAAGCGCCAAGAACGACACGATGCCCGTGACCATCATTGTCAGCAAACCTGAACGCAATAATCGCCTCCCGGTTTCGTAATCACCGAGTGAATTGTATTTAGCCGTGAACTTGGAAAACGCGATCGGCGCACCGGATATCGCCAGTGCAAGCATCAAGTTATACGGTATGTATGCATACTGGTAAAGTCCGATATTATCTGCTCCCACCATACTGTAGAACGGGATGATGTAGATGACGCCGAGCACTTTCGACAGAAATAAACCTAAAGTTAAAATGGCGGTACCTTTAATTAATGAGGACATTTTGCACTCCCTGACTTTGTTCAAAATAAAAAGCAATCTACACGATAGTTTACACCTATAGACAAAATTACTCAACGTGTTTTGCCTCATCGTGTATACTGAAAAGAAAAACGAAAGTGAGTTTTTATTATATGTATGACATCATCATCATCGGCGGAGGCCCTTCCGGCTTAATGGCCTCCATTGCTGCCGCATCGAACGGCAAGCGTGTACTGCTCGTCGAAAAAGGCAAAAAGCTCGGCAAGAAATTGATCATCTCCGGCGGCGGCCGCTGCAATGTGACAAACCGCCTGCCTTTGGAAGAAATCGTCCGCCACATTCCCGGAAATGGCCGCTTCATGTACAGCCCGTTTTCGGTATTCAATAACGAGGACATCATCCAGTTCTTCGAAAACCTTGGCGTTGCCTTGAAAGAAGAAGACCACGGCCGCATGTTCCCTGTGTCAAACCGCGCACAAGACGTCGCGGATGCGATGTTTGGCGAGATGGACCGGCTCGGCGTCGAGCGAAAACTCGATTCCCCCGTCAAAAGCTTATTGATGAACGACGAAAAAGTGACCGGCATCCGCCTGCATTCTGGTGAAGAATTCTCAGCTCACGCAGTCGTGGTCGCGGTCGGCGGAAAAGCGGTGCCGCAAACCGGATCGACCGGAGACGGCTACCCGTGGGCAGAAAAAGCGGGACACACTGTCACCGACCTCTATCCGACGGAAGTTCCTTTGTTGTCGAATGAACCGTTCATCAAATCACGCGACCTGCAAGGACTTGCCCTGCGCGATGTCGCCGTCACGGTGCTCAATAAAAAAGGCAAAGCGCTCGTCACGCACCAGATGGATATGCTGTTCACCCATTTCGGCTTGAGCGGGCCTGCCATCCTGCGCTGCAGCCAATATGTCGTCAAGGAAATGAAGAAAAACGGCGGCCAAGCGGTCACCGTCCGCATCAACTCCATGCCGGATGACAATGCAGAATCTGCGTTCCAGCTGCTGAACAAGCTAATGAAAGACGAACCAAAAAAAGCGTTGAAAAACGTTTGGAAAAGCCTGGCGCAAGAACGCTGGCTACTGTTCCTATTAGACCGTGCAGGCATCGACCCGCAGCTGACCGGTGCAGAACTTCCATCCGATAAAGTCCGTGCGCTCGCTGCTGAAATGACGGCATTCACGATGACCGTCTCCGGCACGCAGCCGATCGAAAAAGCGTTCGTCACAGGCGGCGGCGTGTCGATCAAGGAAATCGAGCCGAAGACGATGCATTCGAAGAAAAAGCCCGGCTTGTTCTTCTGCGGCGAGATCCTCGACATCCACGGCTACACCGGCGGCTATAATATCACGTCCGCCCTTGTCACCGGACACGTCGCAGGAAAAAACGCAGCCGAGTTCGCTGCTTCTTATCAAACCGAAAGCCCTATTGCTTAAGCAATGGGCTTTTTTCTTTGGAATGAAATTGAAAGAGCAAATGAGAACTCACTTCTTAAAGTAGACAGAATCAAAGATAGCGGGAGTTTTCTCGTGGAAATGTTACTGAATATTGAAGTACAGTTTCCCTTCATAGTCGCCGCTCGGCTTTGGGTTGGCCTTTGGCAATAAGCCAGAAAGAACGTCTGTCTTATTGCGTCGGCTCACCCCTTTACGCTCGGCGGCTAAGAGATTTCATTGTGTGAAGACGGTTTAAGCAGATTAGCTTCTTTATTCAGTTGCCGGCTAGCGGGGAAATCGCTTCCCTAGTTGAGCGTGGAATAGGATAGTGAGTGTTTTTTGTGGAGATGTTACTGAACATCAAAGTACAGTTTCCCTTAATAGTCGCCGCCCGGCTTTGGGTTGGCCTTTGGCAATAAGCCAGAAATAACACCTGTCTTATTGCGTCGGCTCACCCTGGGCGCTTGGCGGCTGAGCGATTTCGTTGTTTGAAGACTGTTTAATCGGCTCTGCTTCTGTAGCCAGTTGCTGGCTAGTGGGGGAATCGCTTCCCAAGAAGCGGTCGAACAGCATGTTGTTGCATTTAGTGTGGGGTAACCAGCGACATGTTTTTCAGCATGAAACATTGCAAAATATGATGCATTTCTACAAGGCTCATTAATTAAAGTCGAAAAAAGATCTTCCGCTCTAAAACTAGAGACGGAGTGGAAGGGGGCTGACGCCTGTGGGACCGCGCGGGCTGGCGAGACAAACGTGTCGCGCACTTTGCGACACGTTGGCTCAACACCCGCCCCACGGCAAGCAGCCCCCTGAAACGCAGTCGAATTGCGGAAGCTATTCTATTCACTTCATTTATCTTTCTGTCGCATCAACTGCATGACTCGCATCCTGCGAGCCCCAAGCAGCCATTGGAGTGCCGTCGAATAACAGAAACTATTTAATTCTCTAATTTAGTATCACAAAAAGCCGCCAGAGAAATTTCCCTGGCGGCTTTCATTATTTATCCTACAACGATATTAACTAATTTACCTGGAATGGCGATGACTTTGCGTACTTGCTTGCCTTCTGCCGCCTTTTGAACGTGCTCGTCGGCGAGCGCCGCTTCTTCCAGTTGTTCTTTCGTGCTGTCTTTTGCGACAGTCAGCTTGCTTCTCACTTTGCCGTTCACTTGGACGACGATTTCAACTTCATCATCGACCAGTTTCGACTCGTCGAACGTTGGCCATGCTTCATACGTTACCGTCTCGCTATGCCCAAGTTTATTCCAAAGCTCTTCGGCCAAATGCGGCGCGATCGGCGACAGCATCTTCACGAAGCCTTCGATATATTCTTTCGGCAAGCTCTCGGCTTTGTATGCTTCATTGATGAATACCATCATTTGCGAAATCGCTGTATTGAAGCGAAGGCCGTCGAAGTCTTCAGTCACTTTCTTGACGGTCTGGTTGTAGACTTTCTCCAGTTTGCCGTCATTTTGGTCGCTGACTTTGCTCGAAATCGTTCCGTCTTCAATCAGCAAACGCCACACGCGGTCAAGGAAACGGCGAGATCCGTCGAGTCCGTTTGTCGACCAGGCGATGGACGCTTCGAGCGGCCCCATGAACATTTCGTACATGCGCAGCGTATCCGCGCCGTGGCTTTCGATGATTTGGTCCGGGTTGACGACATTGCCTTTGGATTTCGACATTTTCTCGTTGCCTTCACCGAGGATCATCCCTTGGTTGAATAATTTCTGGAATGGTTCTTTTGTCGGCACGACGCCAAGGTCGTACAATACTTTATGCCAGAAACGCGCATACAATAAGTGAAGGACGGCGTGTTCTGCACCGCCGATATAGACATCAACCGGCAGCCAGCGTTTCAATAATTCCGGATCTGCGATGGCTTCGTCGTTAACGGGATCGATAAAGCGCAAATAATACCAGCAGCTGCCTGCCCATTGCGGCATCGTGTTCGTTTCGCGGCGGCCTTTCATGCCGGTTTCAGGATGCGTGACATTAACCCATTCCTCGATATTGGCAAGCGGCGATTCGCCTGTTCCGCTCGGCTTGATATCCGTTGTGACAGGAAGTTCGAGTGGCAAGTCCTTATCATCGACAGGAGACATCGTGCCGTCTTCCCAGTGGATGATCGGGATCGGTTCGCCCCAATAGCGCTGGCGGCTGAACAACCAGTCGCGCAAACGGTAGGTGATTTTCTTCTCGCCGACACCTTGTTGTTCGAGCCAGTCGATCGCTTTTCCAATCGCTTCGGTTTTGTTCAAGCCGTCAAGGAAACCGGAGTTGACGAGTTCGCCGTCGCCAGCGTAGGCTTCTTCGTCGATGTTGCCGCCTGAGACGACTTCGACGATCGGCAAGTCGAATTGTTTCGCGAACTCATAATCACGTTCGTCATGTGCCGGCACGGCCATGATTGCGCCTGTTCCGTATGTTGCAAGGACGTAATCGGCAATCCAGATTGGCATTTTCTCGCCGCTTGCCGGATTGATCGCATAAGCACCAGTGAAGACGCCCGTTTTATCTTTCGCGAGATCCGTACGCTCCAAATCGCTTTTCGTTTTTACTTTGTCGATATACTCAGCTACCGCTTCGCTCTTATCAGATGTCGTAATTTCCCCAACCAATTTATGCTCTGGGGCAAGTACCGCGTAAGTCGCGCCAAAAATTGTATCCGGGCGCGTCGTGAATGCACGGAATGAAAGCCCGGTGCCATCAATCTTGAATTCGAGCTCCGCGCCTTCGGATTTGCCGATCCAGTTGCGCTGCATGTCCTTCAAGCTTTCCGGCCAATCGAGTTCGTTCAAGTCTTCCAGCAAGCGGTCTGCGTATTCAGTGATCCGCAACACCCATTGACGCATCGGGCGGCGTTCGACCGGATGGCCCCCGCGTTCAGAAACCCCATCAACCACTTCTTCATTGGCCAAGACGGTGCCAAGTGCCGGACACCAGTTGACCGCTACTTCATCGACATATGCCAAGCCTTTATTGTAAAGCTGGATGAAAATCCATTGCGTCCATTTATAATAGTTTGGGTCGGTCGTGTTGATTTCACGGTCCCAATCATACGAGAAGCCAAGTTCCTGGATTTGGCGCTTGAAGGTCTCGATGTTTTTCGCCGTGAATTCCGCAGGGTCATTGCCGGTATCGAGCGCGTATTGTTCTGCCGGCAAACCGAATGCATCCCAGCCCATCGGATGAAGCACATCATAGCCTTGCATGCGTTTTTGTCGGCTCAAGATATCGGTCGCCGTGTAGCCTTCCGGATGCCCGACGTGAAGCCCGGCACCTGATGGATACGGGAACATATCGAGCGCATAGAATTTTTCCTTGCCCGGCGTGTTCTCCGTTTTAAAGGTTTTGTTTTCTTGCCAATGATGCTGCCATTTCTTTTCGATTTCTTTGTGGTTAAAAGACATTTCCGATTTTCCTCCTCTAAATACAAGCGGATGTCCGCTAGCGTAACAAGTTTTCAGCAAAATAAAAAAATCCCGCCCCTTAAACTAAGGGACGGGATTTTTCCCGCGGTACCACCCAAATTAGCGCTCAGGCGCTCAACTTGATTCCTTAACGCGGAAAACGGCGCAATCATTGCGCAGACTCCAAGGCGAGTTCAGACATCCTGCATGCCGGCTCGCACCATCCGCCGGCTCTCTTTTATGCATATATGTCCTACTGCTCCTCTTCACGGCCATTTGCTATTGATTTCATTTTAGCTGAGCGCCTGTTTTTATGCAATAGCTCAGTGTACTTTGACGCTATCGGTATTCAACTCGGCATCGGTTGCAGCGACGACGTCGTCGACCGAGAAGCCTTCGAATACTTCTTTCAACACGAGGCCAGTATCCGTCACTTCAATCACCGCTCGTTCTGTGATGATCAAATTGACGACCGCTTTCCCCGTCAGCGGCAATTCGCATGCTTTCTTGATTTTCGCTGAACCGTCTTTTGATACATGGTCCATGATGACGATGACTTTTTTCGCGCCATGGACAAGATCCATCGCGCCGCCCATGCCTTTGATCATTTTCCCTGGGATCATCCAGTTGGCTAGATCGCCGTTTTCTGCGACTTCCATGCCTCCAAGAATGGCGACATCGATATGCCCGCCGCGGATCATCGCGAATGACTCGGCGCTGGTGAAAAATGCGGAGCCCGGGATCGTCGTGACGGTTTCTTTTCCGGCATTGATTAAATCGGGATCGACTTGGTCTTCTGTCGGATACGGCCCGATGCCGAGCAATCCGTTTTCGGACTGCAAGACGACTTGCTTATTATCGGAAATGAAGTTCGCAACCAAAGTCGGCATGCCGATGCCAAGGTTGACGTAATCTCCATCGTTGATTTCTTTTTCCGCTCGTTTTGCGATTCGTTCTCTGATAGCCTGTTTGTCCACTTCTGTCCCCACCCTTTCTTAACGCGTCGTCAAACGCTCGATTCGTTTTTCTTGGTCTGCTTGCAGCAAGCCTTGTACGTAAATGCTCGGCGTTTGCACGTGGTTCGGGTCGATATCGCCGATTTCCACTATATGCTCGACTTCCGCAATCGTCACTTTCCCGGCAGCTGCCGCTAGCGGGTTGAAGTTCTGTGCAGTCTTGTTGTAGACGAGATTGCCCATTTTATCTGCAGTATATGCACGGACGAGTGAGAAATCCGCTTTCAACGCCATTTCAAGCACGTGTTCCTTGCCATCGAATTCGCGTATTTCCTTGCCTTCAGCGACGGTTGTGCCGACGCCTGCCGGTGTGAAAAACGCCGGAATTCCGGCTCCGCCTGCGCGCATTTTTTCAGCAAGCGTGCCTTGAGGCGTGAGCTCCACTTCGATTTCGCCCGACAACACTTGGCGTTCGAATTCTTTATTTTCGCCGACGTACGAGCCGATCATTTTCTTGATTTGCTTGTTTTTCAGCAATAAGCCAAGGCCCCATTCGTCGACCCCACAGTTATTGGAAATTATTGTTAGATCTTTTACCCCTTTATCGACAAGCGCTAGGATCAGCTGTTCTGGAATGCCGACCAGCCCGAATCCTCCAACCATGATGGTGGCTCCGTCTTGTATCGGTTCGACTGCCTCTTTGGCAGAATTGTAAATCGGTTTCATCGCGCATTTCCCCCTCTGCAACATTAACTGAATTTTAATTCAATAAAACGCTTCCATTAACAATTTAACCAAAACTCCATGGGAAACGCAACAAGGACAATGGGCACACGATTTTTGTCGGCTTTTCGGCCGGCAACTGCGTGTTATAATGACAGCTAAGGAGTGGTTTTATTATGGACAATGAATTCCCCTTCCCGAGTGACGGGAAGCTTTATTATACATGGAACCGCCATTTGCGCGGGCAATTCGGCGAAAAAATCATGAAAATCTCGCTGGACGCCGGATTTGACTGCCCGAATCGCGACGGCACAGTCGCTTTTGGCGGCTGCACGTTTTGCTCGGTCGCCGGTTCCGGTGATTTTGCCGGAGACCGTGTCGACCCGATCCCTGTGCAATTCGAGCAGGTGAAAGCGAAAATGCACCGCAAATGGAAAGACGCCAAATACATCGCCTATTTTCAAGCCTATACGAATACCCATGCACCGATTGACGTCATTAAAAGACAATTCGAAGCGGCACTCGCACAGGAAAATGTGGTCGGCATCAGCATCGGCACACGGCCCGACTGCTTGCCGGATGAAGTTGTTGAATACTTAGCTGAACTCAATGAACGCACGTATTTATGGGTGGAACTCGGCCTGCAGACTGTTCATGAGCGCACTGCGCAGCTCATCAACCGTGCACATGATTTTGACACTTACAAAGAAGGTGTCAACAAACTGCGCGCACACGGCATCAATATATGCAGCCACATCATCAACGGCTTGCCGCTTGAAGACAAAGACATGATGATGGAAACGGCACAGACAGTCGCAAAACTCGACGTCCAAGGAATCAAGATCCACCTGCTGCATTTACTCAACGGTACGCCGATGGTTAAACAATATGAAAAAGGCATGGTCGATTTTATGGAAAAAGATGCCTATATCCAACTCGTCGCCGACCAGCTGGAAATCATCCCGCCCGATATGGTCGTCCAGCGCATCACCGGCGACGGCCCGATCGATTTGATGATCGGCCCGATGTGGAGCACGAATAAATGGGAAGTGCTAAACGGCATCGATAAAGAACTCGAAACTCGCGGCAGTTGGCAAGGCAAGCATTATGCGGGGAGTGTGGCATTATGACCTTGCAACGCGTCTTGCCTTTCACCAAATCCTTGCTCGAACAAGTTGTCCAAAAAGGAGATACAGTAGTGGATGCCACTGCCGGAAACGGGCATGATACCCATTTCCTGGCTGGGCTTACCGGTGACTCCGGAAAAGTCTATGCATTCGATATCCAGCAACAAGCAATCGAAGCGACCAGGCAGCGCACAGAAGCGTTTCGTCATGTCGAATTGATTTGCGACAGCCATGCGAAAATCTCTCAATACGTAGCGGAACCGATTTCGGCTGCCGTTTTCAATCTTGGCTATTTGCCAAAAGGCGACCACACCATCATCACCAAAGCCAACAGCACTTTGCAGGCAATCGGGCAATGCCTCGAACGTTTGAAAGCTGGCGGCTTGGTGTTAGCCGTCATTTACTCCGGCCACGAGGGCGGCAGCGAAGAGCGCGACGCCGTGATGGATTACGTCAAGAAATTGCCGCAAGTCGAGTATGACGTCCTGAAATATGAATTCGTCAACCAACAGCATTCGCCCCCATTTTTAGTCGCGATCGAGAAAAAACAGCAACGCTAGAAGAAATGATAGCTAAATTTAAAAAGGGCTATGCCATAAGCTTCTAAAACGAAATAACCGGAGAAAAAGAGATTCTTTTTCTCCGGTTATTTTAATTGTGAACTAACTTCTTTAAATTTTAGGATTCACAACAGCAGATGGGAATGGAGACGGCGACTCCTGCGGGAGCAGTGACGGAGCCTTGCGACGGAGCGACGCGAGCTGAAGACCCTGGACTGAGCGCAGCGAGGGAAGCGGCTGAAGCCGTGCCCGCGGAAAGCGTCCGTCGTAATGGACATCTGCCATCTCTTTTGGATCCAAAAAAAGGGCTGCACAAAAAGCGCATGTTTCATGCACCTTAGAGACAGCACTTTTTTCTATTTCTCGACAGGACCTTCGAGAACAATTTTCCCGATCGTCTTGCCAGACATCAGTTTTCCGTAGGCTTCTTTCAAGTTTTCCGGATTGATTGGCGCCATCGTTTCATTGAGTGTCGACTGAACCTTGCCGCTGTCTGCCCACTCCGATAGTTCGTTCAATAACTGATGCTGCTCGATCATGTCTTCTGTCTGAAACATCGAACGCGTGTACATCAATTCGTAAACGAAGGTCACGCTTTTTCCGAACAAGGCCGGAGCGAGCGGTTCGAACGCCGGTAAGATTGAACAAATCTTGCCTTGAGGCCGGATCGCGTCCGCCATGCCTGCCATATGGTCATCGGTATTGGTCAGGCAGAAAATATAGTCCACGCCGTCAATATCCAGTTCCTTCAATTGAGGAAGCAATTCCTGGTGATGGTTGATCGTGTGATGCGCGCCATGATCTTTGGCCCACTCGATCGTTTCCTGACGCGACGCGGTTCCGATTACGTTGAGCCCTGCTAATTTGGCGATCTGCGTAGCGATCGAACCGACACCTCCCGCAGCGCCGATGATCAGGATGTTCTTGCCTTCATTGTCCAGCGGGTTTTTCGAAATGCCCAAACGCACAAACAGGGCTTCCATTGCGGTCAATCCCGTCAACGGCAAAGCAGCCGCCTGCGCGAAATTCAAGTTTTTCGGCTTGTGGCCGACAATGCGCTCATCGACCAAATGGAATTCGCTATGCCCGCCTTCCCGGACATTGGTGCCGGCATAAAACACTTCGTCGCCTTCTTTAAACAATGAACACTCACTGCCAACGGAAACGACCACTCCGGCAACGTCCCTTCCGACGATCGTCAAGGAGTCATCGTCCGGCTTTTTCGAATCACGTGTTTTGTAGTCTGTCGGATTGACCGATACCGCCTTTACCTCCACGAGCAAATCGTGTCCTTTTGGCTCTGGCTTGTCCAATTCTACTGCCTCGAATTCGGGCGGTTGTTCTGTATTTCCAGGTTTGTAAAATCCTAGTGCGATCATTTTCGAAGTCAATCCATTTCGCCTTCCTTTCGTCTATTCATATCCTTGTTACAATTCCTTCTATAATACAGCCGAGATGTCTTCGACGTATGCATCGATGACGACCGGCTGTTTGCTTGCTTTCGCTTTCGACAAAGCGTCTTGCAATTCGGCACGTGTTTTGACTGTGTAGCCTTCACCTCCGCAAGCAATGGCAAAGGCCGCAAAGTCGATATTGGCAAGATCGACATTAGTCGGCTTATTGCCTGCCATTTTTTGCTCGTCTTCGATCAATTGAAGCTTCTGGTTATTGAAAACGACGATGATCATCGGCAGTTTGTATTTAACTGCAGTGACAAAATCCTGCATGCCCATTGAAAATCCGCCGTCCCCGACGATAGCGATGGCCTGTCTATCTGGATACGCCAGTTTTGCCGCTATCGCTCCAGGCAAACCGCAGCCCATCGTGCCAAGCCAAGATGATAAAACTAATTTGTGTCCGCTCAACTGCAAGTATTTCGCCGTCCAGATGGTGATGCTGCCGACATCAAGTGAAATGACAGCGTCCCGCTCCATGATGTGCTGGATTTCGCCCAGCACTTGCTGAGGTTGAAGCATGTCGGTTTGCTTATCGACATCTTCACGCAGCTTGTCATGCCAAGCACGTCGTTTCTCCTGAAATTGATTCAAGAATGCTGGATCTTTTTCGCCGAGCTTGCTTGTCAACGAGGCAAGTGCCGGCCCAAGTTCCCCGACTACGCCTACCGTTGCGGGATAGTATTTGCCGATCACGCGCGGTTCGAGATCAATTTGGATGGCAGGCGCTTTGTCCGGCAAATACTCCCTGTACGGGTAGGCTGTACCGGCTAGGATCACCAAGTCAGCTTGTTTCATCGCCTCTTCAGCCGGCTCCGTCCCGAGTTGCCCAAGCTGTCCTAGGTTATTCGGGTGATCATCAGGAATCAGACCTTTAGCCGGAAGCGATGCAATGATTGGCGCTTTCAGCCTTTCCGAAAATGCCAATACTTCGCCAGGTGCGTCCTGTGCGCCCTTGCCTGCCAAGATGACTGGCTTTTTCGCAGTCTCCAATAGCTTCAGCGCTTCCTTCAAATCTTCTTCCGCCGCCCGGATATGCGGCACGGAATATTCCGGCGAGGTCATCTCCTTTTCCCGCTTGATTTTCGTGCTAAATAGATCGTCCGACACCACGAGAACAGCTGGACCTTTTTCCGCATAGGCTGCACGCACCGCCTGATTCAGCATATCCGGCAATTGCTCAGCATTTTGCACGCGGCGGTTATAGACCGAAACGTCTTCAAACATCGATTCCAATTTCAGCTCCTGGAAAGTATCGGTCCCAACAGCACTGCTGGTAACTTGCCCGACGATCGCGAGTACCGGGGTTTTGTCCTTTTTCGCATCATATAGACCGTTTTGCAGATGGATTGCCCCAGGTCCTGCGATCGACAGGCATACGCCAATGCGCCCGGTCAATTTCGAATAAGCTGAAGCGGCGAGCGCCCCTGTCTCTTCATGGCGTATCTGGATAAAACGGATATCCACTTTGCGCAGTTCTTCCATTAATTCATTGATGGAATCCCCCGGCATTCCGTAAATATGGTCTACATTCCATTGCTTCAACAGCTCTACTACATGGCTGCCTGCGGTGCGTTCAAACATATACATTCCCTCTTTCCTTATTTCTGCTGTTCCATCTCTTTATCCCTCCAGCTCATCTGTAAACCTTTTTCGGCAAACATGCAAAAAAGCAGCAGGCCATTTTTTCAGCCTGCTGCTTTTTTAGGATATTCTTTTAGTCATTTCTTCTGCGATCAATCGGTACGTCGTTAACTTATCATTGAAATCATAGGCGACGGAAACGATCATCACTTCATCGGCGCCATATTCTGAGCCGAGTGCTTCCAATTGATCCACCACTTGCTTAGGGTTGCCGACGACCATGCGCCGGCGGTTATCCGCAACGAGCAGTTTTTCGAACTTCGAGTATTCGTAAGCGGCTGCCTGTTCTGGAGGCGGCGTACCGTCAGACGGCATACCCTGTGCGCCCATCGCAAGTGACAGGTCGAGTGAAGACGCAACATATTCCGCCTGTTCACGAGTTTCCTGGCAAACCGCGAAAATCGCAAAACCGGTATACGGTTCATTGCCTTTATGGGGAATGAAATTTTTTCTGTAGTTGGCTGCAAATCGTTGTCCGCCTTCGCCGTTGATGAAATGGGCGAACATATACGGCAAGCCTTTTTGGGCGGCCAATTGCGAAGATCCCTTCCCTGAGCCGAGCATCCAGATCGGCGGCGCTTCCGGCGGCACCGGGGTTGCGTTCATTCCATAATAATCATGTGTTTCCGGAATGCTGTTTTCCAAATACATGCGCAGCTCATCCAGCTGTTCAGGAAAGCGCCCCGCATCCCGCAAACGGCCATTCGATAAAGCGAACGATGCTCTCGGCATGCCCCCTGGTGCGCGGCCAACACCCGCATCAATACGTCCGGGGTACAGGTTCTCCAATAAATTGAAGTTCTCTGCCACTTTAAACGCCGAATAATGCGGCAGCATGACACCGCCAGAACCCAGGCGGATCGATGAAGTTTTGGCGCCGATATGGCTGATGAGGATTTCTGGCGAAGAGCCCGCCAAAGTTTTGGCATCGTGATGCTCCGATACCCAAAAGCGTGTGTAGCCCCATTGTTCTGCGTGTTGCGCCAACTGGACCGTATCGGCCAAAGCTTCACGGGCTGTTTGGCCTTGTGAGATTGGGGATTGGTCTAATATGCTGAAACGTAGTGGCATCTTGATCGTTCCTTTCTATTCTTTGATGTAATTGCTGATCATGAAGTGTTATTGGCTGCGGCGTATTTTTTCGGATTCCGCTGCCGATTCGGCAAAGTACAACGCAGCCTTGAATATTTCATCCCGCTCCGGTTCCTGCAGCAGATCGTGGTAGCAAAATGGCCATTCCTTGAATTGGAATTCGTTCACGGCTTGCTTAGACAGCCAAGTACGCCCAGCAGCGGTTCGTGTTATCAAATCCCGCTGGCCCACATGGAGCATGATTGGAGTATCCTGAAGCTGTATTTGAGCGGCTTGCTCCAAATAACTTTGCAATTCCTTCCACCAGACCGGTGAACTGAGTGACTTGATCGCTCGCTCGGCACCCGCCGACTCATCGTGGAATTTGCGTCTCGTCAAATGGCGCAATTCGATGCCATGGTCGATTTTCCCTTTCCCGGTAAGCTTGCTGATTCCGGACAAGGCAAGTGTTGGCTTGCTCGGCACTTTTTGCAATTCAAACCATGGCGACGTGAGAATAAGCGCTGCTATAGGATGGCGATTTTGTCTAAGGGCATGGATAGCGATCGCTGCGCCGAGCCCATGTCCCGCGAGTACAATTGGCAAGTCATTTTCCGCTGCCAGGCGCAGCAGCTCAGCGGCTGTTTTATCATACTCGAAAAATGGTTCACGGTGTACCGAATCAGCTGCTGCTTGTGTCCCATGTCCCGGCAAATCGCCCATATAGACGTGAAACCCGCTCCTGCGCCATTTCTCGATTTGCCATGCATAGCGCTTATGCTCCTCGTATGCACTGTGGATCAACACGATAACGCCTGTTGCCTCGCCTTCCGCTTGCCATTTCCACATAATCCGCGCCTCCCTATACAGCTTGATCGATTGACCTTTTCCGTTGTTTTGATACGATTAGAACTAATTACATCTTATCAATGATAAAGGAGCTTTGCCATGATCTATCCATATAAAGACAAATCACCAAAGATTGACAAATCGGCATTCATTGCCAATTATGCGACCGTCACCGGCGATGTGACGATCGGCGAGAATTCTTCTGTCTGGTTCAACACCGTCATCCGCGGCGACGTGGCACCGACTATTATCGGGAAAAACACCAATATCCAAGACCTGTCGATGCTCCACCAAAGCCCGGACAATCCGCTCATCTTGGAAGACGATGTCACCATCGGCCATCAAGTAACGCTTCACAGCTGTAAAATCAAAAAAGGCGCTCTCGTCGGCATGGGCTCGATCATTCTGGACGGTGCTGAAATTGGCGAAGGAGCTTTCATCGGCGCAGGCAGCCTTGTCGCGCAAGGAAAGAAAATCCCAGCAGGCACACTGGCATTCGGCCGCCCCGCAAAAGTGGTGCGTGAACTGAACGAAGCGGACAAACAAGATATGGAGCGCATTGTTCGGGAATACGCAGAAAAAGCAGCTTATTATAAATCACTTCAATAGAAAAAGCAGGCGGAAAAATCCGCCTGCTTTTTATTATGCGTTAGCCTGTTGTTTCAAAGCATCCGCTTTGTCTGTGCGTTCCCATGGAAGATCGACATCCGTACGGCCGAAATGGCCGTAAGCCGCTGTCTGTTTGTAGATTGGGCGGCGCAGGTCGAGCATCTTGATGATACCTGCTGGGCGCAAGTCGAAGTTTGCGCGGACAAGTTCGATGAATTTGTCTTCGCTGACTTTCCCAGTGCCGAACGTATCGACAGCAATCGATACCGGATGTGCTACGCCGATTGCATAAGCAAGCTGCACTTCACATTTATCGGCGAGGCCAGAAGCAACAATATTCTTCGCCACATAGCGTGCTGCATAAGCACCGGAACGGTCGACTTTTGTCGCGTCTTTACCGGAGAATGCCCCACCGCCGTGTCGTGCATAACCGCCGTACGTATCGACGATGATCTTGCGGCCTGTAAGCCCTGCATCTCCTTGAGGTCCGCCGATGACGAAGCGGCCTGTCGGGTTGATGAAGTATTTCGTTTCAGCGTCAAGCAATTCAGCCGGTACAACGGCATTGATGACGTATTCCTTCAAGTTGCGCTGGATTTGCTCCAAAGACACTTCCGGATGGTGCTGTGTTGAAATGACGATCGTATCGACACGCACCGGTTTATTGTTTTCATCATATTCAATCGTTACTTGCGTTTTGCCATCAGGGCGCAAATACGGCAAGATTTCTTCTTTGCGCACTTCTGCCAAGCGGCGTGCGAGTTTGTGCGCCAGGCTGATTGGCAATGGCATCAATTCTTCTGTTTCATTTGACGCATACCCGAACATCAAACCTTGGTCGCCTGCCCCGATCTCATCCAATTCCTTATCGGTCATCTGGCCTTCACGCGCTTCTAGAGCCACGTTGACGCCTGCAGCGATATCTGCCGACTGCTCATCAATTGCTGTCAACACTGCGCTTGTCTCGGAATCGAAGCCGTATTTCGCACGTGTATAGCCGATTTCTTTAACGGTCTGGCGGACCACTTTTGGAATATCTACATACGTGGATGTTGTGATTTCGCCTGCGACAAGAACAAGCCCTGTCGTTACAGTCGTTTCGCATGCGACACGCGCATTCGGGTCTTCTGTCAGGATCGCATCCAGGATTGCGTCTGAAATTTGGTCGCAAATTTTATCCGGATGGCCCTCTGTTACTGATTCTGATGTGAATAATCGACGGTTTGTCAAAAAAAGTTCCTCCTTATATCCTGCGAGATTGCTCTCGAAATTGATACGGTACTCGTTTTCCCATGTCAAGTCCGTTTCCGTTTATAGGAATTGAACTTCCAGCTTTTTCAGCCTGCACACGAGGATTAAGGGCATTCCATAAAAAAATCCCTTCTCTCATCTTCAAGCAATGAGGAAAGGAATAATCATCATAAGCACCTTTCACTCTTATCGTCCAAGGCATTCGCCTTGCTTCAGGTTGGGCACCATCGCTGCAATTGCAGCAGGTTGCCGGGTTTCATTGGGCCTGCACCCTCCACCAGCTCGGAATAAGAGTATCCGTTCAATTTCCCATCATACGGAATGCAACAAGCACTGTCAACGTTTTTAACGGAAACGATTGTCAGACTTTTAAGCATGCATCTTTTTCTACTATTGAAACAGCACAAATCGTTAACATTGACAGATTTCTAGTTATTAGTATAGACTAATCGCGTCAATGTGTTATACTAATGTTCGAATATACATCTTCCCCATTCATTTGGGAATAAACGAAAAGGAAGGTACATATATATGACTTCAGTGAACCTAGCAAATGATTTGAAAGAGCTTTTGAACGGCTCGAATATTAATACGCAACTATCCGTTCCACAATTGGTGGAAGCTGCAACATCCCGCGGGGAGGCAGTGTTGACGCGTGAAGGCGCAGTCAAAGCGGAAACAGGCAAATACACGGGCCGTTCGCCTAAAGACAAGTATATGGTAGAAGAGGCGATTTCGAAAGATAAAATTGATTGGGGCAGCGTCAACCGCCCGATTTCCTCTGAAATCTTTGAAAACCTATATGCTAAAGTCCTCAATCATTTGAAAGAAAAAGACGCTTTGTATGTCTTCAAAGGCTTTGCTGGCGCAGATCCTGAGTCACGCCTGGCGATTCAGACAATCAACGAATACGCTTGGCATAACTTGTTCGCCCATCAATTGTTTATCCGCCCGACTGCGGAAGAACTGAAGGCGCATGAAGCTGAATTCACTGTTGTTTACGCCCCGACTTTCCACGCAGACCCTGCGGTGGACGGAACGGATTCCGAAACATTCATCATCGTTTCGATGGAAAAGAAAATCATCTTGATCGGTGGTACGGAATATGCAGGCGAAATGAAGAAGTCCATCTTCTCGATCATGAACTACATCCTTCCTGAAAAAGGCATCCTGCCGATGCACTGCTCAGCGAACGTTGGCAAAAACGATGACGTTGCCTTGTTCTTCGGCCTTTCCGGCACAGGCAAAACGACTTTGTCGGCAGACGAAGACCGTAAATTGATCGGCGATGATGAGCACGGCTGGTCCGATAACGGCGTCTTCAACATCGAAGGCGGTTGCTATGCAAAAACGATCAACTTGTCTCGTGAAAATGAACCACAGATTTTCGATGCCATTCGTTTCGGCTCTGTCCTTGAGAACGTCGTTGTTGACGAAGACACACGCATCCCGGACTACGATGATGGATCGTTGACTGAAAACACGCGTGCAGCCTACCCGATCGATGCCATCGACAATATCGTCATCCCTTCTGTTGCAGGACACCCGAAAACGATCGTCTTTTTGACTGCGGACGCATTCGGCGTATTGCCTCCAATCAGCAAATTGACGAAAGAACAAGCGATGTACCACTTCCTTAGCGGCTACACATCAAAACTGGCCGGCACAGAACGCGGCGTCACTTCACCGGAAGCGACATTCTCGACATGCTTCGGCTCACCATTCCTTCCGCTTCACGCGACAGTTTACGCTGAAATGCTTGGCGATAAAATCGATGAGCACGGCGCAGACGTCTACCTAGTAAACACAGGATGGACTGGCGGGGTTTACGGCGTCGGAAGCCGCATGAAACTGTCATACACTCGCACAATGGTCCGCGCGGCAATTCGCGGCGACTTGAACGGCGTGGAAATGGAACACGAATCCGTCTTCGGCTTGAACATGCCAAAAGAAATCCCAGACGTTCCGACTGAAGTATTGAACCCGCGCAATGCATGGGCTGACAAAGAATCTTATGATCAAAAAGCACAGGAATTGGCGAAGAAGTTCAAAGACAACTTTGAAAAATTCGGCACTGTGGATGCTGGCATTAGCCAAAAAGGCGGCCCTACCCATAATTAATTACATCATAAAAGGATGGAGAGAAATCAATGATTTCTCTCCATCCTTTTTTTATTCTCAACTACCGCGTTAAGCTTATGCATTATTGCAGACAGCTTCGGTTAAATCTTCTTTGCGCTTCTCCTGCTCTTTCATCCATAGCGTCAGCGCCTTTGCAGTCTTGCGATTAGCCGTAGGAGGGAAAAAATGCGTGTACTCCGGGAAATACCACGTTTCACACGGCTGATGGTTAAGGTGCAACGCTTCTTCCAACAGGAAGGCTTGCTGGGGCGAAACATTGTCGTCTTTCAAGCCGTGAATGATCAAATAAGCGGCATCGCTTTCCCCGATGCGCATCAGAGGGTTGCGTTCTTCATATGCCGGAAGCGCAGTATTCGGCGTGCCGCCGTATAGACGCTTCATCATGCGGCGCATATCCAGCCGTTCTTTATATGTAAGCACCGTGTCTGTGACACCTGCCCATGTCACGACGGAACAAATATCGTTTCTCAGCACTGCGGTCCATAGCGCCATGATTCCGCCTCTTGAAAATGCCAGCAAATGCACTGGTCCTGCACTGAATTTTTTCAGCACTTCCACGGCATTTACGGCGTCATAGCGGTCGCCACCGGCAAACTCATCTTTCCCTTCGCCGCCGCGGTTGCCGCGGTAATAAGGGGCGAAAACGGTAAATCCCATTCCCGCAAATTGCGCGATCCGTGCCGGCCGCACCATGCCGATGGACTGTATGCCTCCGCGCAGGTACAAGATGGCACTTTCGGCATCATCTGTTTTCGGCTGCGCCAGCAAACCTTTGATACGCAAGCCTTCAGACCAATACGTCACTTCCCGCAAGCGTACGTTCGGATTCGGTGACGGATACCATCTCATTGATTCAATATCACCATTTCTCAACAGTCTTCACCTTCTCTATAATCGCTTCCATGCCTTCGTCGCGCATCAGGAAGCTGTAATTTTCATCGATCACAAGTTCAGGCACAAGCACCGGACCGTCAGTTTCCATCCATGCTACTTTCTCCACGCTCTCAATAGTGGCTGTAAATACCGTTTTACTGAAAGCTTTATCGGTATAAACCGTATATTCCGCTAGCCATTTTAATTTATTCACGCTGGCTCCGGTTTCTTCGAATACTTCCCGCTTCGCCGCCTGCTCCAGCGATTCGTCTGGTTCGGCTTTGCCCCCGGGAAATTCAAGGCCGCGCACGGAATGGCTCGTCAACAGCCAGTTGCCATTATATTTTCCTATCACCAACACATGCCGGCTTTCAATCTGTGACTGTCCTTTTTCAAAAAATAAGCGGCAAGCGCAGCCGTTCAAGTCTTTATATTCCATCAAACATCCTCCCGGCTTCAGAAAAAGCGTACAACCGGCTAACGGTCGTACGCCCATTTCTTCTATTCTACTTCTTTTCGCCGAGAAATGCAGACAGCATCCACGAATGCTTCTCTAAGTTTTGATGGATGGCATTCAGCATATCCTCTGTCATGTCATCGCCGACTTCAGCAGCAAGTTCCATGCCTTTTTTCAAGGATTTCATGATCTTATCGTAATCGGAAACGATGGTATCGACCATCTGCTCCGCGCTTTCGCTGCTGGTCGCTTCATCTACAACCGACAATTCCAGCTGCTCTTTCATTGTCGCTACCGGCTTGCCACCGAGTGCTAGCAGGCGCTCCGCAATTTCATCCATATGGAGCGTCGCTTCGTTATACAGCTCCTCAAACTTTACATGCAAGGTAAAGAAAGATGGCCCTTTGACATACCAATGGAAATTATGTAGTTTCGTATAGACCACTGACCATGTAGCGACTTGTACGTTCAATTCTTCGTTTAATGCTGTTGACACAATTCATCACTCTCCATTTTTTGATAAGCTCTTCTGCTTTATAATTACCTCTAAAAGCCCTACAATAAACATCAACGAACCGCAACCAAACTAGAAAAGAGTGGAATCACGATGAAAACCGCATTAGTGAAGCTGTTCCGTTTCTATCAACGCTTCATCTCCCCACTGTCGCCGCCGAGCTGCAGATTCTATCCGACGTGCTCCCATTATGGGATTGAAGCGGTGGAAAAACACGGCGCATTAAAAGGCGGCTATCTTGCCATCCGCCGCATATTGAGCTGCCACCCGTTCCATAAAGGCGGAGTGGACTTTGTCCCGGAAGAATGGCCCCCTAAAAAATAGGCGGGTTTTTTTCTTGTGTTCAATCGGATTGTATTGTATGATTCTAAGAGTCAACAAAACGTAACGATTACATTTTATGAACACGCATTAAATTTGGAGGGACATTTTATGAAGAAACTAGCATTATTTGCAGGAATAGCACTCATTTTATTATTGGCTGCGTGCGGCAGCAACACAGAAACCGACAGCGGGGCTGAAGGCGAAGCGGCAGAAGGAAAACTCGACGTATATGCAACGGTTTATCCGCTCGTCTATTTTGCAGAACGCATCGGCGGCGAGCGTGTCGACGTCAAATCCGTTTACCCGGCTGGCGCCAACGAGCATAGCTTTGAACCAACTCAAAAAGACATGATCAATATGGCGGACGCCGATCTGCTCTTTTATGTCGGTTTAGGGCTTGAAGGCTTTATCGACAGCGCACAAAAAACGCTGCAAAATGAAGATCTCGAATTTGTCGCTACGGCAGACGGAATCACCGATGAACAACTTGAAGCGGCAGCTGGTGCACAAACTGAGGCACATAGTGAAGACGAGCATGGGCACGAAGAAGATGGACATAGCGACGAGGAGAACCATGAAGAGGAAGAAGGCCACGAAGGTCATGATCACGGCTCCACTGATCCACACGTCTGGATCTCACCTGTCCTGAGCCAGGAACTCGCCGCTTCTGTCCGTGATGCTTTAGCGGAAAAAGATCCGGAAGGCGCTGAGGAATTCGATAAGAATTACGAAGAACTCGTCGCTGAACTAGAAGCGCTTGATGAATCATTCCAAAACTTGGACGAAAAAGTCGAACGTGACACCTTCTTCGTGTCCCACTCAGCATTCGGCTATATTGCAGCACCTTACGGATTTGAGCAAGTGGCCGTCGCGGGCTTGAATAGCCAAGACGAACCATCCCAGAAAGAGTTAACGGAAATCGTCGACATGGCGCGTGAAAAAGACATTCAATACATCGTCTTCGAACAAAACGTCTCGTCGAATTTGACGGAAGTCATCCAAAACGAAGTAGGCGCCGAAGCGATCGAGATGCATAACCTCGGAGTGCTGACACAAGAAAACATCGACAACGATGAAACGTATTTCACCTTGATGGAAAAAAATCTTCAAGCACTCGAAACAGTCTTGAAATAAAAAAACTCGCCGAATGATCGGCGAGTTTTTTATATGTTCAGCTTATATCCGATTCCTGGGCTTTCGCTTAATTTGATTTTTCCGTGCTCCACACAGATTTCCGGAGAGACGATATCTGTCTGCCAAAAATGGCCTGAATCTGAAAAATCCCCAGTGAGTTTCACTTCCGGCAGCGAGGCAAGCGCCAAATTATGAGCTTTCGAGACGCCAAACTCGATCATGCCACCGACCCACATTCCGATCTGTTCATTTCTGCAGAACTCGACAACTTTCAAGGTTTCCGACCAGCCGCCAAGACGCCCCATTTTCAAGACGATAATGTCCCCTGCTTGCTGTTCTGCCATGCGTTTCACATCGTCGAGGCTATGGATACTTTCATCCAGGCAGATCGGCGTCGTCATTTTTGAACGTGCAGCACTATGGGCTGCCCACTCCTGTTCGCTATAGGGCTGCTCGATCAACGCAAAACCGGCCTGATCGAATGCCAGCAGCTCTTCCAATGCCCGCCCTGAAAAACTGCCATTGGCATCGGCATAGAACGAAATCTCTGGATTGGCCGCAACCAAGCTTTTCAATAAATCCGCATCGGTTTCAGGTGAAATTTTCAGTTTGATGCGCCGATAACCTCTGCCGATCGCTGCTTTTACGTTGGGTGCCAGTTCATCGCTCTCTCCTGCAACAACCACACCTGCAGGGATTGTTTTCCGAACTCCCCCGATGAATTCATGCAGCGGCACGCCTTGACGTTTCGCAAATAAATCCCATACAGCCATTTCTACAGCGGCTTTAGCCATATGATTGCCTTTTACTTCGGAAAATAATCTTTCCAGCTCTGTCGGATGCTCCAAACGTTCATTCAGCAATAGCGGAACCAGCACCTGTTCCATCACAAAGCGGCTGCCCGTTACGGTCTCTTCGGTATACCAAGGCGTATCAAAAGCAACACATTCACCGTAGCCTTCGCGCCCTTGGGTATCCCGTACAATCACTATCGTCACTTCCCGTTCCCGTACTTTCTGCAAGACAGTGATGAAAGGCTGGTTCAAAGGCTGCTTTACCTTATGGAATTCAATACCGGCAATTACAGCCATGTCTTCAATTCCCTTCTGAGCAATTTATTCGACGCGTTCCGAGGCAGCTCATTCACCACACGGAACAGTTTCGGCACTTTATAGCCGGCCAGCTGACCACGGCAAAATTCCGCCAGCTCATCCAACACTGCAGGATCATCGAGCACGACAAATGCAGCTGGCACTTCTCCCCATGTGCTGTCTGCCATTGCGCAAACCCCGGCTTCTCGGACGGATGGATGTGCCATCAAAACCTTCTCGATTTCTGCCGGATAAACGTTCTCCCCGCCAGAAACGAGCAGATCCGAGCGCCTGTCGACGACGAATAAAAATCCTTCTGCATCCACATAACCGATATCACCTGTTGCGAGCCAGCCGTCTTTTTGCACGTCCCGTTCTTTGAACTTGCCGATATAGCCAGGAGTCACTTGAGGCCCCTTGATGAGGATCTCTCCTGCTTCCTCTGTCTTTGCGCCGTCAATTTTTACTTGGTATAAAAATAGTGGCTTGCCGGCAGAACCGATCTTCGTTTTCGCATCAGCCGGCTGCAAAGTTGTCGTCTGCGAGGACGTTTCGGTCATGCCATAGGTTTGGAGCACTTGAATGCCATGCGCTTCCGCCCGCTGCAAATAAGACACCGGCACGGGGCCGCCCCCCGCCAGGATCTGCTTGAAGCGAGCTGAAACGCTCAGTTCGCGCTGCTCGATTTCCCGCAGTACTTGGTCAAGTGTGACAGCGACCATCGAACTGTGCGTCACTTGCCCTTTGCACAATTCATCCGCACACACCGCGGGGTCGAATTTCTCGTAAAGCCGGACACCCATCCCGTAGACGAGCGACCTCATTAAAATCGAGAATCCGCTAATATGGAACAAAGGCACCATGCATAGCCAGACATCGTCAGGAGACACACCTAAGTTAAGCGCAGAAGACACTGCGCTTGAAAAATGGTTTTCAGCTGTCTGCCTGACCCCTTTCGGATTGCCCGTCGTACCCGAAGTATACATGATAGACACGGTGCAGTCCTTCGCCCATTCCGCTTTTAATGTAAAGTCCACAGATGGCGCCTGTCTCAATTGTTCAAAAGAAACTGGCTGTGATGCTGCCACCTTCTCGCAGAGTTCACTAGTTGCAAATACCTGGTCCACCTTGGCATCTTCGATTTGGTAAGCAAGTTCCGCTCCCGCCAGCCGTTCATTAAGCATGACCATTTCACAGCCGATATGCAGGCAGCCGTACATGACAAAAACAGCTTCGGCATTCGATCTAGCGAGCAAGGCCACACGCGAATGTTCCGTAATGCCAAAATGGGCCAGCTTCCCGGCATAATCGAGCGCTATTTTGTTCACTTCCCCAAACGTCCATTCATCCTCGCCGAACGATAAAGCCAATTGATTTCCCGTCAGGTAAGCACGCTGCGAAAGCCAATTCGGATATGTCATTTTCAAAATCCTTTCCTCAAGCAAGTTCATTTATTAGCCGTTGATTGAAAAAAGCTGCCTTCGAAGAAGACAGCTCAATTCATTCATATAATCAAGGGAAACGCGGGAATTGGCCGAAGTCCGGTTTGCGTTTTTCTTTAAACGCATCGCGGCCTTCTTTCGCTTCATCCGTTGTGTAATAAAGCAAAGTCGCGTCGCCAGCCATTTGCTGAAGTCCAGCAAGGCCATCCGTATCCGCATTCATTGCTGCTTTGACGAAACGCAATGCAGTCGGGCTCATTTCGAGCATTTCCTCACACCATTTAACGGTTTCGTCTTCCAACTGCTCGTAAGGTACCACTGTGTTGACAAGGCCCATATCAAGCGCTTCCTGTGCATCGTATTGGCGGCACAAGTACCAGATTTCGCGAGCTTTCTTATGTCCGATGATGCGTGCCAAATAGCCGGAGCCATAGCCTGCATCAAATGAACCGACGCGCGGTCCAGTTTGTCCGAAGCGTGCGTTGTCTGCAGCAATCGTCAAATCACAAACAACGTGAAGCACGTGTCCGCCGCCGATCGCGAATCCAGCAACCATTGCAACAACCGGTTTTGGAATGACGCGGATCAAACGCTGCAAGTCCAGGACGTTAAGGCGCGGAATTTCATCTTCCCCAACGTAGCCGCCATGTCCGCGGACGGATTGGTCGCCACCTGAACAGAATGCTTTTTCGCCTTCGCCTGTCAAGACGATGACGCCGACATCCGAGTTGTCGCGCGCGCGTGAAAACGCGTCGATCAATTCATGGACTGTTTTCGGGCGGAATGCGTTGCGCACTTCCGGACGGTTAATGGTGATTTTTGCAATCCCATTATATGTTTCGTATTTAATGTCTTCATATGTAAGTTCTGTAACCCATTGACGTGTTGACATACTAGTCCTCCTCATTAATTCCATTTAATCGTTCCATAACCATTGTAGCAAATTCAGCCGGTTTTTCCACATGAATCGCATGTCCCGCTGAAATGATGCGATGTTCCGCGTTCGGCAATAACTCCTCCATCTCACGCGCGATGGCGCAAAACTTCAGATCTAGTTCTCCGGTCAACAGCAAAATCGGCATATCCAATTTCGGCAAACAGTCCCAATAAGATCGCTGTGAACCTGTGCCCATGCCTTTCAAGCTATTCGCCAAACCTTGTACAGTCTGTGCCAATCGTTCTTGTTTTACTTGCTGCCGCACATGTTCAGGCAATGATTTCTGGCTGTCGAACAACGGGATATTCTCCCATTTCTCAACGAATTGCTCTAGTCCACCATCAAGGATATTAGTGGCTAGCTGAGCATCCCGTTCTCGCCGCTCTTCTCTTGCAACTTCTGATTTCAAGCCAGGTGAAGCACTTTCCAAAATAAGCTGGTCAATGCGGTCTGGAAATTCACATGCATAGGCAAGCGCCGTGCGACCGCCCATTGAATAGCCGAGCAATGTGAATTTCTCCAACTTCATTTCCTTAAAAATGAAATCAAGGTCATCCAGTTGCCGCTCCATCGCATAACGGCTTTCGTCTGCCGGGCTTTCTGTCTGGCCATGCCCAATCAAGTCGATCGCCACTATCCGATAGTCTCTCCAGTTTTCAATGGCCGTTTTCCATGTAGCAGTGCTGCCCGTAAAGCCGTGAAGCAAAACCAGGACAGGATGGGCTCTATCTCCCACTACTTCAATATGGTAGCGGACACCATTCGCTATCAATTTCATGTATTTAGCACCTCATCGAGCCGGCCCCACAATTTCCGGTGAACCGTTACGTTATTGACGCGGTTTGTTGCCACTTCAATGATGCGCACCGGTTTGTCTTTCGGTGTTCTAAGCGCCGACTGCAATTCTTCCACAGTCTTCGCTGAGTAATATTCCGCATCGTACATTTCAGCTGCTGCTTTGAACTGGATTCCTGTCGGCGTGCCGAAAAGTTCCTCGTAATAGCGCTCTTCTTTTGACTGCGGCAAATAAGAAAATATCCCGCCTCCATCATTGTTCATGACAACGATCGTCATATCGGCAGCTTGCAGTTTCGATGCAAGCAAACCGTTCATATCATGCAGCAAAGCCAAATCACCGATCAATAGATAGCTAGGCCGTTTATTCGCTGCCTGGATCCCGAAAGCAGTCGATACCACTCCGTCTATGCCATTGGCGCCGCGGTTGGCATAAATCCGGACGTCCCGTTGCGTCACCTGGAAATACGTATCTGCATCCCGTATCGGCATACTGCTGCTCACAGATAAATCACACCCGTCGAGCTCATCAAAAAAGGCTTTCGCCAATACGCCTTCATCCAATTCTTGCTGGCAATGGATAGACATCGTCTCCTGCACCAATTCCCCTGCTTTTATCCATTGTTCGAGATACGGATTCGACGATTTCGCTTCCAAACTCAACTTCCATAGGGCAGAAGCATGCTGTTGGATGTGATGCGTGACAGCAGATTGCGGGTCTCTGAGCATCGGGCTTTCATCGAGAACGACATAACTTGCAGGCTCGGCTTTCCCTAAAAACAGGCTGAGCGGCTTGGACACAGGCTGAGGTCCAATCCTTACCACTACGTCCGGCGCTACACTGTCAGCAAATTTCTCATTCTTCAACAAGGCATCATACGAATCGACGATGACACCCATTAGGTCATCAGGTACATTCGAGCGCAGATTCGACAACGGATCGGCAAGCACTGGCCAACCGAGGCGGCGGATAAACTCCCATTGCTCCGATGAAACCCGAGCCGTATTTTCACCAGCGATCAGCAAGCCCCGTGAATGGCTGAACACTCCTCGTAAAAATGCCGCAGCATCATCAGTCAGCTGCTGGCCGCTTTCAAAACGGTATAGCTCTCTTTCGCTTTCATAAGGCTGTTCGAAATCGATGCCAAGCGGTTCACGGAATGGCACGTTCAAATGAACCGGTCCCTTCGGCGCGGTTTCAGCCATTGCTGCTGCACGCCCCAAATGGCGCTTCAAAAACTCTAAACGGTTGCCTTGCTCCGGCAACGGCAAATCAGCCGACCATTTGACATGGGTACCAAATAAATTGATCTGGTTGATTGCTTGTGGAGCTCCGACATCACGAAGTTCATGAGGACGATCCGCTGTCACCACGAGAAGTGGCACACGCGCATAATAGGCTTCCACAATCGCAGGAAAATAATTGGCTGCCGCAGTCCCTGATGTACAAATCAAAACAACTGGGCTGCTTGAAGCTTTGGCCAAACCGAGCGCATAAAAACCTGCCGATCGTTCATCGATTTGTCGGTACGTCTCTATCCCCTCTTGTTTCATGAAAGCATAGGCAAGAGGCGTCGAACGCGAACCCGGACTGATAACCGCCTTTTTCACCCCTGCATGTAACAGCGAATGTGTAAATGCCGAAACATATTCAGTTAAAAACTCACGATTCGTCATGCAAATTTCCTCCCAGCACACGAAGCATCGGGCGGAACTTCACCCATGTCTCATCATATTCGGCTTCTGGTGTAGAATCTGCCACAATGCCGCCGCCTGCGAATAAATACGCTTTATCTCCATCAAGCAAAGCGGAACGGATCGCCACAGCGAATTCACCATCGCCTTTTGCGTCAATCCAGCCGATCGGCGCTGCATAATATCCTCTATTCAGAGGTTCATAAGAGCGGATCAAGCTAAGCGCCTGTAACTTCGGTTCGCCGCCGAGTGCGGGTGTCGGATGTAGCGCTTCAACAAGATCCAGTAACGAACTGCCTTTTTTCAGCTTGCCTTCCACCGGTGTATACAAATGTTGAATATCCCGAATTTTCATCAGCTTGGGATTTTGCGGAATGCGCGGATCCGAACAATGCTCCTCGAACACGTCACCGATCATCTGGACAACATACTGATGCTCGGAACGATTTTTTGAATCATTTAATAAAGCTTGTCCCAGCGCTTCGTCCTGTTCAACGGATTGACCGCGTGGGGTAGAACCCGCCAAACAAGTAGACAATGCTCTTTGCTGCTCCACTTTAACGAGGCGCTCTGGAGTCGCCCCGAAAAAGAATTGTTCGCCAGCTTCCAGCCCGAACAAAAAGCTTTCTGGCTGTTCATTCGCTGCTTGGTAAAGTGCTGAGGCCGGTGCTAAAGCTTCCTTAAAACGAAGTTCCAGCGCTCTTGCGATAACCACCTTATCGACTTCGCCTGCACGGATTACGTCTGTCACTTTTCCAATGGACCGCATATATTCGTCTTTTTTCAGTTCCTTCTTTTCTGAAACTTGAGGTTTTTGATACACTTTCGGCTCGGAAACTTGCGCGCCATGGATCAACCGGTCGCGTTCTTTCCGCAACACTTCAAAATCCATAAAGCTGTTTGGCTGCTTAGTAATCAAGTGGACACTGACATACGCCTGCTCTCCCTTGATAATAAGCTGAAATGTCGGCACAGCAAAATAAGCCTGCGGGAAATTTCGCCACTCGCTCGGCTGATCGTTCAAAGGATCAAATGAAAAACCGCCGAATAGCACTGGCTGAACGGCTGTTTCTTCATTCACTAATTGGGAACTCAGCGCTTTCCAGTCCTTCTGAATGCTGCTGAATCGTCCTTTATAATCGTCAGCCGTCAGCACATAAGCATGTCCCAGGCCCACCATCGTAAAGGACTTCTCACGGTTCTGCCAAAACATGCGCTTGCCTTCATATTGTTCCTGCCCAGCTTCAAAAAATGCTAGAGCAGACATGGTTGATACTTCGATTGTTTCTGTATAAAAGCGATAGCCTCTAAAGCGATTCGCTTCCATTTGTTCAGTTGATGAATACGATTGTGAATTCACCGGATTACCTCCGTTTACTGCAGCTTCAATTCACTGCGATACATTTTATCTCTACCTTCTATCATACCCCTTTCTCCGGAATTCAGCACAACATATGCTGTAAATCTCTGTGTTTTGAAGTACAATATAGGTTGGATAGAAATGAATAGGAGAGATAGAAATGACACATTCCATACAAGCTGATAGTGGATGGCGCGTCTGGTGGCAGCTCACCCGGCCCCATACTTTAACGGCATCTTTTGCCCCAGTGTTCCTAGGGACAATGATCGCAATCCATTATACCGCTTTAAATTGGGCGCTGTTCTTAGCCATGCTGATCGCAAGCCTACTGATTCAAGCAGCAACCAATATGTTCAATGAATACTATGATTACGCGAGAGGGCTCGATACTGAAGAATCCGTTGGCATTGGTGGCGCTATCGTCCGGAATGGTGTTTCACCGAAAACCGTTCTTGTTCTGGCATTCCTGCTTTACGCTATCTCTGCTGTATTAGGACTTTATATTGCAGCTTCCACCAGTTGGTGGCTATTGGCAGTTGGTGGCATTGGTATGCTAGTCGGTTATTTTTACACCGGTGGGCCATACCCGATCGCATACACGCCATTAGGTGAATTGTTTTCAGGATTGTTCATGGGCTTCCTTATAGTGATCGTAGCTTTTTATATCCAAACAGAAACAATTACCTCTACCGCTGTTATGTTAGCTGTACCCAGCACATTACTCGTAGCCGCAATTATGATGGCCAATAACATCCGCGACATGGTCGGAGATAAAAAAAGCGGTCGGCGCACTTTGGCTATATTGGCTGGCAGACCGGCTGCAGTTACCATCTTCATGTGGTTCTTTATCTTATCTTATGCTTGGATTATTTTATTGGTATTGCTCAGCATTGTCACTCCATGGGCTTTGTTGGTGTTACTGAGTGTTATTAAGCCCTTGAAGGTAATTATGACTTTTAAGCACTACACTGAACCTTTGCAAGTTATGCCTGCCATGAAAGACACGGGGATTACAAACACTTTGTTCAACTTCCTACTGGCCATCGGTCTACTGGTTGACTACTTTTTATCTTAATACCTAAAAGCTGATGGCCACGAGGCCGTCAGCTTTTTATTTTAGTAATAATCACAGAGAAATTTCTCATATAATAACAGTGGTGAAAACGCCGCCAGTGCGATATATTGTATCTAATATATACAAAAGGGGTTTTCTTATGAAACCAATTATATTAGGACTTGCCGGAGCAATGTTTTTTGCAGTCACCTTTGTTGTTAATGCTTTAATGGAAGCGCAAGGAGGCCATTGGGTATGGAGCGCGTCCCTGCGTTATCTATTTATGATCCCTTTCCTCTTATTAATTGTAATTATTAGGGGCAATTTGCGCCCCCTACTTCAGGAAATGAGAAACCGTAAAGTAAAATGGCTGTTGTGGAGCTTCGTTGGATTTGGCCTTTTTTATGCTCCCCTATGTTTTGCAGCAGCCTATTCTCCGGGATGGTTAATAGCCGGAACTTGGCAATTTACAATCATCGCTGGAACTTTACTGGCTCCTCTTTTCTTAGTTAAAATTCACATATCTGGGCAAACCGTAATACAAAGGCAACGTATACCTATTAAAGGCTTATTGTTCTCAACCATTATCTTAGCTGGAATAGCCCTTCTTCAACTTGACCACTTAACCGATGTTACTGTTCCCACATTGCTTCTCGGATTAATACCGGTTTTGATAGCAGCTTTTGCCTATCCCCTTGGGAACCGTAAAATGATGCAGGTTTGCGAAGGTCGTCTAGACGCATATCAACGCGTGCTTGGGATGACGATTTCCAGTCTCCCGCTTTGGTTCGTTCTCTCCATTTATGGTTTCTCGACAACTGGGTTGCCTTCTAACTCTCAAATTTATCAGTCTTTGATAGTTGCCATCAGTTCCGGAGTGGTAGCGACTGTTCTATTCTTTATGGCGACCGATATGGTCAGAAACAACATGTCAAAACTTGCTGCTGTTGAAGCAACACAATCTATGGAAGTCATATTTGCATTAATAGGTGAATTTTTTCTATTGAGCATCGTATTTCCTTCACCAATCGCATTAATTGGCTTAATCATGGTAATACTAGGAATGGGAATACATAGTTTCGCTTCACACAATGAACAAAATTCAGAAAATGAAAAAAGCGTCATGCATATGAATGCATGACGCTTTTAATATGACCCCTACGGGATTCGAACCCGTGTTACCGCCGTGAAAGGGCGGTGTCTTAACCGCTTGACCAAGGGGCCTAATACTGGCGGAGAAGGAGGGATTTGAACCCTCGCGCCGGTGTTACCGACCTACACCCTTAGCAGGGGCGCCTCTTCAGCCACTTGAGTACTTCCCCAGTATGGCTCCGAAGGTAGGACTCGAACCTACGACCATCGCATTAACAGTGCGGTGCTCTACCACTGAGCTACTTCGGAACAATGGTGGGCCTAAGTGGACTCGAACCACCGACCTCACGCTTATCAGGCGTGCGCTCTAACCAGCTGAGCTATAGGCCCATTATTGGAGCGGGTGAAGGGAATCGAACCCTCATCATCAGCTTGGAAGGCTGAGGTTTTACCACTAAACTACACCCGCAATATGGTGGGTCAGGACGGAATCGAACCGCCGACACTTAGAGCTTCAATCTAATGCTCTACCGACTGAGCTACTGACCCACATATTTATAAAAATGGCGGTCCCGACCGGGATCGAACCGGCGATCTCCTGCGTGACAGGCAGGCATGTTAACCGCTACACCACGGGACCATTTGGTTGCGGGGGCAGGATTTGAACCTGCGACCTTTGGGTTATGAGCCCAACGAGCTACCGAACTGCTCCACCCCGCGATAATAATATTTAATAAGATTGTCCACTCATTTTTTAAAAATGGAGGAGGAAGAGGGATTCGAACCCCCGCGGGATTTGACTCCCCTGTCGGTTTTCAAGACCGATCCCTTCAGCCAAACTTGGGTATTCCTCCGTGATAAACATTGAATGGTGGACCTTGCAGGACTCGAACCTGCGACCGGACGGTTATGAGCCGTCTGCTCTAACCAACTGAGCTAAAGGTCCTAAAAAAGTGGCGGCAGAGGGGATCGAACCCCCGACCTTACGGGTATGAACCGTACGCTCTAGCCAGCTGAGCTACGCCGCCAGGATCTTTAAATAGTATAGTTGGTGGAGCCTAGCGGGATCGAACCGCTGACCTCCTGCGTGCAAGGCAGGCGCTCTCCCAGCTGAGCTAAGGCCCCATAAAGTGGTCGGGAAGACAGGATTCGAACCTGCGACCCCTTGGTCCCAAACCAAGTGCTCTACCAAGCTGAGCTACTTCCCGACTAAATAGGATGATGACAAAAATATGGCGCGCCCGAGAGGACTCGAACCTCTAACCGCTTGATTCGTAGTCAAGTACTCTATCCAATTGAGCTACGGGCGCATAATATAAAATTTTATAAAACAGTTGGTGCCGAGGACCGGAATCGAACCGGTACGGTAGTCACCTACCGCAGGATTTTAAGTCCTGTGCGTCTGCCAGTTCCGCCACCCCGGCGGGGCATTGGACAGATAAAAAATTGGAGCGGAAGACGGGGGTCGAACCCGCGACCTCCACCTTGGCAAGGTGGCGTTCTACCACTGAACTACTTCCGCTTGGTGCGGGTGAAGGGAGTCGAACCCCCACGCCCGAAGGCGCTAGATCCTAAGTCTAGTGCGTCTGCCAGTTCCGCCACACCCGCGTGGCAATTATGAAATTAAAATGGTGAGCCATGAAGGATTCGAACCTTCGACCCTCTGATTAAAAGTCAGATGCTCTACCAACTGAGCTAATGGCTCAAACATGAGTGGTGCCGGAGAAAGGACTTGAACCCTCAACCTACTGATTACAAGTCAGTTGCTCTACCAGTTGAGCTACTCCGGCATGGAGAAAAAATGGTGGAGGATGACGGGATCGAACCGCCGACCCTCTGCTTGTAAGGCAGATGCTCTCCCAGCTGAGCTAATCCTCCGTATGTATGCCCAGCGACGTCCTACTCTCACAGGGGGAAACCCCCAACTACCATCGGCGCAAAAGAGCTTAACTTCCGTGTTCGGGATGGGAACGGGTGTGGCCTCTTTGCCATCATCACTGGACTATAAGGTTTTTGAAAGACAAGTTTTATTATACCAACTCTGGTGAGTTTTACAAGTCTTTTTTTGCCAGAAGGCAAAAATTCTTGTTCTTTCAAAACTGGATAAATCGACATTGGGGAAACTTGCGTTTCAGTTTGTTGGTTAAGTCCTCGATCGATTAGTATTCGTCAGCTGCACGTGTCGCCACGCTTCCACCCCGAACCTATCTACCTCATCGTCTTTGAGGGATCTTACTTGCTTGCGCAATGGGAAATCTCATCTTGAGGGGGGCTTCGTGCTTAGATGCTTTCAGCACTTATCCCGGCCACACATAGCTACCCAGCGATGCTCTTGGCAGAACAACTGGTACACCAGCGGTGTGTCCATCCCGGTCCTCTCGTACTAAGGACAGCTCCTCTCAAATTTCCTGCGCCCGCGACGGATAGGGACCGAACTGTCTCACGACGTTCTGAACCCAGCTCGCGTACCGCTTTAATGGGCGAACAGCCCAACCCTTGGGACCGACTACAGCCCCAGGATGCGATGAGCCGACATCGAGGTGCCAAACCTCCCCGTCGATGTGGACTCTTGGGGGAGATAAGCCTGTTATCCCCGGGGTAGCTTTTATCCGTTGAGCGATGGCCCTTCCATGCGGAACCACCGGATCACTAAGTCCGTCTTTCGACCCTGCTCGACCTGTCCGTCTCGCAGTCAAGCTCCCTTGTGCCTTTACACTCTGCGAATGATTTCCAACCATTCTGAGGGAACCTTTGAGCGCCTCCGTTACTCTTTAGGAGGCGACCGCCCCAGTCAAACTGCCCGCCTGACACTGTCTCCCAAGCCGCTAAGGCTTGTGGGTTAGAAGTTCAATACAACCAGGGTAGTATCCCACCGACGCCTCCCCCGAAGCTGGCGCTCCGGGTTCTCTGGCTCCTACCTATCCTGTACAAGTTGCACCAAAATTCAATATCAGGCTACAGTAAAGCTCCACGGGGTCTTTCCGTCCTGTCGCGGGTAACCTGCATCTTCACAGGTACTATAATTTCACCGAGTCTCTCGTTGAGACAGTGCCCAGATCGTTACGCCTTTCGTGCGGGTCGGAACTTACCCGACAAGGAATTTCGCTACCTTAGGACCGTTATAGTTACGGCCGCCGTTTACTGGGGCTTCGGTTCGCACCTTCGCTTGCGCTAAGCACTCCCCTTAACCTTCCAGCACCGGGCAGGCGTCAGCCCCTATACGTCACCTTACGGTTTTGCAGAGACCTGTGTTTTTGCTAAACAGTCGCCTGGGCCTATTCACTGCGGCTCTCTCGGGCTGTAACACCCTACCAGAGCACCCCTTCTCCCGAAGTTACGGGGTCATTTTGCCGAGTTCCTTAACGAGAGTTCACTCGCTCACCTTAGAATTCTCTTCTCGCCTACCTGTGTCGGTTTGCGGTACGGGCACCTCCCGCCTCGCTAGAGGCTTTTCTTGGCAGTGTGAAATCAGGGACTCTGAGGTAAACCTCTTGCCATCACTGCTTGATGTTATCTAGAAACGGGATTTGCCTCGTTTCTCATCTCACAACTTGGACGTGCACAACCAACGGCACGCTCACCCTATCCTTCTGCGTCCCCCCATTGCTCAAACGGCGGGGAGGTGGTACAGGAATATCAACCTGTTGTCCATCGTCTACGCCTATCGGCCTCGACTTAGGTCCCGACTAACCCTGAGCGGACGAGCCTTCCTCAGGAAACCTTAGGCATTCGGTGGACGGGATTCTCACCCGTCTTTCGTTACTCATACCGGCATTCTCACTTCTAAGCGCTCCACCAGTCCTTCCGGTCTGACTTCAACGCCCTTAGAACGCTCTCCTACCACGGACATCTACGATGTCCATCCACAGCTTCGGTAATCCGTTTAGCCCCGGTACATTTTCGGCGCAGTGTCACTCGACCAGTGAGCTATTACGCACTCTTTAAATGATGGCTGCTTCTAAGCCAACATCCTGGTTGTCTAAGCAACGCCACATCCTTTTCCACTTAACGGATATTTGGGGACCTTAGCTGGTGGTCTGGGCTGTTTCCCTCTTGACTACGGATCTTATCACTCGCAGTCTGACTCCCAAGCATAAATCACTGGCATTCGGAGTTTGTCTGAATTCGGTAACCCGGGATGGGCCCCTAGTCCAAACAGTGCTCTACCTCCAGGATTCTTATCTTGAGGCTAGCCCTAAAGCTATTTCGGAGAGAACCAGCTATCTCCAGGTTCGATTGGAATTTCTCCGCTACCCACACCTCATCCCCGCACTTTTCAACGTGCGTGGGTTCGGGCCTCCAGTAAGTGTTACCTTACCTTCACCCTGGACATGGGTAGATCACCTGGTTTCGGGTCTACAACTGCATACTCACTCGCCCTATTCAGACTCGCTTTCGCTGCGGCTCCGGCTTCTCACCTTAACCTTGCATGCAATCGTAACTCGCCGGTTCATTCTACAAAAGGCACGCTATCACCCATTAACGGGCTCTAACTACTTGTAGGCACACGGTTTCAGGATCTATTTCACTCCCCTTCCGGGGTGCTTTTCACCTTTCCCTCACGGTACTGGTTCACTATCGGTCACTAGGGAGTATTTAGCCTTGGGAGATGGTCCTCCCGGATTCCGACGGAATTTCTCGTGTTCCGCCGTACTCAGGATCCACTCTGGAGGGAACGAACTTTCAGCTACGGGGCTATTACCCTATCTTGCGGACCGTTCCAGGTCGCTTCGCTTAATCCGTTCCTTTGTAACTCCGTATAGAGTGTCCTACAACCCCAGAAGGCAAGCCTTCTGGTTTGGGCTGATCCCGTTTCGCTCGCCGCTACTTGGGGAATCGCATTTGCTTTCTCTTCCTTCAGGTACTTAGATGTTTCAGTTCCCTGAGTCTGCCTTCTCATGTGCTATGTATTCACACATGGATACTGCTCCATTACGAACAGTGGGTTTCCCCATTCGGAAATCCCCGGATCACAGCTCACTTACAGCTCCCCGAGGCATATCGGTGTTAGTGCCGTCCTTCTTCGGCTCCTAGTGCCAAGGCATCCACCGTGCGCCCTTATTAACTTAACCACTGAGGGTCAAAAAAAATAAGTTGATCGCAAAGCGATCACGCTACTTGATGCTTGTTTCTTAATCAATGTCGATCTATCCAGTTTTCAAAGAACAAGTTTGAAAGTCAATCCTTGCGGAGTGAACCTTCAAAACTGAACGCAAAACGTCAACCCGATTCGTGAGAATCGGTTCCGATATTATCCTTAGAAAGGAGGTGATCCAGCCGCACCTTCCGATACGGCTACCTTGTTACGACTTCACCCCAATCATCTGTCCCACCTTCGGCGGCTGGCTCCCGTAAGGGTTACCCCACCGACTTCGGGTGTTACAAACTCTCGTGGTGTGACGGGCGGTGTGTACAAGGCCCGGGAACGTATTCACCGCGGCATGCTGATTCGCGATTACTAGCGATTCCGGCTTCATGCAGGCGAGTTGCAGCCTGCAATCCGAACTGAGAACGGTTTTCTGGGATTGGCTCCCCCTCGCGGGTTTGCAGCCCTTTGTACCGTCCATTGTAGCACGTGTGTAGCCCAGGTCATAAGGGGCATGATGATTTGACGTCATCCCCACCTTCCTCCGGTTTGTCACCGGCAGTCACCTTAGAGTGCCCAACTGAATGCTGGCAACTAAGATCAAGGGTTGCGCTCGTTGCGGGACTTAACCCAACATCTCACGACACGAGCTGACGACAACCATGCACCACCTGTCACCGCTGTCCCCGAAGGGAAAGCCTAGTCTCCTAGGCGGTCAGCGGGATGTCAAGACCTGGTAAGGTTCTTCGCGTTGCTTCGAATTAAACCACATGCTCCACCGCTTGTGCGGGCCCCCGTCAATTCCTTTGAGTTTCAGCCTTGCGGCCGTACTCCCCAGGCGGAGTGCTTAATGCGTTAGCTGCAGCACTAAGGGGCGGAAACCCCCTAACACTTAGCACTCATCGTTTACGGCGTGGACTACCAGGGTATCTAATCCTGTTTGCTCCCCACGCTTTCGCGCCTCAGCGTCAGTTACAGACCAGAAAGTCGCCTTCGCCACTGGTGTTCCTCCACATCTCTACGCATTTCACCGCTACACGTGGAATTCCACTTTCCTCTTCTGCACTCAAGTCCCCCAGTTTCCAATGACCCTCCACGGTTGAGCCGTGGGCTTTCACATCAGACTTAAAGGACCGCCTGCGCGCGCTTTACGCCCAATAATTCCGGACAACGCTTGCCACCTACGTATTACCGCGGCTGCTGGCACGTAGTTAGCCGTGGCTTTCTGGTGAGGTACCGTCAAGGTACCAGTAGTTACTTGGTACTTGTTCTTCCCTCACAACAGAGTTTTACGATCCGAAAACCTTCTTCACTCACGCGGCGTTGCTCCGTCAGACTTTCGTCCATTGCGGAAGATTCCCTACTGCTGCCTCCCGTAGGAGTCTGGGCCGTGTCTCAGTCCCAGTGTGGCCGATCACCCTCTCAGGTCGGCTACGCATCGTGGCCTTGGTGAGCCGTTACCTCACCAACTAGCTAATGCGCCGCGGGCCCATCCTGCAGTGACAGCCGAAACCGTCTTTCCGTGCAGCCTCATGAGAGGCCGCAAACTATTCGGTATTAGCACCGGTTTCCCGGAGTTATCCCGATCTGCAGGGCAGGTTGCCCACGTGTTACTCACCCGTCCGCCGCTAAGATAATGGAGCAAGCTCCACTATCTCCGCTCGACTTGCATGTATTAGGCACGCCGCCAGCGTTCGTCCTGAGCCAGGATCAAACTCTCCATTATAGAGTAGTATTGATTGCTCAATAGTTGCTGGCGTATCGCCGTCTAAAAGACGCGCGATTCGCTTGATCTGCCGAAGCTGATCAGTAAGTTTGCCGCGATCACTCGCGGCTGTATTGTTGACGTTTTGCTGTTCAGTTTTCAAGGTTCATGTTGTGCGCCTTGTTTTGGCGACTTGATTACTATATCCTTTTTAAAACCCGATGTCAATACTATTTCGAAATATTTTTACCGGCTTGTTTCGAGGACATTTACAACTATAAACCGCCTGTTAAGAAAAATCAAGAGCTTTTTCGAAAAAAGATTTTTCTAATTCTTTTATAATCAGTAACGAAAAATAATAACCCTGCAATTACGATGCTCCCACCAGCAATTTGTGATTTACTAACCATTTCTCCAAGTATAAAATACGCCAAGATCGCTGCGCCAACAGGCTCAAACAAAATAGCAATGGAAATGACGTTTGTACTCACCCACTTCACTGCCCAATTAAACAAAGTATGTCCAAGAAGATTAGGGATAAGAGCTAATAGAAGAAACCACATCCACTCTTCTTTAGGATAAGGACCAAATGACTCTCCCTTAGCAATAATATAGAAAAATAGCGTTACTGTACTAAAACCATAGACAATAAATGTATATGTTACTAAAGATAATCGTTTCCTTACATCTTGGCCGAATAATAAATATGCAGTAATCAATGCACAAGCAATGAGCGCCAATATGTCGCCAAATAAAGCACTTCCACTTACCTGAAAGTCTCCATAAGCAATTACGACACTCCCCGTAATTGCAACTATCCCAGATATTAAGGTTTTTGCAGAGAGGCGCTCCTTAAAGAAAAAATATGTGCCGGCAAATGCAAAAAGGGGCTGCAATGTTACGAGAACTGTAGAACTCGCTACAGAAGTATAATTAAGTGATTCGAACCAAAGAATAAAATGAAAAGCCAAGAAGATGCCAGCGATTGCTGAAAATACCCAGTCTCTTCTATTTAGTTTCTTTATTTCAGGCAGATAGCTATAGAGGAATACAGGAGACATTAATAGAATAGAGAATAACATTCGGTAAAAGGCAGTGACACCTGCATCAGCTGTTGTCATTTTTACAAAGATTGCAGACATCGCTACTGAGATAACTCCAATCAAAATGGGTATATAAGGATGAATCGTAGGTTTTTCCATTCGGCACCTCTACTGCATTAGATTTTAACATCACTTTTCAGTTTGCCATTTGCCGGCTCCACATTCAACCGCAAAGTGAATGGAGGTTGTGATCTTGGAATTTTTCAGCGCTCTCGAAATCTCTTCATTCGAGACATTTATGAAATTAACGATTGCCGCCGTTTTAAGTTTAGTTATAGGGTTGGAAAGGGAATTAAAAAGGAAGCCTGTCGGTTTGAAGACAAGTATGGTCATTGCCACATTTAGCTGCCTGTTGACTATTATTTCAATTGAATCTGCTTATATTGCAGAGTCGAGCAGCAATGAAGGTGTAAACATCACAATGGATCCGCTACGACTTGCAGCACAAATTGTTTCAGGTATCGGGTTTCTAGGAGCCGGAGTTATATTGAAGCGAGGGAATGATTCCATTTCAGGATTAACCACAGCAGCAATGATTTGGGGGTCTGGCGGAATTGGTATTGCCGTAGCCGCCGGCTTTTACATTGAGGCGTTGACCGCTGTCTTGCTAGTTCTTATTGGCATCGAAGTGATACCTCCCCTCCTTTTTCGTTTTGGCCCTAAGCGTTTAAGACAAACAGAAGCTAGACTGACTATTTTTGTTTCTGGAGAGGAAGCTATCAGTGAAGTGTTGGAAGAGCTTAAACACAGCGGTATGACCATTGAAGACTTGTCGATTCTTCATCCTGAACAGCAAAATGGAAATTTGTATTACAAACTTTCGATTCGCATGTCTTACGCACATGGAAAAGAAACCATCGACCTGTATAGGGAGATTTCTTCTATTAGTAGCGTAAAACAAGTGGATATCGAAATGATTAATTAAAGGGGGAATTTTTTTGGGAGAATTTTTTGGATTGTTAAAGGGAGGAAATAAACCATCTCTTTATGCAGCACTTATTAATACGTTTATTGCTATTATGAAAGGCGTTGCCTTTACTTTTACCGGAAATGTTGCCATGTTCGCAGAAACAATGCACTCGATCGGTGACGCGGCAAACCAATATTTTGTTTTCATTGGCTCTGCATTATCGAAAAAAGCTCCAACCAAACGGTTTCCGAATGGTTTTGGCCGCCTGTTAAACTTAGTTTTGCTTGCAGCCGTTCTTATTGTGGGAATCATGGCTTATGAAACCATTCGTGAGGGCTGGCACCAGATGTTGCACCCGGTTGAAGCTGAAGGCTTTATTATTAGCGTTGTCGTCCTATCGATTGCAATTTTACTTGAATTGTTTGTACTATACAAAGCTGGCAAAGAAGTTCTGCATGAAGCTGGTGTGAAAGGCGGCGCCCTTGCCCCGCTTACTACAAGTTTCACACATTTAAACCGTGCAAAACCAGCTACTAAACTTGTTTTCTTAGAAGATCTAGTTGCAACTTCTGGTGGTTTGCTGGCCCTAATTGCTGTCCTGGTCGCACATTATACCGGATTCCTGCAAATTGAAGGCGCAGCATCCATCGCAATCGGCTTGATGATGTTCTACGTCGTGACGAAAATCTTCTTGGATAATGCACGTGGTGTCATTGGAGAAACGGATGAACAAATGGTTAACCATATTGCACATCTCCTTTCCGATCGACCTTCCGTCAAAGACATCCGTGAACTGGAAGTAGTCAAAGAGGGTGAATTCCTTCACGTTGAAACCTTAGTGGAGGTTGACCCGAACCTGACCGTCAAAGAAGCGGACGAGTTGCAGAATCGTTTGGCTGAACTTATTTTGAGCCAGCCTAGCGTAGATGATGTAATCGTCTCACTCGATGCAGACGATGGTGAAAAACACTGGGTGCATGTAAGCAAGCGCCCCGACTCATTGAAGAAACCCGAATAAAAAAAATCCCGATGCCTAAGAGGCATCGGGATTTTTTCTATATTACAACGAAGCTTGTAGAATTTTTTCTACATCTTCCCCGTTCAATTTATTGAAATTGCCGAACTCGCCATAGACTAATGTTTTGTCAACGATGTCCGAGAAACGGGAATCATCGATGTCGTAATCTTTCAGGCTGCTTGGAGCCCCAATCGACGTCCAGAATTCAACGAGACGGTCGATTCCTTCGTTTGCGATTTGTTCTTCAGATTTGTTTGACGGGTCGACTCCGAACACGCGAGTAGCCATCTGTGCAAATCGCGCTGGATTGACTGGTACATTGTGGCGCATCCATTGCGGGAATAGAATGGCCAAGCCGCCTGCATGTGGAATGTCGTAAATCGCAGAGACCGCATGCTCGATATTATGCGATGCCCAGTCTCCGTTATAGCCCATTTGCAGGAAGTTGTTAAGACCCATCGTTCCGGCAAAAAGAATCGTTTCACGGTGCTCGTAGCTTTCAAGGTCTTCCATGAGCTTCGGAGCTGTCTCAATCACTGCACGCAGCACGCCCTCGATCATCTGGTCCTGTACCGGTGTATTCGTTGCATTGTGGTAATACTGTTCAAACATGTGCGACATCATGTCCACCACGCCGTATACTGTATGGTCGCGTGGGACGGATTTCGTGTATGTTGGGTCCAAAATAGAGAATTTAGGGAATGTTAACGGGCTGCCCCAGCCGTATTTTTCTTCTGTTTCTTCATTCGTGATAACAGAACCGGCGTTCATTTCAGAGCCTGTTGCTGCTAACGTCAAGACTGTTCCGAAAGGCAATACTTCTTCAGGCGTTGCTTTGCGTGTAACAAAATCCCATGCATCGCCATCGTACTTAGCTCCTGCTGCAATGAGTTTCGTGCAATCGATGACAGAACCGCCGCCAACTGCTAGCAGCATATCGATATTCTCTTTTTTGCAGATTTCAATTCCGCGTTTTGCTGTTGAAAGGCGCGGGTTTGGCTCTACGCCAGAAAGTTCATGGATTTCAACGCCCATGTCATTTAGTGTGGCCATAACTTCGTCGTAAAGGCCGTTTTTCTTGATGCTGCCTCCGCCGTATACAACCAATACTTTTTTGCCATAATTCGGCACTTCGTTTTTCAATGCTTCCAATTGCCCTTTGCCAAAAATCAATTTGACTGGGTTATAGAAAGAAAATGCGTTCATCTAATCTCCTCCTCCGATATACGTTCAGATTTCATTATGAATTTTCAATCCTGAAAAAGCAAAACATTGAGCATAAGAAAACCGCTCGGCATCAGCCGAGCGGTTGTTTTTTATACCCATCCACGGAAGCGTGAGGCTTCTGCAGTTCTTCTTGCACCAACCATATAAGCGGCAAGGCGCATGTCGATATTGCGGTTAGTAGCTACATTGTATACGTTCTCAAAAGCTTCCACCAATTTCTTCTCGAGCTTCTCGTCAACTTCTTCCTGCGTCCAGTAATAACCTTGGTTATTCTGCACCCATTCAAAGTAAGAAACCGTAACACCGCCTGAACTCGCAAGCACATCAGGGACCAGCAAGATTCCGCGATCTGTCAAGATTTTCGTTGCTTCAGCCGTTGTTGGCCCGTTTGCAGCTTCGACTACGATAGAAGCTTTGATATCGTGTGCATTTTCTTCTGTGATCTGGTTGGCGATTGCTGCCGGCACCAGGATATCACAGTCGATTTCGAACAATTCTTTATTGGTGATGGTATTGTCGAAAAGCGTTGTAACGGTACCGAAGCTGTCACGACGGTCGAGAAGGTAATCGATATCCAAACCTTCTGGGTCGTGCAGTGCACCGTAAGCATCGGAAATACCAACGACTTTGGCTCCTGCATCGTGAAGGAACTTCGCCAAGAAGCTGCCTGCGTTGCCGAATCCTTGGATAACGACGCGTGCGCCTTTCATGTCAAGTCCGCGTTTTTTCGCTGCTTCATTGATCACGATCGTAACGCCTTGTGCAGTTGCTTTGTCACGGCCTTGTGAGCCGCCCAGCACAATCGGCTTACCTGTAATGAATCCTGGTGAGTTGAATTCGTCAATCTTGCTGTATTCGTCGAACATCCAGGCCATGATTTGCGAGTTTGTGAATACATCCGGCGCAGGGATGTCCTTGTTCGGCCCGACAATCTGGCTAATGGCGCGTACATAGCCACGGCTCAGCTTTTCGATTTCGTGCATGGACATTTCGCGCGGGTCGCAAATGATGCCGCCTTTACCGCCGCCATATGGCAAGTCCACGATTCCGCATTTCAATGTCATCCACATGGAAAGCGCGATAACCTCGTCGCGGTTCACATCAGGGTGGAAACGAACTCCCCCTTTAGTTGGGCCGACAGCGTCGTTATGCTGCGCACGGAATCCCGTGAACACTTTGGTTTTCCCATCGTCCATCCGGATCGGGATACGCACTTCCAAGATCCGCATCGGTTCCTTCAGAAGTTCATACATCGAATCTTCGTATCCAAGTTTATCCAATGCAATTTTAATGACATCCTGCGTTGACGTCAACAAGTTCAAGTTTTCAGCCATTGTTTAGTTTCGCCTCTTTGTATTTTAGTAATTACTCGCATCTAGTGTAACATGGCAAACTTTCATTTGCCACATCGATTGTTATTTTGTGAACACTTGGTGAATGCGCTCAAGTGCCCAGTCTAGCTCTTCTTTCGTGATGATCAATGGTGGTGCAAAACGGATGACTGTATCATGCGTTTCTTTGCACAAAAGCCCGAGTTCTTTTAGCTGTTCGCAGTATGGGCGCGCAGCTTCAGTCAATTCCATCCCGATGAACAAGCCGCGTCCGCGGACTTCTTTGATTACAGGATGGTCTAGTTTTTTCAGTTCATCCATGAAGTAAGTGCCGAGCTCCTGCGAGCGTCCAGTGAGGTTTTCATCTTGGATGACTTGCATGGAAGCGATGGATACGGCGCACGCTAACGGATTGCCGCCGAAAGTGGAACCGTGTGAACCTGGGTTAAAGACGCCAAGTACTTCATGGTCTGCAACAACACAAGAGATCGGGAATACTCCGCCACCAAGTGCTTTCCCAAGAATGTACATATCCGGATCTACATCTTCCCATTCGCAAGCGAACATTTTGCCGGTACGTGCAAGGCCGCACTGGATTTCGTCAGCGATGAACAAGACATTGTTTTCTCGGCAAAGTTCGCGCGCTGCTTTTAAGAAGCCTTTTGGCGGCATGATGATCCCGGCTTCGCCTTGGATCGGCTCGATGAGGAAGGCTGCAGTGTTTGGCGTAATGGCATTTTTCAATGCTTCCAAATCACCAAACGGAACGATGTTGATGCCAGGAAGCATCGGGCCGAAGCCTCTGCGGTATTCAGGATCAGATGAAAGTGAGACGGCAGTCATCGTCCGGCCATGGAAGTTGCCTTCGCATGCAATGATTTCTGCTTTGTTTTCTTCAACGCCTTTAACGTCGTATGCCCAGCGGCGTGCGGCTTTGATGGCTGTTTCGACAGCTTCCGCTCCCGTGTTCATCGGCAAAGCCATTTCTTTCCCTGAAATCTTGCAAATCATTTCATACCATGGCGCCAATTGGTCGTTGTGGAAAGCGCGCGACGTCAAAGTCACACGGTCGGCTTGGTCTTTCAATGCCTGAATGATTTTCGGGTGGCGATGGCCTTGGTTCACTGCCGAATAAGCAGAGAGCATGTCCATGAATTTATTGCCTTCTGGATCCGTGACCCATACGCCTTCCGCCTTCGAGATAACGATTGGCAGTGGATGGTAGTTCTTTGCCCCGTACTGTTCTGTTTTTTCAATAATTGACTGTGTTTGTGTCATTCCAAATTCCTCCTTAAATTAAGGCGAGACCCGCTGAGCCTGAAAGTTTCGTGAAATATTGCCTCTAGATGAATGCGCTTAACGGTACCTTTTTTAAAAAAAGACAGACACGAAGTCTGCCTTTTGCGCATCATTATACCATTAAACGAATAATTAAAACATCTCAGAAGTTGTTTGAGCTTGCATGTGAAGAACCAAGTAGTCTGGTCCGCCTGCTTTTGAGTCAGTACCGGACATGTTGAATCCGCCGAATGATTGATAACCGACGATTGCGCCTGTGCAGCCGCGGTTGAAATACAAGTTACCAACATGGAACTCGTCGCGTGCATACTCAAGGTGTTCACGGTTGTTGGTGATGACGCCGCCAGTCAAGCCGTATTCTGTGTTGTTGGCGATATCAATCGCTTCTTTGAAATCTTTTGCTTTCATCAAGCCAACAACCGGCCCGAAGATTTCTTCCTGCATGATGCGGGCTTGTGGATCCAAGTCAGCGAAGACTGTTGGGTTCACGAAGAATCCTGTGGAATCGTCGCCTTCTCCACCAGCAACTAGGCGGCCTTCGCCTTTGCCAATTTCGATGTAATCCATGATTTTTTTGTATGAGTTTCCATCAATGACAGGACCCATGAAGTTCGACTGGTCAACTGTGTTGCCGATCGTTAGTTCATTTGTCAATTCCACTACGCGCTCAAGTACTTCGTCGTAGACATCTTCTACGATGACAGCACGTGATCCGGCAGAACATTTCTGTCCGCTAAAGCCGAAAGCGGATTTGACGATGGATTGTGCAGCAAGCTCAAGGTCTGCGTTGTTGTCGACGACCATTGTGTTCTTGCCGCCCATTTCAGCGATCAAGCGTTTCATCCAGATTTGTCCTTCATTCACTTTCGAAGAACGTTCTGCGATGCGCAAGCCCACTTCTTTTGAACCTGTGAATGAAATGAAGCGAGTGTTCGGGTGGTCGACCAAATAGTCGCCGACTTCAGCTCCCGGTCCAGGAATATAGTTGACGACGCCTTTTGGCATGCCTGCTTCTTCCAATACTTCGATGAATTTATAAGCGACAACCGGAGTAGTTGAAGCTGGCTTCAATAGTACCGTGTTCCCTGCTACCATCGCTGCCACTGTTGTACCCGCCATGATCGCGAATGCAAAGTTCCACGGAGAGATGACGACGCCGACGCCAAGTGGGATATAGTCATAGCGGTTGTATTCGCCAGGGCGGCTTTCCATTGGCATGCCGTCTTTGAGGCGCAGCATTTGGCGGCCGTAGTATTCTAGGAAATCGATTGCTTCTGCAGTATCTGCATCTGCTTCATTCCAAGGCTTGCCTGCTTCTTTAGTAAGTAGCGCAGAGAATTCGTGTTTACGGCGGCGAATGATCGCAGCTGCCCTGAACAACACATCTGCACGTACTTCAGGTTTCACTTTTTTCCATGTTTTAAAGGCAGCGTCCGCTTCTTGCATAGCTTTTTCTGCGAGTTCTTTATTTGATTTGGAGACGCGCCCAACGATTTCTTCTTTATCCGCCGGATTGAATGAAACGATTTTGTCTTCAGTCGTTACGCGTTCTCCGCCGATAATTAGCGGGTAATCCTGGCCAAGGTATCCTTCAACCGTTTTCAGGCCTTCCAAGTATGCTTTGCGATTCTCCTCGATCGAGAAATCTGTGAATGGTTCATGTTTGTAGGGAATCATTGGGAATCCTCCTTCTAATTGAGCGAGCGCAAAAAAAATTTGCACTCTTAATCTGTTTCCACTTATAATAATGCAAAAGATTGTTGCGTTTTTCAAGCATTTTAATCTAAAAAGTCAAAATAATTTTGAGGTGATGGCCATGAACGAACAGCAAATAGACTTGGCCCCTTTTTATAAATTCGCTGGAGATCACGTGGCTGTAGGGATACACGCTATCGACAGCAAAGGGAAAACCATTTTATATAACCGCAAGATGCGGGAAATCGAAGGCTTTGATTTTCAGGAATTAACGGACCGGTCGCTTTTGGAGATGTTCCGTTTCGACCAAACGCAGAGCACATTGCTTCAAGTGCTGACGAGTGGAACCCCAATATTGAATATCAAGCAAACCTATTGGAACCGTAAAGGGCAGGAGATCACCACCATCAACGACAGTTATCCGGTCTTTGAAGGCGAAGTGCTGATCGGCGCGATTGAACTCGCACGGGATGTCACGACCTTGGAGCGGGTTATCTACCAGCCATTAAAAAAGTACGAGGAACCGATTACATTCGCGAGCTTGACTGCCGTATCGGCGAGCATGAAAAACATTATTGCCCGTGCAGAAAAAGCTGCCGCCGCCAAACTTCCGGTATTATTGGTCGGTGAATCCGGAACTGGCAAAGAGCTGCTCGCAGAAGCCATCCATTCCGCCCATGCTTCTGAGCTTCCAATGCATATTCTGTATTGTCATGGTACCGATAGCCGGTTGATTGATGAGTTGGATAAGGAAATCGAACGCATGCAGCACGGCACGATTTATTGTGAGCGCATCGACTTGTTGCCGCGCGCCTTGCAGATGCAATTGCTTGAAGTGGTTGAACGGCATGCGGCAGGCGATTGTTATTTTGTTGCAAGCGTCGGTGACGATCCCGTCGAGCTGATCTCTTCTAATACTCTAGTAAAAGATTTATATTATTTCTTCTCGGCCATGACCATCAAAGTGGAACCATTGCGCCGCAGGAAAGAAGACATCCTGCCGTTTGTCGATGATTATTTCTCCAGGCACCGCATGAAAGTCGGATCGGTCATACGCTCTTTGTCAGAAGAAGTGGAGAAATTATTCCTCAGCTATGACTGGCCGGGCAACCTGAAAGAACTCGAATTGCTGTTGGATGAAATCACGTCGCTCGTTACGACACAGGAAGTAGTGACGGCTTCCATGCTCCCGCACCATTTCAAGCTAAAAACCCAAAGCGGGTCGCTTCAGCCGGAGGATTTTCTGGTCCGCTCCGATAAGGACTTGCTGCCGCTCGAGGAGTATTTGCAGGAAGCGGAAATGTACTATTTGGAAAAAGCGATGGATCTATACGGAGGCAATGTGACAAAAGCAGCCCAGGCGCTTGGCATGAGCCGCCAGAATCTTCAATACCGTTTGCGGAAAATCAAAAAAAACGCACAATCGACTTAACGTCGGTTGTGCGTTTTAATATGCTTATTGGCCGGAACGTTTGATCCATTCCTGCATTTTGTCTTTCAAGGAGTTGAATCCTTCAGAATCATTCTCATTCACGTGTGATTGAAGAGATTGACGTGGTTTTTCGCTTTTTTGAGCTGCCGGCGGCTGTTCTTGCAACGCGCGGATCGACAAGCTGATTTTTTTCGATTTAGCATCGACGTCCAATACTTTCACGTCTACTTCCTGTCCAACAGACAAGTATTCGCTGACTTCTTTCACATAACCGTGCGTAATTTCTGAAATGTGGACAAGTCCTTGTGTTTGGTCGTCAAGTGCAACGAATGCACCGTATGGCTGGATTCCTGTTACTTTGCCGGAGACTTTATCTCCTGTTTGATACGTTTTTGTCATAGTTAACCGCTCCTAGTCTTTATCTAAATTACTGTACACCTATTGGCATCTGTATATTATAGCACAGGTTCCTTATAAGAGTAAAATCAGTAACTAGGAAACAACTCGAAGCGCCATCCATCGGGCGTTTTCTTCATATTCAAATGTTCGGACCATTCACTGGTGTCCTCTATTTCATATAAAATTTCAAGACTGGCATCCACTTCATTTTCGATATTTAAATCCGTTGCCGTGAATGACACTGACCTCAAATTATCGAAACCTGCGACTTGATGACTTCCGGCAAAATTGCGCCAAAACTCGATTTCCTGACCCTCGGTCCCGGGGGCCAGCAAGGCATTGGCGACCGCTGCGTCTTCTTGATCGATTGCATGCAATAAGGCATAGGTGACGACGAGCGGCGACGTATTTTTAGGCAGTTTCTCTTGATTCGCCAATGTTTTAAACGCCTCCATACCCTGTTTCTGCAACTCCGGATCCGGCGCTTGAGAGAATTCTTGCTGCTGGTATTGAACGAGCCAGATACGGTCCCGCTCCGTCACTAAAGCCGGTTGCAGCGGATTGGCACGGTGGAATCCGATATCTTGCTCTTCGTACATCACCATCGGTTGGATCATCACTTTCTTGTAGATGCGCTGCGTCATTTCTTGCTGAATTTCTACCCAAAGTGCATTTTCCGTCAATTCAGGAATCTGCTCCCAGTCTGCCTTATACTTCTCCAGGCTTGGCTTAAGTTTGCTGTCCGCCAAAAGATGATACATCGTTGCCGGGTCTTTCTCCTGGTTGGCATAAAAATAAAGGAAGTAAATATCCAGCGGTTGCACGCCGGCTAGCAAATCCATATCATAGGATTGTTTGAAACGCGCATACAGTTCCTTGACGCGATCGTAATCGAAGTCCGCCAAGTCTACCAATTCCGACTCTAATGGAAAATCACCGTTTGGCAAGGTTGAACTCAGCTGCCCTTGCTGTTCCAGCTTGAGCATCTTCAGGCTGTCTCCATACTCCAAGCGATCCAAAGAGTCGGATTGCTGCCAGCCGCTGTCTTCCATTTCATCGATCACCGGCACTAAGATTGCAGCCAATGGGTCATAAAGGGTCAGCATTTTCCAAAGTTCGCGGATTTCGGGTTTGACAACACCTTCTGCATAAATCTCCTGTTCCGCGCCTTTGGTGATTTGCCAGACGGTTTGCTCATATATGACTTCGATTTCGGCCTTTAGTTCACTATCGGTCGGTTCTTCGACCAACACGTAGAGCATCTTGTAAAATTCGTGGGAGAGTTGGAATGGCTCTATAAGCCAGCCTTGCTCATCAAAATAAGGGTAGTAAGAAAAAATTTCCAGATACATACTCGCAAATGGGTGCGACTGGAATTGCGGAAGCCATTGCAATGATTCCGTATCCTTCGTCAACAAATGCATCCTGTCAGGATCTGACAGACGGAAGCGCAGCCCGTATTCTGGCCATGCAGCAAGCAATTGCTCCAGTTCAGCAGATGCGTCCGGGATATCTTCTATTAATAACTGCGGCTCGCCATAATGTTCGGATGCAGCGGGTAATTGTTCTTCGTTATTTTTTAAAATGTTTTCTGCAAAATCCTGCAGTTCATTTGTTTTCATCAAATACAGTTCTATAAAACGGTCCATTTCATCGATTGGCATATGGCCTGAGTTCGCTAAGGATTCGCCCATTCCTTTCGGCGTTTCGATCATCCAGATCAACTCTTCCATCTGTTGAGTGAAAAGTTCCGCGTCGTCTTTGTGCTGTTGCAGCTCGCTGCGGCTGAACAGCTCGTCTTTTTCTTGATCGGCGTTAGCTACAAAGGTGAACTCCGCAAATTGCCCTTCTTCCACCCCTAAGCGTTGTTTGGCATTTTCCCTCGTTTCCTCGTATTGCTGTTCCATCTCATCTGCCATTTCCTGCGTCAGCTGCCCTTCTGATGCTTCCGAGGCAGATGGCAGGCGGAAGCTGTCGAAGAAAAAGGATGCCCCGACGACTCCGGCAAGCAAAGCGATCGATGCTGCAACAAGCCAGATGGCCGGTTTTTTCACTTTCGGTACTTGCTCTTTTTGCTGTTCATCAATAACCGGGCTTTCTTCAATCGGTGCTTCCCGATCTGGAAGCTTGACCCGCTTGATGGATTTAGCCAGGAATTCGAGCCGTTGCGTCAGTTCTTGTTGATCTTCTATGGCCAACTTTTTTGCCAATTCGCTTTTTGCGCTGTCTATGTAACCGAGCATCTCTTGTTCTTCCAGTTGCAGCACTCGTGATGCAAAAGATATTTTATGGCCATTTACCAAATGGAGAACAGCTGCCATGCGCTTATTGACCGGAAGTGATTGCAGCGCCAAATGGCTTTCACGATCTTCTTGAAAGCCAATCAAATTGCCGTCGTTTTGCAGATCGGGAAATTGCGCTAATTGCGCTGCAGCGGCACGATAGAGATTTATCTCCTGATCGCCCGTAATATCCGTTTTAACTACACGTTCCTGGACCTGCCTGGTAAAGACATCCGTCTGTTCGGCCGCCATGCCATTTTGATAAGCAAATCGCCTGAGCGCTTCTATCAGTTGGGCCATGTCCCGTTCATCGTTTCGACTATTCCCGCTTACTGGATTGCTGTTTTCATCCATCTCTCCATCAGCTCTCTTTCTCGTGAATTTCCTTTTATTTCTATTATACAGAAGAATTTCATGGTATTTTTAAATAATTCTATTTTTTTCTGAAAGGCTCGTGTAAAATAGTAAAATCTAATCGATTTAGGAGGAACCAATTATGAAAGCACGTGAACAATGGACGTCCAAGATCGGTTTCATACTCGCAGCAGCCGGCAGTGCAATCGGCCTCGGGGCGATCTGGAAGTTCCCATACGAAACCGGAGCGAACGGGGGCAGCGTGTTTATTTTGCTGTTCATCCTGAGCACTGTCTTGATCGGCTTGCCGATTTTGCTTGCTGAATTCGTTATCGGGCGCCGCGGACAGGCAGATGCTGTCAGCGGACTCAAAAAACAAGCACCCGGAAAGCCGTGGTATTTGATCGGCTGGTCCGGATTTATTTTTTCTTTCTTGATCCTTTCCTTTTACAGTGTAGTCGGCGGCTGGGTGCTATCATATCTCGTACGCGCCGTTACCTTGCAATTGTCGGGGCTAGGCGATGCAGATTTTGCCGAGTTGTTCGGCGGCATTATCAGCAATCCATGGGAAGTGCTGATCGCTCAAGCAGCGTTCATGGGACTAACCATCTGGATCGTCCAAGGCGGCATCAAGGCCGGCATTGAACGCGCCAGCAAAATCATGATGCCAGCCTTGCTCATCTTCTTCGTCATCTTGATGATCCGTTCGTTGACACTTGACGGGGCAATGGAAGGCGTCCGCTTTATGTTCGTGCCTGACTGGTCGTTCTTCAATTTCGAAACGGCACTTGTCGCTCTCGGGCAAGCGTTCTTCTCCTTGAGCGTCGGCGTCGCCGGAATGATCACTTATGCATCTTACCTTAAGAAATCCGAGAATTTGACGCGATCAGCTGTAAGCGTGGTGACTCTAAACATCGTCATTTCCATCATGGCTGGATTGATTATCTTCCCTGCAGTATTCGCACTTGATTACTTGCCGGATCAGGGGCCAGGCCTTGTCTTCATTATCTTGCCGGCCATTTTTGACCAATTGTTCATGGGGCAATTCCTGATCATCATTTTCTTCATCCTCTTATTGTTCGCGACTTTGACTTCATCCATTTCGATGCTTGAGATCACCGTCTCAATCGCCGTGAAGAACAAATACGACCGCCGCCGCCGTTTGGCATTCATTATCGGCTTGGCGATCTTTGTAGTCGGCATCCCAAGCGCCCTATCGTTCGGCGTCATGAGCGAGCCCGTTTTCTTCGGCTATACGTTCTTTGACTTCGTGGATATCTTGACGAGCCGCATCGGCTTGCCGCTCGGAGCATTGTTCATCTCCCTGTTTGCGGGATATGTCCTGAGCAATAAAGATGCGCACGATGAATTGACACAGCAAAAGACATGGGTCGAAGTATGGCGTGTCCTAGTCCGCTACGTCGCACCGGCCGCTATCATCATCGTCTTTATCAACGGCATGATCGATATCTTCACCTGATTCCATTGTTCGAAAAATGCCACAACTCTTTATGTAAGAAAACACTCCCGCGTGGTATGATAGAGCTAGAAGGAAGTCTTTAAGAAAAGGAGTGTATGACTTTGAAAAAAGATTTGCACACCCAATTGAAAATGCTGCGGGAAGAACGCAATTTGTCGCTCGATGACTTGTCTTTAAAGACACGCATCGGCACAGCGCGCCTTGAATCCTATGAAAGCGGCGAAGAAGTACCGTCCGTCCAAACGATCCTTGTGCTATCAAATGCACTCGAAGTACCTGCTTCCAACTTGCTTGACGGATTGGAAACTACAAAATAAAAAAGCTTCGGCAATGTGCCGGAGCTTTTTTATTTCGGCTTTTTTCAAATGATGTGTTTTGCTTCATACTTTACGGCCAATAGCTTATAGGAAACTTCCACACATTTCTCAAGCGGAATCCATTGCTTGAAGCTTGATTCGTATATGCCTTGGATCGCTTTCGCTAAATCTGATGGATGGTCGATATCGTGCAGCCTGTCGATGACATCATTCGCTTCTGTGTGGTACTCGCCAGTGCCGACAGAAAATGGGTCCCACCCTTCCATAATCCTCAGCGCTCTTTTATCCATGTCCACCGTATCCATTCGTTTTCACCTATCATTCCTGTATCGTTAACAGCTATAATATCATAGAAACCAAAAAGAAATGAGGAGATTGCTTTGAATTTGTTCGAACAAACACATGACAGGCGGGACAGCCGTTCGGTGAAATGGGGGCGGATGGAGTCAGTCTATGGAATCCAGGATGCATCCGGTATATTGCCGATGTGGGTTGCGGATATGGACTTTCCGGCTCCGCCTCCAGTGACTGACGCTTTGCGAGAACGATTGGAACATCCGATTTTCGGTTATTCATACATATGCGAAGAATGTAAAACAGCAGCCGCGGACTGGCTGGAAAAGCGGCATGGCTTAATCGTCCAAACGGATTGGATGCTGTTTCATCAAGGGGTTATCCCGGCCATGGCCAGCATCATCGATGTCTTTACTGAAGTAGGCGATTCAGTGCTGGTGACGCCGCCTGTCTATCCGCCATTTTTCTCCATCCCTAGAAATCTTGGACGCGGGGTCCTGTACTCCGAATTGACAGAGCAAGACGGCGAGTACACCATCGACTGGGCTGATTTCGAAGCCAAGCTTGAAAAAGCACGGTTGTTCATTTTGTGTAATCCGCATAACCCCGGAGGCAAATTATGGACACCTGCTGAATTGGAGAACATCGTCCAGTTGTGCACACGCCATGATGTGTTGATTCTTTCGGATGAAATCCACAGTGACTTAATCCATGCTGGGGAAACCCATACCCCTCTCCTGTCGGTTGCCGGCAGCGAGCGAAACCGCATCTTCACGTGCATCGCCCCGACAAAAACGTTTAACCTGGCAGGAATTCAAGCGGCGATGATCGTTTCTCCCGATTCCGATAAACGCTCTCGTTTGGAACAGCATATGCAAGCACATGGCACCGGCTCTTTGAATGCATTTGCGCCTGTTGCATGGAAAGCCGCATACGAACAAGGTGAACCGTGGCTGAATGAATTGCTCGAAGTGTTAGCACACCATATCGATTATGCGGTGGAACGGCTCGAAGGCGAATTGCCTGGCTTGAAGATCCGCAGACCGCAATCGACATATTTATTGTGGATCGATTACCGGGCGCTCGGTTTCACCGAAGACGAAGTGATGAAACGCCTGCTTGAAAAAGGCAAAGTGGCGCTTGAACCGGGATCGAAATACGGTGAAGCCGGCCGCGGTTTCTTGCGAATGAATATCGCGTGCCCAACACAGACCTTAGAAGATGGTGTCAGCCGAGTCATCCGCGCACTCCGTTGATATGTTTGGAAAAAAGAAAAAAGCTATCGCCCGCTGCGATAGCTTTTTCTTATTGCTCGATGATGTCGATCGATTCGATGACGATGTCTTCAAGCGGTTTATCATTTGCGCCTTTTTCGACAGCTGCGATTTTGTCGACGACATCCATGCCTTCATCGACCTGCCCGAAGACTGTATGCATCCCGTCAAGCCAAGGCGTTCCGCCCATTTCTTCGTAAGCTGCCGTGATTTCTTCCGGGTAATCAGAGGCACTTCCTTCTTTTATTTCTTTTGCCTGCACGATAAAGAACTGGCTGCCGTTCGTTCCCGGCCCAGCATTTGCCATCGACAAAGCGCCGCGGAAATTGAATAGCCGGTCGCTGAATTCATCTTCGAAAGGCTCACCGTAAATGCTTTCGCCCCCGCCTCCTGTGCCGGTCGGGTCACCGGTCTGCAACATGAAGTCTTCTATGACGCGGTGGAAAATAACGCCGTCATAATAACCAGATTCGGCATGCCCCAGGAAATTCTCTACCGCTTTTGGCGCGATTTCCGGGAATAGCCGGATGCGGATCGTGCCTTCTGATGTATTCATATCCACAACCGTTTCTTCCGTTATACCTGGTTCAAGCTGCGGATAGCCTTGCAATTCTTCTGTTGGAGCAGGCTCCGTGCTGCCTGTCTCTTGTTGTTCTCCTGAGCTCCCGCAAGCTGCTAACGTAACGACAGAGAACAGTAGCATTACTGACCATAAAGTTTTTTTCATTTCGTTTCACCCCGCTTTATTCTAGCATAGAATAATTCAGAATACAGTGGTAATTTATTCTGCTTTTTTCGGGTAACGAACTATTATATAATATAGGTAGAGTTTTGGTTTTTAGAAAGAAGGGGTTCCAACTGGATACTCAAAAAAGAAATTTCTATATCATCATGTTTACCAATTTCCTGGTCGCCGGCAGCACGACGATGATTATGCCGTTTTTGTCGCTGTACATCGAATCACTCGGCAATTTTTCGGATGAATATGTGCAGCGCTGGTCAGGGCTGGTATTTGGCGTGACCTTTGTTGCCGCGTTGTTCATGTCGCCGGTATGGGGACGCATCGCCGACAAATACGGCTTTAAGCCGATCCTAATTATCAATGGCTTCGGGATTGCCACGAGCATCTTTTTGATGGGGACGGCCGATTCCGTACTCGGATTGTTCATGATCCGCTTGTTCATGGGGGTCGTTACGGGATTCATCCCGACTTCCCTTGCTTTCGTCAGTTCCCAAACGTCCAAGGAGACAGCCGGCAAGACGCTCGGCACGCTTCAAATGGGCAGTGTATCAGGCACCTTGTTCGGCCCGGTGATCGGCGGCTTAATGGCGGATGCGTTCGGTTTCACATACACCTTCCTCATCACAGCCACCATCATTGGCATCGCCGCATTGTTTGTCGTCTTCGGGCTGAAAGAAATCCGCAAGCCGAAACGAAAAGGTGCCCATGTCTATGCGCGCAGCACCGTGATTCACGGCATCTTGCACCACCGTTTGCTGCTGAATGTCATGATCATCACAGCTTTGATTCAAATCGGCAATTTCAGCATCCAGCCCTTATTGTCTTTATATGTGGCGGAATTGACGGAAGGCACTGCACAAGTAGCCTTTCTCGCAGGCGTCACTTTCAGTGCGACAGGCGTCGGCAATTTGCTGTTCGCTAGGCTCTGGGGGCGGCTCGGGGATTCGGTCGGCTATGAGAAGATCCTCGGCTTGCTGTTGCTGCTGGCGTTTGTGTTCATCATCCCACAAGCCTTTGTCACCGAGCTTTGGCAGCTGATCGTTCTGCGCTTGTTCTTTGGGGTAGCGGTCGGCGGCATGATTCCGACAACGACTGCCCTGATGCGCCGCGAAGCACCAATCGATATCCAAGGCGAAGTGATGGGCTATAACACCAGCTTCCGCTTTCTCGGGAATATCGTCGGGCCGATGTTCGGCGGCATCGTCAGTGGGTTTATCGGAATTTCTTCCGTCTTCGTTGTAACCGGATCATTATTCGTTTTCGCCTTCGTTTTCCTCTGGTATACAAAAAAACAACCGGACCAGGATTTCGAAGATGTACTCTTGGAACAAGAGCTGAAACACTCCTAACATCTTCCAAAAAAACACTTGTTGGATAGAGAGTCCTTCTTTCAGCAAGTGTTTTTTGTGTACACTTTTTAAATTCGCAATATTCTGTTTATAGAGTTTCTTCCTATTACAAAATACATGAAATCTTTACGCTCTTCCTCCTAGCTGCAAGGGTGTACGGTGCAAAACCGCTCTGAATGCGTTATACTTTTTAATTAGAAACTCATCACGTACCACTTTGGAAGGAGGATTCATTTGTCTCTTGTATTTCTGATTTTCATACCGATCCTTGCAGCGCTGTTTATTCCGCTGCTATTCAAACGACTCGGCCAGATTCACACAGGCTGGTTCGTTTTGCTGGTTCCGGCAGCGTTGTTCTTATACTATGCTACCCGCCTTCCCTCAGTCATGGAAGGTGGCACTTACGTATCCGAACTTTCCTGGATCCCTTCCCTCGATATCGCCTTTGTCGCGTATCTCGATGGGTTGAGTTTACTGTTTACCTTGCTGATCACCGGAATCGGCGCACTCGTTGTGCTGTACTCAATTTTTTATTTGGACAAGCACCGCGAACAATTACATAACTTCTATGTGTATCTATTGATCTTCATGAGCGCCATGCTTGGTGTCGTGCAATCGGATCATTTGATCACATTGTACTTGTTCTGGGAATTGACTTCGATTTCCTCATTCTTGCTGATCGCTTATTGGTATACACGCGACCGCTCCAGATTCGGGGCATTGAAGTCAATGATGATCACCGTCTTCGGCGGCTTGATGATGCTTGGGGGATTTGTGTTGCTCAGCATCATGGGTGGCACTTATTCAATCCGCGAATTGATCGCCCAGGCTCCGGAACTTGCACAGCACGATTTCTTCATCTGGGCATTGGTTCTTGTGCTGCTCGGTGCATTTACGAAATCAGCACAGTTTCCATTTTATATCTGGTTGCCGGACGCGATGGAAGCGCCGACACCAGTCAGTGCTTATCTCCACTCCGCAACGATGGTCAAAGCCGGCATTTATTTGGTCGCCCGCTTGACCCCTGTGTTCGCCTTATCTGAAGTGTGGATGTGGCTCGTCGCCGGCGTCGGGTTGTTCACGATGGTATGGGCATCGTTCTTTGCCTTGAAGCAAACGGACTTGAAAGGGATCTTGGCCTTCTCGACCGTCTCACAGCTCGGGCTGATCATGTCCTTGCTCGGTGTCGCCGCTGCCGCTTATCACGTGGAAGGCGCTGCCGATAGTTATCTGAAATATGCAGCATTTGCAGCGATCTTCCATTTGATCAACCACGCAACCTTCAAAGGAAGCTTGTTCATGATCGCGGGCATCGTCGACCATGAAACAGGGACACGCGATATCCGGAAACTCGGTGGTTTGATGAGTTTGATGCCGGTCAGTTTCACGGTCGCATTGATCGGCTCCTTGTCGATGGCAGGCCTCCCGCCTTTCAACGGCTTCCTCAGTAAAGAGATGTTCTTGACGGCGATGCTATCGCTGCAGGAATTCAATATGTTTTCAATGGACGTCTGGTGGGTGTTGTTCCCGATTATCGCTTGGATCGGTTCGGTCTTCACGTTCATCTACAGCTTGTATTTTGTGTTCCATACTTTTGCCGGCAAACATCAGCCGGAGCAATTGCCGAAAAAAGCGCATGAAGCACCGATCGGCATGCTTATTTCACCGGTCTTTCTTGCCGCGCTGGTCGTATTGATTTTCTTCATCCCAAACTTGATCGGCGATTGGCTCGTCAAGCCTGCCGTTGCCGCGATTCAGCCGTTCCTTTATGATTCACCGCAGAATGTGGACATCCACGTTTCCGCGTGGCACGGCTTCAATACCGAATTGTTCATGACACTGGGCATTTTCGCAATTGGTGGCTTGATGTTCTGGACGCTGCGCAAATGGCAGCACCTATACGATTTGTATCCGGATGCCATTTCACTGAACCGCCTTTACGACGAAATGATGCTGCTCAGTGACGGAGGAGCCAACCGCTTCTCCCGCATTTATATGACAGGTTTTATCCGTTCGTACCTCGTCTATATGTTCAGCTTCATGACGTTCATCGTTTTGCTGACCTTGTTCTTGAACGAAGCGTTCCAGATCGACTTCAGCAATTTGGCGCCAATTGGCGTCTACGAAATTGTCATCCTGCTGGCATTGGTCGGTGCGACCTTGACGATTCTTGGCTCCAAGTCGCGCTTGACCGCGATTATCGCACTCGGGGCAGTCGGCTACTCGGTGGCATTGTTATTCGTCATCTTCCGCGCGCCTGACTTGGCGTTGACGCAACTCGTCATCGAAACCATTTCGGTCGCCTTGTTCTTGCTGGCGTTCTATCACTTGCCTCAAATCAGCCGCAAGGAAGAGCGCATGAAGTTCCGTTTTGGCAATGCACTCGTCGCACTTGGCGTCGGCGTCACAATGACCTTGGTCGCTTTATCGGCCCATTCACAAAAAGCTATGCCTTCGATTTCTGAATTCTACAAAGAAACCGTTTATAAAGAAGCGGGCGGCGGGAATATCGTCAACGTCATTCTCGTCGATTACCGCGGATTTGATACCTTGTTCGAGATTGCCGTACTCGGCATTGCGGGCATCGGGATTATTACGATGATCCGCCTTCGCCTCACGAAAAAGGAGGGTCAGCATGAGAACAAATGATGTCATGCTTCAAACCGCCACGAAAGTGGTGACCTTCATCATCTTGATGTTTGCTGTCCATATTTTCTTCGCCGGCCACTATACGCCGGGTGGCGGGTTTGTCGGCGGATTGTTGACCGCCAGCGCTATCGTCTTGTTGATGCTTGCGTTCGACATCCCGACCATCAAGAAGATTTTGCCGATCAATTACGTTGTGCTGTCCGCTGTCGGCTTGTTGATTGCCATCGCAACCGCCAGCGCATCGATCGTTTTTGATGTCCCATTCTTCACACATGCCTATGATTATTTCGATTTGCCACTGTTCGGCGAAACATCCCTGCACTCGGCATTGTTATTTGATATAGGCGTCTATTTGGTTGTTGTAGGAGTAACGATGACCATTATTCAAACGATTGGAGAGGATGAATAATGGAAATAGTCATGTCGGTTGCCATCGGCTTATTGTTAATGGCGGCTGTATATTTAATGCTATCTAAAAGTTTGATCCGCATCATTATCGGCACAGGCCTCCTGAGCCACGGCGCACATTTGCTGCTGCTGACAATGGGCGGCCTCGGCGGCACAGCGCCCCCGGTTGTGGCTGATGGCGTAACGGTTGGCGATTACGCCGATCCCCTGCCCCAGGCACTGATTCTGACAGCGATCGTCATTTCGTTTGCAGTCACGTCATTTTTCCTGGTGCTCGCCTACCGCGCCTATCAGGAACTTGGCACAGACAATATGGAGCTATTGAGAGGTACAGAAGATTATGAGTAATTTGCTTTTGTTCCCCGTAGTGATTCCATTGATTTTTGCCGCCATTTTGATGCTGTTCCCGAAAAAACTGCACATGCAGCGCACAGTGGCCATTGCCGGTGTTGTTGCGACACTCGCCTCTGCGCTAATTTTATTCTCGAAAGTTAACAGTGACGGCGTTCAAGCCGTCACGCTCGGCAGCTGGCCTGCCCCGTTCGGCATTTCCATGGTTTCTGATATGTTCTCAGTGCTATTGGTACTAAGCTCAACCATCGTCACGCTATTCGTGCTGTTCTACAGCATCCCGACGATCGGCGTGAAGCGCGAGCAGTCGTTCTACTATCCAGCTGTCCTGTTCTTGATGACCGGAGTCAACGGAGCCTTTACAACAGGCGATATTTTCAACTTATTCGTCTTCATCGAAGTGCTGTTGATGGCTTCCTATGCATTGATCGTCCACGGCGGCGAAAAGCCGCAGCTGCGCGAATCAATTAAGTATTTGCTCGTGAACATCATTTCATCGGCATTGTTCGTTTCGGCGGTCGCTTACCTTTACTCCGTTACCGGTACGCTCAATATGGCCGACTTGGCTGTCAAGATCCCACAGATCGAAGCAGTCGGCATCCTGACGGTCATCGCCGTCTTGTTCCTGGTCGTCTTCGGTTTCAAAGCGGCGATTTTCCCGCTTTACTTCTGGCTGCCAGGTTCCTATTTTGCACCGCCCATGGCGATTCTTGCCTTGTTTGGCGCCTTGCTGACGAAAGTCGGCGTCTACGCCATCATGAGAACCTACACACTGTTCTTCACGATGAATACCGGTTTTACCCACGAACTGCTGGCGATCATTGCGATTTTGACGATCCTCGCAGGCTGCGTCGGGGCGCTTGCGTATTTTGATGTAAAAAAGATCATCATCTACAACATCATCATTGCGGTTGGCGTCATCTTGTTCGGTATTTCGCAAATGAACGCAGCAGGTGTCGAAGGCTCCATTTTCTATTTGGTGCACGACATGCTCATTAAAGCAGCGCTGTTCCTTCTAGTGGGCATCTTGACCGTCATTTTCGGCACCAGCGATTTGCGCAAGATGGGTGGTTTGATCAAAAGCTATCCGCTCTTTGGCTGGACCTTCCTGGTCGCGGCATTCGGCCTGGCCGGCATACCCCCGCTCAGTGGCTTCCCGGGCAAATTGCTGATCGTCCAAGGCGGTTTTGAAGGCACCCATTTCTGGGGCAGCCTCGTGATCCTGGCGACTAGCTTGCTCGTGTTGCTAAGTGTTGTCCGGATCTTCATCTATGCATTCTGGGGAGAACCGGTGAAGATTGTCACGATCGACCGGAAGCATTATCTATCGATGTTCGTCCCGACAGCTATACTCGTCGCCTTGACTGTATTCCTCGGCGCCGGTGCGGAACTCTTCATGCCGTTCATTTCGGACGCAGGTGAAGTGCTGCTGAATCCATCGCTCTATATTGACGCGGTATTAAAGGAGTAGGTCAATATGTCTTTACAAGTTCTATTGAATTTTTTCCTGGCGCTCGTCTGGATGTTCATGACCGTGTCGTTCACTCCTTCCGGATTCGTCATCGGCTTTTTGATCGGCCTCGGCATCATCGTCCTGATGCGTCGGTTTTTCTCAAAACGCTTGTACATTCTTCGTGTCTGGGCGTTGATCTCACTGTTCCTGTTGTTCCTTCGTGAACTTTTCATGTCGAGCATACAAGTTCTTTCCATCGTCATCCGTCCGAATATGAACATCAAACCGGCCATTTTTGAAATGGAAACGGAACTCAGCGACGACTGGCAAATTACTTTGCTGTCAGCGCTCATTACATTAACGCCAGGCACTTTGGTCATCGGCATTTCTGAAGACCAAAAACGCCTGTATATCCATGCCTTGGATTTTGAAGACATCGATTCGGCCGTGTCATCCATCAAGAATACATTTGAACGGGCCATACTGGAGGTGAGCCGGTCATGATTATGTTTTATTGGATTGCCTTGATGATTGTCAGCTTTTCTTTTGCTGGCCTCTTATTCCGTCTCGTTAAAGGCCCGACGGTAGCAGACCGCGTCGTCGCCCTTGATTCGATCGGTGTGACGCTCGTGTCGATCGTCGCTTTATTGTCCTTGATCATTGAGACGGAGTTTTTCCTGGAGGTCATTCTATTGATGAGCATCCTGTCCTTTATTGGAACGGCCGCCTTTGCGAAATTCCTGGAGAGAGGGGAGATTTTCGATCGAGATCCTCGTTGATATCCTAATCATCCTTTTAATCGGCACTGGCGTCCTGTTCAGCGCCGTCACCGCACTCGGGCTCATCAGGCTGCCGGATGTCTACACACGGACACACGCAGCCTCTAAGAGCTCGACACTCGGTGTGTTATCCATCCTGCTCGGAACGTTCGTCCATTTTTGGTTTAATGAAGGCATCTTCAATACGCAGATGGTCATCGCCATCGCCTTCCTGTTCATCACGCAGCCGGTTGCCGGACATTTGATCGGTCGCGCCGCTTATATGACAGGCATCAAAGTCGCGGAAGAAACCGTACGTGACGATATGGGCCCTGCAATTGAAAAGCGCAAGAACAACCAGCAGGAAGAACTTGAAAACGAATAAAAAAAACGCAGCCAAATTGGCTGCGTTTTTTTTATTCCTTATTCCCCAACTTTTCCACCAATAACGCCAGTGTTCTTACCATAGCGCCAGTGCCTCCAGCAGGGCCCAAGTCATGCGCCGTATCAGCATGCGAAGTTCCGGCGATATCTAGGTGGATCCAGGGCGTGTCGCCGACGAACTCGCCGACAAAGCCGCCGCCGAAGATCATATGGCCGTCGCGCCCGGGTGAATTGTTCAAATCGGCGACATCGCTTTTGCGCAGCCGCTTTTTGTCGCTTTCAGTGAGCGGCAATTGCCAAACGAACTCACCCGTTTTCTTCGAGACGTCCAGCAATTTGCCGTAAAACGCGTCATCGTTCGTCAACGCGCCCGTTTTGTCTTTGCCGAGCGCAACGATGACGCCACCTGTCAACGTCGCCACATCCACCACCTGGCTTGCACCGAGCTGCTTGGCATACGTGACGGCATCCGCCAATACCAAGCGCCCTTCTGCATCAGTATTGAGGATTTCAATGGTCTTGCCGCTCATCGATGTGATGACATCGTCCGGCTTGAAGGCATTGCCTGATACCATATTGTCCGTGGAGGCAATGACAGCCACTACGTCCTTATCCGGCTTTAGTTCGCCGATGACACGCATTGCACCCAGCACAGCTGCTGCACCGCCCATGTCCCCTTTCATGCCGACGATGCCGTCTTTCGGCTTGAGGGAATAGCCGCCCGTGTCGAACGTGATACCTTTGCCGACAAGTGCAAGCGGTGCTTCGAAACTGTCAGTCGCTTTGTATTTCATGACGATGAGACGCGGTTCTTCGACAGAGCCTTGGTTGACTGCAAGCAGCGCGCCCATGCCAAGCTCTTCGATTTCGCTGCGCCCAAGGATATCCGTTTCAAATCCGTAAGCTTCGCTGAGCTCTTGTGCATATTCAGCCATCGCTGTGGGCGTCAGGATATTCGCCGGCATATTGACGAGCGTTCTTGCTTCATTGACTGCCTCCGCATGGACTGTGCCGACAAAAGCCGCCTGGCGGATGGGATCTGATGGCTGCTCTGTCAGAAAGCTCAGCGATTCCACGCGGTGATCCACTTCATTGGAATTCGTTTTGTAATCAGCAAAGCGGTATGCGCCCATTTGGATGCCTTCAGCCGCTAGGTGCGCGACTTGTTCGCCAGTCACTTCCCCATTTTCGAAAGAAGCCGTATAGATGGCGGCATGGCGAATTTTTTCTTTGACCAACTGTTTTCCGGCAATGCCGAATGAACGGCGCAACTCATCTTCCGTCAGTTTCTTGCGATCGCCGATCCCGACAAATAACACGCGCGGGATATCGCCTTTTAAAGTAGGATAAATGCTCAACGAGTTCGAGTCGAATGACAAGCCGCGTTTGATCCAATCGGCAAGACGCCCGTCAAAGCGCTTCTCCAAACCTTTCCAGCCTTCCGCATTTTCGGGATGGCGGCTCAAGCCGACGATTAGAAGCTCTGCTTCATTGTGTTCTGTGGGGTTCAATACATTGATTTCCATTAGTATCCTCCTTTTAACTGCATATTTAGTGTAACATTACTTCGGCTTCCGGAATAGCTTGATAAAGCGCGTACCGCCATAGGCATATGATATACTTTCTGTACGGAATTTAAGTGGAAGGGGCTGCTTGCCAAATGGAACTCTTATCCAATACGCCATTAATGATTGCGTTGTTTGCGATTTTTTTCGCCCAATTCGTTAAAATTCCCATTCAATACGCAGTGACCCGTGAATTGAATTGGGGGCTTTTCACATCGACTGGCGGCATGCCAAGTTCTCATTCTGCCGCGGTAACCTCCCTGACAACCGCAGTCGCCTATGAGGCAGGCATTTCATCCACAGTATTCGCGGTATCCGCCTTGTTTGCGGTGATCACGATGTATGACGCGACAGGAGTGCGTTTTCAGGCTGGACAACAGGCATTGACAATCAATCGCTTGCGCCAGGATTTGAATAATTTCATGGAAGAAACCCGTAAATGGCCTTCGAAAAAAGAGGAAGAGAAAATCGAGGAGCTCAAAACACTGCTCGGCCATAAACCGAGTGAAGTGTTCATGGGGGCGCTGACAGGAATCGCGCTGTCCGTCGTCTTCTACAGCATGCTCTAGAAAAAAAGCCGGACCACAAATTGCGGACCGGCTTTTCTTTTTCTATAAACGGCATCAAAACATTTGATACCCCATCTTGCGCAATATTTTCATGACGATTCCAGAAGTGACTGCGCCGAGGAAACCGGCCGTCAGTACGGCAATATCGCTGCCCGTCAACGAACGGATGGTTTCCCCGAGCATCGAAAAGGACTCGCCTGGGGCGGTAAAGTAATCAAACACGCCGACATCATCAATGACGAGCAATATGACAACCGGATACACGACCGCCATCAGCCACGTCATGCGCAGCAGCATGTTCAGCAAAAAGCCGATGCCGAAAAACATCACGTAAAAAAGCAGGATGGAAATGATCAATTGGACAATGGTAAATGAACTGTTCATGGACTCTAACCTCCGTTATTCCTTTCCTCAGTTTACCCGAAAGACAAAGCCCTTTCAATGTGGAGGAACAGTATTCATGACTTTGTCACAGAAGCCTTGTCCATATAAAAAAGAGCAGCTGTTGCAGCTGCTCTTTCGTGTTTTCACAGTTTATTTATTTTTCCCGGATCCTGAACAGCAGGAGCACGTTTCGGAGCCGCCCAACCGTAGTTGGAAATATCCTTGGCCCGCGCAGTATGGGCAATGGGTTGCAGTTGTTCTTTTTTTGAAGACTGTCATTCGAAACACCTCCTCTGTTGTTTTTAATATTCTGATAATTGGTAATATATCACGTATCGCAAATCGCTGCAAATAAAAAAGAGCGTTTGTAAACGGATACAAACGCCTTTATCTCCATTATTCTCTTTTATTCTTTATCATACTATCTTTTTCTAAATTATCTGTTAATTAGGTTCTAGTATTTATGGCGGAAAAATAGTTTATAGTCTGTGTAGCCAAAAATATGCCCAGGGTCGACGTCTTCGATCGGTTCAAACCCTTCCTCTACTATGTATGAAGCCATTTCATGGAGCATGACCGAGGCATCTTGATCTTCCGACAAGTCTTCCGGAGAGCGCCATGCAGCTTCGTAAAGTTCTTCTTGCTGCGCTATGACGGGTTGTTCGTTTTCAAGCGGACGCAACAGAAATACCGCCATATTGTCGCTGATTCTCCCCTTGATCACTCCCGAGCGGAAACCGATCATGCCAAGCACCGTACAGTCGATCCCGGTCTCTTCTTTCACTTCCCTCAAGGCTGCTTGGTCGACTGTTTCATCTTTTTCAACAAATCCTGCTGGCAACGACCATTTTCCATGAAGCCCGCCGTAGCGCTTCTTGACGACGAGCCATTCGTTCCGTTGGTTAACGACTAGCCCGGCAGCACCGAGCCAGACATCTCCCCTTTTGTTTCTCGACATGGCTTCCACTCCTTATCGCGATGTGAAAAAAAGCCCCCCGCGCTGGGAGGCTTTCATTTTTATAGTACCTTGAATTTACCTTTTTTCAAGACCAATCCAGGGCCACCGATCATGTACAATGCACGGTTGTCGATCATTTTCTTCATGAATGATGCGCGTTTGCCTGTCACTTTCTTACCGAAGACAACACCAATCGCATCTTCATCGCCAAGTGAGCAGACTGTTCCTTTCAAATCAGGAACAAACTCTTCTGTCGTCCCGTCGCCAGCAAGCGCTTTGATGTTTTTCGCAATGCGCTCGCCTTGCTGCATCGCAATTTGTGCAGTTGGCGGGTACGGGCGGTTTGTTTCTTCGTTGATCATCAATGCGCAGTCACCGACGATGAATACATCGGAATAACCTGGCGCACGCATGTCTTTTTCGACTTTAATGCGCGCACGCATGCTTTCGATGGATGTTTCTTCAATCAAGCGGTTTCCGCGGACGCCTGCTGCCCAAACGACTGTGCCGGCATAGATGAATTCGAACTCATCATCATTTTTCTTAATCTTTACGCCTTCAGGAGTCGCTTCGACGACTGGCGTTCCGATAGAGAATTCAATGCCTTTCGCTTGAAGATGGCCGACTGCATAGTCTACCAATTCCGGATCGAATCCTGGCAAGACCATCGGTGCAGCTTCTACACAGATGACGCGTACTTTTTCACGTGGCACGTCATACTCTTTGCAAAGTTCCGGCACGCGATTTGCCAGTTCCCCAAGGAATTCGATTCCTGTGAATCCAGCTCCGCCGACAACAATCGTCAAACGGCTGTCGTTCTTCACTTCTTCAGTAGACCATGTCGCAAATTGGAATTCGATGTGCTCGCGGATGTAACGCGCAGCTTTTACATTGGCAATCGACAACGCATATGTGTCGAGGCCTTCGATTCCGAAAGTTTCCCCTTCAAAGCCAAGGCCGATAACAAGGTAATCGTACGTGAATTCCCCATTGTCAGTCGAAACTTTCTTGCTGTCTACGTCGATGCCTTCGACAGTGGCTTGAACAAAGTTCACCTTGCCAGTATCGATGACGTCTGCAATATCGTAGCGCACTTGTTCCGGAAGCAATGTTCCTGCTGCCGCTTCATGGAGCCACGTGCTTTCGTAATGATATTCGTTTTTGTTGATGAGCGTAATGTCCGCAGCGTCTGTCCCAAATTCTTTTTGCAGATTCACTACAGTAGTCAATCCACCGTAGCCTGCACCTAATACTAATATTGACGGTCTTTTCAACACAATCGCAACCACCTTCAAGTCATTTTATGTACCGGAAATAATGAAACAGATTCCAGTAAACACCTATCCTCTATATTAGCCCTTTTGCAAATGCTTTTCAACAGTTGAATGCCCTTACACGAGATGCGCAACAAAATCGAAAATTAAAAAAACCCGCTTTTGTCACAAAGCGGGTTTTTCATTAGCAGTTTTCAGGAGTCCCTGCTTTTTTCGCGGTTCGGAAACTTGTTCCGCAGCCACATGAAGCGATAGCGTTCGGGTTATCAATGGTGAATCCGCCGCCCATCAAGGATTGCTTGTAATCCACTATAGTCCCTTGTAAAATCGGCGCATCTTCTTTATTGATTAAAATGCGAATGCCGTGCTGTTCGTATTGATCGTCTGTTTCTGCCACTTCCGGCTCGAAACCCATGCCATATGTCAGGCCGCTGCAGCCGCCGCCTTTTACAGCCACGCGCAGATAAGAACCTTCCTCTTCGTTATGGCGCATCATTTCCTTCACTTGGAAAGAAGCGGCTTCTGTAATTTCTACAACTTGTGTCATCTACGTTCACCCTTTCTTTTCCATTTTACCGCCTGTCTGATAGCGGACATAAAAAGGGACCTGCAAAAGGCCCCTGGACATTAAAAGACTTGTTCCACTTCAACGACGCCAGGAACTTCCTCGACAAGCGCGCGTTCAATGCCCGCTTTCAATGTGATTGTTGAACTTGGGCAGCTGCCGCAAGCACCGAGTAAGCGGAGCTTCACGATACCGTCCTCTACATCCACCAATTCACAGTCTCCCCCGTCGCGCAAAAGGAATGGCCGTAATTTATCTAAGACTTCCATTACTTGATCTTCCATCATAGCTTCAGTCATTTCTATCGACTCCTTTCATTACAATCATTATAATGTGAATAAGCATAAAAAGCCAATAATGAATTTCCAGGAGGCCAATATCCATGACAAAAATCCCGAACATCGAAGTTTACGGAACCGACCAGATCTGCGCCAGCTGTGTAAATGCTCCGTCGTCCAAGGATACCTATGAATGGCTCGAGGCAGCCATCTCGAGAAAATACAAAGATCAGCCATTTTCAATAAGCTATATCGATATTGAGAAACCACTGCAAGATGCCAAGCAGCAAGAGTATGCGGAGCGCATCTTAGAAGATGAGTTTTTCTACCCGCTCGTGCTGATCGAAGGCGAAGTGGTCGGTGAAGGCTATATTCAATTGAAGCCAGTCTACCGGGAGCTCGAGAAACACGGCTTTGCCGCTGCTGAATAAATAAAAAAAGCGCTCCGGGGAGCGCTTTCTTCTAGAGTGTTGAAGAAGTCTATAATCCGCTATGAATGAAAAAGGAAATCACCATTTCTACATTCAAAAATCAATGTGCTATCTGAGTATTTGGAGAAGCGTTCGCTCGACTCCTGTGGGATTAGCGGGTTTGAGAGACCCCGCAGACCGCGATAGCGGGTGAGGAGGCTCGATTCCCGCCCCACGGAAAGCGAGCGATAAGCTTCGGAAAATACGGCTTTTTAACTTTCTCGACAGCCTGAAAAAAAGCGCTCCGGGGAGCGCTTTTTTCTTTACCCATTATGCCATTTGTACATCCACAAGACGCCCGATTTCATCAAACGCGCAATGCGTCCGGTAACGGTGCGGTCTGCGAGGTAGGCAAAGCCTTGCTTTTTCCCGAGCGAGCCGAGGAAACCTTTCAGCTTGATCTCAGGCATCGTTTCAGGCAATGCCTCACCTTTCCATTTCATGCGCAGCACTTTGACAATCTGTTCAGCTTGTTCTTCTGCCAACTGTGCAGAGGGTGCCATTGGCAATGCGGCACAATCGCCCACGACATAAACATTCTCGTCGTTCGGCAATTGGTGGTATTGATTGATGATGACGCGCCCGCTGCTGTCGCTTTCCAAATTCAAGTCGCGTACCGGTTTAACTGGCTGAATGCCTGCCGTCCAGACGACAGCATCGACCGGAATCGTTTCTTCGTGGTTATGAAGAAGGTTCGGCTCCACTTTTGTGATGTTCGAATTGGACACGACATCAACATTATTATTATCGAACCATTTCTTGACGAAATTGCTGAGCCGCTCCGGGAAGTCGCGCAAAATTCTCGGGCTGCGGTCAAACAGCTTGATTTGCAGATCTTTGCGGCTTTCGCGCAGTTCACTGGCAAGTTCGATGCCGCTAAGCCCTGCACCGACAACGCCGACTGTGGCTCCTGATTTCAATCCAAGCAAGGCTTCATAAGTTTTCCGCGAGTTGCCGATGGTTTGGATGCTGTACGTAAATTCATCCGCTCCAGGAACGCCGTGGTATTTGTCGATGCAACCAAGCCCGATGACCAATTCATCATAGGCGATGCGCTGGCCGTCTTCCAAAAAGATACACTTTTCCTCCAGGTCGATTTCCCGAATTTCACCATTGACGATTTTCAGGCGTTCATGCTCCGGAAATGGGACGCGCACCTCGTGGTCGGATTCGGTACCTGCAGCGAGTGCGTAAAATTCTGTTTTCATGCTGTGAAAAGGTGTTCGGTCAATGAGAATAATTTCCATATCCTGCGGGAAATTATTCGGCAAGAGTCGAAGCAAAACCCGCATATTGCCATAGCCGCCACCTAGTAAGACTAATTTCTTCATATAATTCTCCTTTAGCCCGTCATTCTGCTCTTGATTCCAAATATGAGTATAGCTGATTGTGATAACTTTCACAATCCTTTCCCGGCAAAATCAAATAATTGACGGTTGCACGGAAACACGGTAGGATTTCCTAGTAGTGAGGTGAGCTGGAATGAACCCGATAATTGAATTTTGCATGAGCAATCTCGCCAATGGTTCGGAAGAGTCTTTTGCAAAACTAGAGCAGGACCCGAATCTGGATGTACTCGAATATGGTTGTTTAAGCTATTGCAGCCAATGTGCCGAATCCTTGTTTGCACTTGTAAACGGTGAAATTGTGGAGGCGGACACCCCTGAAGAGCTAACCAAGAAAATATATGAGTTCATAGAAGAAAACCCATTGTTTTAAGCCGCCTTTTGGACGGCTTTTTTTATTGCTCCCAAAAACTAAGGTTTTCCAATAAATGTGTTGCAGGGTGGTCTTTTTGCATCACGGTATCCATCGGTGTCACGCCGGTATTGACGTGCACCGTGTCGATTCCAAAGCGGATCCCTGCCTGTATATCGGTATCGTAATTATCCCCGATCATCACCATGTCCTCTTTTTCGAATCCCCATTCGTGCTGTATGGCTTCGAGCATATGGATTTCCGGCTTGCCGATAAATACAGGATCGACATCTGTCGCTTTTGACACGACCGCTGTTATCGCCCCGTTGCCCGGCAGAAATCCTTCTTCCGAAGGAAATGCCAAGTCTTGGTTAGTCGACAAGAACACAGCTCCACTTTGCACTTCAAGGCAAGCGCGCGATAGTTTCTCGTAAGTAATCTGTGGATCAAGCCCCATCAAGACGATATCTGCCTGTTTCTCGACGCACGCGATCCCTTCCGCATCAAGCGCTTCCTTCAAACCATCCGAACCGATCAGGTATACCGTGCGGCCTGGGTACCAGCGCTTGATGTATTTTGCCGCCGCAACCGCTGAAGACATAATGCGCGACTTGTCGGCATTGACACCGACTCTTTTCAACTTTTCATGCAATTGCCCCTGTGTTTTGGAGGCATTGTTCGTGACATAAAATGCTTCGATGCCCTGTTGTTGCAAACGGCTGACAAATTCGGCAGCTTCCTGAACCGGCGCCTCGCCACGATATACAGTGCCATCAAGATCCAGGCAATACGCCTTATAGCGCTTAATCTTTTCCATTTTCGTTCTCCGGAATGAACGCAGAGACCGGCCCGAGTTCATGTTCAAGATAATGAGCCACCTTAGGGCCAAATTGTTTCAGGCTATCCAAATGCGCATCCATAACGCGTGTAATTTCTGCATGGTCGACCGCAATGAATTCACGTACAAGCATCTTGCGCAGGCCAACCAGCTCTTTCAAAGGCTGGTCCATTTCTTCGGTGATCACTTTTTCATCCACCAGGATATCGATGATATCTTCGTAACTACCCGGATCGCGCATAATAAAACCATCGATCATCGAATTCCCGACATCGATCACCGCTTCAATCGCCCCGAGTGCGAGACGCTCCAAAGCCAATTGGTCCTTCAACGAATCCCACTGGCCGTTCTCTTCATATAAAGCGATAAGCGCATCCATATACGTGATGGCTTCCTTGATTTTTCCGCGGTCAATAAAATACATAATGAGTCCCTCCATTTTGCTGTTGCTCGCTGTTGCATTTCTTTCCTATCATATCATATGGGCACAAAAAAACCCCCGGCGGCTCAATCCGCTTCGGGGGGTTCTGGTTGTTCCTGCACTTCTGGTTCCGGTGCTTTACCGGCTTTTTTCAAGACGAAATAAGAGCATCCGAAATTGCAGTATTCGTATAAATAATCCTGGAGCGTACTGATCTTCGTATCATAGCTTGCCTTGTTATTGCTATCATCAAAAAAGCCTTTTAGGCGAAGCTGTCCGTATCCCCAGTCGCCCAGGATATAATCGTATTTGGCCAGAATATCGCTGTACCTGTTTTGGAACGCTTCTTCCTGAAACCCTTCGCGATGATCCTCGATCACCTCGTAATTCCATTTTTCAATTGTGATCAATATCCTCACCACCCATACCTAGTAATGACAAAAGCCTGGGCTTGCATCATCCTGCTTTTACCTGCTCGAATCCTGCTTCAAATGTATCACACCAGGGACATGTGGACAAGCTGCGCTATTGGCAGCTGGTTAAACAAAAACCTCCGGCACAATGTTTGCCGGAGGTTTCCATATTATCCTAAGTCTTCTGCTTTGTTTGCTTTACTCGATCTTACAGCGTGGAAAATGCTCGCTGCAAGCCCTCCCCAGAGGAGGACCATACCGATGATCATGACTACAATCGCGCTAACTGACATGTCGATCCCTCCTTATTCTTTTTCTTTCGCCGGATGTTCGGAATGCTCGTCGTAATAGCGGTAGTTTTTATGCCATTTGCCGAGCGAGAACAAGATGCCGAAGAGCAGGGCTCCTGCTGCAACCGCCACACCGCCGAATAAAGTGAACATATTGGAATAGCCTTCATAGTTTCCTGTTTCCGTTTCGAATTGCTGGAAAATGTTCAAACGCAGCAAGCCGAACATCATATAGCCGAGAACGAGTGGTGTGATAACGCCCAAGCTGAATTTCCACCAGCCGCCGAGATGGATGTCAGAAATCTCGTTGGCGTGATTCTGAAGATCGCCCGCTTTGCGCAAGATCCAGACCACCATGATAACTTCCACCAGTCCAACTGCGGCAACACCGAATTGGTTGATGTAGTAATCGGCGATATCCAAGAAGAACAATCCGCCTTGAGTAGCAAATAAGATAGAGATCAATGCGGCAAGACCGCCGCCGAATGCGACCGCTTTGCGGCGCGAGATGCCGAATTTTTCGCTGAATCCAGCTACGTAAGTTTCAGTGATCGACATGAGTGATGTCAGTCCCGCAAGCGTCAATGACAGGAAGAACAAGAAGCCGAAGAGGCCATTGAATCCTGGGAATTCATTGATGATCGCCGGGAATACAACAAATGCCAAGCCGACGCCTGCAGATGCTACATCCGCCACTTCTACGCCGGATTGCGTCGCCATGAAACCGAGTACCGCAAACACCCCGATACCAGCAAGCAACTCAAAGCTTGAGTTTGCAAATCCGGTAATGAACGCGTTGTTTGTGATATCCGATTTTTTCGGCAGATAACTTGAGTAAGTGATCATGATCGCAAAAGCAACCGATAAACTGAAGAAGATATGCCCATAAGCCGCGACCCAAACGGTCGGATCCATGATGGCATCGAAGTTCGGCTCGAAGAATGCCTCTAGTCCAAGCGCTGCCCCGTCTAATGTGACCGCACGGATTACGATTATCGTGAAAATGACAACCAAAGTCGGGATGAAAATACGGTTCGCCATTTCGATCCCTTTTTTGACACCGGCAAGTAAGATGCCGAGCGTAATGATCCAGACAATCGCTAATGGAATGAAAATGCCCCAGACGATTCCCCCCGTCTCGCCTGGACTTACGGTCAATTGAAGGAAATCATTGAATAAGAACCCTTCTGTATCTTCCCCCCACGCCTGATTGAACGAAAACAGCGTGTATCGAATCGCCCAAGCAATGATGACCGCGTAATACACTGAAATGACGAACGATACGAACATCGCCCACCATCCGAGCCATTCTGCTTTCTTACCGCTCATTCTAAAGAATGAAAGTGGTGCGGATCCGCGATAACGATGGCCGATAGTGAACTCCAATATAAGGATTGGAATCCCGGCTGTTAAAAGAGCAAACAAATACGGTATAAAAAATGCGCCCCCACCATTTTCATATGCTACATACGGGAATCGCCAAATATTCCCTAGTCCTATTGCTGAACCGACCGCCGCCATGATAAAACCGGCTCTCGTTCCCCATGTAGAACGTTCCATTTCTCTTCCCCCTTTGTTGTAAACTTCCAATTTTTTAACAGAAAAATAGGAAGTTTGTTTATATTCAGATTATTTTGGAATCTAAATTTAGTATAACTAGGACCCTGTTCAAAGTAAAGATAATTTCTGAAAATTTTTCAAAAAAACTATTACGACAATAATAAAAAGCCGGAGATAGAATATCTCCGGCTTTCAAATCTTAGTTCTGTTCATGTTTTTCCATTAAGGTTGTGCGCTTAGACCAGAAAACGAATAGTATTGCCAAGGTGATGGCCACCGCTCCAAGAGCCAAAGGCAAGGAGCCGGTGAAGCCTATGACGATATACCCTACTGCTGCAATCGCTGCAGAAGTCAATGCATACGGAAGTTGCGTGACCACATGGTCCATATGATTGCTTCCTGCGCCTGTTGACGACAAAATCGTCGTATCCGAGATCGGTGAACAATGATCTCCAAATACTGCCCCTGCCAATACAGCCGACAAGGAAGCGAGCAATAGTTCCGGTTCTGCCTGAATCATGATCGTGCCGGCAATCGGCAACAAGATCCCAAACGATCCCCAGGAAGTGCCCGTCGAAAATGCCATGACGCCAGCTAACAAGAACAATAGGACCGGCAAGACACTCGTTGGCACATTGCCACGAGCCACAGCATCAGCCAAGAAAGTACCTGTTTCCAACGCATCAATCAAATACGTTAGCGACCAGGCAAAGATTAGGATGAAGACAGCGCCCGCCATCGATTGGATTCCCGCCCAGATGCCTCTGGCGATCCAATGCGCTTCTGCCGCTTCATTGTGCTTGATTTGCATCGCATACAAGACGATTGCAGCGAGCGCCCCGATCAACCCACCGGCAAGCAAGGACAAAGGAACATCCGTGTTTTCAAAAATGAGCCAAATGTCGAAGACTCCTCCTGCATTTACATATCCTGTCCACATCATCGCTGTGACCGTTCCCACAATCAATAACAGGATCGGCAATAGCAAATCACGGACGCGGCCATGCGAATGGCTCGGGAACTCTTCCTTCATTTCCCCTGGAATTACTTTATCCGGATTGAACAGCTGGCCTTCGGTAATCGCCAGGCGTTCATGCTTTTTCATTTCCCCGAAATCTACATCACGGATCGCGACGAAGAACACGATGGCAAGTGCCGCAATGACGTAGAAGTTCATCGGTGCCATCCACAGGAACGCTTCCAGTGCAGAATAATCCAGGAAGGTCTGTCCAGCCAGGATCGTCCCGATGATGCCGATGATTGCAGCTCCCCAGCTAGAGACAGGAGACACGACACAAATCGGCGCCGCAGTAGAATCGATGAAATAAGCAAGTTTTGCGCGCGATACTTTATAGCGGTCCGTAATCGGCCGTGCAACTTGCCCAACTGCTAAAGCATTGAAATAGTCATCAATGAAAATCAAGATACCAAGAAATACGGTAACCAACTTCGCCCCGCGGCGTGTTTTGACACGCGCAGATGCCCAATCGGCAAACGCATGGCTGCCGCCGGACAGGCTGACGAATGCTGTAATGACACCCAGCAGCAATAAGAACAAGATGATGAAAACGTTGTAAGCGTTGAAGCCCTCATTCCAAAAAATCACCGCAAATGAAGTAAATAATTCATTCACTGCCTCAATCGGTGCAAACGATGTCAAGATCAGCGCAGCTGCCACGATGCCGACGCCGAGCGACAGCAACACACGACGCGTCAACAGAACCATCGCAATCGCGATAATCGGCGGCAGTATCGAAAAGATAGTGTTTTCCATAATTAGATTTCCTCCTATTCATTTTGATGGTAAGGCTTAGACCAAAAAAGCCGGCTTATCCAAGGGATAAACCGGCTTCCTACAATTCGTCTGTGTGCACAAGCATCAAACAACCCTGTAGCTCTCCATCTGCAACTCACTGCAAATGACAGTGGCATTCCTGTTCGAAATGTCCCCAATCGCCGCTCCCCTGACCCGGAAACGGTGATTTCGGCAAGCTTCCCTTTCGAATGTGGTCAACGCGGTCAAACTCGCACATTCTACTGATGAAGGCTGCAGCCTCTACCCATCGATATCTAATTCATAAAAAGCATAGCCCAAAAAGCACACGAAATCAACTAACAGTCCATTTTGAATGTTCCTTCTATTTAATAGCTTTCATGCGAAAATAATCACCAAACACATCACGCAGGAATTCAGGCATGAAGTAACTTTTCGGCGCACGCTTCAAAGCCGGGAAAAAATAGCCGAACGTAAACAGGTCAAGCGTCGCCAGCCGATAGATACGATCGGGGTCAGCAGGCTTGCCCCCGACCCATAATTGATGTTCATCCATCTCCATGTTGCTGTGAATCATCCGGCCGAACACCGCTCCGCGAAAGCCCATGCCTTTGAGCTCAAGCTGCGGCCAGTCTTCGTTCAAGGATTGGACGTAAATTTCCTTGAGCTCCGCACCGCTGAGATCGATCACGCACGGATTGATCGGATGCGGCAACATGCGGTGGAAATCGTAGCGCGTCATTTCCCCTTGCGGCATATCTTCCATGAAAATTCCGGCATTGAACAATCCGCAATCTGCCGAAGCGAACGAAACCAAAGCATCGCCAAACAGCTCAGCCATCGGAGAGGGCTTGAACCATTCTGCTTTCAACAGGTGGTCATTATAGAAAACCGTCTCCGCCATCTGCTGCTTGCCGATGCCGACCAAGTATTCATTGAACCCTTCATCGGCTTCTGGCAACTGGTCGGTCTCGATCACTTCTGCTGTCATCTTGCGTGTCGCTATATCAATTTCAATATGGCCGATATAATAGCCGAACTTGCCGGCAGCACCGAGCAAGGTTTTGCCAATTTCTTTTCCTTGGTGGAACAGATGGTGGGTATGCGCTCCCAAGATGACATCGAGTTCCGGGCATTCTGCAGCCAACAGTTCATCTTCCCTGATGCCGAGATGGGACAGGCAGATGAGAAAATCGACCGACTCGCGGATTTCCGCTGCTTCCCGTTTGATCGCTTCCCTGCCGTTTGTCACTTGCCAGCCAAGGCGGCGGTAAAACGGGGTGAATTCTGCCGTTGCTGCAACGAGCCCGATTTTTGTGCCATCATTCGTTACGATGACCCGATTGGGGCTTGCCCATTCTGGCTGCTTGCCGTCTAAATCCAATAAATTGGCGACCACGACGGAAAAATCTGCCTGCACATACAATTCGTCCAGTTCTGCTTTAGACAGCGTAATCCCTTCGTTATTGCCGATGGTCACAGCATCGTATCCGGCTTCATTGAGCAGCTGGACATTGCCTTTGCCAGCCGTCCCTTCCGTAAACGGATGCGACCGGTCAGCGTGGTCCCCGATATCGAGCACCAAACACACATCGCCCGCTTCTTCGTGCCAGCGCCTGCGTTCCGTCAGCAAGGATTTGATGCGGAGCCAGTGCGCAAAATGGCTATGCAGGTCGTTCGTATGATAAATATGGATGGTTTCACTCATGTCAAACACCTCATTATGAACTGAAAATTCCTTCGTAAATCGAGCGGAGCCCGAGTAATAATAATGCGAGCCGCAGCACGACAACCAGAGTCTCGGATTTGATGCTGCGGTTCAGCCTCGCCCCGATCTTCGCTCCGATGTATGCTGAGGGGATGATGGCTAAGGTATAGATCCACGGGACATTGCCGAGTGAAATATGCGTGATGGAATTGACAATGGCCGATAGAAAGACCATCAGCATCGACGTTCCAACAGCTACGTGAGGCGGAAATAAAAATAGCAAGATCATGGCGGGAACGAGGATCGAACCGCCGCCGATGCCGAATAGCCCGGAAGCAAAGCCGATGAAGAAGGTCAACACGAGCGCGAACCATATCGGATAGCCGTAGACATATTGCTGATCGGTTTTGCGGTCATGGAAACTTTGCTTTTTGCCGTGATCGACAAACCAGCTCACCGCCTTCAAGCGATCCCGGAGCAACAGGAGCAGCGATAAGAACACCAATAGCAGGCCGAAATACAATTGAAAGGACGGCACATCCAGACTGCGGTTAACGAAGGCGCCTAAAATCGTGCCCGGCGCACTGCCAAGAAAGAAAATGAAACCGCTCCGGTAATCGACAGTGCCAACTTTCATATAGGCAATCGTCGAAGACAAACCGGTGAAAATCATCATGACGACCGAGAGCCCGACAATCTGTTGAGGCGATAAGTCTGGAAACAAGCTGACCGAGGAGCTGAGGAACAGCAGCACCGGCACCAATATGACGCCTCCACCAAGCCCGATGAGCGCCCCAACAATCCCAGAAGCAAGTCCGGTCACTAGAAGGATCAGGAATACCATCAGAATCCGCCTTCGAACAGGTCAAGCTGTTTCGGGGATAATCCCTCAAAATGCAAACCGTTCAATTGCTGGAACTGTTTCGCATCCCCCGCTGCATGCCCGCCTGAATTATTATTGAAGATTACATATACCTGCTCTGCCTGTTGTTCAAGACGCTTTACAGCCCGGCTGATTTCTTCTAGTTCTTTGCTGTTGTAATCATAGAGATAGCGCACTTCCCGCCATTTTTCGGCATTGCCTGGATTCAGCCAGCCGTGGACATTGCGCCCGTGCAGACGCAGCAGCACTTTATCTTTGCGGCTGGATTCCGGAACAAGCGGGATCGAACCGTCCCCCGCTTGCGGTTCATCACAGACCGAATGAATCAAGCCGTGCTCGCGGAGAAATTCCAGCGTCTTTTCTTTCATGCCGTCTGCGTACCAGGACTGATGGCGGAATTCGATTGCCAAGTCGAATTCCTGCAACTCCGAGATGATCGCACGGATTTCATCGACATGATCTTTTTGGCAGTCGAACCACGGCGGAAATTGCAACAGCACCATCGCCAGCTTTCCCGCTTCTTTAAGCGGCCTGACAGACAACCTGTAAGCTTCGAACATCTCCTCGCGGGTCGCGAATGGGTTCTCCCCGCGCTGATGCCCCGTCATGCCTTGATAAGCTTTTACGACAAATTGGAAATTGTCCGGTGTCTCGCGGATCCATTTGCTGATATTGCGCTCAGGCTGGACTGCATAAAATGAAGAATCCAGTTCCACAATCGGAAAATGCGCGCTGTAATCGACCAATTTATCTTTTTGTTTCGAGCCGGGGCTATAGACATCTGGATGATCTCCCCAGCCCGTCAATCCAACATAAATCATCGCCCTGCCTCCATTTTCGTTATTATTTTATGATAGCATAGAACAAAACAGGCGTCCTTTTTGAGATTCGCCGAAGCAATGCCAGGCGAAGTCCCCTTATTTCCCGTATGGTTACAATCACATATCAAACCATTTTTTAGGAGGTTTTTGGAAATGAAAAAACCATGGGACACAGATGCCCTTATCTCACGCTTTGAGGACAATCGCAACCCAGAGCTTGCCGTTTCAATGGCCGCTTATATGAAACACAACTTCCCATTTTTAGGAATACAGAAACCTCTGCGTACTGCGTTAATGAAAGAGCAGCTATCCACATATCTCCTCCCTGAAAAAGCACAATTGAAGTCCATTGTCCAAGCACTGTACGCACTGCCGGAACGTGAATTTCATTACGCGGCCATCGAATTGCTGGAACAAGCAAAAAAGGAACTGACTCCAGACGACTTACCGTTTTTGCGTTCGCTGGTCGAATCCAATTCCTGGTGGGACACTGTCGATGCCATCGCCCCGAAACTTGCCGGTCATATTGTGTTGCTCGACCGAACAATCACTGCCCCGCTCCTTGTTGAGTGGGCCCATGCAGAAAACTTATGGACCCAGCGAGCAGCTATTTTGCACCAGCTGAAATTCAAGCAACGCACCGACACAGAAATGCTCGGCTCCATCATAGAACTGCATGCTGAATCACGCGAATTCTTCATCCAAAAATCCATCGGCTGGGCTTTGAGGGAATACGCAAAAACTGATCCCATGTGGGTCTTGGACTTCGTCTCTGCCCATGCGCTTCAGCCACTGAGCAAGCGGGAAGCTCTAAAACACATAAAAAAATAAGCTTCGGCATCCACGAAGGACGCCAAAGCTTATTTTTTAATTGGGCTGCAGGTTTCTAGAACAACCCGCCGAGCCCGCCGCCGATTTTGGATTTAGCGAGATCAATCAATTCGTTTTTTTCGTTTTCATCGATTTTGCCGTCCTCGTATGCTTGCTTGACTTGAGTGATGATTTCTTTCGCTTCTCCCATGTCAGCGTTGCTGATTTTCTCTTTTAACGCGTCAAAAGTTTGGCTCATTAGAAAAATCCCTCCTCAAATTTCTGCTTCATCCTTTGTATACCCTTGCGATAAGCAGTAAAACGAAATTCATGCAAACGAGGAAATCCACTCCTCCAAAATAGCATAAAAAATCCCCGGCATTTTCCATGCCGGGGATTGATTAATTAATGGATTGATTAACCGATTGAACCTTCCATCTCGAACTTGATAAGACGGTTCATTTCGACTGCATACTCCATCGGCAATTCTTTTGTGAATGGCTCGATGAAGCCCATGACGATCATTTCCGTTGCTTCTTGTTCAGAAACACCGCGGCTCATCAGATAGAACAATTGCTCTTCAGAGACTTTCGACACTTTTGCTTCGTGTTCAAGTGAAACGTTGTCGTTCATGATCTCGTTATAAGGAATTGTATCGGATGTCGACTGGTTGTCCATGATCAATGTATCGCATTCGATATTCGAACGTGCGCCGTCCGCTTTGCGGCCGAAATGCACGATTCCGCGGTAAGAAACTTTCCCGCCTTGTTTCGAAATCGATTTGGAAACGATCGATGATGATGTATTTGGCGCCAAGTGAATCATTTTTGCGCCTGCATCCTGGTGCTGGCCTTTGCCGGCGATCGCAATCGACAATGTCATGCCGCGTGCGCCTTCACCTTTAAGGAAAACTGCAGGATATTTCATCGTCAATTTCGAACCGATGTTGCCGTCGATCCATTCCATTGTGCCATTCGCATCAACGAAAGCACGTTTCGTTACCAGGTTATATACGTTGTTTGCCCAGTTTTGGATCGTTGTATAGCGGCAATAAGCATCTTTTTTCACGATGATTTCAACAACAGCAGAGTGCAGTGAGTTCGTCGTGTAAACAGGCGCTGTACAGCCTTCTACGTAATGGACGCTTGCGCCTTCGTCGACGATGATCATCGTACGTTCGAATTGGCCCATGTTTTCCGAGTTGATACGGAAATAGGCTTGCAGCGGCGATTCCACTTTGATGCCTGGCGGTACGTAGATGAACGAGCCACCCGACCAAACAGCCGTGTTCAATGCAGAGAATTTATTGTCTGCTGCTGGAATGACTGTCTGGAAGTTTTCTCTGAAGAGGTCTTCGTTTTCACGAAGTGCCGCATCTGTATCTTTAAAGATGATGCCCATGTCTTCAAGATCCGCTTTCATGTTATGGTAAACAACTTCGGATTCGTACTGTGCAGAAACACCGGCAAGGTATTTCTGTTCAGCTTCAGGAATTCCCAGCTTATCAAACGTACGCTTGATTTCTTCAGGAACTTCATCCCATGAAGTCTGGCTTGCTTCAGAGGGCTTGACGTAATACGTGATTTCGTCAAAATCCAACGAGTTCAAATCTCCGCCCCATTGCGGCATTGGCATAGAATAGAATAGTTTCAACGCTTTCAAGCGTGATTCGAGCATCCATTCAGGTTCTTCTTTAATCTTCGAAATTTCTCTGACAATGTCTTCCGTCAGACCGCGTTTGGATCTGAAGATGGAAACATCCTTGTCATGGAACCCATATTTATAATCTCCGATTTCCGGCATTTTTTTCGCCATCGTCGTTCCTCCGTTCTCTGTTACGATTTTTCTTCGTCGTGCACACCTTTTTCCATGGCTTTCCACGCTAAGGTCGCGCATTTGATACGCGCCGGGAATTTGGATACACCTTGCAATGCTTCAATATCCCCAAGGTCCACTGAATCGTCGTACTCTTTGCCAAGCATCATGTCCGAGAAAATCTCGGACAGCTTCAAGGCTGTATCTACATCTTTGCCTTTGACGGCTTGCGTCATCATGGAAGCAGATGCCATGGAAATCGAGCAGCCTTCCCCGTCGAATTTGGCGTCTTTGACGATGCCATCTTCCACTTGCAGCGTTAATTGGATCCGGTCGCCGCAAGTCGGGTTGTTCATTTCGATATTGACACTGTCCTGTTCAAGCGCTCCCTTGTTGCGGGGCGTCTTGTAATGGTCCATGATCACTTGTCGATATAATTGATCTAAATTATTAAAAGACATCGCTAAAATACTCCTTTGCAGAACGCAAACCTTCCACTAGGCGATCGATATCCGATTCGTCATTATAAAGATAGAAGCTTGCGCGTGCTGTCGCTGTCACATCGAGCCATTTCATCAATGGCTGGGCGCAGTGATGACCTGCGCGGACAGCGATGCCGCTCATATCGAGCACAGTCGCTACATCATGGGGATGGACTTCTTTTAAATTGAAAGTGACGATCCCTGCACGTTTCGCCGGGTCTTTCGGGCCGTAAATCTCTAGCCCTTCAATTCCCGACATCTTATCCATTGCGATGGCTGCCATATGATGTTCATGTTTTTCGATCTCATCTAATCCGATTTCCTGCAGGAAGTCGATAGCCGCAGCCAAGCCGACTGCCCCAGCAATGATCGGTGTGCCGCCTTCAAATTTCCAAGGCAACTCTTTCCATGTCGAATCGTATAATCCGACAAAGTCGATCATCTCCCCGCCAAACTCGACAGGCTCCATGGCTTCAAGCAAATGCTTTTTGCCATACAACACGCCGATGCCGGTTGGTCCGACCATTTTATGGCCGGAAAATGCGAAGAAGTCGCAATCCAAGTCTTGGACATCGATTTTCAAGTGAGGCGCAGCTTGTGCTCCGTCCACCATCATGACAGCGCCATGTTCGTGGGCGATTTTCGCCACTTCCTTCACCGGGTTCATCGTGCCAAGCACATTGGATACGTAGACCATCGACACGATTTTAGTCCGGTCAGTAATGGCTGCACGGACGTTTTCAAGTGAGATGGTTCCGTCTTCTTCGAGCTCGATATATTTCAAGACAGCGCCGCGCTCTTTTGCCAGCTGCTGCCAAGGAATGATGTTCGAGTGATGCTCCATATACGTGATGACGATTTCGTCGCCTTCTTCCACATTGGCACGGCCATAGCTTTGCGCGACTAAGTTAATCGCGGTCGTCGTGCCGCGGAGAAAGACGATTTCCTGCGTCGATCTGGCATTGATGAATTGTTGCACTTTCTCGCGGGCGCCTTCATATTTCTCTGTCGCCCGGTTGCCGAGCGTGTGGACGCCGCGGTGGACATTGGAATTATCAAACTCGTAATAGTCTTTCAGCGCTTCGATGACTGGCGTCGGCTTCTGGGAAGTCGCCGCGCTGTCTAAATAGACGAGCGGATGTCCATTGATTTCCTGGTTGAGTATCGGGAAATAACTCTTGATCTCTGGATTCATTAGCGGACTTTCCTTTCGATAACCTCCGTCAATTGCTTTTTAACGCCTTCGATTGGCAACACGTTTACAACCGGTGCCAGGAAGCCGTGAATAACAAGACGTTCAGCTTCTTGTTTTGTAATGCCTCGGCTCATCAAATAATACAATTGAAGCGGATCGACGCGTCCGACTGATGCCGCATGGCCTGCCGTTACATCATCTTCGTCGATCAAGAGAATCGGGTTCGCATCGCCGCGTGCTTTCGGGCTTAACATCAGGACACGTGATTCCTGTTCTGCGTTAGCTTTCGTTGCGCCGTGTTCGATTTTGCCGATGCCGTTGAAGATCGCAGACGCGGAGTCTTTCATGACGCCGTGCTTCAAGATCTGGCCGTCGGAGTTTTTGCCCCAGTGGATGACTTGCGTCGTGAAGTTCTGCTTTTGAGTGCCTCTTCCAACCACTACTGTTTTCGTATCGCCGACTGAATTGTCGCCGATTAGGAATGTCGTGTTATCGGAAATGGTGTCGCTGTCGTTCATCATGCCGAGCGCCCATTCGATGCGTGCATCGCGCTGCGCTACTCCGCGGCGGTTCACGTAAGTCGTGAATCCTTCAGCGAGTACATCCACTGCACCGTAAGTGACAGACGCATTGTCTTCTGCAAATACTTCTGAAACGATATTCGCTTGGCCTTTTGCTTTCGGCACGGTGGAAATATAGTTTTCGACGTAAGTTACTTCACTGCCTTTATCTGCGACAATCAATGCGTGATTGAACAGAGAAGCTTCCTCATTGTCATGTATAAAGATCGCTTGCACCGGATTCTTTATGGCAAGATTCTTTGGTACATACAGGAACATCCCGCCATTTAGAAGCGCTGCATGAAGAGCCGTCAATTTATGTTCTTCAGCTTTGACTGCTTCTGTCATGAAATACTTAGCAACCAAATCACCGTGCTCACGGATCGCTGTTTGGATATCTGTCAAAATGACACCTTGTTGCTGTAGGTTTTTATCCAAAGAAATGTAAGCAGGCGTATTATTGTGCTGGATGTATAGATTTTTTTGATCCGTATCAACAATGGATTTTACCTGCTCCGGCAATTCATCCAGTGACGCATACGTAGAGCTTTCTACTGTATGGACCGGGAAATCCGTGAAGTTCCAGTTAATGATTTTTGTTTTGTCGGGTTTTGGGAGCGGCAACGCTTCGGCAGCAGCCAAAGCCTGTACGCGCAAGTTCGTAAATTCTTCTGGTTCTGAGTGCGAAGCCGAGAAGGAGCGTACATCCTGCTCGGTCATCGTTAATTTTGTTTCAACCGTCACGTTAGTCTCTCCTTCCAATTATGCTTCTTGTCCGACAGTCTCGTCTTCGATGCCGAGTTCTGCCTTAATCCAGTCATAGCCTTCCGCTTCCAGTTTATGCGCAAGTTCAGGTCCGCCTGATTTAACGACGCGGCCTTGCATCATAACATGGACGTGATCTGGCGTGATGTAGTTCAACAGGCGCTGATAGTGAGTGATGATCAAGCAGCCAAAGTTCTCGCCCTTCATTTGGTTGATGCCGTCAGATACGACTTTCAATGCATCGATATCGAGACCGGAGTCAATTTCATCGAGTACGGCGAATGTCGGTTTGATCATCATCATTTGAAGGATTTCATTGCGTTTCTTCTCGCCGCCGGAGAATCCTTCGTTCAAGTAGCGCTGTGCCATGTCCTGGTCCATCGCAAGAGTTTCCATTTTGCTGTCAAGTTCACGGATGAATTTCATCAATGAAACTTCATTGCCTTCTTCGCGGCGTGCGTTCATCGCAGAGCGCATGAAGTCAGCATTGGTAACACCTGAGATTTCGCTCGGGTACTGCATAGCCAAGAAGAGTCCTGCGCGTGCGCGCTCGTCGACTTCCATCGCCAATACGTCTTCTCCGTCCAATTCGATCGTGCCTTGTGTTACTTCATATTTAGGATGCCCCATGATTGCTGACGCCAAGGTAGATTTCCCTGTACCGTTCGGCCCCATGATGGCATGGATTTCGCTCGTGTTAATTGTGATGTTTACACCTTTTAAAATCTGTTTTCCTTCGATTTCAACGTGTAAATCTTTAATGACCAAAGTTGACATGTAAATACCTCCATAAATGTTATTGAAGAATGCCTCGCACTCTTAATTAGTATCATTCTAATCTTAACTTATATCGACTTCAGTAGCAAATGTTAAAATCGGCCGCAAGTCTCCGCCAAAAACCATTTTGAAATCCGTATTTCCTGCTGTCGGCAAGCTATTCCCAGCTGGCTTTGCCGATTTCCTGCATTTTCAATAAAGTTGGGCTAAATGAGAATTCATTTCAATAAACTTCTCCTCAGTTGCTCGATTCTGCGTATTTTGGCATAGAAAAACCGGACAGAGAAATCACTCTGTCCGGCAGCTTCATTTTAATGTTTGAATGTATGTGGATCGTGTATCTATTGCTATTCGCGGTGCGCTTGGCGTTCGATTTGTGCCGCAACCGACTGGCCTTGGCGATAATCCTGCTCACGGCGCTGTTCAACTTCAAGGATTTTTTGCGGGTCATTTTGGTATTCGTTCAGACCGTACCCGTGTACGTCTCTGAATGCCTGTTCCATTTTTTCCGTCTTTTCAATACCTTGAGAATCGATAATAAACCATTCCTTTCGAGTTATCTTATTTTACTTTTACAAGTATACCCGACCGCCAGAAGATTAAACAAGAACAATAATCTAATTTATCTGAAAATAGACCTATCGTCATAGTTATTGGGAATATATAGAAAAAGCTGCCCGTTGTACGGACAGCTTTCATAAATTATTGGCTTACTTCGTTGTATAGGTTTGAAGCGACCAATCCATTTTCTTCCAACATTTCATTGAAAACAGCATCCGCTTCGGCAAATTTGTCGGCAGCCGCTTGGAAGTCTGGTGCATCAGTTCCAAGTTCTTCGATTTTCATCTCATAAGATGCAGTCATTGAAGCCAATGCCCCGTCGATTTCTTCTTGATGATCGCTCAGCGACTCAGGCACTTCGATTGATTCGACCGCTTCCACCGCTTGTTCAGCAGATGTTGCAGCCGCTTCTTTCATCTCAGTAAATTCTGTTCCGCTTGGCAGTGTATCTTCAGCTTGGGCAATTTCAAAATCGTTCAAATGCGTATCTTCTTTATTTATCTCTTTGGAAACGGATAGATAAAATTGCATCAATTGGCTTTTGATGCTTTCTTTGCCGGATTCCATCGTGGCAGATCCAGATGCCGTTTCAGTTGATTCGGTGGATTGTTCGGTTCCGCATGCTGCTAGCAATAAGGCAGCCGATAGGCCGAGAGTTGTGATTTTTTTCATGTTCGTGCCTCCTGATTTTCATATCCAGCATATAATAGCATAGGCCGATTTATCCGTATAGAGAGCATAAAAAAGCCGGAATTCATTGAATTCCGGCATAATTCACGCTTTTTGAGATGGAGTGAAACGATCGACGATATTCGCGAGTGCGCCATCTCCCGTTACGTTGGCTGCAGTCCCGAAACTGTCCTGCGCCATGTATAGGGCGATCATCAACGCGACCATCGTTTCGTCGAAGCCGAGCATCACTTCCAGCAATCCGATGGCTGCCATAACAGCACCACCCGGAACACCAGGAGCCGCAATCATCGTTACGCCTAGCATAAGGATGAATGGGAAGAAGTTGCCGAATGACGGCGCATCCCCTGTCAATAAAATCACCCCGATCGCACAAGTGACGAGCGTGATGGTACTGCCCGATAAATGGATCGTTGCGAATAACGGAACCGTGAAGTCAGCCACACGCTCTTTGACACCCGTCTTACGTGCTTGGCGCAACGTAACCGGAATGGTCGCTGCTGAAGACTGTGTGCCGAGTGCCGTGAAGTAAGCCGGCAGCATCGTCCGGATCAAAGCGAATGGATTTTTCTTGCGCAACGCTCCGGCTGTAGTGTACTGGCCCGTGAGCATGACCCAGTGCAGGACAATGATCAGGATAAAGACCACCGCAAATAGTGAAAGGATCTCCAATACAGCCCCACCGTACGCCATGTTCGCAAAAATACCGAAGATGTGGAATGGCAATAGCGGGATTATGATGTATGAAATAACTTTTTCAATGATCTCCTGAAACTCTTCAAAGAATGATGCCATCGTCTTGCTTCCTGTAGAAGCCATGCCGATCCCGAGCAAGAACGCCAAGATCAAGGCGCTCATGACACCGAACAATTGCGGAATTTCCAGTTCAATGAAGCTTGAAGCAAGCGCATTTGCCGGGTCATCCAAGTTGTTCAGCGAACCGCCTTCCATCAAATTAGGCAAAATGGAAGAAGCTACGATAAAGGCCAAGACGCCTGCCACGACAGTGGATAAATAGGCGACTGCAGTCGCTAGGCCCAATAATTTCCCCGACCCTTTTCCGAGCTTCGCAATACCTGGTGCAATAAAACCGAGAATGATCAATGGCACGATAAAATTCAAGAACCCGCCGAAAATCCCTGTGAACGTAGCAAATACACGGACGAGCGCTTCTGGCGCAACAGAGCCGATGAGTACGCCAAGCACGATGGCCAGCACAATCCGCGGCAGCAAACCGAATTGAAATTTCATAATCTTGTCCTCCCTGTGAAAACAGTTGTTTATTCGTTATTATGTGAAATTACCATAGTTTTCGAAAAGCTAATAGCTTTTTCCTAAATCACGTAATATTTTTATTATTTCGAAAAAATAATGAATTCCACAAAACAAGAGTTGAACGTGTGGTAGTCCGCAAGTATCGCTGTGATTGCCTGTTTTACTGCAAATAAAAAAAACCGATGCATTCCACAGTGGAATGCATCGGTTGATATAGCTTATTGTTCGACCGGGATGACAGCGCCGTCCCATTCTTCAAGAATGAAGTCCTGAATTTCCTGTGAAGTCAAAACGTCGACAAGTGCCTGGATGTCTTCGTTTTCTTCATCACCAGATTGAACGACGATCAAGTTGGCATACGGTGAATCCGAGCCTTCAAGCGCGATTGAATCTTCCATCGGCTTCAAGCCGGCATCGATAGCGTAGTTAGCGTTGATGAAGACAGCGTCGCCTTCATTTGCTTCGTACATTTGCACAAGAAGAGCCGGCTCGTATTCTGTCTCGAACTGGATGTTTTTCTCGTTTTCAACGATGTCGCTGACTTCAGCTGTCGTTTTATCGACGTTTTCATCGAGCTTGATCAACCCTTCTGCTTCTAGGATGGACAGCATACGGCCGTGCTCCGCGACAGAGTTGCTCATAAGAATCGTTCCATCTTGTGGAATCTCATCCAAAGACGCAATGTCTTTTGAGTAGATGCCCATTGGCTCGATGTGGACCGCGCCAGCATTGGCGAAGTCATATCCGTGATCGGCAATTTGTGCTTCCAGATAAGGAATGTGCTGATAATAGTTGGCATCCAGATCCCCTGATTCCAAGTCTTGGTTCGGAAGGATATAATCCTGGTATGTTTCGATTTCAAGCTCAATTCCTTGTTCTGCAAGGATTGGTTTTGCCTGTTCTAAAATCTCTCCGTGAGGCACGTTAGAAGCGCCGACTGTCAACGTGCTTGTTTCTTCGCCTTCTGAACCGCCGCCGTTGCTTTCTTCAGCGCCGCAAGCCGATAACGCCAATACTGCTGCAAATGAACCGAATACTAATTTTTTCATTACAAAATTCCCCTTTTCTTCTATTAAATGTAGTTTTATATAATACCGGGCAATGACTGCCCCTTTTTATTTAATCGATCCGCCCAAGACGGCTTAGCGTTTATCGGCTCTGCCGGTCAAGAAGTCACCGACAAATTGTACGGCGAAGACGATGACCAAAATCAAGATCGTCGAGACGAGAGTTACGTCTTCGCGGCTTCGTTGGAACCCGTCCAAGAACGCGAGCGTTCCGAGCCCTCCAGCGCCGATGATGCCTGCCATGGCGGTATAGCCAACTAAAGCGATGGCGGTTACGGTGATTCCGGAGATTAAAGCGGGTTTTGATTCAGGCAGCAGCACTTTGCGGATAATCGTCCACGTTGTCGCTCCCATCGAGCGCGCGGCTTCGATGACGCCTTTGTCGATTTCTTTCAAGGCGATCAGCACCATGCGGGCATAGAATGGTGCTGCCCCGATGATCAATGCCGGGAGTGCAGCGTTCGGCCCACGGATGCTGCCGATCAGGAATTTCGTGAATGGGATAAGCAAAATGATCAAGATGATAAATGGAATCGAACGGAATATATTAACGAACGCTCCTGATAGCCAGTTGACCACTTTATTCGCCCATAATTGGTTTGGTGCAGTCAAAAACAGGATAACGCCTAGCACGAGCCCGATGATAAAGGTGAACAGTGTGGACACTGCCGTCATGTAAATCGTTTCGAGCGTCGCTTCCCACATAGCTTGCCAATCAACGTTCGGGAACAAATTCTCAAGCATTGCCCATCACCTCCGTCTGTACATCATGTGCACCGAGGAAAGCTAAAGCTTTGCTTATTTCATCTGCAGTACCCTTCAGTTGAAGGATGAGCGTTCCATAAGCACCCCGTTGGGTATGGGAGATGTTGCCGTGGACAATATTGACTTCCACTTTATATTCCCGGATCAGCTGAGTCAGGATCGGCTGCTCCGCCTGGTCACCAACGAATATCAATTTGACCAATTGCCCTTCCGGATATTGCTCTCGTAAATGGCGGACGGTCTCTGCCGAATCTTCCGTCTCGGTCACTTGGGCAACAAAGCGCTTCGTGATATTTTCCTTCGGATGCTGGAAGACATGCAGCACTTCGCCAAGTTCAACGACGCGCCCGCCTTCCATTACTGCCACGCGATGGCAGATTTTGCGGATAACGTGCATTTCGTGCGTAATCAAGACAATCGTCAAGCCAAGGCGCTTGTTAATGTCCACCAATAAATCCAAAATCGCATCGGTCGTTTGCGGATCAAGAGCCGATGTCGCTTCATCGCACAAAAGCACTTCCGGGTCATTGGCCAGCGCACGGGCGATGCCGACGCGCTGTTTCTGCCCGCCGGAAAGCTGGGCTGGATATGCGCTTTCGCGTCCTTCCAGGCCAACCAGCTCGATCAGCTCTGCAGAACGCTTGCGCCGCTCCTCTTTCCCCACTCCGGCAATCTCAAGCGGGAATTCAATGTTCTCGCGCACGGTCCGCGACCACAGCAAATTGAAATGCTGGAAAATCATGCTGACTTTTTGGCGGGCTTTGCGAAGTTTCGGCCCCGAAATCGCCGTGATGTTTTGGCCATTGATCTCAACGGAACCTTCGCTCGGTTTTTCAAGGCCATTCAGCAGGCGGATCAACGTACTTTTCCCCGCTCCGCTATAGCCGATAATGCCAAAAATCTCGCCGGCCGGCACCGTTAAGTCGACATGGTCGACAGCCGTCAAGCGTGCTTTGCCAGTATCGAAAACTTTAGTCAATCCTTTTAACTCAATCATGGTTGGGCACTCTCCTAAATCTTTTGCTAATAAAAAAGCCTTCCTGCTCAGATAAGCAGAAAGGCACATGTGTAAACACAATAAACCGTTCTCTCATCTTTCAAAGTTTTCACTTTGAGTGACTTGGCACCATTTCATTTTCATGACGGTTGCCGGGCTTCATCGGGCACTTCCCTCCACCTCTCTGTATAAGAGCTACGCTATTAAGTTAATTTCAGAAATTAAATTTATCATGGCTGGCTGTATTCGTCAACCGTTTTCAATTTCTCATATAGATACGGCACCGACTGGAAAGCGTAGACCTTGTCTGTCACTTGGCCATTCTGTGAAATCAACAGGCATGGCACGCTTTCCACTTCATAAAGCTCCGCCACTTCCTGTACATAATTCAAATTGGCTTTGCCCATCGGAAGATCTGGCAATAGTTCCGCCACCACGCCGAGCATTTTGCTCGCCACTTGGCACGTACCGCACATCGGCGTATACAGATAATAAGCTGAAACAGGCTGTGTGTTTTTTTCCTTCAGCCATTCTTTATGTGTCCATTCATTCATGCTAGTCATTCCCTGCTACTGGATTTAAGACCCGTACATCTGCTGCGATGAGCACATCGATCAGCTTCCGCAGCGGCGTCGTCGCCACCTCTTTATAGCTTCGGTCGATATGGAAATGGCGGGCTTCCGGAAATTCGCGCTTGATGAGCTTGCGCAGTTTATCGCCGGAAGCATCCGCATCGACGAGGATGATGATATCCTGCCCTTCAAAAGGCAACAGCATTTCTTCGAGTCTTGTAGCACTTACTGTACCATTTGTGCAAAGAATCGTCACGGGTTCTGCAATCAATGGCGCTATCCGGGTTTTGTCGCTGATCCCTTCAACCACTATCACTTTCTCCATAAGTAATCCCCCCAGAAAACCATATATGAAAAAAAGCGCCATAAATAGGCGCTTTCCGAACTTACTCGTTTGTCATTTCTTTATATTCGTCAGCTGACATCAATGCATTGACCTCATCTTCGGAAGGGGCTTCCACAACGACCATCCACGCTTTTTCATAAGGGGATTCGTTGACGAATTCCGGGCTGTCTTCAAGCTCAGAATTGACTTCGACGATTTTGCCGCTGATCGGCGCATACAATTCCGATACCGTTTTAACGGACTCGACGCTGCCGAATGGCTCGTCTTTTTTCAGCTCGTCGCCGACTTGCGGAAGCTCGACAAATACGATGTCTCCAAGTTCATCTTGCGCGAAATGAGTAATGCCGATACGTGCTTTACCGTCTTCGACTTTGACCCATTCGTGTTCTTTTGAATAGCGAAGCTCTTGTGGTGTGCTCATCCAAACCCCTCCAAATATGTAATTGACTCAATTTTAGTTTGCCACAACCAGTGATGAAAAACAAGATGACAAACTTGTCAGCTCCATGTATTTGCGTATGCATCTTCCTTGAAACCGAGTGTCGCCTGAGAACCGTCCCACGCAAGCGGGCGTTTGATGAGCATGCCGTCTGATGCAAGCAATTCATATTGCTCATCTGCTGTCATTTCCGGCAGCTTTTCCTTCAACTCGAGCTCGCGGTATTTCTTGCCGCTCGTATTGAAAAACTTCTTCAGCTCGATGCCACTCGTTTCGTGGATTTCTTTCAGCTGAGCTGCAGATGGTGGGTTTTGCGAGATATCGATATAGTCGAACTCCGCGCCATTCGCCTCAAGCCACTTCTTGCCTTTTTGGCAAGTGGAGCATTTCGGGTAAGCATAATACTGGATCATCAAATCTCCTCCTGTCTTGTAAATCAAGCATATCAAAATGCCCCGGAGCAGTCGACTCGCGAGAGGTTGGTATTTATCCGAATAAATAACGGAAAGAAGTCGTATTTCCCAAGCTTACCGCTCGCTTTCCGTGGGCTCGCGCCCAAGCCTCCTCAGTCGCTTTGAAACCCTTGTGCTCACACATCTGCGTGGCAGATGTGTCGCAAATGAATGCGCTCAGCTGAACTTCACTCATTCATTCCTTGCGGGGTCTCGGTCGTCTCGTCGCTTACGCTGCTCCACAGGAAAGATAAGGTCGACCTACGGGAGACCTTATCTTTGCGAAAGTAATGCGCAGCATTATTGAGCAGAAGGGTTTACGAGCGAACGCTTCTTCAAATACTTAGAGAGATCATTGATTGTTGAATGTAGAAAAAAGTGGCCTTACTCATAATTAATAGCGAACCATAAACTTATTCAACACTATAAAAAACAGGAAGGGTTTCCCCTTCCTGTTTTGTCCAATCTATTAGACTACGTATTTTTCGACACTGATCAATTTTTCGGACGCTTCGCGTTTTTTCGCGATCAAATTGTACGGCGTTGAACGCGTCAACTTGCGGAGCGCGGACAGCATCATGCGCTGGTTGTCGCCATCGATTGCTGCGATCAAGGTTTCTTTCGCGTCTTTCTCGATTTCCTCCAAAGCTTCCTGGCAGAAGATCTGCGTATAAAGAAGTTTCTGCTTCGCCTTTTCTTCGCCGCTTGCTGCGATCGCTTTTTCTGTGCGCAAGACGACCGATTCCATCGCAAAGACATTGCTGACGATATCCGCGATGTTCACGAGCACTTCTTGTTCCGCTTCAAGTTTCTTGCCGTAAGTCTGTGCGGCAAGTCCCGCAGCGAGGATGGCGATTTTCTTGGCGTTTTTCACCAATGCTTTTTCCTGTGCTAAAGCTTCTGTGCCAACCTCTTCAGGCATCATCATCAACAATTCTTCCTGCAAAGCTTGTGCATGTTGTAATAGCGGCAATTCGCCCTTCATCGCTTTGCGGAGCAATGTGCCCGGTACCAGCAGGCGGTTGATTTCGTTCGTTCCTTCGAAGATCCGGTTGATACGGGAATCGCGGTAGATACGCTCGATTTCATATTCCTGCATGAATCCGTAGCCGCCATGCAACTGGACGCCTTCGTCGACGATATAGTCCAAAGTTTCCGTTCCGAAGAATTTATTCAATGAACATTCGATGGCAAATTCAGCAATCGAATCCGCAACTAGCTTACCGTCCGCTTGCTGCTCATCCGTGAAGCCGCTCATGCGGTCTTCGAACAAGCCGACTGTGCGGTAAACCGAACTTTCAACTGCATACAATTTGGAGGCCATTGTCGCCAATTTTTCTTTTGTCAGATTGAAAGAAGAAATCGGTGTCTTGAATTGCTGGCGCTGGTTCGTGTAAGGAATGGTCAATTCCATTGCGCGCTTGGATGCGCCGATTGTGCCGACGCCGAGTTTGTAACGTCCGATGTTCAGGATATTGAAGGCGATGATGTGTCCGCGCCCTGCTTCGCCGAGAAGATTTTCCACTGGCACTTCCGCATCTTCCAAGATCAATGTACGTGTGGAGGACGATTTGATGCCCATTTTCTTTTCTTCCGGGCCAACCGATACGCCCCCGAAGTCGCGCTCGACGATAAATGCCGAGAACTGTTCGCCGTCGATTTTTGCATAGACGACGAAGACATCCGCAAATCCTGCATTCGTAATCCATTGCTTTTCGCCATTCAAGACGTAATGTGTACCCGCCTCGTTCAGTTTCGCGACGGTTTTCGCACCCAAAGCATCCGATCCGGAGCTCGGCTCAGTCAAGGCGTAAGCTGCGATTTTCTCACCCGTCGCAAGAACCGGCAAGTATTTCTTTTTCTGTTCTTCGTTACCGAATAATACGATCGGCAACGATCCGATCCCGACGTGTGCGCCGTGGGTGATGGAGAAGCCGCCCGCTTTGGACATTTTCTCAGCAATTAAAGCAGAGGCGATTTTATCGAGCCCAAGCCCGTCGTATTGTTCTGGAACGTCTGCCCCAAGGAGGCCGAGTTCGCCTGCTTTTTTCAACAGCTTAACGGAATGCTCGAATTCATGGTTCTCCAGCTTTTCTACCAAAGGCATAACTTCCGTGTTGACGTAGTCTTCTGTCGTTTTGGCGATCATCTTATGCTCTTCTGTGAAATCTTCCGGCGTGAATACACGCGATAGGTCTGCATCTTCGATCAAGAAGCTTCCGCCTTTGATCAATGTTTTTTCTTGTTCCATTTTCCATTCCTCCCAATTTATCGTTTATCTTGAATCCCCTGTTAACCGTATCCCCTAAAGTTCTCTTTACAGCATTTCGAAGACGCCAGCTGCGCCCATTCCGCCGCCGATGCACATCGTGACGACGCCGAATTGTTTGTTCTGGCGCTTCAATTCGCTGAGCATGCGCAAGGTCAAAATCGAACCTGTCGCGCCGAGCGGATGGCCGAGTGCGATGGCGCCGCCGTTCAAATTGATCTTATCCATATCCAAGCCAAGCTCGCGGATAACACCAAGAGACTGGGATGCGAAGGCTTCGTTCAGTTCCCATACATCGATATCGTCTTTCGTCAGGCCGGCAAGTTTCAAGGCTTTCGGAATCGCGACGACCGGACCGATGCCCATGACTTCGGGCGGAACGCCACCTGTTGCAAATGAACGGAATTTCGCGATTGGCTTAAGGCCAAGCGCTTCCGCTTTTTCACGGTCCATGACGAGCACTGAACCTGCGCCGTCAGAAGTCTGCGAAGAATTTCCTGCTGTCACCGTGCCGCGAGCCGAGAATGCCGCACGTAATTTATTGAGTGTTTGGATGGACGTGCCGTGGCGCACCCCTTCGTCCATTTCGAACATGAACGATTTTTCCTGGTATTTATTCTGGCTATCGACATAGCGTTGGATCACTTCGACCGGAACGATTTCATCGATGAAGTGGCCTTTTTCGATCGCTCTGGCTGCATTTTCATGGGAACGGACCGCAAATGCATCCTGGTCTTCCCGGCTAACGCCGTATTGTGTCGCTACTTGTTCTGCCGTATGCCCCATGCTCATATAATATTGCGGGGCGGTTTCGGCGATTTTGGCGTTCGGCCGCAGCACATTGCCCATCATCGGCACCATGCTCATCGATTCGACACCGCCGGCAACGATCGCTTCAGCGTGGCCGACCATGATTCGTTCAGCGGCATAAGCGATTGACTGCAAGCCTGATGAACAAAAGCGGTTGACGGTAACTGCCGGCGTCGTATCTGGAAGCCCTGCGAGTGCCCCGATATTGCGGGCGATATTCATCCCTTGTTCTGCTTCGGGCATGGCACAGCCCATAATCAAATCGTCAATGGGGCCGTCATATCCAGCCCGCTTCAATGTTTCCCGCACGACGAGTGCCCCGAAATCATCCGGGCGCACCGAGGCGAGAGAACCTTTTTTCGCTTTTCCGACCGGTGTTCTGGCTCCGGCCACAATTACTGCTTCGCGCATATCATTTCCTCCTCTATCTAATCGGCGATCAATTGCGTAATGGTTTCCCTTTGACAAGCATATGCTGCATGCGCTGCTGTGACTTCGGTTCAGCAACGAGGCTCAGGAAGGCTTCGCGTTCCAAATCGAGCAAATACTGTTCATCGACTTTCGTGCCGTATGGCAATTTGCCGCCTGATAATACATAAGCCAACTTCTTGGCGATTTTCATATCGTGTTCGCTAATATAACCGGACAATAGCATGCCTTCAGCACCCAATAGCATCGCCGCATAGCCCGCTTCCCCAGCGACTGGCACTTTTTCTCTTCTTGGCGCCTGGTAGCCATTATCATAGAGCGATAATGCCAATTGCTTCGCATCGTAGATCAAATGGTCGCTATTGACGCTGATGCCATCGACGAAATTCAGGAAGTTGTTTTCGCGCGCTTCGTCTGCCGATGTCGACACTTTTGCAGTCGCGATCGCCTCGAACACGCCCGCTGCTACATTGACATAATCGGTTGTTACGTGATTCGGCAAGCCCTTCAATTGCTTCATATACAATTCCTTGTTTCCGCCGCCGCCCGGTATGAGCCCGACGCCTGCTTCCACTAAGCCCATATAAGTTTCCATGGATGCCTGTACGCGTGCTGCCGGCAGGATGACTTCCGCCCCACCGCCAAGCGTCATGCCGAATGGTGCCGCAACGACCGGCTTCGAACTGTATTTCAATTTCAGCATGGCGTTCTGGAACGTACGGATCGTCAAATCCAGTTCAAAGATATTGTCGTCTTGCGCTTCCATCAAAATCATGCCAAGGTTTGCGCCAACACAGAAGTTTTTGCCTTGGTTGCCGATGACGAGCCCTTTATAGTTTTTCTCGACTTCGTCGACCGCAAAATTGATCATTTGCATGATATCGAGCCCGATCGCATTCGAACGCGAATGGAATTCGAGCAATGCAATGCCGTCTCCAAGATCGATCAAACTTGCGCCGGCATTCGATTTGATGACGCCGTGCTTTTTCTTGTAGCGTTTTAAGTCGATCACTTTTTCATTGACCGGAACGGGCTGGTAATCGGTCCCGTCGAAATAATAAAGATCACCGTTCTCTTCTTTATAGAAGGAATCAAAACCTTTATCCAGCAGCGTTTGCGCAAATGCCGGCACTTCTAAGCCTTGAGCGGCCATCTTTTCTGTCGACTGCTTAACGCCGATTGCGTCCCATACTTCAAATGGCCCTTGTTCCCAGCCAAAGCCCCATTTCATGGCGTTGTCGATGGCGACGATGTCGTCTGCAATCTCGCCGTGCAATTGTGCAGAATAGACGAGTGTCGGAGCGAGAATGCTCCACAGCAATTCGCCTGTGCGGTCGTCTGCATAAACGAGTGTCTTCATTTTTGCGGATAAGCCTTTTTGCTGCTTGGCCATTTCCTGTGAAGGCGTTTTCAATTTTTGCGCTGGGCGGTATTCCATTGTGTCCGGGTCGAGCTCCAGAATGTCTTTGTCTTTCTTCTGGAAAAAGCCTTGTTTCGCTTTGGCGCCGATCCAGCCGTTTTCGACCATGTTCTTCATGAATTCAGGCGTTTTGAACACTTGCTGTTCTTCGCCTTCGGTTTGATCGTAGACGTTTTTCGATACGTGCATGAATGTATCAAGCCCGACGACGTCCAGCGTGCGGAATGTAGCCGATTTCGGGCGGCCGATCAATGGGCCGGTAACGGAATCCACTTCACCGACAGAATAGCCGCGGTTTTGCATTTCGCGCACCGTGACGAGCAAGCCGTATGTGCCGATGCGGTTGGCGATGAAGTTCGGCGTATCTTTCGCCAAAACGACGCCTTTGCCTAAGCGGTCTTCGCCGAAGTGCTGCATGAATTCAACGACTTCCGGAGCTGTCGCGTCTGCCGGAATGACTTCAAGCAATTTCAAGTAGCGCGGCGGGTTGAAGAAATGGGTGCCGAGGAAATGCTTCTGGAAATCTTCAGAGCGCCCTTCGGACATTGCATTGATGCTGATGCCTGATGTATTGGAGGAAATGATGGTGCCGGGCTTTCTGACCGCATCCACCTTTTCATAGAGTGATTTCTTGATATCCAGGTTTTCTACGATGACTTCGATGATCCAATCCACGTCGGATAGCTTTTCGAGATCATCTTCCAAGTTGCCTGGCGTGATCAATTGCAAGTTTTTCTTTTGTGTCAGCGGAGCAGGCTTTTGCTTTAGTAGTTTTTGAGCGGCAGTCGCAGCGATCCGATTGCGGACTGCTTTGTCTTCGAGCGTCAGCCCTTTCGCTTGTTCTTCTTTTGTTGCTTCTTTCGGCACGATGTCGAGCAGCATGACCGGAATTCCGATATTGGCTAGATGAGCTGCGATTCCAGATCCCATGACGCCTGATCCAAGAACGGCTGCTTTTTTGATATTGTATGACACGAGCAAACCCTCCTATTTTTGAATGAACACTCATTCATTTTCTGGGTAAAAAAAAGAAATACTTTCCTTCTCAATTCTTAGTGTAAGTTATTTTTCCTATTTTCGCAATATTTAATCGGAAGATTTTTCTGCTGCTTTTCTTCAAGCGCTTGGAGAGAAAGCAAAAAAAGGGTAAGATTAAAAAGACTATCAAAGGAGGCAATTTAATGAAATCCCTAAAAACAACTGAACAGTTTAACGATACAATCCACAACGGCCAACCAGTCATCGTGAAATTCCAGGCTGGCTGGTGCCCCGACTGCACACGAATGGATATGTTCATCGACCCGATCATCGAACAATACGGCAACTACCAATGGTTTGACGTCAACCGCGACGAGCTCCCGGAAATCGCAGAGCAATACGAAGTGATGGGCATCCCGAGCCTGCTGATCTTCAAGGACGGCGTAAAACAAGCACATCTCCACAGTGCCAATGCCAAGACTCCCGCTTCTGTCATCCACTTTCTAGAAGAACAAGAAGCTTAAAGCCGGAAGCCCAAAACATTTACGAATAATAAAAAGCAGAGGTGCCGAAATGGATCCACAACAAGAAATCAAGGAATTGCAAGACCTCGTGGCGTATTACCAAGACGTCATTTATAATATGTCGGCACCGATCATCCCATCGATTGTCCCGAACACGATTCTCGTGCCGATCGCCGGATACATCTTCCGCGACCGCTTCGAGACGATCCGGACGAAAGTGCTTGATTATGCCGATGGCCATCGCGACACAGAACAAGTGGTCTTCGACTTCACAGGTGTAACGATGCAAGACGTCCAGTCATTCGACTTCAATGAACTCGCACTCGAACTGACCCAATTGAACAGCGCCTTGAAATTGATGGGCTTGCGCGGCATTTATGTCGGCTTTAACCCTCGCTTCGTCAGGGAAATAGTTCATGCAGGCATTCATGTCGATTTGGAAGTCTATACGACCTTCCGCAGTGCCTTGCAGACTTTGCTCGATGAACGAGAAGCCAAACTGCGCTGACCCGTTTTAGAAGGAGGATGCAACATGAAAGTGCTGCTGCCTTTTCAAGCCATGAACCAATACGCCGAACATATACCGGCCGCCTACCGAACTTCTGCGTGCGGGCCGGTCACCGCTGCCTCCATTCTTCGCTACCATGAAGGCGTGGCGCCAGGTATCGGGCCGCTATATAAATGGCTCGGGGCGACGCCGATCGGATTGAACGCTTTTTGCCTGATTCGGCGATTGAAGAAACTAGCCGGACCGCGGTATGACATCAAGCGGGTTCGCTCGATCGAACAGATTAAACAACAGCTGGATGCCGGTTATCCGCTCGCTGTGAAATTCGACCGTTATTTTTCTTTGCGCTGGTGCCAAAAAACAACCTTCGCATACCACTGGGTCCCACTCATCGGCTATGAAGAGACCGCTGATGATTTATTGCTGTTCATTCACGATAACGGACAAAAAAACCGCCCGAGCAAGCTGCGGGCGGTGTCGTTCCGGGAGAACCGAAGTGTATTAAGTTTCATCCAGATTTCACCGGTTTTCAGAACTAAATGAAGGACTTTTCCAATAATCTGGCGAGCAGGCGGAATTCCCGCTCGTCGAATAACCTTACCAACTCAGCAGAATAATCCGGCACTGCAATTTCCTCGAGTGCCACATCGAGCTGGAGGTCATCTTTGATGACCGCCAGCTTTTTCGATAGCGCGAGCATGTCTTGATGCTCTTCGATTTTCTTTTTCTGTGCCGGCTTCAGTTCCTCGAGGTGATCTAAGACGCCTTCGACCGAACCGTAGCGCTGGATCAACTGGAGGGCTGTCTTCGGGCCGATGCCTTTGACGCCTGGATAGCCGTCGCTCGGGTCGCCCATGAACGCTTTCACATCGGCAAATTGCTCCGGCAAGATGCCATACTCTTCGCCGAATCGCGTTTCGGTGTAGAGATCATAGATATGGAAGCCTTTTTTCATAAAAGCGATCTTGACCGACGGGTTCAATAGCTGAAGCATGTCTTTATCGCCGGTGATGATCGTATAATCCGCCTCGTCCGGCCATTTTTTTGTAAACGAGCCGATAAAATCATCCGCTTCGATGCCTTTCTCGCCGTAATTTTTCCACCCGAGAAGCTCAGACACTTCACGCGCCTGGTCGAATTGATGCACCATATCTTCAGGCGGTGCCGGCCGGTTTGCTTTATAGCCGTCGAACATGTCTGTGCGGAACGTATGCGCGCCCATATCCCAGCATACGGCGATATGGGTCGGCTTCATCAACGATTTTGCGGTGAGTACGTGGCGTGCAAATCCTTGTACGCCGTTTGTGGCAAGTCCGCTTTCTGTACGAAAAAACTGCCCGACGCCTGCTGTTGCAAAATACGAACGGAACAATACCGCCATTCCGTCTACAAGCATAATATGTGGTTTTTCCACAAAAATCCCTCCATTCAACACGATTTCCTTTATTAATTATACGCGACTTTCCATAGAAAAAGGGTGCCGGACTTCCGGCACCCTTTTCGTTCTGTGTTTTCCGAAGCTACTTGCTTGCTTTCCGTGGGGCGGGAATCGAGCCTCCTCAACCGCTTCGAAACCTTTTTGCTCTCACATCTGCATAGCAGATGCGTTGCAAATGATTAGACTCAGCGACGCTTCGCCTAATCATTGCCTGCCGGGGTCTCTCAAACCCGCTGATCCCACAGGAGTCAAGCAAACGCTTCTCCAAACACCTAGACAGTTCACTGAATTTTTTATACAGGATGAGCTTTTGCCCACTTTTACATATGGAGAGCTATCCTCTAGTTCAGCATCTTTTAATAGCTTATCGTTTGCGCTTGATTGCTTTGTATTCAAGGTTCAAGGCTTTATAGAACGACGCCATCATCAATAGCATGATGAACGAGAACGGGAAGGCGGCGATGATTAACGCCGTCTGCAAGGATCCGAGTCCGCCTGCAAAGAGCAGGATGACCGCGATAGTCGATTGCGCAATCCCCCATGTCAGCTTCACGGCATTCGCTGGATCTAAAGATCCGTTTGAGCTTTGCATGCCGAGAACAAACGTCGCCGAGTCAGCAGATGTGATGAAGAAGGTCGAAATGAGCAACACTGCCACAACCGACAACAACATGCCAAGCGGCAATTCATTGAACACCGCAAACAACGTTTCTTCTGTCAACAATCCAGTCAAATCGACGCCGCTGCTTTGCACATCGATTGCCGTTGTACCAAATGCTGCGAACCAGATAAAGCTGATAAACGTCGGAATAAGCAAGACGCCAAACAGGAATTCACGAATAGTCCGGCCTTTGGAAACGCGGGCGATGAAAATCCCGACGAACGGTGACCAAGAAATCCACCAAGCCCAATAGAAGATGGTCCAGCCATCGATCCATGAACGATTTTCCCCGTCAATCGGAGCTGCACGGAAACTCATATTGATCAAGTTCTGGAAATAGTTACCGAGTGAATCGGTGAACATATTGAAAATTAACAAGGTCGGCCCGAGAATGATAACCAAGATCAGCAATGTAATCGCAAGTACCATATTGGTATTTGACAAATACTTGATCCCTTTGCTGATGCCTGACCAAGACGATGCCATGAACAGCACAGTGACAACTGCGATGATGATGATTTGCGTGATCAGGCTATCTCCTGGAATGCCGTCAAACAAATACGCGAGCCCTCCGTTGATTTGAATAGCACCGAAGCCAAGTGTCGTTGCTACGCCGACCGCTGTTGCGAATACGGCGATAACATCAACAAGAACACCCCAAGGGCCTTTCATACGGTCGCCGAACAATGGGCGAAGCGTTGAGGAAATGAGCCCTGGCTCACCTTTACGGAATTGGAAGTATGCCAGCGATAACGCAACTACTGCGTAAATCGACCAGGCATGGATGCCCCAGTGGAAAAATGTAAAACGCATGGATTCCCGGAACGCTTCCTGAGATCCCGGCTCAGCTGTCGCCGGGTCGATCGCGAAATGCGAAAGCGGCTCTGCCGCACCCCAGAATACGAGCCCGATACCCATGCCCGCTGAAAACAGCATCGCAATCCATGTTGCAAATGAGTATTCCGGCTTGTCCGTGTCTTTACCTAAGCGAATTTGTCCCATTGGGCTGACAAGGAAGTACAGGCAAAACAGAACCATTACTGAAACGATCAATAAATAATACCAACCGAACGAAGTAGTCAGGAATGATTCCATATTGCCGGTAACTTCCGCAAAATGTTCTGGAGCAAGCGCACCGTAGCCAACTGCCAAAGCAATTAGAACAATCGCGATCCAAAACACGTTTGTTACTTTCTTCATATAGTCTCCTCCTTTGAATTTCTTCACAAGATATAACGCTACGGAACATTAGCGCGCTTGTCAACTGTCTGAATTATGTATCAACTAAAGCGCTTAGGTTCAATATCAAATACCCATCACCCTGTGGAATGAAACAATGGAAAATAAGACCAATTGCCTACGAGAATGGACTGAATTAACTTGAAAGACTTTGGGCTTTAATTCTTTTACTCTATTCTTTTGATTATATAGAATTACAGCTCATTCAATCTACTCCTGCGCTTTGACAGCAAGGGATTTAATTGTGCTCAAGCATCGTTTGTTTAGAAAGGCCGTTAATGCGGGTAAGGAAATAAGATGTCTTTATTTCAGGACATTTTCGCCATCACTTAAAACAGAACTGGAGCTGAATAGATATGACACAGAAAAATACCGCAATCATTACAGGGGCAAGCAGTGGTATCGGTCAAGCTACTGCAAAGGAACTGGCAGCAAGAGGCTACCACGTCATGCTCGCTGCACGGCGCGAAGAGCGTCTAGTGGAACTGAAAAAGGAAATCGAAGCTGAAGGCGGAAGCGCGGATTATAAAGTAACCGACGTCACCTCAGCCGACGAAATGAAATCACTGGCGCAAGCGGCATTAGAGAAAACTGGAAAAATTGACATCCTCGTCAATAACGCCGGGCTTATGCCATTGTCCTATATGAATAAGCTGAAACTCGATGAATGGGACCAGATGGTCGACGTTAATATTAAAGGCGTCCTTTACGGCATCGCAGCTGTTCTTCCAATCATGGAAGAACAGAAATCCGGCCACATCTTGAACGTTTCCTCTGTGGCAGGCCATCAGGTTATGAAAGGCAGCGCCGTATATAGCGGCACGAAATATGCCGTGCGCGCCATTTCAGACGGGCTGCGCCAAGAGATCGACCCATCACATGAAATCCGCGTGACCATCGTATCGCCGGGTGCAGTTGCAACAGAGTTGACAGATACCATCACGGATGATGATGTGCTCGACAGCTTCAAGAGCATGTCCGAATCGATGGAACCGCTGCAGGCGGAAGATATCGCGAATGCTATCGGTTATGCGGTGGAACAGCCGACATATGTCGACGTTAACGAAATCTTGATCCGCCCGAGACAACAGCCTTAAGAAAAAGAATGGAGACGATTCGAATGAAAACCGATTTTTCCAAGATTTTTATAAACGGCGAATGGACTTCCGGGTCCAGCGATAGCCAAATGAAAAACACCAATCCGTTCACCGGCGAAGAACTGGTCACCACACAAGCAGCCGATAAGAACGATTTGGACGCCGCTTATAAAGCAGCAGAAACCGCCCAGCTTGAGTGGGCGAAGGAATTGCCGCAAGCGAAACAAGCCGTCATGGAAAAAGCCATCGAAGTCATGAAGGAAAACAAAGAATTGATCATCGAATGGCTCATCAAAGAAGCCGGCAGCACGAAGATCAAAGCGACGGTCGAATTCGGCGCCTCGATGAACATCTTGAAAGAAGCGGCGACTTTCCCGTTCCGCATGGAAGGAAAAATCATGCCTTCCCAACAGCCGGGCAAAGAAAACCGCGTCTACCGCAACCCGCTTGGCGTCATCGGCATCATCAGCCCATGGAACTTCCCGTTCCACTTGGCGATCCGCTCTATCGCGCCGGCACTTGCCACTGGCAATGCCGTCGTCATCAAACCGGCGACCGATACACCTGTCACTGGCGGGCTCTTGTTCGCGAGCCTGTTCGAAGCAGCTGGTCTACCTAAAGGATTGCTCAATGTTGTCGTCGGCCGCGGTTCTGAAATTGGTGACGACATCGTCACCCACCCAACGCCGCGTTTGATTTCGTTCACAGGCTCGACGCCTGTCGGCAAACATATCGGCGAACTGGCTGGCGGTGCATTGAAGAAAACCGCTTTGGAACTTGGGGGCAATAATAATTTCATCGTCCTTGAAGATGCTGATATCGACCAGGCAGTCGAGTCTGCCCTGTTCGGCAAATTCTATCATCAAGGCCAGATTTGTATGTCCATCAACCGCATTTTCGTCCACAAGGATATTTACGACGAATTTGCTGAGCAGTTCATTGAACGCGCCGGCAAGTTGAAATACGGCAACCCTGCAGAAGCAGATACGCAAGTCGGGCCGCTTATCAACCGCGACCAAGTCGACCGTATCCTAAAAGACATTGACGCCACTGTCGAACAAGGCGCGAAGATCCGCCTTGGCGGCAAAGCGGACGGCAATGTCCTCCAGCCTACAGTCTTAACCGGCGTTACCAACGACATGCCGCTTGCAGAAAACGAAATCTTCGGCCCTGTCGCCATTCTCATTCCGTTTGAAAGTGATGAGGAAGTCATCGAACAAGCCAATAAATACCCGTTCGGTTTGAGCGGAGCCGTGCATTCCGCGAATATCGAACACGGCACGAACATCGCACACCAAATCGAGACAGGCATGATCCACGTCAACGACCAATCAGTCAACGACGAAGCGCATATGCCATTCGGGGGCGAAAAAGACTCTGGCCTCGGCCGCTTTAACGGTGAATGGGTGCTCGAGGAATTCACTACCTTGAAATGGTTGTCTGTGCAACATCAGCGCAGACAGTACGGGGCATTTGTGGATAATACGAAGAAATAAAATGTGAAACCGGCAGCTCCTCTTATAGGAGCTGCCGGCTTTTATATCATACTGACGATTTTCGAATAGTTTATTGCCCTAAATTATTTCTCATAATATTTCGCAAATTCATTATTTGAGAGGTTTTTATAACCAATTACCATGAAATTTCACAACTAAATGTGTAACGAGTATTCAGATGAAGAATCGCATCTTAAGAAAGCAACTAGATTATCTTACATCCTTGAATACACTTCTAAATCAATCAAACGGAAAGATTTGTCAAATCTATTTTGATAAACAGAATTATAAAACATGTAGAGAGAAATTTTGTGTATAGACTTCACATGTTTTTATAAGCATTTTAAAAAATAGTTGTTCAATTTCACTCCATTAGAATTGAATTATTAAAATACATATTTAAATGGATGGCTTTTTAAATTACTTGTTTCTTCCATTATATATCCTAAGTTTTGTATCATATCAACGTGCTTACAACAAGGATAGTCTGTATTTTCTCCGACACAAACTATTGCTGGAGTTCCTTTTTTAACATCGAGAAAGCCAAAATCTTTTAAATTTGCTATATTTGTTTTGGCACCGTGATGTGACGCAACAAGAAAATCGTATTCAACATTTATAAAAGCATCTGGAAATTGAATATATTCACAGTCACCTGTCAGCAAAACTTTCTGATCATTATTTTTTATCGCTAATATTAATCCAAGGTTATTTTTGTTGTTATAACTAGTTTTTACTTGCTTTCCACCTCTAGTAGCATTGAAGCCTATGTTCTGTCCTTCACCTTTTCCAAGCATTAAATAGTCATTGTCGATAATAACCTGGTTGTTAAATTTATCATCCACAAATATACTTTCAATAGCCGGATTGTAATAAAGGAATGCTGCTAACCTTAATGCACCCATGCTTATATTATCATCGGGTAAAGCGGGAACTATCCAAAGTTTCTCAAATTGTTGTTCTTCAAGATGAACTATACCTTTTATATGATCTTGATCCCAGTGAGAAAGCATAAATATATAATTCTCTCTCAGTTCATTAGCGGCATCTTTTGCAATCTCATCAATATTTTTGGATGGTTTAATACCTATTCCTATATCGAAAATTATACTCAACATATTTTTTTTAGTAATATTATTTGTGAAATTTATTTTAGACCAATTGCCTTGTCCTACACTATATACTATTAATTCATTTTCAAGATTTCCTTTGTGAGGAACCAAATTGCTTATGATTTTTTTCTCTATATCAGAATTGTCTTTTTCAGTATCTATTTCATTTTTAGTTGAATTTTTTATTCCTTCTATGCGCTTTGTAATCTCAGGATCTTGAATTTTATTAAGTGATTTTATATAGGCGGGGACTGACTTTATAGGCGAGGCACTAAAAACAACTTCACCCATTATAGATTCTCTATCCTTATCTCTTTCATCCTCATACGACATTAACTCAACTTCGTACACTCCGTCGTTGTAATTAGAAAGTCTATACTCCAACATTAGGTTTTTATCCGGAAAAAAATCATAAAAATAAGGTCTGTACGAAGGCATATCATGCGAGTAATCTCTACTTATGTATTGTGAGTCGAAATCTATCATTTTTTCATTAGTTAGGGTTAAGAAGTATTCCCCATCTTCCTCAACCAAAATAGCATAGGTTTTGAAATTTTCAGTTGCCGGGGGGATAATTAATCCTTCGAATAGAATATGATTTGCTAAATCGTTTTCATGTAATAAATCTTCTAGTTTTTTAAATTTTTGTTGAAATCCTTCCTCATTAAAAATTGGTCGCGAAAAAGAGAATTTAAATCTTTTAAATGTATTGAAAATTGACTTTTCAACGTTTCCAATTTTATCAATATTTTTGCGTGCGTATAAGTATTTCAAAACATCGGCCGAAAAAGTTCTAAAATTCATATGGTACTTTATAAATACAAAGTGCTCTCCAGCCTTTACTTTCAAAAAGCTGTAATCGTTCGGATCTTCTGTGCTCATAGTTTTAATTTTGGCTATATATAATTTATTTTGGGGGTCATTATAAATATACAAGAATCCCGGCTTTTTGTTCACTTCATTCATTAGAAGTATTATATTCTTTCCAGAATAATCTATATCTAAAGTTTCTCTAGTATGATCTAAAGATGTTGAGATAAATATGTTTTGTAACATCTTTTCTCCCTTCTTACCAATGTAGTGAATAAATGTTAAGTTCATGAATTATAAATTATATAGAATTTCCTAACCACTAAACATCTAATGTTTGCCAGAAGAGGGCATTCAACATGAATAAATTAAGTAAGTGTTAAAGAACATTTAAACTATCTTTGTAACTGAATTTGCTAATCTTTTCTCTCCGCTCACTTCAGTGGTATAGAATCTTTGATCAATACCAAACACGAGAGATTTTAAGTCACCTTCTGATTCTAAAATAAACTTTTGCTCTTCTGTATCAAACTTCAAATCCTCACAGTACTTCCGAACGTAATCCAAAGTACTATCCAATTGATCTTTATCCATTTGATACAATAGATCAGAAACTAATCCTATCCGTTTTCGATTATATGTTTTTACAGAATCTACCCCATAGTCACTATCCAATTTAATAAAATCTTGCCCCAGAAAGTCCTCTACTTCTTCTTTTGTTGCCTCCCTAAATAAAAAATCAATTCCTGGAAATATACTTTTTATTGCATTTAAGTTTCTAAAATATAAAGTATCACTTTCTCTATTATAGAAAGCATCAGCCTCATCTTTAATAACTAAACTAGGACCATCTTGAATAAGCTTATTTCTTTTAAGACTTATAATCTTTCTCTCGACTATTTGACTTGGAGTTACCCTTTGAAAATAATATTTTAATTTGTCTATCCAGAAGATATACTCAATCTTCGATTCATTGATTTCAGTTAAAGTATTATATTCAACATCACTAAACTCACGTTCCAATATATCTATGAAATAAGGCTTCTGAGAAAAATGAGTTAATGTAAAATATTCTTCTTCCTCCAAGATATATTTAGGATCATATTCAGTAGTATAAGTAATATCATAAGAAGGAAATAAAGCAGTGTCATTATCTAGATTTAATACTTTCTTGTAATCTTGATCACCTTTTAGCTTTACCATTAGATCACTCATTGCTTATCTCTCCCTATCTATAAAAGTAAAATCATTAATTCTTTTTAGATTATTGAATTTGTGTACTACGGGATTTTTCATCAACTTTTTAGTAATTAGAAATACTTTAATATTATTCATAGTAGTTACGTAATAAAATTGATACCCCATAAGAATAAAAAGAGGATTAAAATAATTCGTTTGGGAAAAGAAGGTGAAAATAAAAACTATAGAGTAAATAAAACCAAATACAATCCAGTCTGAACTTTCTATACTTAACGCTACAAAAAAATAACCTAAGTATGTGGGAAGAAATGTATGATTAGCCATTTCAATTTCAATAAGCATATTTTTTTCTTTTGTTTGGGATTGTAGACTTGAACTTTCTAAAAACCTAATCATAAAGAGGGAGAGTAAATTCAAAATTATCACTGCACTAAAATATCCAATATATGATATTAGCTCAGAATTAATCCCTTCTCCGAAATCGTATGTGACATGAGATTTAATCAGATAGATTACAACAAACAGTGAAGTAGAACTAATGGTTAATAAAATTCTATAAAGCAGTAACATTTCTTCACCTCATCCGAGAAATTTATAAACCATTAGCTATTCATTTCACTAAAAATCTCATTCATCATATCTTCCATAATAATCGTCTTAAACTCTTCATCTTCAAGAATCTTCATGAAGAATTTCTCATTACTGCTAATACGATCTATGACAAAGTCCATAAACGATTTTTCGAACGAGAACTTGAAATTATCCAAGGTATTGTTCTGAGCTTTTCGCATGATGTCTTCGCTGGCCATCATGTCCTCTTTCACTTGTTCACGTGACAAGAAATCCGTCTCCGAAAAATCGGTGCCGAAGCGTTCATTAATCTTGTCTAGAATTGAGGACAGCTGGACTTTTTCGTCTTCAGTTGCGCCCCCTGCACCGTGCTTTTGGGGATTAATTTCTTCTCCGCCTGTCTTCTCTAGTTCAATACTGCCTTCGAACACTTTTTGGTTCCGGTAATATTGCAATGCAACATTATCGGCCAAATACATATCTTTATCAGTACCTTTTCGAGGAAGCTTGCGAAGCAAGTACGTTAGGTAAATATACAACTTATGAAGATCCACATCGATAAAGGTCACGATTTGCAAAACGAACCCATAGGTACGAATGAATTTCGTCGCTGTGCTTTTGAACGTTTCCTGTTCTTCTTCAGACAATTTTTTATAACGTTCTACCCCTTTATCAATCCATGCGTTCAATTCAATCTGAGCTTTTGTAGATTTCTTTAATCCAGTGACAACTTCCAATTCGTTGACGGCTGCCACTTCTTCTTCTGTATACACTTGATACGGATCGATTTCTGCCTGTAAATCATACAACAAATTCGGATCGGTTGTTTCCGATAGAATCGTTGCTTCGTAATAAGGCTGAAAAGAAGCTTGGATCTCATCAGGATCGTTTACGAAATCCAAGATGAACGTATCGTCTTTCCCTGGGCATGTCCGGTTCAAACGGGATAAGGTCTGAACTGCCTTGATGCCACTCAATGGCTTATCGACATACATTGTGTGCAGGAGTGGCTCGTCAAAGCCGGTTTGGTATTTTTCCGCAACTAGCAACACTTTATAATCATCTGAGTGGAATTTCTCAGGCAGTTCCTTTTCTGAAAATCCATTCATCTCGGGCTCTGTATATGGCACTTCCCCATCATTCACCGTTCCGGAAAACGCAACAATGGTCTGTAGGTCCGTGTAATTTTGCGCTTTGATGTATTTGTCGAAAGCGAGTTTATAGCGGACTGCATGCAGCCGGCTCGCAGTAACCACCATCGCCTTGGCACGGCCGCCGATTTTATGGCGGGTGAAATTGCGGTAATGCTCCACAATAATCTCCGTTTTTTGCGCGATATTATGTGGGTGCAAGGACACATATTGCGCCAGTTTTTTGGTCGCTTGCTTCTTGGAAACAACCGGGTCTTCGTCCACGTCTTTGGCTATCTTATAGAAGGTTTTATAAGTTGTGTAGTTTTCCAGCACATCGTGGATGAACCCTTCTTCAATTGCCTGCCGCATCGTGTATTGATGGAAAGCTCTCGGCTTGCCGTCCGCACCCATTGTGCCAAACTTCTCCAAGGTCTTTGGTTTAGGAGTCGCTGTAAATGCAAAGAAAGATACATTGTCTTGCTTGCCGCTTTTTAAAATCGTTTCGATGATTTTCTCTTCTGTATCCTCCAATGATTCCTCCGCCAGACGGTCTTCCTCGTAAGCATCTTCTAAAGTTTTATCGGATAATATATTGGTCAATGCCGCAGAAGCTTTACCGCCTTGCGAAGAATGCGCTTCATCAATGATGACCGCGTATTTCTTCCGATCCAAATCTGCGACCTTTTCCATAATGAACGGGAATTTCTGCAAAGTCGTGATGATAATCCGCGTCTCACTGTTGATAGCATCTGCCAGTTGACTTGAATCTTTATCGATCCGCTCCACCATGCCTGATTTATGTTCCAGCTGATAAACCGCATCCTGCAATTGTTTATCGAGCACACGGCGGTCCGTGATGACGATGACACTGCTAAAGACAGCTTCGTTTTCTTCATCGTGTAGTTTTGCTAAACGGTGGGCCAGCCATGAGATGGAATTCGTCTTGCCTGATCCTGCACTATGTTGGACCAAGTAATTCGTGCCAACTGATTTTTCTTCGACGTCTTTTTCTATTTTCCGCACTACGTCCAATTGGTGGTAGCGCGGGAAAATAAGCATCTGACGCTCAGCGATCACATCTCCGTTAGAGTCGACGATATCGTCTTTTTTCACAAAGACAAAGCGGTATACCAAATCCAAGAGACTATCAGGCGTTAGCACCCTTTCCCACAAATAGCTGGTCCGATATGTATCATAACCGACAGGATTTCCTTTTCCGCCGTTATTCCCCCGGTTGAATGGTAAGAAATAAGTAGCATTGCCTTTGAGTTCTGTCGTCATGAACACTTCATCCGGATCGACCGCTAAATAAACGATTGCCCGGGAGTTCGACTTGAAAAGCGTTTCCTTTGGATTGCGGTCTTTTCGGAATTGCTTTTTGGCATGCTCCACCGTCTGGCCGGTCAACGGGTTTTTCAATTCCATAACGACCAGCGGCAAGCCGTTCAAAAACAGCACCATATCAAGCGAGTTCTGGTTATCATTCGAATAATACACTTGACGGCTGACAGCAAAACGGTTTTTCTCATACTTTTCATAAAGTGAACGGTTCATCGTCGTCGGCGGTTTGTTATATGCCAGGTCGAGTGTCACTCCACGATCTTTTATTCCTTTCCGCACACACTCAAGCAGCCCCCGCTTTTTGAGTTGATCCAGTATCCGGTTAAGCACTTTCTGTTTATAATCAGCTCCGTATATCCTCTCCAAAGTCCGCATGCGCTTCGGTTGCGTGTCCTCCAGAAAAGCGAATAACTCTTCGACATCCAGCGCATGATTTTCAAACTTTTGACGAGCCTCTCCCGTAAGATTCCTCCTCTTATACCCAGCTTCCACTAATGAAATCTCTATATTCGCCTCAAATCCTGTCTCTGACACATCCATCCTCATTCGATTACCCCCTCTTATTTTTCTGACACCATCTCTCTGACATCGATTTTTCCTGTGACAGCTTCGCAAATTAGAGATTGGCGATATTGGTCTATCTTCAGTATTTGAGATTTAATAGAAATAACTAATGAGTCGATTTGTGCTATTTTTTGCTCTAAGAAAGCCACTATACTTTCTTGTTCATCTCGAGAAGGACAAGAAAAAATAAACCTTTCAATACTGTCCTGAGAAATTCCATAAAAAGTAGTTCCTGTTTTTGTTAATTCAATATACTTATTAAAAACATCACTTTTTAAATACCAATAAAGATACTTAGTTAGGTATGAATTCCTTTCAGGTCTCATAACCAATAAATGGCTATTCAAAGATGCTTTTCCCGGTAAACTATCAATCAAAGCTAACTTTCCAATTGTCCCATCTTTAGTAATTAATAAATCTCCCTTTTTTAACTGAATTTCAGGAGCTTGTTCATACCTTTCTTGCGAAATTCTATAACATTTACTCCAATCAATTTGTCCGTCTTTGAAATCAGTGCCTGTTACTAAATATGGGCCCTCATCAATAAATTCTTCAGATTTTAACCCTTGCCAACCAATTCTTCCTTTAGCATAAGTTGTATATTTTATTTTTTTTAAATCCCATTTTTCAGGGATCTCTCCAATCCACTCCACACCCGACTCTTTCACTTTCACATCCGGGTTTAAGCCTTTCGTGATAACTTCCGTGATGATGGATTGTCTCTTCTCAATCAATAAATTAATTAGTTTAGTTTTTAATTTGATCATTTCACTGATTTTAATATTTTCTAGGTCTAAATATTTTACTATGGACTTTTGCTCTTTAATCGACGGAACAAGAACTTGTAAGCTAGATAGTTTACTCGCTTTGATTCCTGCTGCTGTAGATCCAGTAGCAAAAGTTTTTAAATTTTCTTGAAAATAATGGGAAAGAATCCAGTATTTCAAATAGAAATTGTTTAGAACATCATTTTGTCCACGAAATTTTATAACTCTTTGGGCTAAAGCTATATTAATATCATCCACATTTGCAACTTCTCCTAAAGGTGCTTCTGTAGTAAAGATAACATCGCCAAGTTCTGGCTTACCACGTCGCATAATTTCTTCGTATTCTTCTATTTTCACGAATTCTTCAGATACTTTATAATCAATAGTTCCGTTTTTGATATTTCTTGCCGTAACTAAAAAGATACCCTTCTCTACCTTTTCAGGAGTTTTCCCTCTATAATCGACTATGCTTTCTAAAAATTTAGTTAGCCCACCATATGTCCAATGCTCTGGAATTTCACTTAGCCAATCTAACTCAGTTTTTTTATAACTTGAATACTTTCTTTTCATTCCATCACCTTCTTTAACTGTTCAGCAATCTCCGCTTCTAAAACTTTAATTTCTTTCATAATTTCTACAGAGCTCCGAAGCTGAGTATATTTGTAGAACTGACGGGTAAAAGGAATTTCATAGCCTATTTTCGTTTTGGAATGATCAATCCACGCATCTGGCACGTGCGGCAAGGCTTCTCTTGCAAAATACTCTTCGACATTTTCTTTAAGCGGCACGATTTCCGTATCTCGAAAATACGCATCCGGTTCAGGATCTTTTTTGTTCTTCATGCAAATATCCGCAGTTTCATCTTTTTCAGCTAGTCCTACAAGCACTGCATTCAACACCGGGGCACCGATTGTGATATTGGCATCTTTAAAAGTATCCTTTAACATTTTCGTAACCTCTTCGCGATTCTTATAAAGCACTTCACTCTCGAAACTTCGCAATACCTCAATGATTTGCGTTTGCAGCTTTTTCCCTGCTTCCACTTCCGCTAAGCCTTTATCGTCTTTTTTCTTCGAAGAAGCTAAATTCATAAAGCCTTTTTCTTCAATCACTCTTCCAATACGTTCTTCACTGAATTTGAAATTCAAGCGTAGCGGGCGCTCTACGGTTATTTTACGGTAGCCAAAATCCTCATTATCGAAGACTTTGACGAATTCTCCTTCCTGAAAACTGCCGTAGAGGCGCATGATTTCATCAATTTGGTCCTGTGTGATTTCGTTGCGTTTACTCCCCAAACTTTTCTTCATCTTTTTCGAGAAGTCGACTGCATTCACTAAAACAACTTTTCCTCGATGAATCGGTGCTTTGTTATTGGTAAGTATCCAAATATAGGTTGAAATTCCGGTGTTATAGAAAAGGTCATTTGGCATGGCCACAATGCCTTCTACTAAATCATTTTCTAGTACATAGCGGCGGATTTCACTCTCCCCTGATCCTGCATCACCTGTAAACAACGGTGACCCGTTCATAATGATCGCCAAACGGGAACCTTGTGGATTTTCCACAGTTACTGGTTTCATTTTGGAAACGAGATGCATTAAAAACAACAACTGTCCATCACTCGTCCGCGGAGTGCCTGGCCCAAATCTGCCGTCAAATCCTTGGTCTTGGTGTTCACCTTTGATTTTCTTTTCCCATTGTTTCCAGTCAACCCCGTATGGCGGATTAGAAATGAGGTAGTCAAAATGCTGGCCTTTGAATTGATCATCCGTCAATGTATTGCCATTCCGGATATTGCGGGCATCTTCGCCTTTAATAAGAATATCAGCTTTACAAATTGCATAGGATTCCGCATTGATTTCCTGTGCAAAGAACTCCAAATCTGCCGTATCATTTAGCTCTTTTAAATATTCCTGTGCTACGGACCCCATGCCCCCTGTTCCTGCCGCACAATCATATAAAGTTTGAGTAATTCCCGGTTTGGTTAAGTCTGCTGTTTCATTAAACAATAAGCCGACCATCAAGCGTACAACTTCGCGTGGCGTATAGTGATCCCCTGCTTCTGCATTCTCATTGAAACGGCGGATCAATTCTTCAAAGATATAACCCATTTCCACGTTCGAAACGATAGACGGGTGCAAGTCCAGTTCGCTAAAGCGCTTAATGGTGAGATACAAAAGTTCATTTTGCTCCATCTTATCGATTTGGCGATCGAAATCAAAATGCTCCATGATGTCACGTGCTGTTTTGGAAAAACCGTTTATGTAGTCACGCAAATTCTCAGCTATGTTATCTGAGTCCGTCAGCAACTTCCCAAAATCATACTTGCTTGTATTATGGAAAGTTTGTTTCGCCACCCGATTCAAGATCGGTTCACGTGCATCTTCATTCAATGATTTATATTTTTCGAAATTCGCCAACAACTCTTCTTTTGTATCAGCTAAGACACTATCGAAACGGCGCAACACTGCCAGCGGCAGTATGACTTTTCCGTAATCCTCAGGCTTGTATGGTCCGCGCAAGACTTCCGCAATCGACCAGATAAAACTTACTTTATTTTGAAAGTTATTCATTAGTTTTCTCCTTTAAATTCATATTCTTCATGCTTTCATTATAGTAGAAGAGCTACGGAATTGTAATGCCCTATCCATTGAATGGAAACTTACCTCAACTTTATATTTGAATAATATCCAGCTGAGTGAAGTGCAGGCGGCGACTCCTGCGGAAGAACGGAGTGATGAGACCCCGCAGGAGCTTGCGACGAGGAGGCTCAGCGCTTCGTCCGCGGAAAGCGTCCGCCGAAACGGAACTCAGCGTTTTAAAAACAACAAAAAACGCCAAAATCCTATCGAAGGATTTTGGCGTTTTTTTAACTCCATAAAATTCTATGGAGACGGCGGGAGTCGAACCCGCGTCCAGAGACTCCGTTACTTGAGCATCTACGCGTGTAGCTTATCTATTGGAGTTTCGCCGCTCAATCTGCCGACAAGCAGGCGTCATGAGGGCTAGTTCGAGAATCTCTTGCAGTCAGCTCAAACGGCACTGACTGCCGTATCCCACTAAAAGTGAGCTCTATGCAGCCACATGGGCGATGGTTACATAAAGCAGATCCGAGCTTACGCTGCGAATGCTAGGTTGTTGTTAGTTTTGCCAGTTGTTATAAGTTACGTTGATGACGGAGCCGATCCTCCGACGCGCAACCCAAGCTCGAACCATCCCTGTCGAATCCGTAACGTCCCCTCATTAAAAGAGAACACGGAAGTGGTTTAGCTTCGGTGTACTGTTACCAGTATAGGACAAAACATGTCAGAGTTCAAGTTTAACGGCTTCTCTCTTTGAGCGCGCGGTCGATAGCACGCTTCGCGTCTTTCTTCTTCAAGTCTTCGCGCTTGTCGTATTTCTTCTTCCCTTTACCGACGCCGAGCAGCACTTTGGCATATCCGTCTTTCAAATACATCTTGAGCGGGACAATTGCTGCCCCTTCGACTTTCGATTTGCCGACCAGTTCGTTGATCTGCTTTTTATGAAGCAAGAGCTTGCGCGAGCGCAGCGGGTCGTGGTTAAACTGGTTGCCCTGTTCATACGGCGAGATGTGCATATTGGAAATCCACGCTTCCCCGTTCCGGATGCGGACAAATGCATCTTTGATCTGCACTTTGCCGCTTCTGGCGGATTTGATCTCCGTACCGAGCAGGACAATCCCCGCTTCGATCGTTTCTTCAATCGCAAAATCGAATCCCGCTTTTTTATTCTGGGCAATTACTTTGCCTTCTCCTTTGGCCATTTCTGTTCACCTCAAACTGTTGGAAAAAGCGGCACGCGGCCGCTTTTTTTATTTCTTCTTGTTGCGGCCTTGCTGTTTGGCAGGCTTTTCATAAAACTTTTTCTTGTTTTTCGGCTTGCGGTCTGCCCCGCCTTCGCCACGTTTTTTGCCGTCTCTTGGCTTATCGCCATTACGGCCGCTGCGAATCACTTTCGGGGTTTCTTTGCGCGAACTGCGGCGCGTATTTTGCGTCATGCCGACGATTTCAAAGTCGATGGATGACTCTTCCGGTTTGACACCGATAACCCGTACTTTGACTTCATCACCGATGCGGAACTGGCGCTTGGTTCGTTCGCCGATCATCATCATCTGACGGTCATCAAATTGATAATAATCATCCGTCAAGTTGGACACGTGGACCAAACCTTCAATGGTATTCGGCAGCTCGACAAACATGCCGAAGTTCGTCACAGATGAGACTATGCCGTCGAATTCTTCTCCGACTTTATCTGCCATGTACTGTGTTTTCTTCAGTGCATCCGTATCGCGCTCCGCTTCCACTGCACGTCGTTCACGGTCAGATGTGTGAGTTGCGATATCATCCATTTCCGCTTCCCAATGGCGAATTGTCTTTTTCGACAAGTCTTTTTCAATCAAATACGTGCGGATCAGACGATGGATGATCAAATCCGGATAGCGGCGGATCGGCGACGTGAAATGCGTATAGAATTCCGTCGATAAACCGAAATGGCCAAGGCTATGTGAAGAATATTTCGCCTGTTGCATAGAGCGCAACATCATCGTCGACACGACTGGCTCTTCAGGCTTGCCTGCGATAGATTCGATGATTTCCTGCAAAGCCTTTGGAGAAACTTCATCCCCAGAACCTTTAACGGTAATACCGAAATTCGTAATGAATTCGAAAAAGCGCTGCAATTTTTCCGTTTTCGGCTCTTCGTGAATGCGGTATAGGGACGGCACATCCATGCGATGGAAGTGTTCTGCGACGGTTTCATTCGCTGCGAGCATGAATTCTTCGATCAAACGCTCAGCAACTGTGCGCTCACGAACAACGATATCAATCGGGTAACCTTCATCGTCCACAATTACTTTGGACTCTTTAAAGTCGAAATCGATCGCTCCACGTGTCATGCGGCGCTGATGCAAGACAGCTGAAAGTTCTTTCATCAATTCGAACATCGGAACCAGTTCAGCGTATTGTTCTTTCAATTCCTGATTGTCTTTTTCAAGAATTTCATATACATCTGTATAGGTCATGCGTGCCGATGTGTTGATGACGCTCTGGAAAATATCGTGGGACAACACTTCTCCTTTGTCGTTGAAAATCATTTCACAAGACAAGGTCAGACGGTCAACTTGCGGGTTGAGCGAGCAGATACCGTTCGACAAGCGGTGCGGAATCATCGGAATGACGCGGTCCGTCAAGTAAATACTCGTCGCCCGGTCATAAGCTTCACGGTCGATCGGTGAGCCTTCTGTGACGTAATGGCTGACGTCTGCAATATGGACGCCGAGTTTGTATGTGCCATCATCAAACTTCTTGACTTGAATAGCATCATCCAAATCTTTCGCATCCGCCCCATCGATCGTCACAATCTGCTCATCGCGCAAATCACGGCGGTCATTCAGGTCTTCGGGATCGATTTGGTCCGGCACAGCATTTGCCTGGTCCAGCACATCCTGCGGGAATTCTACCTCGATGCCGTATTTATGGATAATCGACAAAATATCGACGCCTGGGTCGTTTTTATGCCCGAGCACTTGTGTAACCATGCCCGTTGCGGACAAACGCCCTTCCGGCCAGCCGGTGATTTCGACGACGACTTTATGGCCGTCGACGGCACCGAGTGTATCGTCTTTCGCAATAAAGATATCCATATTCATTTTCTTGTCATCCGTGACGACAAAGCCAAAGCCTTTGTTCGCCTGGAACGTGCCGACGACTTTCGTTGTGCCGCGTTCCAAGATGCGGATGACGGATCCTTCGCGGCGGTCTCCAGATGACCCTTCAGAAACACGGATCATGACTGTGTCGCCGTTTACCGCTCCGTTCACTTCATTCGGCGGGATAAAGACATCGTCGAGGCCTGCTTCTTCAGGCGCAAAAAAGCCGAAGCCTTTGGCGTGGCCGATGAATTTGCCACGCATCAAGTTCATGCGATCCGGCACACCGTAGCGATTCGAACGTGAACGCACCAATTCGCCTTTTTCCTCGAGCTTGACGAGCGTCTTCACCAATTCCTTAAATTCGTCGGCGTCTTCAAAGCCGAACTGTTCTTCAATTTCTGTCACCGTTAATGGCTTGTATGCTTCTTCGCGCATAAAGGCCAATAAACGTTGATCCAATGACTGTTCATTCTTGTCCAATCCTAACTCCTCCTTTTGAGACCGTCTCACACGCTCCAGTCGAGCGATTCGAGAAACTCATATATATCTTCATGCAATTGCTTTTTCTCCTGATCCAGCGTGATGACATGGCCCGATTTCTCGTACCATTTGATGCGCTTGTCAGTCGACTCCGCTTCGTCGTGGATAATGTTCGCAGACTCTGTATTGATAACTTTGTCCAATGAGCCTTGGACGACGAAAAGCGGTGCATAGACATGATCGACGTTATTCCGTACTTCACCGATCAACTCACGCAGTTCAGCGAGTGTTTCCATCGGCTTTTCCTCGAACTTCTTCATCTCTTCTTCGATAAGCTTATCATCTTTTCCTTCATATTTCTTGTATTCACGGGCATACTCCAAAACGCCCTGGTACATCAGGTCGGTAGATTTCATGTGCATCGGCGCACACATCGTCACAATGCCCTTGATAGGCTTTGTATACCCTAGTTTCAAGCTGAATACGCCGCCGAGCGACAAGCCGGCCACCGCAATCTCCTGGTATCCCTTGTCGACCAGTGTTTGATACGCCTGTTCGACGTCTTTCCACCAATCTACGGGGCCTGTCTCCACCAGCTTCTCCGGCGCCACGCCATGCCCTGCATAATGCGGCGCAATGCTTGTGTAGCCTTTTGTTTCCAAGAATCGCCCGAGCATCCGGACATCTGCGGAATTTCCGGTAAAGCCGTGCAATAACAGAACTGCACGCGGCCCTTGCTCAAAGAAGAATGGTTTCGGTTGTGAAATGCGCATAAAAGTTCCCTCCAACTAAATTTACTTACTATATTATATAGGCCAGTGCCCAATTTCCCCTAAAAGAAAACGCCCAACCACTAAATGGTCAGGCGATGTGCTCTACATTATACTTTCGTTACGGCGATAGCCAGAATAAAGAATAAGGCAGCAAGGACGATCGTCACCCGGTGTAGGACAAGATCCAACCCACGGGCTTTTTGCTTGCCGAAAAGTTGCTCTGCTCCACCGGAGATGGCTCCTGAAAGGCCTGCACTTTTCCCTGATTGCAATAGAACGACAACAATCAAAGCGATCGAGACGATAAGAAGTAATGTCATTAACAATGTATGCATAAATACCACCTCCTGAAAAGAACCTTCACAACAAACTCTAGTTTACCAAAAATTGAAACCTCAAGCAATAGAGCCCCTAAAAAATACAAATAGTTTAGACCATTTCATCTTTTTCTGTTCATTCTTTTTTGAATTTGTTGGTGAGGAACAGTTGCTTTATCTAGTAGAGCGGAAAGTAAGATTGCATTTAAACTTCACTCCGCAAAATAGCTGCAACAAAAGCTTGCTCTACTCTCGAGAAGCTCGAGCATCGCAAATGTGTAGGCTTAGCTTTACTTCGCCTATACATTTGCCGGGGGCGAGCGCTGAGCCGCTTCCCTCGCTTTGCTCAGTCCAGGGTCTCATCTGTCTCGCTTTCCCGCAGGCAAGAATTAGCCGACATGAACGAGGCTAATTCTTTGCGATGCAGTGCGAAGCGCTGCAGGAGCAGTAAGGGGTTCTGCGCTATTTTGCTCCGTTCTGATTAACACCCGATATTTATTAGAAAGTCTATGAGCAAAGCCCAGTTTTTATAGAAATTTTTCAAAGCTGGAGCGCAAGGGGCTGACGCCGGAGGGACTGCGCGGGACAGGCGAGACCTATATGGCGTAGCCATAAGGGCTCGACGCCCGCCCCTCGGCAAGCATGCCCCTGAAGCGTAAGCTTTTTACAATGATTCATAAATCAGCTTCAGACAACTTACACTAAGCAAGCTCTATCTTGCTCACACATTCTAACAGAAAAGCTGCCGGAAAAAATCTCCGGCAGCTCTTCCTCACCTATTCACTATTATTTCTTCAAGTTATAGAAAGTCTTAACGCCCAAGTATTTCGCTGTGTCGTGCAATTGGTCTTCGATGCGAAGCAATTGGTTGTATTTCGCTACGCGGTCTGTACGTGACGGTGCGCCTGTTTTAATTTGTCCTGCGTTTGTCGCGACTGCGATGTCTGCAATCGTTACATCTTCCGACTCGCCTGAACGGTGGGAGATGACCGCTGTGTAGCCTGCGCGCTTCGCCATTTCGATTGCATCGAATGTTTCTGTCAATGTACCGATTTGGTTTACTTTGATCAGGATCGAGTTGCCGATGCCTTGCTCGATGCCTTGCGCCAATTTCTTCGTGTTCGTAACAAACAAGTCATCTCCGACCAGCTGTACTTTATCGCCGATACGTTCTGTCAATAGCTTAAAGCCATCCCAGTCATTCTCGTCCAATCCATCTTCAATAGAGACGATCGGGTATTTATTTGCCAACTCTTCATACCAGTCGACCATTTCAGCGGAAGTCTTGACAGTGTTATCCCCAGCCAATGTATAAACGCCTTTTTCTTTGTCGTAGATTTCAGAAGCAGCTACGTCCATTGCGAGCAAGACGTCTTGGCCTGGCTTGAAGCCGGCTTTTTCGATCGCAACCATGATCGTCTCAAGCGCTTCTTCGTTCGAGCCAAGGTTCGGTGCGAATCCGCCTTCGTCGCCTACAGATGTGTTATAGCCTTTGTCTTTCAGTACAGTTTTCAAGTTGTGGAAGATTTCTGCACCCATGCGAAGCGCATGGCGGAAAGATTCAGCGCCTACTGGCATTACCATGAATTCCTGGATGTCGACATTGTTATCCGCGTGCTCACCGCCGTTAAGGATGTTCATCATCGGTACCGGCAATTGCTTGGCGTTGAATCCGCCAAGGTATTGGTAAAGAGGCAAGTCCAAATAGTTCGCTGCTGCATGGGCAACTGCCATGGAAACGCCAAGAATCGCGTTTGCGCCAAGACGGCCTTTGTTTTCAGTTCCGTCAAGTTCGATCAACGCTTGGTCGATGGATACTTGATCAAGTACTGAATAGTTTTCTTCCAACTCATCAGCGATCTCGTTGTTTACGTGATCCACTGCTTTAAGGACGCCTTTACCAAGGTAACGGCTCTTATCGCCATCGCGAAGTTCAACCGCTTCGTGTTCTCCAGTAGATGCGCCAGATGGCACGATCGCACGGCCGAATGCGCCGCTTTCTGTGAATACCTCAACTTCAACAGTTGGGTTCCCTCTAGAATCGAGTACTTCGCGTGCTTGGATGTGTGTAATAATTGGCAATGTCAACAGCTCCCTTTTCAAATGGTTTGTTCAATTTCGTTTATAAATTATTCGAAATGTGCAGATTTTAAACTTTATGAGTTAATAATAAGTTTTATCCATATTATTTCAATACAAATGATATTCCACAAAACAGTTGCATTGAGTAGGACAGATGAAAGAGTGTAAGGCGGCGAAGAGCAAAGATATGCTCCTGCATCGCTGCGCTTCTGCGTCGCAAACGAATCGTGCTTTGCACGATTCGTTTCCTGCGGGAACAGCACGAGCTGAAGACCCTGGACTGAGCGTAAGCGAGGGAAGCGGCTGAGGCCGTGCCCACGGAAAGCGTCCGCCTGAAACGAGTTCATCACTCTCTTTTACAAACATTCTATAACTTTTTAAACTTTCTAATACAACGGTTTTCCAGTCATCTCTTTTGGCTGCTCAACATCGAGCAGTTTGAGGATCGTTGGTGCGAGATCCGCTAGAATGCCGCCGCTGCGCAAGACTTCGCCGTGCTTCGTCAAAATGACGGGCACTTTGTTAGTCGTATGTGCCGTCATCGGTAAGCCGTCTTCTGTCAGCACTTCGTCTGCGTTGCCGTGGTCGGCCGTGATGAGCGCCGATCCGCCTTGGCGATGGAGTGCTTCAACGATACGGCCGAGACATTCATCCACGACTTCGACTGCCTTGATTGTCGGCTCGAGCATGCCGCTGTGGCCGACCATGTCTGGATTGGCGAAGTTCAAGATGATTGCATCGTGTGCGCCTGCATCGATTTGTTCTACAAGACGGTCAGTCACTTCATAGGCGCTCATTTCAGGCTGCAAATCGTACGTTGCCACTTTCGGCGACGACACGAGAATGCGGTCTTCCCCTGGGAACACTTCTTCCCGCCCGCCACTCATGAAGAATGTGACATGCGGGTATTTTTCCGTTTCGGCAATGCGCAATTGGGTCATGCCGTTCGCCGATAATACTTCCCCGATTGTATTCACCAAATTGACGTTGCCGTAAGCAATACGGGTCTTCAACTCTTCACTGTAAGTCGTGAAACTGATAAACACCAATTCTTGTGGATGCTGGATGCTAAGCGGGAAATGGGCAAAATCGGGACGCGTCAACACGGTTGTCAACTGGATGGCCCGGTCCGGACGGAAATTGAAGAAGATGACGGAGTCGCCTGATTCGATTACAGCAGGCACTTCCCCTTCTTTCACGACCGTAAACGGCAGGACGAATTCATCGACAATTCCTTCCGCGTAAGATGCTTCTACTCCAGCCGCAGCAGAACTGGCGCTTGGCCCGATCCCGTCGACTATTGCGCGGTAAGCAAGTTCAACGCGTTCCCAACGCTTGTCACGATCCATCGCATAGTAACGCCCACTGATGGAAGCGAAACGCCCGATGCCGATTTGTTGCATTTGTTTTTCGGTTTCTTCTATATAACGAAGCGCTGTTTTTGGACCGACATCGCGGCCGTCCAAAAATCCGTGTACATAGACTTCACTCAAGCCTTGCTGTTTCGCGAGGCGCAATAAAGCGAACAGGTGCTCATAATGGCTATGGACGCCCCCGTCGCTAAGCAAGCCCATGACATGCAAAGCTTTGCCGTTTTCTTTGGCATTCATGACAGCATCTAAGAATGCGGCATTTTCAAAGAAATCGCCGTCTTTAATTGATTTATGGATGCGTGTCAAATTTTGGTAAACAATGCGGCCCGCACCGATATTCAAATGGCCAACTTCGGAATTGCCCATTTGCCCGTCCGGCAAACCGACCGCTTCACCCGAAGCTGTCAACAGTTCATGGGGATAGTCGTTCCAAAGTCTGTCGAAATTCGGTTTATGCGCTTGTGCAACTGCATTTCCAGCGGTTTCTTCGCGGCAGCCGAAGCCATCCAAGATGATTAACGCTGCCGGATGTGCCGTTTTACGCATTTGAACCCGCCTCCAACAATTTGACGAACGAGTCCGTTTCCAAGCTCGCCCCGCCGACTAATGCGCCGTCGATGTGTTCCATTGATAGGAGTTCCTGAATATTGGCAGGTTTCACGCTTCCGCCGTACTGGATGCGGACTTTTTCAGCTGTTTCATCGCTGTAAAGCGAAGCGATTTTTTTGCGCACGATGCCACAAGCTTCGTTAGCGTCTTCAGCTGTCGCTGTTTTGCCTGTTCCGATTGCCCAGATTGGCTCGTAAGCAATGACTAGCTCGGCGATTTGTGCATCGGTCAATCCTTCTACTGCTTTTTCGACTTGCGATTCCACGATGCTTTCCATTTGGCCCGCTTCACGCTGTTCGTCTGTTTCACCGACACAAAGGATCGGCGTCAATTGATGCGAAAATGCCGACTTCACTTTTGCATTGACTGTTTCATCGGTTTCATTGAAATACTGGCGGCGTTCAGAATGGCCGATAATGACGTAGTTGACGCCGATATCTGCCAATTGTACAGGGCTAATTTCACCAGTGAATGCGCCTTCGCCTTTATCGTGCATCGTCTGTGCGCCAATTTTCAATGCGCTGTTCTCAGCAGCATCGACTAATTGCGTCAAGTATAGAGCCGGAGCACAAATGACAGAATCAAGCTTTTCAGCATCCGGCACTAAGCCGTTTACTTTTTCTACAAATTCCTTCGCTTGTGATGCTGTTTTATACATTTTCCAGTTTCCTGCAATGATCGGTTTTCTCACAAAAACACTCCCTTTATTTATCAGTTAATGCGGTAACGCCCGGCAAATCCTTGCCTTCCATGAATTCCAGAGAAGCTCCGCCGCCTGTTGAAATATGGTCCATTTTATCTGCCACATGGAATTTCTCGACTGCCGCTGCAGAGTCGCCGCCGCCGATGACTGTATAGCCTTCAGTTTCTGCCATCGCTTGAGCGACGGATTTCGTGCCGTTTGCAAAAGCTTCCATTTCGAACACGCCCATCGGTCCGTTCCAGATGATGAGTTTCGACTGGTTGATGACATCGGCATACATTTTCGCTGTTTCCGGCCCGATGTCGAGCCCCATCCAATCGGACGGAATTTCTTCGATTTTCACTGTTTTGGTCTCTGCGTCTTTCGAGAACTCGTTCGCGACTGTCGCATCCACCGGCAGATAAAACTTCACGCCTTTTTCTTTCGCTTTGTCGACAAACGATTTGGCAAGATCGAGTTTGTCTTCTTCGACAAGTGAATTGCCGATTTCATGGCCGAGCGCCTTGAGGAAGGTGTACGACAACCCGCCGCCGATGATCAAGTTATCAACTTTGTCGAGCAAATGGTCGATGACGCCGATTTTGTCTTTTACTTTCGCTCCGCCGATGATGGCGGTAAACGGACGGTCTGGTTCGGATAGAGCTTTGCCGAGAACGTCCAGCTCTTTTTCGAGCAACAGGCCGGATACTGCCGGCAAATGTTCGGCGATTCCTGCAGTCGAAGCATGCGCTCTATGCGCAGCGCCGAATGCATCGTTGACGAATACGTCGGCCAAAGCCGCAAATTGTTTCGCGAGTTCCGAATCGTTCTTTTCTTCACCTGCATGGAAACGGACGTTTTCAAGCAATAGAATTTCGCCGGGCTCAAGAGAAGCGATTTCCTGCTCCACAGTGTCCCCTACGGATTCTTCAAGGCATTTCACGTCGCTGCCGAGCAATTCGGCCAACCGTGCGCCTGCCGCAGCTAATCTCATGTCTTCGTTAACTTGGCCTTTCGGGCGTCCGAGATGGCTTGCCAAGATGACTTTTGCGCCTTGTTCGACCAAATACTTGATCGTCGGCATCGCGGCACGGATGCGCGTGTCGTCTGTCACTTTCCCGTCTTCCATCGGTACGTTGAAATCTACACGGCAAAATACGCGTTTCCCTTTTAAATCCAAGTCTTTCATGGTCATTTTCTGCAGCATGAAAATACCTCCTAATTATATTCAAAAAAATAAGGGGTGGGGTAAATTCCCCACCCCTTTTACCCTCTTTATTATAGAGGTTCATTGGTAATTAAGCTATGATTTTCAGCTTACAGCCCTTTTTTGTACATGTGTACAGCCAAGTCTACACAGCGTGCAGAGTAGCCGGATTCGTTGTCATACCAAGCAAGAACTTTCACCATATTGCCGCCTAGAGCCATTGTAGATTGAGCATCTACTGTAGCGGAAGCTTTGCTGCCATTATAGTCGCGTGATACAAGCGGAAGTTCGCTGTATTCCAAGTAACCTTTCAGCTCATTTTCAGTCGCTTCTTTCAGCGCTTGGTTTACTTCTTCAATAGAAGCATCTTTATCAAGTTCAGCAACAAGGTCGATCAACGAAACGTTCGGTGTTGGAACGCGGATGGCCATGCCATCGATCTTGCCGTCAAGTTCAGGCAATACTTTTGCAACAGATTTCGCCGCGCCAGTAGTTGTCGGGATCATTGACTCAGCTGCTGCACGCGCACGGCGGTAGTCAGAGTGAGGTGCATCAAGCAATGCTTGGTCGTTCGTGTAAGAGTGGATTGTTGTCATCATCGCTTTTTTGATGCCGAATTTTTCATTCAACACTTTAGAGATGCCAGACAAGCCGTTTGTTGTGCATGATGCATTCGAAACGACGTGGTGCTCTTCAGGGTTATAAGTTTCTTCGTTAACGCCCATAACCAGCATTTTCATGCCGCCTTTGCCAGGAGCTGAAAGGATAACTTTTTTAGCGCCGGCTTCGATGTGTTTAGATGCAGCTTCTTCTGTTGTGAAGATTCCTGTAGATTCCAACACGATGTCGATTTGGTGCTCTTTCCACGGCAATTGCGCTGGGTCTTTCTCAGCGAATACTTTGATTTCCTTGCCGTCGACGAAAATTGAATTGCCTTCTGCAGTAACTTCAGCGTCCAACGTGCCGTGCACTGAATCGTATTTCAAAAGGTGTGCCAGCATAGCTGCATCTGTAAGGTCATTGACTGCTACTACTTCCACTTCACTGTTTTGCATTGCTTCACGGAATACGACACGGCCGATGCGGCCAAAACCATTGATTGCTAATTTTAAAGTCATTTATAATTCCTCCAATTTTGTTGTTAGGTTAAGTATTGCCCTTGCTGCTCCTTCATCCGTAACGAGGATGGTACGTTCAGGCGCGGCCTGGAAATAAGATTCGATGGCGCGCGCTTTCGTGCGTCCTCCGGCAACCGCCATGATGGCCGGTGCTTTTTGGACCTGCTCTAATTGAATGCCCGCTGTTGGGATGCGATAAACTATTTTTCCGGTTTTATCGAAATAATAACCGAATGCTTCGCTAACAGCCCCGCCTGTCTTGATCTTCTCGACTTCGTTCACGGAAGAGCGGCGCCTGATGGCCATCTCTTCTGCATCGCCGATTCCATGGATGACTAAATCCGTCCGGTCATACAGCTCCATCATTTCTTTGATGACAGGTTCCCTCATCATCATTTCGAGCGCTTCCGCACTCAAATGCTCAGGCAGATAAAGCGTGCGGACAGCTCCGCCTGTTTTTTCGGCAAAGGATGAAGCGATGGTGTTCGCCTGGTGAAGCATTTCTTCCCCCAGGCCGCCTCTTGCAGCGATAAACTGCATGGCAGGGTTTTTCCTCGCCGTGCGGATTTCAGCTGCTAAGGCGGCCATTGTACTGCCGCCAGTAACAGCGATCGTCCGGCAGTTTTCGAACATTTCCTCCGCAATACGAGCGGCTTGCCTGCCAATAGAGGCTTTGACCGAAGATAACCGGTCGCTATCCCCTGGCAGAACGACGGCTTGTTTGATGCCGAGTTTCGCTTGCAGCCCGGTTTCGAGCTCTGCAGTCCCAGCCAATTCCTTGACCAGCTCACGGAGTTGGTCAAGAACATCGTCTCCCAGTATCGTCAGGCTCATGCCGCTCTTGCTCATTTCGATCAAGGCTTGGTCCCTCAATAAATCGGTCTCTTTGCGGATTTCCCTTTCGGCTGCGCCTGTCATCTCGCTGATCGTGCGCCTTCCAACGGGCTGTTCGGTTTGAATCAGCTCGAGGATACTATAGCGCTTTTTCAGCAAGCTTGGCAGTTCAGGCAATAAATGCACTTGCGCTTGCAGAACTGGATCCATCGCTCCACCCCTTTGTTGGACGTTTTCTGTCCCACTATATATAATTACGTCCCACTAGATTCATTGTAGCCGAGCTATTAGATTTATGCAAATAAAAAGAAGCGTTAAAGAATTAACGCTTCCAAAAGTTCGCCATAGCCAAAATTTCCATAGAGCAGCACTTTTTCGTGTTTCGTGAGCACTGGAATCATCAGCATATACTGTTCATGCAATTGTTCATCTTCTTCAATATTGATTTCCCGGAAGTCAATCGGGTAATCTTCCTGCAATAGCGTCAGTGCAGACTTGGCCTCTTCGCAAAGCCCGCAATTTGGCCGAGTATAGAGTGTATACATGCCATTCCTCCTTATTAGAAGCCTCGCCCGGCTCCGCCGCCTCCTGAAGAGCCGCCACCGCCGCCGCGGAAACCTCCACCGCCGGAACCGCCTCCGAAGCCGCCGCCAAAACTGCCGGGCCCGAAAAATCCACCGCGCCTCATCGTTCTGCCGCGGCCGCGACGTCCACGGCCGCCGCCTCCTCCCGTAAACAGGAACAACAAAACAAGTACGATCAGGAAGGTGATGACCGGCTGCATAAAGCCGCCTCCACCTTCACTGCTGCCTGGCGTCACTTCATTGAGCGGCTGGGGGCTAGCCGCTTCCCCGTCCCAGCCGTATTCCGCAGCCACTTCATTGTACAGTGCTTGGTACGTATTGAGGATCGCTTCGTCCGGCTGGTCTTCACGCAAATATGGAACGGCGTAATCATCCAAAATGCGCCCGACTTTTCCGTCAGGAAGCGCGCCTTCCAGTCCGTAGCCGATTTCGATGTAGATCTCGCGGTCTGTCATCGATAGCACGACCAGCACGCCGTTGTTCTCTTCCGCTGAGCCTACGCCATAATGGCGCAACGCTTCATTGGCGTAGCTTTCGATCGGCTCACCTTCCAAGGACTCGACGACCATAACGGCAATCTGTGCAGTTGTCGCGTCTTCCAGGCCAGCACCTAAGCTCTTGAGCTCGGCTTCCTGTTCTTCGCTCAAGACGCCCGCGATATCCTGAATGTAAATATCGTCAGTCAACTCCGGAAATTCTGCCGCCTGCACAGTTCCGGGGATCATCAGCAGCAACAAGAGCAAAACAGGAATTCTTCGGATCATTCTTCGTCAGTCCCAAAGTCCACATCCGGTGCATCTTCTGCCCCGGTATCAGCTTCGAAATATTCCTTTTCGTCAAAGCCGAAGATTCCCGCCACCATGTTGCCTGGGAAACTGCGAACTTCCCGGTTGAATTCCGTCACCGAGCCATTATAGTCCTGGCGGGCGACTGCAATCCGGTTTTCTGTTCCGGCCAGTTCATCGGATAATTGCTGGAAGTTCTCACTCGAGCGGATTTCCGGATAGTTCTCGACGACGACGAGCAAGCGGCTGAGCGCGCCGCTCAATTCGGCGTCTGCCTCGGCCTGTTCTTCGACTGATCCGGCATTCGCCATGCTCGAACGGGCTTCCGTGACACTATCGATGACCTCTTGCTCCTGGTCGGCAAAGCCTTTCACCGTCTCGACCAAGTTCGGGATGAGATCGAGCCTGCGCTGTAATTGACTTTCAAGTTGCGCGTACGATTGATTGACGTCCTCTTCCAATTGAACGAAATTATTATAGCTTGAACCGAATACGGCGATGGCAACGACGATCAGCCCAATCACCAATAGCAATGGAATAAGTAATTTTTTCATTTTCCCGTCTCCTTTTCTTTTACAATAATATTTTTTGTTTTCCCTGACTATCCGTTCCTTGAAACCCATTCCATCTGATTCTACGTTTCAGCCGCTAAAAAGATTCAACAAAAAACCGCACAGCCTTTAGCAGGCTGTGCGGTTTTTCAATTTTTACACCCTCGGAGGGAATCGAACCCCCATCTCAAGAACCGGAATCTTACGTGTTATCCTTTACACTACGAGGGCAAATGTTGTTCGCGACTTTTCTATTATACAAAAGCTTTCTTCTTATTTCAAGCGCCTATTTTCAATTCGTTAGATTTGACCTTCATTGACCATGATGTGTATGATGAATGTACGGCTGAACAGTGTTTCAGTAGCACTTACATTTACCCGAAGGAGGAAATTATCCATGAATTTAATCCCTACAGTAATCGAACAGACAAGCAGAGGCGAACGCGCTTACGATATCTATTCCCGCCTATTGAAAGACCGCGTTATCATGCTCGGCAGCGGAATCGATGACAATGTCGCCAACTCCATCGTTGCACAATTACTATTCCTTGAAGCGGAAGATCCGGAAAAGGATATTTCCATCTACATCAACAGCCCAGGCGGCAGCATCACAGCCGGTATGGCAATCTACGATGTTATGCAATTTATCAAGCCAGATGTCCAAACAGTTTGCATCGGCATGGCTGCATCCATGGGCGCTTTCCTTCTGGCAGCCGGCACAAAAGGCAAACGCTACGCATTGCCGAACGCTGAAGTCATGATCCACCAACCACTTGGCGGAGCTCAAGGGCAAGCGACTGAAATTGAAATCGCCGCAAAACGTATCCTGTTCTTGCGTGAGAAATTGAACCAAATTCTATCTGAACGCACTGGCCAGCCGCTTGAAGTGATTTCTCGCGATACAGACCGCGATAACTTCATGACTGCAGAACGCGCACTCGAATATGGTCTCGTGGACCAAATCATCACGCGCAACAAATTGCCGGAAAACCACGAAAAAGAAGAGTAAGTTACACAAAAAGAGCTGTCCCGCTTGCGGGGCAGCTCTTTTTTGGTGCTTAAAGCGCTTGGCTTTAAGCTTCTTTATCAATCAATTGCGCCAGCGCATCGACTGCCGATTCTTCATCGGCGCCGTCTGCCGAAATCGTCACGTTCGTGCCTTTGCTGACGGCCAGGCTCATGATGCCCATGATGCTCTTGGCATTGACTTTCTTGTCGCCTTTTTCCAAATAGACATCCGAACTATAGCGATTGGCTTCCTGTACGAACAATGCGGCCTGTCTCGCTTGTAATCCCGATTTCAATTGCACTTCCACTTGTTTTTCTACCATGCATATCCTCCTCCGAAAACTTGACTCTCACGCAATCTATAGAAAAGAGCAGCCGTTTTACCGGCTGATCGTTTCGCCTTTTCTCAACGACTCGGCAATCTCATCGATTTTCCGAAGCCTGTGGTTGACGCCTGACTTGCTCACTTTTCCTGTCGATACCATCTCGCCCAGTTCTTTCAGTGTGACATCCTGGTACTCTACACGCAAGCGGGCTATCTCTTTCAGGCGGTCCGGCAATTGGTCGATTCCGATCACTTGGTCAATAAAGCGGATGTTTTCGATTTGCCGCAGCGCTGCATCGATGGTCTTGTTCAAATTGGCCGTTTCGCAATTGACTAAGCGATTGACGCTATTGCGCATATCGCGGAGAATGCGGACATCTTCGAATTTCAATAGCGCCGAGTGGGCGCCTGTCAGGCTGAGGAAATCGGAAATTTTCTCCGCTTCCTTCAAATAGGTCACAAATCCTTTTTTCCGCTCGATCATTTTCGCGTTCAACTGGAAATGATTCATCAGGATAACCAGTGCTTCAGCGTGATCTTTATAGGAAGAATACACTTCCAAGTGGTAAGAGGACGTTTCGGGATTATTGACCGATCCTCCGGCCAAAAAGGCACCGCGTAAATAAGAGCGCTTGCAGCACGTTGTCGAGATCAGCTCAGGGGAAATATCCTGCTGAAATTGAAAGCCTTCCGACAAGATCAACAAATCCTCAAGCACAAATTTTGCGCCTTCCCGCAAGCGGCAAATATAGACATTGTTTTTTTTCAACCGCATCTTTTTGCGGACTAATAGTTCCACCGGATATGCTTTGTAGAAGCGCTTCAGCAAGGTATAGATCCTTCTGGCAATCGCGGCGTTTTCCGTTTGGATATCCAGGCTCAACTGGCGATTGGAAAATGACAGCGTACCGTTCATGCGGATCATCGCCGACAGCTCTGCCTTGCCGCAGCAATCGTCTACTTCAATCTGGGTCATTTCTTTTTTTGTTTCTGATGCAAAAGACAATTATGCCCCCCCTTTCAAGCTTTAGGAATACCGGCGCTGCGATGGTTCCTTTGTTTCGCTGCTGGTATATTCGAAAAGCCATTTCGCCACTTTCATCGGTTCATGCCGGACGGCTTCCCCGAAAATATTCGCAATGTCATGGCGATATACTTCAAGCCCCATATTTCTCAGGCGTTCTTCATCGTATTCCACCGGCCATGCTTTTTCTTTTTTGTATCTTTCAGCCACTCCTTGCGGCATTTGGACTTTATCGATCAGAATGGCATCGAGAAAGTTCACGCCTACATGGTCGTAAAGGGCTTTTACATGATCTGAAGCCGTATAGCCGTAAGTTTCACCCGCTTGGGTCATTAAATTGCAAATATAGATTTTTCTCGCCTTCGCCTCGAGCAGCGCTTTTTTGATATCCTTCACGAGCAAATTCGGCAAAATGCTCGTGTATAAGGAACCCGGCCCGATGACGATAACATCCGCAGATTGAATCGCCTGTATGGTATCCGGCAATGTCTTGACGCCGGCAGGTTCGAGGAATACACGCTTGATCGGCTGCAGATAGGCGGGTATTTTGGATTCGCCTTTGATGATGGTTCCATCTTCAAGCTCTGCGTTCAATGTGACCAATTGATTGGCGGCAGGCAAAACCGTACCGTTGACGTTCAAAACACGGCTCATTTCCCGGACCGCATGTGAAAAATCGCCTGTCAAATCAGTCAATGCCGCGAGCATCAGATTGCCCAGTGAATGCCCTTCCAAATCAAGCGAATGTTTGAATCGGTATTGGAACATTTCAGCCACCAATGGTTCGGCATCCGACAGCGCAGCCATGACGTTGCGGATGTCTCCCGGCGGTGGGATATCCAAGTCATCGCGTAAACGCCCGGAGCTTCCACCGTCATCTGCCACTGTCACAATTGCCGTCAAGTCGAGCGGAAAAGTTTTTAAGCCCCTCAGCAAAGTGGACAGACCGGTTCCGCCCCCGATGATTACGACTCGTTTTTGCTGGAGACTTTTTTCCATATGCTCAGCCCTTTCTGATTTTCACATCTCTATGCGTAATGCTGACTTTGTTGTTTTTCGATAGATATTTCCCGAAATACTCGGCAAGCGTCACGGATCGATGCTGGCCGCCTGTGCAGCCAAAAGCAATGACCAATTGTGCTTTGCCTTCTTGTTTATACTGGGGAATCATGAAATCGAATAAATCCTCAAGCTTACTCACCAGCGTCTGTGTTTCCTGCCATTTCAAGACATAATCGGAAACCGGCTGATCCAAGCCCGATTGTGGATTTAACTCTTCTATATAATAAGGATTTGGCAAAAAGCGCACATCGAACACCAGGTCGGCGTCAATCGGCATGCCATGTTTAAAGCCGAAAGACATCAAATTGACCGTAAAGACATTGCTCGTTTTCGAAGCAAAATCCGAGGTGATTTTCTCCTTCAGCTGGCGCGGGCTCATTTCTGACGTGTTATACATATAATGGGCCCGTCCTTGCAAGTCTTTCAGCATATCCCGTTCTTTTTTGATGCCGCCGAGAACAAGTCCGCCCGGTGACAATGGGTGGGAACGGCGTGTTTCTTTATAGCGGCTGACGAGGGTCTGGTTTTCCGCATCGAGAAACAGGATCGTGATCGCCACTTCCGGTTCTTTCGAGAGGTCATCGATTGCATCGACGAGGCTGGCGAAAAAATCGCCGCCGCGAAGGTCCATAACCGCTGCGACACGCTTCATCGATTTGCCCGAATCCCGCATCAATTTGATGAATGTCGGGAGGAGCGCCGGGGGAAGATTATCGATTGTGAAAAAACCGAGGTCTTCAAAACTTTGGATCGCCACTGTCTTCCCAGCACCGGACATGCCGGTGATGATGATCAATTCGGTTTCTTCGATATGCTTATCCATGCTGGCGATTCACCTCTTCGGTCGATGATTGGATGTTCTCTTCTAGCAGTTCGAACTCTGGCGTATAATAGAAGGTCCCGTATTGGACGCCTTCCTGATAGGCTGCAAACAATAGGTTCGTCCGGTCCCCTTCCGCCATCGGCAAGGTACGCAGGCTTTCTACCGGATGCCATTCGAGAATCCCTTCACGTGTTTCTTCGAATGGGATTCCCCGGAGCTGTGTCGCCCGGAATGTAAACAGCATCCACTCATCCACCGTCCGTCCGTGTTCTTGGATCATCATCGTATAAACGCCTTTCAAGTGAACGCCCAACGGCTCTGCATCCGTTTCTTCCCTGAATTCACGGATGGCCGCTTCATAAATCGATTCGCCGCTTTCCATTTTGCCGCCAGGGGCTACGTACCAATCCCTGCGCGGCTTTTTCATCAATAATACTTTGCCATTCTCTATTAGCAATAAATTCGCGATTCGCTGCACATTTGCCACTCCGCATCTAATATAAACTATTTTCATTATACATCTATCCTGGCGTGTCATGCAAAAGAATGCAAAAAAAGAGGCCACTCCCCGGACAATCCGGAAAGCAGCCTGTCAAAAATAACTATATAAAAAGGGGGTTGATTTACACTACTTACTATACCTCTTTTGCATGACAATGCTGTTACAAATGGATTAAGAAAGCGTTAAGCTTGCGCTTTTGAAGCAATTTTTTCGGCAAGCTCTTCCACGTAATGCTGGACGCTTTGCGCGGCGATGCTGCCGTCGCCAGTCGCTGTAACAACTTGGCGCAAAGTTTTATCCCGCACATCGCCTGCCGCGAAGATTCCCGGCACCGAAGTTTGCATTTCTTCATTTGTTTCGATATAGCCTAGGTCATTCAGGATGCCCAGTGATTCGAATGGTTTTGTCAATGGCAGCATGCCGATGTAGATGAACACGCCGTCCGCTTCGAATTCCCGTTCGGAATCGTCTTTTGTCGATACCAAGGTAACGCTGCCGACCTTGCCATCTTTATCGTGAATTTCTTTTACTGTGTGGCTCCAGATAAAGTCGATCTTGTCGTTGGCAAATGCACGGTCTTGGAGGATTTTCTGTGCACGCAATTCGTCTCTGCGGTGGACGATTGTCACTTTATCCGCGAAGCGTGTCAAATAAACTCCTTCTTCTACGGCAGAATCCCCGCCGCCGACAACGACCAGTTCTTTGCCTTTAAAGAATGCGCCGTCACACACTGCGCAATAGCTGACGCCGCGTCCGCCCAATTCATTTTCGCCTGGAATGCCCATTTTCTTATACTCGGCTCCAGTCGTCAAAATGATAGCGCGTGCTTTGTATTCTTTCGATCCGGCTTTGACGGTTTTGAATTCATCGCCGTCAATGATTTCAGTTACGTCGCCGTAAGCGTACTCGGCTCCGAATTTTTTTGCATGTTCAAACATTTTTGTGGACAAATCAGGACCGAGGATATGGTCGAATCCTGGATAGTTTTCAATTTCTTCGGTGTTGGCCATCTGTCCGCCGGGAATCCCGCGCTCGAGCATGAGCGTTGAAAGGTTCGCTCGGGACGTATAGACTGCTGCTGTCATGCCAGCCGGCCCTGCGCCGATGATTAACACATCATAAATATTAGTCGTTTCTGTCATTATAGGCCCTCCTCGTTATCACTAGCTAAATCGTAAAGCAATAAACTGCCGCCTTCAACTTTTATGCCTAGTCCTTGAAATTCGGCAAAAATCTGCTTAACTCATCGACATATTTGGCCATCGTGGCAGCAGACGTACCGAATTTTGCGGCAACTGCTTTTTTGGTGGTTTCCCGTTTTTCCGCCGATTCAACCATATAGCTTGCGGCAGCGGCAAGTGCTGCGGGATTGCGGAACGCATAATCGCCATCGAAAGCCTGTTCAGCCAACATGAACCACAATTGGAAAATGGCATCATTTTCGCGATCGACCATTCCTTTTTGGTAATACAAGCGCTCCGCTGTTTCCATCGCGCGCAAAAAGGCTTTTTCTTCTTTGACCGATTCGCGGAATGGGTGGCCGAGCGCATAGCCGAGCATATAGGTTTCCAAAACCGATGGCTGCTCGGATTTCAGCCAATTCGGATGCGAGATGATTTCTTGCTTATGGGAAGATTTCCCAAGCAGGAACAAACCGTAAATCCGCTCGCTTAAATGGGGATGGTCGAGTTTGTGGATGAGAAAATCGCGGTCGTGTTCGAGCGCATCGACATGCGGCATTACTGGCTGCTCTCCCCACGGTTCATAGCCTTCTTTTGCCGGGTCCATCCGCTTTAATTGCTCCCATGCATACTTTGCGGTTTCTTCATGGCCTGAATGATACGCGGCATGCGACAGCCAGAAGTAAAACGCCGGGTCTCCATCAAATCCACGCTTTTGAAGGCTCTTTAGCCAGCGGTATGCTTCTTTGTACTTGCCGACCAAAGCAAAGGTCGCGCCTAATTTATAGCGATGTTCAAAGACATAGGGCTGGATCTTTTTGAGCAAGCCGAGGATATCGTCCAATTCATCATTTTTCTCGTAATAATGGAACACCGCTAAATTGCATAAGGCATGAAGGTTGCCGGTGTTTCTGCGGAGCACTTCGTGAAGCAGCGATTTCGCCATTTCCGTTTCCCCGACATAAAAATACGCCAGTGCCAGGTTATTATAAGCCCCCCAGAAATCCGGCTTTTCCTCGATCACTTCTTCCAATAACTTGATCGCTTCGGGAAACTTGCCTTGTTCCATCAAACGGCGCGCTTTTTCCTGCAAGTAATAATACTCGCTATTATGGGCTTCGCCGTCATCATCGAACAGCTGCCAGTCTTCCTGCTCGGCAAAATCGATGATTTCCATCGCTTCCGCTGCATAGCTCCCGCGCGTATCTTTTTCAAGGTAATCCTTAGCATATTTTCGGGCATCAAAAAACAAGCCCAGATGTGCATGGACTTCAGCCAAAAAGAATAAAATATTCGGTTCTTCCGGATCGAGCTTATGGGCAGTGCGCAATTCATCCATTGCCAGCTCAAACTCCTGCCGCTCCATCAGCACCACTCCGTAATGCATGAGGATAAGCGGATCATCCGGAGTCAGTTCTTTTGCACGCTGTAAATACTTATACGCTTTATCGTATTGTTCGCGCTGCAGCTCCTTGAGTGCTTTTTGATAGTAAAATTCCCCTGTCGGAATGAATGATACGACGTTATCGAAATTTTTTCTTTTGTTTTTCTCCAAAATATGCCTCCGTAACAGGAAAAGGAACGATCGAAATCGCTCCTATCCCTAAATGTGCTGTTATTATAGCATATTTCCCTATTATTTACTTGTCCTTTTTTGCCGCGTGTCGTTCTTCGAGCACACCCGTCACTTCTTTGAAATCAACTTTCTGTTCCTGCAGCAATACGAGCAAGTGGTAAAGCAGGTCTGCGCTTTCCGTTGCCAATTCACGCGCATCTCGGTTTTTCGCAGCGATAATGACTTCTGCTGCTTCTTCCCCGACTTTCTTACAGATTTTATCGACGCCTTCTTCAAACAGGTAGGTTGTATAGGCGCCTTCCGGCATATCGGTTTCGCGTTGTTTGATCAACGCGCTGAGCTCGGTAATCATGTCTGATGCTGAGGCCGTGCGTTCCCCTGCCAATGTTTCATGGAAACAGCTTGCCTCTCCTGTATGGCAGGCCGGGCCGTTCGGGATCACTTCATAAATCAAGGAATCACCGTCGCAATCAATTTGTACGGATTGGATGCGCTGCGTATTGCCGCTGGTTGCTCCTTTATTCCAAAGTTCTTGGCGGCTTCTTGAATACAGCCAGGTTTCTTTCGTGTCGATTGTGCGCGTAACCGCTTCTTCATTGGCATAAGCCAAAGTCAACACTTGTTTTGTAGTTGCATCTTGCAATATGACTGGTACTAACCCATTTTCGTCGTATTTCACATTTGTCACCGGACATTCACTCCTTCTCGCTGCAGATACTGTTTCACTTCTCTAACGCTCGTTTCTTTATAATGGAAGATCGATGCCGCAAGAGCAGCATCTGCATCTGCCTGTTCGAATACTTGCTGGAAATGCTCACGGTTTCCTGCACCGCCGCTTGCGATGACAGGCACTTCGACAGCATCACGCACCGCCTTGGTAAGTTCGACATCGAATCCGTCTTTCTGGCCATCGCTGTCCATGCTGGTCAAAAGCAATTCCCCAGCCCCTAAAGCGACCGCTTTTTTCGCCCATTCGATCGCATCCCATTCGGTCCGGTTACGGCCTCCGTGCGTGTAGACGTCCCAGCTATCGCCGTTTCTTTTCGCGTCGATAGCGACGACGATGCACTGCGATCCGAAGAAATCTGCGCCTTCTTTGATCAGTTCCGGCCGGTCGAGCGCTGCTGTATTCAAAGAGACTTTATCCGCCCCTGCACGCAGCATGCGTTTCATATCATCAAGCGTCCGGATGCCCCCGCCCACGGTAAAGGGAATCGATAGTTCAGTGGCGACAATGCGCACCACTTCGACCATCGTCTCTTTGCCTTCATGGGAAGCGGAAATGTCCAGGAAGACCAATTCATCCGCGCCTTGTTCATCATAGAATTTAGCAAGTTCCACAGGGTCTCCTGCATCACGAAGTTCCACAAAGCTCACGCCTTTGACGACACGCCCTTCTTTAACGTCCAGGCACGGGATGATGCGTTTGGTCAGCATGACAGCGCCTCCTCAAGGGTGAAGCGGTTTTCATACAACGCTTTGCCGATGATGAGTCCAGCAATTGGGCTGTCACCAGCCGCTTGCTTGACCTGTTTCACATCATCGAGCGTTCCGATGCCGCCCGATACAATGACTTGCGAAGCGTCATCGGCGACGAGCTTCCGGTTGGCGTCGATATTCGGGCCGGCAAGTGTGCCATCTGTCGAGATATCGGTATAGATGAAATGCTTCGCCCCTTTTGAAGCAAAGTAAGCGGCCACTTCAGATGCCGGCTTATGGGAAGTTTCAATCCATCCTTCTGTCGCCGCCATCCCGTCTTTGGCATCGATGCCGATAACGATCCGCTCTGCGCCGAACTCTTCGATAAATGACGCCACCAGTTCTGGCTCCCTTACAGCCAAACTTCCGATAATGACACGGGAAACGCCATTCGATAAATAATGGTTGATGTCTTCACGGCTGCGGATGCCGCCGCCCACTTGGATGTTGGCATTGAGCTTCGCCGCTTCGATGACCACTTGATCGTTAATGCGGCTGCCGTCTTTCGCGCCGTCCAAATCGACCATATGGATCCACTTAGCCCCGGCTTCCACAAAACTTTTCGCCATTTCAACAGGCGAATCCGCATAGACCGTCTCCTGGCCATAATCGCCTTGGAACAATCGGACGCATTTTCCGCCCCTCAAGTCGATCGCCGGATAAATTTGAAATTCACTCATGAAAATCCCCCCTGACATTTGCAATCCACTGCGCCAATAAATAATGTCCGAACTCGCCCGATTTTTCCGGATGGAATTGCATCCCCGTAATCAATCCGCCGCCGACAACACCCGGCACTTCAAGCCCGCCGTATTCAGCTGTCGCGAAGACTTCTGCACGATCCGTCTCCGTCGCCAAAAACGAGTGGACAAAATAAACATGTGTATCTTCCAGTACATCTTCAAGCCAGTACGGCTGTTGTGTGAAGTTCAGGCGGTTCCATCCCATATGCGGGATGCGGTAATCGCCTTTCGGAAAGCGCCGGATATGGCCCTTCAATAAACCAAGCCCATTGACCTGCCTGCCTTCTTCACTGTCTTCATATAATAATTGCATGCCGAGGCAAATCCCGAGCAACGGAATCTTCTGCTCCGGAAGCGAACGGATGAATTCGGCTAAGCCTTTCTCCTCCAAGCGCTTCATGGCATCCGGAAAAGCGCCGACACCTGGAAGCAAAATCGCATCCGCTTCCGCCAAGACTTGTGCATCATCTGAGGTGATGACGGTGCATTCCAGTTTTTTCAATGCCTGTTCGACGCTGAATAAATTGCCCATGCCGTAATCAATGATGCCAACGATCATGTTAAAAGCCCCTTTGTCGACGGGACGCCTTCTACACGCGGGTCGATCATCGTCGCGTCATCGAGCGCGCGGGCAAGCGCCTTGAAAACCGCTTCGATGATGTGGTGCGTATTGCGTCCGTAATGGACGATGACGTGGACGTTCATACGTGATTCCAACGCAAACTTCCACAGAAATTCATGGACCAGTTCCGTATCGAATGCGCCGACTTTGGCGTTCGGGATATCTCCCCGGAATTCCAGGTGAGGGCGGTTCGAGCAATCGATGACCACTTGCGCGAGCGCATCATCCATCGGCACAAAAGCGTTGCCGTAGCGGCGCAAGCCTTTTTTATCGCCTAACGCTTCAAGCACGGCCTGGCCAAGGACGATGCCGATGTCTTCTGTCGTATGGTGATCGTCGATGTGGGTATCGCCATTTGCGTGGATACGCCCGTCGAACTGGCCATGCTTGATGAAAAGATCCAGCATATGGTCCATGAATGGCACTCCTGTATTGATATCCGCCTGCCCTTTTCCATCGAGTGAGAAGCTGACGGCAATTTCCGTTTCATTGGTTTTTCGCGTAATGTCCGATTTCCTCATGATTGACTCTCCTTTTTCCAAGCGCGCGATTCGACTGCACGTGCGTGTGCTTCGAGGTCTTCTAGCCGTGCGAGCCTTGCAATTTTTTCTTGATTTTCACGCCATGCCTGCTCGCTGTAATGGACGATGCTCGTCCGTTTAACAAAATCATAGACGGACAAAGCACTTGAAAAGCGCGCCGTGCTATTGGTCGGCAAGACATGGTTCGTGCCGGCAAAATAATCGCCGATCGGTTCCGATGAATAACGGCCGATAAAAATCGCGCCGGCGTGATCGATTTGTTCCGCTACCGCTTCCGCATCTTCTGTCATGATCTCCAAATGCTCTGGAGCCAATTGATTGGCAGCACGGATCAAATCAGCGCGGTTGTCCGCTACATAGATGGCGCCGTGGTCACGGATCGACGCCGCGGCAATCGCTTCGCGCGGCAAAGTGGTCAATTGGCTTTTCACTTGCTCAGCGACTTGTTCGGCAAGCGCACGGCTCTCTGTCAATAATACAGCACTTGCCAGCGGATCGTGCTCTGCTTGGGATAATAAATCCGCCGCCACTTCATCCGCATATGCGCTATCATCGGCAATAATGGCAATTTCGCTCGGACCTGCGATCATGTCGATCGCGACGTCTCCGTTCACTTCGCGTTTTGCAAGCGCCACGAAAATATTGCCGGGCCCGGTAATCTTATCGACCGGTTGGATCGATTCCGTGCCGTAAGCGAGTGCCGCGATTGCCTGTGCCCCGCCAGTTTTATATAGTTCTTCAATGCCAAGGATATGCGCTGCAACAAGCACGCCATCCGATAAATTCCCTTCGCTATCAGGCGGGGATACAACGACGATGCGCCCGACTCCGGCGACTTGTGCCGGAATGACGTTCATTAAGACGGAAGATGGATAGGCCGCTGTGCCGCCTGGAACATACAATCCGGCCGATTCGATTGCTGTGACGCGCTGGGCGACATACGACCCGTCCGCACGGTCCCGGCGATAGCCTTGTTGCTGTTGGCCTTCGTGATAGCTGCGGATATTGTCCGCCGCTTCTGTCAGGTCAGCCAGCAGTTGGGGATCAAAACGCTCCGCTGCTTGCTGGATTTCTTCTGGCGTCACCTTTAATGCAGACAACTCCGCTTTGTCCCATTTTTTTGAAAAGCGGAACAACGCGGCGTCTCCTTCTGTACGCACCGCTTGAATGATCTCTTTTACCGCTTGCAATTGCTGATCCGTGCCGTCGGCTAATTGGCGCCGAATCGACAGTTCATCTGTCAGGCGCTGGATGTTCATCGTCCCACCTGCTCACGCAGTTTATCGACCAATTCCGTAATGCGCTGTTGCTTCAAACGATAGCTTACGGGATTCGCGATGAGACGCGACGTGATGTCCGCGATTTTCTCATATTCCACCAGGCCATTGTCTTTCAACGTACGCCCGGTCGACACGATGTCAACGATGCGGTCGGACAAGCCGATCAACGGCGCCAATTCGATTGAGCCGTTCAATTCGATGATCTCGACTTGTTCGCCTTTGCTGCGGTAATAATGTGAAGCCACCGCCGGATATTTCGTCGCAATGCGCGGCGTCACTTCGTCCATTTCCGTATCTGGCAACCCGGCCGTCGCGATATAGCATGCGCTGATGCCGAGGTCCAATAATTCGTGTACGTCTCTATCGTGCTCGAGCAAGACATCTTTTCCGGCAATGCCGATATCCGCTACCCCGTGCTCAACATAAGTCGGCACATCCATCGGCTTCGCCAGAATAAAGCGGAATTTTTCATTCGGCGCTTCGACGATCAGCTTGCGCGAGTCGTCGAGCTCTTTTGGCAGGTCATACCCCGCACCGACTAATAGTTCATAGGCTTCTTCAAAGATTCTGCCCTTTGGCATGGCAATCGTCAATTCATCCATTGTGCAGCTCCTCCCCTCTGATGACTTCGGTGAACAAGGCAGTGAATGGCTCCAGCGCTTTAACGGCCGGTGCATACTGCAAGGTCACTCGTTTCCCTGAATTTCTTAGTTGTTGTGCTTTATCGAATGCATATTGCTCGTTTTGTTCATCGAATAAGATCAATGTGTGCGGTTGCTCTGCTTTTTCAGGTGCTACCGATTCCAGCAAACGGTCGACCCGCAACCCAAATCCGGTCGCGCCGACCTGCAAGCCAAACTGTTCCATCAAGCCGTCATAGCGCCCACCGCTGCCGAGTGGAAATCCACTGCCGGCTCCGTAGAACTCGAACACCAATCCTGTGTAATACGTCATGTGGCTGCTGAAGGAAATATCGAAAGTGACTGCATCCCCGAGTCCATTGCGTCCAAGCAATTGTTCAAGGCGCTCCATGTCGCGGTAAAGCTCGCGTTGTTCTTCGTTTTCTTCGTTGATCCACTGTTTCCAATCAGCTACTGTTGTTGCCTGCATCAATTTCAGGAACGATGCCAGTTTGCCTTCAGGGATCGGCAGCTCTTTTGCCAATTGCTCGACCCCTACACCGTTCTTCGCGACAAACAGTTCACGCACTTTGCCGCTTTGTTCCGCATCCAGCCCGAAATCTGCCAATATCAGTTCAAGCAGCCTCGTGTGCCCGATGACGGTGCGGGCAGAACCAACGCCCAATTCCTTCAGAATATCCCAAGCCAGGCTGATCACTTCCGCATCCGCATAAAGGGAATCATCGCCAATCAACTCGACGCCCATCTGCTCGAATTCTGCAGGGCGTCCGCCTTCGCGCTTTTGCGCACGGAACACATTGGAATAATAGCCGAGACGGATCGGCATTTTTTCACGCAATAATTTCGATGCCGCAACCCGTGCGATCGGGGATGTCATATCCGGCCGCAAGACGAGCGTCTTACCTTGGCTATCGAGCAGCTTGAATAACGCGTCATCTGAAATCGCGGAGATCTTCCCGATCGTTTCGTAGTATTCCAAAGTCGGCGTTTGCAGCAGTTCATACCCTGCCCGCTCGATCAATTGAGTGCCTTGTTTTCTTAAATCTGCTTTTTGCTTTGCAATTAAAGGAAAATCGTCACGCATGCCTAATGGTTTTTCAAACATTTCGATGGTCATCGTTGAACACTTCCTATTATCGGTTATTTCACTTTAGTTCGCTAGAGTGATGAATCGTTAAAGTGATTCTTATTTTAGCGCAAGCCGCTTTGGCTCGTCAAGCAAGGAGGATATAAAAAATCCTGAAAGCACTGAGCTTTCAGGATTTTGCTTGTCGATCGGCCATTTCTTCGGCTGTATAGATGATTTTCATCGGATTGCCGCCGACGAAAGCTCCAGCCGGTACATCTTTATGGACGAGCGTGGCAGCGGAGACAATGGCGCCATCCCCAATCTTGATGCCGGGCAAAATCGTACTGTTTGCTCCGATCATGACACGGTCGCCGATCAAGACGTCGCCGAGCCGGTATTCTTCAATCAAGTATTCGTGCGCAAGAATGGTCGTATTATAGCCGATGACGGTATTATCACCTACCTGTATGCGTTCCGGAAACATAACATCGGGCATGACCATCAGCGCAAATGACGTTTCCTTGCCGACCTTCATGCCAAGAAATTGGCGATACAGCCAGTTTTTCATCGGCAAAAACGGCGTATAGCGGGCCGTCTGGAGGACCAGAAAGTTTTTCGCGACTTTCCAGAACGGCACGGTTTTGTAGATATGCCAAAGCGAATTTGCTCCTTCAACAGGATATCGCTCGGTGCGTCTCATCTTACGCCCGCCTTCGTCAATTCCAACAGGTCGGAAATATGTTGCAGCATGAAATCCGGTTCAAAGCTCGCTAAAAACTCTTCTCCTTTTGCAGTCCATGCGACGCCCGCTGTGCGGACGCCGGCATTTTTGCCGCCTTCGATGTCATGTGAATTATCACCGATCATCAAGGCCTCTTGCTGATCCGCTTCCAATAAACGCAATGCCAGTTCAAGCGGCTCGGGATGCGGCTTCGGGTTCTGCACATGATCCAATGCCACCAAGACATCGAACACATCGTGCACGCCCATCAACTTCAAGCCGTGCAAGATCGTTTCTTCCCGTTTAGTGGAAACGATCGCCATTTTCAAGCCTCTGGATTTCAACGTCCGCAAAGTTTCTGCAACTCCGTCGTATTCAGACACCAACTCGTCATGGAGCGTCCGGTTTAGGCGGCGGTACTGATCGCTCAGTTCGTTGACTTTGCCCGGTGCGATTTTTGTAAAGGTCTGTTCCAATGAAGGGCCGATAAAATGCAAGACATCTTCCCGTCCGTATTCGCCCGGAAAATGTTCACCGAGCACCGACAGGAATGTCTGGATGATCAATTCATTCGTATCGAGCAAAGTTCCATCAAAATCAAACAATAAAGTCGTTATATCTTTGTTCATGTAGAGAGCACTTCCTTCCGATTGTCTTCAGCCCGACGCCATAGGTAAGAGATGAATATCGTCAAGGCGAGGGCGGTGATGACGCGAATCAGCAGCAGCGGCCAAATCGGGATGCCAAGCGGAATGAAAATCAAGGTATCCTCGACAATCGCGTGGCATGCCACCAGGAAGATAAAGGCGAGTGTCGCATCTTTCCGGCTGACGCCGTCTTCCTGAACTGCTTGGATCATCACACCTGCTCCCATCGCCAATCCGAAAATCAATCCGGAGGCGAGCGTCAATGAGGCGTTTTTCTCGACGCCGATCAGCTTAGTGAGCGGCCCCATCATATTTGAGATTTTCTGCAAATAATGGCGATCTTTCAATAGTTGGATCATCAGCATAAGCGGGATGACAATCATCGCCAGCTGAAGCACACCAAAACTTGCTTTTTCCAAGCCGAGCAAGAAGATGCCAAGCCATGTTTCCGGCGCAGCGGCGACTTCAGGCGCAAAGCCATATTGCGCAATTTCCCCGCCACCCGACCAGAATAAGTTAATTAAGATGCCGGACAAAGCCGCAAGACCGAAACGCACCACCAAGACGACCCACAAACGGACGCCGACTTTCAAGGCGACGCCGGTTTCGATAAAGATGTTATGGGAGAACGATAACATGACCGCCAGGATGAATACTTCTTTCACGGTCAGTTCAAGCGATAAAATTCCGGCGATTCCGGCATACAAATTGAGCGCGTTGCCGAGCACAAGCGGAACGGCCGCTTCGCCGCTCAGGCCGAATATCCCCATGACCGGTGCGATTAAATCGATGATAAATGGCAATACCGGCGTGAATTGCAGCATGGTGATGAGCAAAGTAATCGGGAAAATGATTTTCCCGAGTGACCACGTAGTCTTTAATCCGGCTTTCAAGCCATTTTTCACTGTCGACATTCAATCTCTTCTTTCCTAGTTATTTATCCAAATAGCGCGGTGGGTTTTTGATGGCCACGCGTCGGTAGATGATGAACGCAAGCCCAATAACGATCGCGATGACCGATACAAGTTGTGCAGCGCGCAATTCGCCAATGACATACAAGCTGTCAGTGCGCATTCCTTCAATGAAGAAACGGCCGACTGAATACCAAATCATATAGAAGAAGAACATTTCGCCGCGCACCAAATTAGCTTTTCGGAGCAGCAGCAAGATTATGATTCCCACCAAGCTCCACATCGATTCGTAGAGGAAGGTTGGGTGATAATAAGCTCCGTCTATGTACATATGATTGATGATCCAGTCGGGAATGAACAGATTCTCAAGAAACTGGCGAGAGACTTCTCCGCCATGCGCTTCCTGGTTGATGAAATTGCCCCAGCGCCCAATCGCTTGTCCGATTAAAATACTTGGCGCCAAAATATCCGCCACTTTCAAAAACGGCGTATTGCGGCGTTTCGTGAATATATAGGCGACGATGACCGAAGCAATCAACGCCCCGTGTATCGCAATCCCGCCATTCCAGATGGCGATGATTTGGGCGGGCTGGTCTTTATAATTTTCCCATTCGAACATCACATAATAAATACGCGCGCCGACAATGGCGAGTGGCACCGCCCAGATCAATAGATCGGTCAGATAATCCGGATGCAAGCCGCGCTTGACCATTTCTTTTTGGCCGACGAGAAATGCGATGACGATGCCGGTCGCAATGATGACGCCATACCACCGGACATCGATCGGCCCAATTGAAAACGCCACCGGATCGATCGCTGCTAAAACTGAATACATATAATGCACCTTCCCATTCGCTTAATTTGTATCTTGTGCGATTACATCATCAAGCCGCTTGGAGAATTCCTCAGCGGCATTGACCCCCATCCGTTTCAGGCGGTAATTCATCGCGGCTACTTCGATAATGACAGAAAGGTTGCGTCCTGGGCGTACAGGAATCGTTAGCTTCGTCACATCCGTATCAATGATTTTCATCGTCTCTTCCTCTAGGCCGAGACGGTCATAAGTTTTATCTTGATCCCAAATCTCGAGATCAATGACAAGTGAAATACGCTTAAAGTTACGTACGGCACTCGCTCCGAATAAAGTCATAATGTCGATGATGCCGACACCGCGAATTTCGAGAAGATACTCAATCAGCTTCGGCGGATGTCCGACAAGCGTACTTTCGCCTTCTTGGCGGATCTCCACGCAATCATCCGCTACGAGGCGATGGCCTTTCTTGACGAGTTCCAATGCGGTTTCACTTTTCCCGACGCCGCTTTTTCCGGTGATGAGTACACCGATGCCGTAAATATCGACCAGCACGCCATGTACAGCGGTCGTCGGAGCGAGACGGCTTTCTAGAAAGTTCGTCAGCAAACTCGAGAAGCGGGTGGTGGTCATATTCGTCCCGAGCACCGGCACGTGTTTTTCGGAAGAGGCAATGACCAATTCCTCCGGCACATCGACACCGTGGGAGACGATGATGGCGGGCGTATCCTCCGCACACAGTTTCATCATTCGGTCTAGCCGTTCTTCCGGTTTCAGCATGGCAAAAAACGATAGTTCCGTTTTTCCGAGCAATTGCATGCGGTTTGCAGGATAATGGGTGAAATAACCTGCCATTTCCAGTCCCGGTCTTGAAATATCACTGATGGCAATATGGCGCCCGATGCCTTCTTGGCCGCTGATCAGTTTCAAGCCGAACATCTCCATTACTTGTTTCACTGTTACTTGTCCCATAGTTTTCCCCTCATTCCCCCGGCTGCGCAAATTAGATCTTCCAAATAATTCCTTCGTTTTGCGGTCGGTTTGTTTTTATTTTAACATGGAAAAAAAGAAATTGAAGAATTTCGTCCCCTTTCTCGCCCTTTCCTTCTATATAAAGAATGAAGGGGGAATGTTAGATGAAGATTATCATTGATGCAGGACACGGGCCAGGGACGATCGGCAAACGCACACCTGATGGAAGGATGCGCGAATTCCATTTCAACAACGCGGTCGCTGAAGAAGTGAAAAAACGCTTGGCGGCGGATGGATACACGGTGTTGTTTAGCCACCAGCAAGACCGTGACGTCCCTTTGAAAGAAAGGACGAATTTCGCCAATCGGTCCGGCGCAGAACTTTTGGTGTCAATCCATGCGAATGCGTCAGGAAACAATTATAGCGCTGCACAAGGCATCGAAAGTTTCATCTATCCCGCCGCCCCTGCCCGGACGCGTAAATTTGGGCAGTTGCTCCAGGATTCGTTGATCTTATCGACGCAGCGGAAAGACCGCGGATTGAAAACAGCGGATTTCGCTATGCTGCGGGATACCACCATGCCCGCGGTTCTAGTGGAATGTGGTTTTATGACCCATAAGCATGAAGCGGCTTTGCTGCAATCCGATGACTATCGCAAGCGCTGCGCACGCGCCATCAGCTTTGCCATCACCTGCATGGAACGATAACGCAAAAAAGCCCAGTGGAGAAAATTCTCCACTGGGCTTTTTTTATGTGGTTCAGTCGATTGTCAAATAACGCACAAGGATCGAACCGGTTTTGGTTTCGCCGTAGACGAGCAATGGCCCGCCTGCTGACTCCACATCCCCTGTTTTTGTGAAATGCATTTTCTTCTGCATGAACTGGCCTTGTTCGTGGCTGCTGTTGATGTCAGGCAGCATGACGTCCATGCGTCCAAGGTTCGAAGAGACTTCTCCTCGCAGTGCCAAATGCTGCGGGATGTAAATCTCCACATTGCCCGCCAAAGTTTTCGCTTCGAGCTTTTTCGCCTCTTTGCTACGCGTCGTCGCAACGACATTGCCATTCAAGGACTTCGCGTCGATGTCTTCGATATCCCCATCGATGTAAATACGCCCATTCAAAGTTTCTGCTTCGACTTCGCGGCCTTTCACTTCCATCATCTGGATCGGACCATTAGCCGTTTCAAGCTCGGCTTCTTCAAATTGGATCGTTTTCAAGTCAATCTTGCCATTTGCGGTTTTGACTTTGATCAATGCCGAATCCAGGCGCTTCATCGTGAACCCGCCATTGAACAGACGGACGACAATTTGTTCAAATGCCGCTGCCGGCACATACAAGACGAGATTCACTTGCGTCGTTTTCAAGTCACTGATGATGCGCAATTTACGATCATCCGCAATGAAGACAAATTTCTCCAGAAAATCCTGTTTTGCCTGCTCCGGAGATTCTGCGCGGAATGCCTTGACGCTGCATTCTGCACGGATCGAACCGTCCTGTGAAGGGAACACTTCCAATTGCCCGTTAGCAATATCGGCAATGATCGTGTGGAGATCCGCACTTTCTTCCGTAAAGGTGTGTTCAAAACGCACGGCTTCACCGAATGGCGAATCGAATTCCATCGTTTTCAGCTTATCGGCGGATGTCTGCATGAACTGCATCATCCGGTCTCCGAGCTGATTGAAATCCTTGGACATGTTCTTGGAAAAATCCTTCGAAAAGTCTTTCGAGAACTTTTTGAACATGTCTTCCGGACGGAAGAATCCACGCTTGCCGCGTGAACTGCGGTAAGTTTCACGGCCGTAATCTTTTGAAGCATTGCCTGTTTCCCCGCCGTCGACCGCTTTCAATAGCTCAACCGCTTCACGTGCCGAGATTGTGCCATTTTCAACCATGTCCAAAATGCGTTCTTTTTCGCTTTGCATATCGTTTGGCCTCCTCTTCGGATTTCTGCCCTCGCAGAAATTCCTGTTCTACTTTAATGATACGTTTGGGTTGAGGGAAAGTTTCACTTTGCTTTTCTTTTCTTAGCGCTGGCCTTTCCGACCAGTTCTTTCATGCGTGCACGATCCCGCTCAAGAATCGGTTTTAAGTACATGCCAGTATAGGATCCTTCGACTTTAGCGATATCTTCCGGCGTACCAGTGGCCAAGATCGTGCCGCCTTTGTCCCCGCCTTCTGGGCCAAGGTCAATCAAGTAATCGGCCGTTTTGATGACATCGAGATTATGCTCGATCGTCAATACGGTATCGCCATTGTCCACAAGCCTTTGCAACACTTTCAATAAACGTGAAATATCATCGGCATGGAGCCCGGTCGTCGGTTCGTCCAAGATATAGAACGACTTGCCATTGGAGCGTTTATGCAACTCCGAAGCTAATTTGACACGCTGTGCTTCACCGCCGGACAATGTAGTCGCCGGCTGTCCGAGCGTTACATAGCCGAGCCCGACATCAACGATGGTTTTCAATTTACGGTTGATTTTCGGGATATTTTCGAAGAATGCATATGCATCTTCGACTGTCATTTCCAACACGTCTGCAATGTTTTTATCTTTGTATTTCACTTCCAGCGTTTCACGGTTGTAGCGCTTGCCGTGGCAGATTTCACACGGTACGTAAACGTCCGGCAGGAAATGCATTTCGATTTTGATAATGCCGTCGCCGCGGCAGGCTTCACAGCGCCCGCCTTTGACGTTGAAGCTGAAACGCCCTTTTTTATAGCCGCGCACTTTCGCTTCATTGGTCGTCGCGTAAACATCCCGGATATCATCGAATACGCCTGTATAGGTCGCCGGGTTGGAACGCGGCGTGCGCCCGATCGGTGATTGGTCGATATCGATGACTTTTTCCAGTTCCTCGATGCCTTCTACCGATTTATGCTGGCCGGGCTTGACCCGTGCCCGGTTCAGTTTATGGGCCAGTGACTTGTAGAGGATCTCGTTGATCAAGGTACTTTTCCCAGACCCCGAAACTCCAGTGACCGCCGTGAACAACCCGATTGGGATGTCGACATCGACATTTTTCAAGTTATTCGCAGAGGCGCCGCGGATTGAAATCTTCCGTTCGTTTGGCTGTCTGCGTTCAGCCGGCAGTGGAATAAACTTCTTGCCGCTCAAATACTGGCCGGTCAGCGACTTCTTGTTTTTCATCACTTTTCCGGGTGCGCCGGCTGCAATGATCTCGCCGCCGTGTACGCCAGCCCCAGGGCCGACATCGATGAGGTAATCCGCCGCCATCATCGTGTCTTCATCGTGTTCCACGACAATCAGCGTATTGCCGATATCGCGCATATTTTTCAATGTGCTGATCAATCGGTCGTTATCGCGTTGATGAAGGCCGATTGAAGGTTCATCGAGAATATAAAGAACGCCTGTCAGCCGTGACCCGATTTGCGTTGCCAGGCGGATGCGCTGTGCTTCGCCGCCTGACAATGTGCCCGATGCGCGGTTCAATGTCAGATAATCGAGCCCTACATTGATCAAGAAACCGACACGCTCTTGAATTTCGCGGAGGATCATAGTAGCAATCTGGCGGTCTTTCTCCGATAGCGTCAAGCTGTCGAAAAATGCTTGCGCTTCCGTAATCGAATATTCAACAACTTGACCGATGTGCAGGTCATTGACTTTGACAGCCAATGACTCCGGTTTCAACCGGTAGCCTGAACATGTCGGGCATGGCTGCTGGCCCATGAATTTTTCCATCATGTCCCGAATATAGTCGGAACTGGTTTCCCGGTAGCGGCGGTCGACATTCGCGAGTACGCCTTCAAAGAAAATATGGCTGTCGCGGATTTTGCCGTAATCATTTTCATAGCGGAAACGGATTTTTTCGTTATCGGAACCATGCAAGATGATGTTCACCTGTTCTTCAGGCAACTCTTTCATCGGCACGTCCATTTCAATTCCAAAATGGCCGCATACTGCCTGCAGCAATTGCGGGTAATATTGGGAACTCGTCGGGCGCCACGGGGCGATGGCATGGTCTGCGAGGCTGACATCCCAATCCGGAATGACCAGTTCAGGGTCGACTTCCAGTTTCATGCCAAGGCCGTCGCATTCAGGGCATGCCCCGAATGGCGAGTTGAATGAAAACATGCGCGGCTCCAATTCACCGATGGAGAATCCGCAAATTGGGCAGGCATGGTGTTCGCTGAACAGCAATTCCTCTTCGTCCATGACGTCCACCAGCACACGCCCTTCCCCAAGACGCAACGCAGACTCCAGCGAGTCGCTCAAGCGTGGGGCGATTCCATCTTTCATGATGACACGGTCGATGACCACTTCAATGGAATGCTTTTTGTTTTTATCGAGCGAAATATTATCGTCTAAATCGATGAGTTCGCCATTGATGCGGACCCGTACATAACCTTGTTTCTTAATATCTTCGAGCAGTTTCACATGTGTGCCTTTACGTCCTGATACGAGCGGCGCCAACACTTGCATGCGCGTCTTCTCCGGATATTCAACCAAGCGGTCGACCATCTGCTCCACCGTTTGGGAAGAAATTTCAATGCCGTGGTTTGGGCAGATCGGCTTGCCGATCCGCGCATACATGAGCCGGATATAATCGTAGATTTCCGTCACGGTCGCTACGGTCGATCTCGGGTTCTTGCTCGTGGTCTTTTGGTCAATCGAAATCGCCGGAGACAATCCTTCGATTAAATCGACGTCCGGTTTATCCATTTGGCCAAGAAATTGCCGTGCATAAGACGACAAGGACTCGACGTAGCGGCGCTGGCCTTCCGCATAGATTGTATCGAACGCCAGGGAAGATTTCCCGGAACCGGATAAACCGGTCATGACGACGAGCTTATCGCGGGGAATCGTCACGTCGATGTTTTTTAAATTATGGGCACGCGCGCCTTGTATGCGTATCTCTTGGTTTTTCAAGTCCTATCATCCTTCCGCTTTCAATTCCAACACTGTATCACGCAGTTCTGCGGCACGTTCGAAATCGAGCGCTTTCGCCGCTTCTTTCATTTCCTTCTCAAGCAAAGTGACAAGCTTCATGCGGTCTTCTTTTTTGAGTTTCTTGCCTTCGACCGCTTTGCTGACGTATTCTTCCGCTTCTTCCGCCGCTTCTGTTGCGCGGATGACGTCGCGGATTTTTTTCTTTATCGTGACCGGCGTAATGCCGTGTTCTTCATTATAAGCCGCCTGAATGGTGCGGCGGCGGGTCGTCTCATCGATCGCTTTCTGCATCGAATCCGTGATCCGGTCCGCATACATGATAACGTGGCCGTTCTCGTTTCGGGCAGCACGCCCCATCGTCTGGATAAGGGAACGTTCCGAACGCAAGAAGCCTTCTTTATCGGCATCGAGTATGGTCACCAATGAAACTTCAGGAATATCAAGCCCTTCCCGCAGCAAGTTGATGCCGACCAGCACATCGTATACGCCCATCCGCAGCTCGCGGATGATCTCGATGCGCTCGAGCGTCTTGATCTCGGAATGCAGGTAATTGACTTTGACGCCTGCCTCTTTCAAGTAATTCGTCAAGTCTTCCGACATTTTCTTCGTCAAGGTCGTGACCAATACACGCTCCCCACGCTCTTTACGCTGCTGGATTTCGTACATAAGGTCATCGATTTGACCTTCGATCGGCCTGATTTCAATTTCCGGGTCAAGCAAGCCCGTCGGACGGATGATCTGCTCCACCATTTCCGGTGTATGTTCGAGTTCATAAGGGCCTGGCGTCGCTGAAACAAACACCGCCTGGTCGATATGCTCCTCGAACTCATCAAATGTCAGCGGGCGGTTATCCATGGCGGACGGCAAACGGAAGCCGTGGTCGACCAATACTTTTTTACGCGCCTGGTCACCATTGAACATGCCGCGGACTTGCGGCAGAGTGACATGGCTTTCGTCGACGACCAGCAGAAAATCATCCGGGAAGTAATCAATCAATGTATAAGGCTGTGCGCCTGCTGGACGCAGCGTTAAATGGCGCGAATAGTTTTCGATGCCTGAGCAGAAGCCCATCTCGCGCATCATTTCCAAATCGTAGCGAGTGCGCTGTTCGAGCCGCTGCGCTTCGAGCAGTTTATCTTCCGCACGCATTTCCTTGAGGCGTTCTTCTAGTTCCGCTTCGATGTTTTCAATGGCTCTGACCATCTTGTCTTCACGCGTAACAAAGTGGGACGCCGGGAAAATAGCGACGTGTTCGCGGTCACCGATAATTTCTCCTGTCAAAGCATCGACTTCACGGATGCGGTCGATTTCATCGCCAAAAAACTCCACGCGCAAGCAGCGCTCATCGCGCGAAGCCGGGAAGATTTCCACCACATCGCCGCGTACGCGAAATGTTCCGCGTATAAAATTGATGTCGTTGCGTTCATATTGCACGTCGACCAATTTGCGCAGCAGCTGGTTGCGTTCGATCTCCATCCCTTTGCGCAGCGAGACGACGAGTTCCCGGTATTCTTTCGGGGAACCGAGGCCATAGATGCAGGAAACGGAAGCGATGACAATGACGTCGTCGCGTTCGAACAAGGAACTGGTCGCTGAGTGGCGCAATTTATCGATTTCATCATTGATGCTCGCATCTTTTTCTATGAATGTATCAGATTGCGGCACATATGCCTCAGGCTGATAATAATCGTAATAGCTGACGAAGTATTCTACGGCATTGTCAGGAAAGAATTCCTTGAACTCGCTATAGAGCTGACCTGCCAAAGTTTTGTTGTGGGCCATGACCAATGTCGGTTTTTTCACTTGTTGAATGACATTCGACATCGTATAGGTTTTCCCCGTCCCGGTCGCACCGAGCAAGGTCTGGAACCTTTTGCCGTCGATGATGCCTTTCGTTAATTGAGCGATGGCTTCCGGTTGGTCGCCCGCCGGTTCATAAGGAGCTTGCAGGTTAAATTCCTTTTTCATGGATATGTCCTCCCGTATTTTTCACTACTTCTACTTTAACATATGCCCTAAAATTCCCCTAACAAAAAGCGAACGTATGTTTTTTCTGAAGTATATTCATCTTATCGGCTGTTTACAGGAGGGATTTTTGATTTCACTGAAGCGCAGCTGCCGTCATCAAGACATAGAAAAACCACCCGGAGTTTCTCCGGGCGGTTCTGTTATTCTTCTTCCCGCTTCAGCTCTTGCAGCTGTGCAGTATATGTGTCGAAAGATTTGCGGTCGTTATGATCCAGGGCCTCATCGATAAGTGCCAGCAATTGCGTTTCCTGCTGTTCGCGGTGAACATGCTTCAAGAACAGATCCAGGTAGATCTCATTCAGCAGCTTTTCCGCTTCCGTGATCTTTTTCGTTTGAGCCATCGCTTTCATGAAGTCAGCATAAGAATAATAGTTTTCCATTCTTCTTCACCCCGAATGCTTTTCATTAGTATACACGAAAGCGCAAGAAAGAAGCAAGAGTTTTTTGAAAATTACAACGAGATTGAAAAAATAATTTTTTCGAAAAAAACTTATTGTGTATTTTCCATTTTTTATTATAATGAGGTATGTAAAGTAAATTTAGGGGGTAAATATTCATGGGTAAGAAGAATCAATATCCCGTCTCTTATACAATTTGCAGCAATACATACGCGCTGCTCCCGTATATGGACGGCCACCGGCTCCTGACACGGGTCATCGAAGACCGCAGCGAATTCCTGGTGGAGGAATCGGTCTATAAAATTGTGGCGAAATCATGCTCATTCTATCGCGGCTCCCTCGCCAGCGCCACGCTCTACGCACAAAAAGCGATTGGCGTAAAACACAAGCCGCCGATCATCGTCGGCGAGTATTACGGCAACCCGTTGATTTTCTTCCCAACCCACTCTCCGAAAAACAAGGATTCCATCTGGTTCAATTTCGATGCCATCGATTTGATTGCGGCGGATGATAGCGGACGGGGCAGTTTGGTATCGCTTAGCAATGGCGTCGTCGTCCCTGCGGATATCTCTCCTATCGCGCTTCGCAACCAGCATTCCTTCACCGGGTCTTTGCGCCGCTATTTCAAAAAAGCACAGCGTGTCCATAACCACCGGATGAATTATGTGACGAAACGGGCGTTTCCGCCTCGCAGCCAGCAGCCGCTGGATTAAATTGATTTAGCGGCCGCTGTCAGGTAAAACCTCAATTGATCTTCAACGGCATTTTTCAAACGAATATTCAAATAGCGGCGATGGTCTTCATAGCCGCCGTGGCAAAATACATATTCCGAGAAATTGCCGTCTTTACTTCCCCGCCTCACCTTCATGCCATGGGCCCTCATCAACTCGATGGTTTCGGCCAGGTCGCCTTTTGCCTGCTCGATCGCCCTATCCAATAATTCCAGGTAAGGAGCTTTCAGCTTGAAAGGACTTTTCCTGATCCACTCGCGATCTCGTTCCAAAATGAGGAGCACCATCGGCAATTGCACCCGCTTCTCAAACACGGCTATTTCCGCCCTTGAAATTAGGGGCATTTCCTCACCCCCTAGCTAATAGGAACAAGTGTTCTTATTTTCATTTTAACCGGGAATCCGGAAATTGCAAGAGCCGCCAGTTAAAAAAAGATGATTTCGATTGTTTTTCTATGCCTGAAGGACCGGGCAGAATCCATCCACTACAAAAAATCGCCTTTTCGGCATGCAGGCCCAACACCTGCATTTCGATAAGGCGATTTTTCTGTTTAACGGATGGCTCGGAACGCCCACAGGGAGCCGACGAAAAACACCGACGATACCCATAGGAACGGTTCGTGCCAGAACCAGACGGATAATGAAATCCCGGAAAACGACAGCAGTGAGAAGATGCCGGCAAACATCCGGCTCTGCAGGTTGCGCTGGTGTTCCCGCTCCCGCCCTTCCTTATTCTCCAAGTAATGGCGAATGCGTTCTGGTTCATCAAGGAAGTTGATGAGCTTTTTCGGAAATGCCCGTGCCGGCCCCGTGGAATTAAGGATCCAACGGAAGACGTCTTCTTTCCCAAAAATCCCTTTTCCTTCCCGTTTGGTCGAAGCCCACTCTAGTACGCGTGGACGCGCAAGGGCGAAGAGATCAACTTTAGGATCCAATACATGCAAGACGCCAACGAAAATCGATGTCGCACGGCCAAAAAAGGCAAATTCCGCTGGCAGCTGCACCGGCTGCGTGCGGACAATGTTTTGCATGTCTTTTAATAACCGCTCGACCACAAAACTGTCCATTTGCATTAATTCGTTCGATTCGTAAGCAGCAACGAGCCGCTCAACAGCATCCGCTAGTAAGTCGCGGTCTGCATTCGGCAACAGGAATCGCAAATCTTCCAAACCGTCGAGTACTTGTTCGTAGTTTTTGAACAGGATGCCTTCCGCAATCAGTAGAATCGCTTGCGAATCGCGTTCGGAAATCGTGCCGATCATGCCGAAATCGATCAACACAATGGTGCCGTCGGGTTTCAACAGGATATTGCCGCCATGTGGGTCGGCATGGAACTGGCCGCCGTACAGCACTTGCTCCAAGAACAGGATGAACAATCGCTCGGAAATTTCGTGGCGGTTGAGTCCATGCTCTTCGATAAAACTGATGTCGGTGATTCTGGCGCCTTCAATCCATTCCATCACCAACACACGGCGGGTCGTATATTCATCGTAATATACCGGGATGTGGACGCCGTCCATTTCCGCGAAACGGTCCGCAAAAGCACGACCGTTCTGAAGTTCGCCGACGAAGTTCAGTTCCGCGCCGATCGTTTCGGTCATCTCGACGTATAATTGGTCGAAGTCGACTTGTTTCGTAAACGGGGTGAATTTCTTCGCGAGCCAGATGACGATGCGCATCGCCTGGAAATCGGCCCGGATAATGCGGTCGGTTCCTGGGCGCTGAACTTTGACAGCGACTTCGGTACCATTCTTCAAACGGCCTTTGAACACTTCGCCGATGGAGGCCGAAGCGATTGCTTGGTCCGATAATTCATCCAGATAATTGCCGTGCTCGACATTCCATTCCTGCTCGAGCACTTCGATGATGTCTTTTCGCGGCACGGACGGCACACGGTCCGTCAAGCCCTCGAGTTCCGCCAAAAAGCTTGGCGGCATGATATCCGCACGGGTTGACAGGAATTGGCCCAATTTGATCATTAAGCCGCCCAGCTTGAGCGCCAGTTCCTTGTATTCTTTTGCCTGGCGGGTAACGAGCTCATTCCAGCGCTGTTCAACGACTGGAGTCCACTTGCCCCTATTGCGCCTTTGGAAAAGCGCCACTTGCACATAAAATCGGATCGCCATGGAAACGATGCGGTAAATACGGAGATATGTAACCTGGTTCATGAATGAGCTCCCCCCTGTTGTTCCCATTATAGAGTTTGGTGACAGATTAGTCCAAAAAGTGGTATGTTTTTAACGGATGGATTATTAAAGGGGGATGGATATGGACACAATTCATTATGAACAAAAAGGAAATTTGGCGTTCATCACATTGAACCGGCCGGATGCGATGAACGCATTCAATTACGATATGCTCGCCGAACTTGGCCAAGTGGCAGAAGCAATCCGCATCAACCCGGATATCCGGGTTGTCGTCTTTACCGGCGCCGGCGATAAGGCGTTCAGCGTCGGAGCGGACTTGAAAGAACGCAAGACCTTGACGCAAGAGCAAGTTAAGCGCAATATATACAAAATCGGCGAAGTGTTCACGACCATCGAAAACTTGCCGCAGCCGACAATCGCCATGATCAATGGCTACGCATTCGGCGGCGGCATGGAGCTCGCCTTAGCGTGTGATTTCCGCATCGTGACGGATGATACATTGCTCGGATTGACCGAAACGAGCCTCGCGATCATCCCGGGCGCCGGCGGCACGCAGCGCCTGCCGAGATTGATCGGCGAAGCGAAAGCGATGGAACTGATTTTGACTGCGCGCCGCTTGAAATCGCCAGAGGCGCTTGATTACGGCCTCGTCACCCGCCTCGCTGGGGGCGATGACTTGGCGCAAGTGACAGGCGAATTTGCGGATTCGATCCTTGCGAACGGGCCGATCGCATTGCAGCAGGCCAAATTCGCCATCAAAAACGGTATGAACGCTGATATGCAGACAGGGCTTCAAATCGAACGAAAAGCATACGAAATCACCATTCCGACAGAAGACCGCGTCGAGGCGCTGCTCGCGTTCGGCGAGAAACGCAAGCCGGAATTCAAGGGTCGTTAACCAAAAAAGCCAGGCGGAGCAATTGCTCCGCCTGGCTTTTTTACATATTTACAGTCGCTTCATCCAGCCGACAATCTCCTGCAAACGCGCAAAACGCAAATTCGGTTTGCCGGTACGCGATAAATTATGGTCGGCTTCCGGGAATCGGACGAACTCCGTTTCCTTATGCATGCTCTTCAAGATGATGAATAATTGCTCCGCTTGCTCGATCGGGCAGCGATGGTCGTTTTCCGAATGCAAAATGAGCAGTGGCGTGTGGATGTCTTTCGCATATTTCAGCGGGGAATGCTCCCACAGCTTGTCGACATTGTCCATGGCGGCTCCATGTTGCCATTCGCTGAAATAATAGCCGATGTCTGAAACGCCGAAAAAGGAAATCCAGTTGCAGATCGAGCGCTGGGTTACAGCCGCTTTAAAGCGCTGGTCATGCGAGACGATCCAGTTGGTCATGAATCCGCCATAGCTGCCGCCGGTCACGCCGAGCCGCTCTGTATCCACCCAGTCATTTTCTGCGAGAACATTGTCGAGTGCCCCCATGATATCCCGGTAGTCGCCGCCGCCGTAGTCGCCACGCACGGCATCGACAAAGCGTTGGCCGTAGCCGTGGCTGCCTCGTGGGTTGACATACAGGACGCCGTAGCCGTTTGCTGCAAGCACCTGCATTTCATGGACGAATGTATTGGCGTACATGGCATGCGGCCCACCGTGGATATTGACGACGAGCGGATATTTTCCGCCCGGTTCGAATCCACGGGGCTTCATGAGCCAGCCATGTACTTCAAAGCCGTCTTCCGTTGTATGCGAAACGATTTCCGGTGCAATCAATTCCGTTTGTTCTAGGTAGTGTGAATTGCAGAAAGTCAGTGCCTCGCGCTCTCCTGTAGAAATGGCGAGTTTGTAGAGCTCGCCGGGAGATACCGGGTCGCTGATCGCGGCCAGCGCAAAGCTGCCGTCTCTAGCGATGTCGTAGCCGTAGACATGCTCATCTTCGGGGGAAGCCGGATACACCGCGCCGTCAAGCGAAGCGAAATACAGGCGCACATCGCCATCTGTAGACACTTGAAAATATAAATGGTCATCTTGTGTCCAGACGACGCCTGGTGCCTGCGCCCCTTGCTGATGGTCAGCGACGACATAATCGCCGATCGGTGCGTCGATGCCTTCTGTCAGGCACTGCGTCGTTTGGTTTGCCACATCGTATACATACAGTTCGGCTTGCGTGGCATTTTCGTATGCACGTGAATGTCCGACAAACGCCAAGCGTGCATCGTCGAAGGAAAATGCGGCGCTCCCGTAGTATCCGTCTTGTTCGATGATAGCCGTTTCTTCTCCCGTTTCCAGATCGCGCATGTAGAGCGACTGGCGGAAAATGAAATCCTGAATTTCTTCTTTGGCAGATCCATACACTAGTTTCGTGCCGTCATGGGAAACGGCTTCCAAGCCGAAGTGATAAGCCCCTTCCGTCAACTGCTCCACCGTTCCTGTTTCCAGGTCCACAGAGCCTATCTGGCGGTGGTAGTCCTGCTTGACCAGCCCGTTGCCGTCCATTTTGTATTTCATGACCGTCGTGCGGTAAGGTTCAGGCTTTTTCTTGTCCTCTTCTTGTTCCGGTTCTCGATCCGTGAAGGTTTTGCCGTCCTGCACCAGCGCATTGACCCAGATTTTCTTATTGCAAGGCGACCAGCGGAAACTGCTTACCCCTTTTTCAAAATCCGTCACAGCGCGCGCTTCCCCGCCTCCTGCCGGCAGGACGTATACTTGATTCTTGTCGCTGCGGTCGGATAGAAAAGCGATATGGCGGCCGTCTGCTGACCAAGCCGGTTGGCTGTTGCGGTTTTTTCCGTAAGTCCAAGGAATCGACTCGCCGGTTTCCAGCGAGATATGGTGCACATGCGAATGATATGTATTATCTTCTTCGTCCATTTTTGTTTGAACGAATACTGCCCGCTTCCCGTCGGGTGAAACCTTCGGGTCGGTCACGGACACTAATGCGAGTAAATCTTCTATTTCAACAGCTTTTTTCGACACACGCTCAGCCTCCTGGATATATATTTCGTTTGTCGTAACAGTTGCCCTTTCACTATATCGATAATTGTCTGTCTTTTCAATGAAAGCTCTTTGAAAACCTGTCTAGCGGATTTCTACATATAAAAACCGCTTCCCGACAGAAGCGGAAAGCGGTGCACGGTTATTTTTTAACAGCCTGGTCTTTCAGCGAACGGCGCAGGATTTTGCCGGTCGTGTTTTTCGGCAATTCATTGAGAATTTCCATATGTCGCGGTACCTTGTATTTCGCTAAATGCTCCGCACAATATTCTTGCAGCTCCTCGATGGAAACCGAGTCATCTTTCAACACCACATAAGCATTGACCGACTCGCCGAAATCGGCATCCGGCAAGCCGACCACCGCTGCTTCGACAATTGCCGGATGGGCGAATAATACTTCTTCCACTTCACGCGGATAGACATTATAGCCGCCGACAATGATCATGTCTTTCTTGCGGTCGACGATGTAGAAATAACCTTCCTCATCGACTTTCGCCAGATCCCCCGTATAAAGCCAATCGTCCTTGATCGCTGCTTGGGTTTCTTCCGGCATTTTGTAATAGCCTTTCATGACGTTCGGACCGCGAACGATCAACTCGCCCACTTCCCCGACCGGCACTTCATCGCCGAGTTCATTGACGACTTTGTTCTCGACATTGGTGATCGATGTGCCGATCGACCCGGCTTTGCGCTCGCGATCAATTGGGTTGAAACACGTGACAGGCGAAGCTTCAGACAAGCCGTAGCCTTCCGAGATCCGCACATTGAATTTGTCTTCGAAATTATGCAGCAACGCGACAGGCATCGCGGATCCGCCGGAAATCGCCAAACGTACAGAAGCGAAATCGGACGGATCCACATCGGGAAGTTGGTACATGAAATTGAACATCGTCGGAACACCGGCGAAAACGGTTGCTTTTGTCGCTTTTGTCGCAGCGAAAACGTCCTGCGGCGTGAAGCGCGGCACGAGGACAATCGTTGCCCCTTGTAGTAACGGAGCATTGACGACGACGGTCAAGGCGAACACATGGAACACAGGCAACGTCGCCACGACGCGGTCATCCGGCGTGATTTGCAGATACTCCGCAACATCCTGTGCATTGGAATAGAGATTGCCGTGTGTCAGCATAGCGCCTTTTGGCTTGCCGGTCGTCCCAGACGTATAAAGAATGACGGCGTTGTCATCTTGTGAAATATCAGCTGTTCCACCAAATGCATTGGAAGTTGTAAGAAGCTGTGTGAATGAACGGACCTTTCCTTTGACTGCTTCCGGCAGCTGTGCCATTTTTTCAGCAGTCGATGGGTCGGTCTCACAAATGACGTATGTTTCCACTGCAGGCAAGGCCTGGTGCGCTTTTTCAACGAGCGGCAGCAAAGCGTCCAGCGCGATGACCACTTTTGCATCGCTATTGTTGACGATGTAAGCGATTTCATCTGGGCTATAGATCGGGTTGACCGGAACAGCTGTGGCGCCCAGGCGCAACGTCGCATAAAGCGAAATGAGAAAATGCGGGGTGTTGCTCAAAAGAAATGCGACGTGGTCCCCTTTTTCCACGCCGAGATCTTGCAACGCACCAGCGAATTTCGATACCGATTGGTCGAATTCACCGTAAGTCGTGTCTTTGCCCATGAACGTATAGGCAATTCTTCCAGCTTCCTGTTGTGCAATTTCGTGAACACGTTCTCCCAAATTCATTGAATATCCCTCTTTCTATTGAATGAATACTCATTCATATTTACTTTTTTCATTATAAAATAAATCTTCAGACAATACAACTGCCCGCCAAAAATCCCCAGCAAAAAACCGCCGGAATGATTCCGGCGGTTCGTTTAGGTCAATATGCTTTTAAATGGGCAATATAGCGCCAGCGGATCAAGAAGAAATAGAGAATCTGCATAAGCGTAAAACCGCCAAGCACAATCGACATCTCAGACAAAATTGACAGCTCTGCAAACTCATCCCACACCACTTGAAGCGAAATGAATGCAAAAGCACTGTGAAGAAGCGCGAGCGCCCAAGGCAGGAAAAACAGCGGCACGAGCTGGCGGTTGACGATTTTGCCAAGTTCCCGCTCCGTCATCCCGAGACGCACCATCAACTGGTACTGCCTGCGGTCGCGTTCGAGCCCGGTATACAATTTAAAGTAAATGAAGCTTCCGGCTGCCAGCAGGAACACCGCGGCCACCATCAAGCCGATGAACAATAGCAGCGCAAAGGAAGATTTGAACCAGCGGTATTCGTAACCCGGATTCTCAAAATAATAATTGAGGCCGGCAAAATTGCCGCTGAGCATTGCCTCGCTAATCGGGTAGCGGACGTTTTCGCCGATTGCCACGGTCTCTGTCCAATCCGGCACATGGAAGGCATAATAGCGGAAATCCGATGCGCCTTGTGGGTAGCCCATTAACGGTTCATCGACTTCCCCGAAATCTTCATTGTTCATGATGATCGTATTGGCATTCAAGGTATGCGCCGGAAACAGCACTTGCGGGTAGGTCTGGTCGATCGTCAGCTCCACCCCGCTTTCCAACAGTTCCGTCTCCGCATAACTTTTCTGCAGTTCACGGAGTGACTCCTGTGAAAACGGAACAAACATTGCTTCGCCGGCTTGAAGCCGTGCCGGTTCGTGACCGAGAGCTTCGGCCAGTCGGTTGAACTGGGTCAAGGACATGATGTCGACGTCATTGCCACTTGCGCTCGATGTCTGACGCTTCACTTCCAAAGGCACGAGCGTGTAAGCAAGCTGCTGTTGTTCAAGCTCTCGCTTCAGCTGGTCCAATTGCTGCTGTTCGAGTGCATTGCCTTCAAAAGAAACATAGATCAACCCGAGCGGATTGCTTTGCCGGAACTCCGCAGTGTAGGAAGTGAACGAGGCAAGCGTCCCGACCGTCAGGAAGGCGACGGTCGAGACGATGGTCACGATAAAGAACATTTGCGCGCTGTCTTTTAACTTAACCGCCGCTTCGGCAAGCGACACAAGGCGTGTTTTATGCCAATAGATGCTGCGGCGCTTCTTATACAATTGAAGGAAGGTATGGATTGAGTGCGTGAAAAACAAATACGTGCCAATCGTCGCGAGTGGCGGGACGATGAACACCATGATGTAAACGGTGCGGTCGGACACTGTCGCCGCCAAAAAATACGCAATGCCCAAAAGCGCCAATCCGAATGCCGATAAAGCTGGAGAATACGCCGCTTCGTCTTCGGTTTTCCAGAAACCTTCCAGCAAATCGACGACGCGTTTTGTGCGGATAAAGGACACGCTGATGAGCGAGATGATGATGAACAAACTGGCAAATGCGCCGATGGTCAGCACAAACGGCTTCCAGGAGAAATACAGCGGCAATTCTTCCAATTGCATGATTTCACGGCCGATCATGAAAAAGAATTTCGTGAACGCGAAACCGAAGACGATCCCCGCCGCTGTCGACAGGCCGCCAAGAATCATTGTCTCGAAAAACACCAATTTATTAAGCTGCTTTTTGCTCATGCCGAGATGCATCAAGACGCCGAATTCTTTTGTTCGCGCCTGTAAAAACGCGCTTAAGGAATAGAACAGGAAAAACAGCGTGAAAATATACAGCACGATTTCCGCGATGAACATGCCGCGCACGGCCAATACACGGAACCCTTCTTCTTCGAATAACGGGTGGAAGATGAACATCGAATAGATGAAGAACACCATGACCGAAAAGACGCTGGCCAATAGGAAGGCTGCGTAGCTTCTCAAATTCCTGAAAACGTTACGGAAGGCGAGTTGGCGAAAGGTCATTGACGGAGCCTCCCAATAGAGATAACACGTTGAGAATCTTTTGATAGAAGGTTTGGCGGCGGTCATCCCCGTAAATTTCATTGAAGAATTCGCCGTCTTTGATGAACAGCACACGGTCGCAATAGCTCGCTGCGATCGGGTCGTGCGTCACCATGATGATCGTCGTCCCTTCCTCACGGCTCAAGCCGCTCAATAACTCGAGCACATCTTTCGAAGCTTTCGAATCGAGATTGCCGGTCGGTTCGTCCGCAAGTATGAGCGCCGGGCGGTGGATGAGCGCGCGGCCGATTGCTGTACGCTGCGCTTCCCCGCCCGAAATTTCATTCGGCTTCTTATGGAGAAATGGCTGCAAATGAAGCCGTGCCGCCAATTCCTGGACGCGGCTCTCCATTTCTTTGATCGGCATGCCGTCAAGCGTCAGCGGCAGCACCAAATTTTCTTCTACAGTCAGCATCTGCAGCAAATTGAAATCCTGGAACACAAACCCTAGCTGGCGACGCCGAAACAGCGGCAGCTCATCTTTATCCAACGAATGCGGATTGATGCCATTGATGAGGATGGTGCCAGAAGTCAATGAATCGATTGTTGAAATCAAGTTCAATAGCGTCGTCTTGCCGCTTCCGGAAGGGCCCATCACTGCTAAAAATTCCCCTTTTTCCACTTCGAAACTTAATTGGTTCAACGCGCGATGCGTCACTTTTCCTTCATAGACTTTGGTCACTTCATCAATTTTTACTACTGTCATGTTGATCCCCCTACATTCTGTTCCTGATAAGGAAAGACAATCGATACGGTCGTCCCTTGGCCTTTCGATGAAGTGATTTCCAGCTCATGCCCGAGCCGATTGCATACTTCCTGTGCCAGATACAGCCCCATCCCGGTCGACTCGCCGCTCAGGCGCCCGTTCTCTCCCGTAAAGAAGGCTTTCGTAACGCGCGGCAAATCCGATGGCGGGATCCCGATGCCTTCATCCTGCACGGACAAGGTAATGGTGCCTTCTAGACAGCTGGCCCGGATATACAGTTTCTTGTTTTCTTCAAATGTGTATTTCACCGCATTCGTCAGCAATTGGCCGATAATGAATTTCATCCATTTGCGGTCTGTCGCCACTTGGTAGCGTTCTTCGATGTCGATTTCCGGATAGACACGGCGCGAGATGAACAGGCGCTTGTTTTCCGTCACCATTTCGGATACCATGCCGCGCAGCGACGCTTGCTCGATTTGCATATCCTGCTCGAATGTATCGAGACGGGCGTTCATCAATACTGTGTCGAGCCCTGCGCGCAGACGGTCTACTTCTTCCCGGATGCTCGCCTTATCCAGTTCTTCCGGTTCCTGCAATAGCAGATGCATGACGGATAGCGGCGTCTTCATCTGGTGAACCCATTGATTGATGAATTGCAAATGGCGGGTCTGCCCCGCATAAAGCGATTGCACTTCGTATTGATACAAGCGGTATAGTTTTTGCATATACAATTCTGTTTGCACCGTTTCCGGCGAACGCCCTTCGCGCTGCAAAGCATGCTCCATATTCGGCGGATCGCTGAGGAGGCGCTCGTAATAACGGTAGCGCATCGCAAAGCGGACGCCGAGAAAACTGGCCAATAGCAATAAGCTGATGATGAAGGAATAGATGGCCGTGTCCGTATTGCGGAATCCATCGAGCCAGTAAAGCATGAGGATGAACCCGACGAGCAGGAACTGGAAGACGATAAATGCGGCATGTTCACGCAGGAATAACCGCAGCATCATTGCTCCTCCCTGCCAAGGATCAGCCGATAGCCGGCGCCGCGCACCGTTTCAATGAAACTCTGGATGTCATAATCCGTCAATTTCTTGCGCACGCGGGCCATATTGACATTCAATGTGTTTTCATCGACGAACGCCTGGTCATCCCATAGCTCCTCTAGCAATTGTTCACGCGTTACCACTTTCGGATACGCGGCAATCAACAGTTCTAAAATAGTGCTTTCTTTTTTCTGGAGCGGGATTTCCGTTTCCCGGCAATGCAATTCCAGCCGCTCCATATATAACACGAGCCGCCCTGCACGAACCGTGCGCTCTTCTTGTTTCGGTGCATATTCCCCATAAGCCCTTCTTAAATGGCTTCTTATTTTTGCAAGGACGATTTCATAATGGAAAGGTTTCGTAATGAAATCATCGCCGCCGTTTTCAAGCGCAAATACCTGGTCCATTTCCCCTGACCTGGCGGAGATGAACAGGATCGGGCAAGTTGTCTGCTGTCTCAACTGCCGGCACCAGTAATACCCATCATAAGAAGGCAAATTGATATCCAAAAGAATCAAATGGGGGTCGAACGCAGCGAATTCCTCCAAGATGCGGTCAAAGTCTTTCGCCGTTTCCACTTGGTAATGATATTTGCGCAATGTATCCGACAATAGCGAAGCGATCTTCGTATCATCCTCGACAATGAATATCCGCTGTTCACCCATATTCACTCCCCCTCCCGTTTCCTTCTATTCTAACAAAAGAGCCTGCTCGAAAGCAGGCTCCACAGAAAATCTTAATAAATCAACTTGAGGAAATCTTCTGTCGTGATCCCTCCGAGCAATTTCGGGATGTCGATGCCTTCGATCGCTTCAGCCAGCGCGACGCGTTCGTATTTCACGCCGGTAATCGCCTGTTCGATTTCCGATACATCGCCGACCCCGAAGAAATCGCCGTAAATATGCGCTTCCTGCACGATGCCTTTTTCCACTTGCAGGCGGACATCGATGCCGCCGACCGGGAAGCGGTGGGATTGCTTGATATTGAACTTCGGCGATTTGCCGTAGTTCCAGTCCCAATTAGCATAGCGTTCTTTTGACAATTCATGGATATTGTCCCAGTCTTCATCGGTGAGTTCCCAGAAACGGACATTTTCTTCACCGGCAAAAATCGAATGCAGCACAGCTTCACGGAATTGTTCCACAGACATTTCCTGATCGAGGAATTCCGAGATATTCGCCACGCGGCTGCGGATCGATTTGATGCCTTTCGACTCGATTTTTTCTTTATTGACCTTCAAAGCCGACACGACTTCATCCATCTTCGTATCGAATAACAGCGTGCCGTGGCTGAACATGCGCCCTCTTGTCGCAAACTGGGCATTGCCGGAAATCTTGCGCCCTTCAGCGAGGAGGTCGTTGCGCCCTGAAAGCTCGGCATTGACGCCCATATCTTGCAAGGCTTTGACGACCGGTTCTGTGAACTTGCGGAAATCACGGAAACTATTGCCGTCATCTTTCGTGATAAAACTAAAGTTCAAATTGCCATGGTCATGATACACGGCCCCACCGCCTGAAAGCCGGCGCACAACATGAATGCCGTTCGAATCGACATAGTCGGTATTAATTTCTTCTGCTGTGTTCTGGTTTTTTCCGATAATGATGGATGGTTCGTTGATATAGAACAGCAGGAATGGATTCTGGTCGACATCCATCGTTTTCAATAAATACTCCTCGATGGCCAGGTTGATGCGTGGATCTGTGATGCCTTTATTATCTACGAAATACATGATCTCTCTCCTTTTTTACTGTTGACTGACTTTATTTTAACGGAATTTTTAAAAATAATCACGGTTGAGGGTTGACGGATCTAAACTGTTATAATACACTGTGTTTATCACTTACAGTACTATAACAAAAAGGAGCTGGTAGAAATGATTGAGAACGTAGTCGAATTCTTCAAGAACTTGCCCCCGAAACAGTGTGCCACTTGCGGAGAGAAAATCGAAGAGCAGCACGAGTGCTACGGCAATCACTGCCAGACCTGTAACGAAATCTAAACAGACAAAACGGCCGGAGAAATTCTCCGGCCGTTTTTTTATGCGTTACCTTCCAACTGTTGTGCAACAGCAGCGAAGACTGAAGAATCAATGACCCATCTTTTCCATGGCATCTGCATCTTCGCTATCATCAGGCACAATCGTTTCAGGGTCCGGATTGCCTATCGTCAATTCCATTTTCGGCATAACGTGCATGCGACGGGCCGTTGTATGGGCTTGGATGAAATACAGCCCTTCTTCTCCTGCCGTCCATGCATATTCGTAAACCCCGTCTTGCGTATGGCTTGCCTCTAGCATCTCGCTATTGTCACGAGCTCCCGATTGCCATACTTCAAAGACCACTTCATCCGCATCTTCTACCGCCTCTGTGCCTTGCGTGACAGTGGCCGATAGCAACATTTCTTCGCCAGGGTCGGCGGTTTCTTGTGTATTGAATTCGACTTCCACTTCCTGCGGCAATTCTCCCGCACCAGCCGATGAATCTTCTTCGCCACATGCTGCCAACAGCAATACCAGCATCAGAGCGATCCACTTTTTCATGTGATTTCCTCCTCGCAGCGGGCGCATATTGCGCCCACTAGCCGCAATTTCTGCCCATTCATTGATAAAACGCCGCCGCAGTTAACTGCCGAGCGGCGTTTTAATAACGGTTTATAGCTTGAAAGCTTGCATCCTAGACGATTTCGACAGGATTAGTTTTCGTTTAATTTATTCAAGACGACATTGGCCATTCCATCGATAAACAATGGGTCGACGTTCGGCATTTCCGGACGGCGGTATGTTGCGCCGATTTCATCACAGACGACTTTACATTCGTAGTCATTATCGTACAAGACTTCCAAATGGTCTGTAATGAAACCTACTGGCGTGTAGACGAATGAGTTATAGCCTTTTTCTTCGTGCAACTCGCGCGTCAAATCCTGGACGTCTGGCCCGATCCATGGCTCTGGCGTCTGCCCAGCACTTTGCCAGCCGATTTCATAGTTTTCAACGCCCGCCGCTTCGGCGATCAAGTCCGCTGTTTCTTTCAATTGGTCTGGGTACGGATCGCCATTTGCGATGATTTTCTCCGGCAGGGAATGCGCAGAGACGATCAGGCAGGATTTCGCGCGTTCTTGTTCTGACATTTCAGCAAATGCCGCGCTTACTTTCTCGCTCCAGAATTGGATGAATTTCGGCTCTGTGTACCAGCTTTCCACTGAAGTCAGCTTGATGCCGAGTTTATCGGCTGTTTCTTTTGCACGGCCGTTATAGGATTTAACGGAGAATGTCGAGAAATGCGGCGCAAGAACGATTGAAATCGCTTCTTCGATGCCGTCTTTTTTCATCTCTTCCACGCCGTCTTCCACGAATGGCTCGATATGCTTCAAGCCGAGATACATTTTGAACTCGATGTCATCCTGCAATTCGTTCAAACGGTCACACAAGCCATTCGCTTGGTCTTCTGTAATTCTAGCCAGCGGTGAAATGCCGCCGATCGCTTTGTAGCGGTCTTTCAAATCCTGCAACGCTTCTTCGCTCGGCTTGCGGCCGCGGCGAATATGCGTGTAGTAGCGCTCGATGTCATCTTCAGAATACGGCGTACCATACGCCATTACCAATAATCCCATTGTCTTTTTCATCACAATCACCTCGTCAAAAGTTTGTTAGTTCTGTTGTTTATAAGCTGCACTGTATTCATGGACAAATGCCGTCAGACGCTTCAGCGTGTCCGGCTGCACTTCTGGGAAGACCCCGTGTCCAAGGTTAAAGATATAGCCATCATTTTGCATGCCCATATCCAGGATTCTTTTCGTGCGTTCTTCGATGACAGACCAATCCGCCAGCAAATAAGACGGGTCGAAGTTGCCCATCAAGGCTTTCGTCAAGCCTCTTTCACGTGCTTCGGTGATCGGCAAACGCCAATCCAGTCCTACCACATCTACCGGCAGGTCATGCCATTCATTCGCCAGGTGGCTTGCACCGACGCCAAAAATCGTCATCGGCACGCCTTCTTCGCCAATTTCTTTGAAGATGCGGTCCATGACCGGTTTGATGAAAATGCGGTAATCTTCCACATTCAATGCGCCGACCCATGAGTCGAAAATCTGGATCGCTTTTGCACCGGCATGGATCTGTGCCTTTACGTAAGGGATGATCGTGTCGGCCAGTTTGTCCATGAGCGCAAACCACATTTCCGGTTCTGATACCATCATCGCTTTCGTTTTGTTATAGCTCTTCGATGGGCCGCCTTCGATCATATAGCTCGCGAGCGTGAACGGCGCGCCGGAAAAACCGATGAGCGGCACGTTCAATTGCTCTTCAGTCAAAATCTTGATTGTCTTCAGCACGTAGTCGACATCCTGCTCAGGATTGATTTCACCGAGGCGGTCGATGTCCGCTTTTGTGCGGATCGGATTGCTGATGACCGGCCCGACGCCGCCTTTGATCTTGACGTCCACCCCAATGGCTGGAAGCGGTGTCACGATATCTTTGTAAAGAATCGCTGCGTCGACGTCATATTGGTCGACCGGCAGCTTCGTGACGTAAGCGCAAAGTTCCGGCTGATGCGTGATTTCTTCCAACGAATATTTCTCTTTGATCTTGCGGTATTCTGGCTGTGAACGCCCAGCCTGGCGCATATACCATACCGGTACATGATCGGTCTTCTCTCCACGCGCTGCGCGCAGGTACGTATCATTAAAAGTCATGAATTAGTCATCCCTTCAGTCTTTGCGGCTATAGTTTATCCTTCATTATCCGTCTATACTATAGACTCTCCGCCCCTTATTGTATAGAATCCGGCGGCAATTGTCATAAATTAGACCCGATTCCCTTCACCGATTTGACACCATCTGTTTCAAGCGCCGTATTTTAGGGAAAAGTGAGGTAGCAATTCAAAATGTATCCCGATGATTAGGAGGCTTTTTCAATGAATATTTATATGACGACAGGAACTTACGAATTTATGAAAAAAATGCGTGAAAAGCATGCGGATGAAACAATGGTGCTGATGCAAGGCGAAAACACGACTTTGCTATTGCACGAGACCGAAGGGAAATCCATTTTCCAAACTCCTCGCCGCTTTGAAGTGGTCGATGGCACGGGCGAGTTCCGCGAAAAAGGATTTTTCGTCATGAACAATATCCCGGTTGCCGACGAAGGGCGGCCTGTTTTTGAGCACCGCTTCAAGAACCGTGCCGGCGCGATTGAAAACGAGCCCGGATATGTCGCTTTCCGCGTCTTGCGGCCGCTCGATTCCGACACGTATGTCGTCTTGACCGAATGGGAATCACCGGCATTCTATGAGAAATGGAAAGAATCACAAGCTTTTGCCAAAGCACATTCCGAAAAACCACAGGAAGAAGCGGAAAAACCGCGCGCCAATATCTTCTCCGGTTCTTCTTACGTTACCATGTATAAAGCGAAACCCGAAGAAGATGCGTGATCAACAGCCGGCTAGTCCGGCTGTTTTACTGTGTATATAGAAGAAACCCATTTAGGAGGAACAACAATTGGTATTTATTTATTTTCTGCTGGCTGCGGCAGTCACCGTGTTCGCTGCCATTAAACTGTCCCAGTATGCGGACGTCATCAGTGAAAAATCAGCGATGGGCGGCATGATGGTCGGTACGCTCCTGCTTGCTGGTGCCACCAGTCTCCCAGAAATCTCCACAAGCTTCTCGGCAGCTGCGATCGGCAATGCCGATATCGCAGTCGGCAATATGATTGGTTCGAACTTGTTCAATTTATTTATTTTAGCCGGATTCGATTTGCTGTTGAACCGACGCCGCATGCTCGAGCGGGCATCTAAGGACCATACCTATTCTTCTCTGCTCGGCATCTTCCTGACCGTGCTATTGCTCTTGGCATTATGGCTGCGTACTGATATCACATTCCTCGGGATCGGCCTTGATTCGCTGGCGATCGGCATCACCTATATAGTCGGGATGTTGATCATCAATAAATTGCCGAACTTGGATACGATCGATATGGATGATGAGCCGGTCGATGCCAAAGCGCCGAAAAACCCGAGCGCCCATTTATCGCCGAAACACGCAGGCATCCGTTTCGCGATTGTGGCTTTAGTCATCATGGCAGCAGGGACTGCCCTGTCCATCACGGGTGATGAAATTGCGGTCGTGACAGGAATCGGTTCCAGCTTTGTCGGCAGTTTCCTGGTGGCCGCGGCCACTTCCCTGCCTGAAGCAATTTCTGTGTTCGTCGCGCTCCGCCTGTCGAATGTCAATATGGCAGTCGGTGCTGTCCTCGGAAGCAATATCTTCAACATGGTCATCTTGGCATTGTCAGACCCGATTTACGTAGAGGGGTCGATTCTTGCTGAAGTATCAGGTGCCAATTTCATTATTGCCACTGCCGTGCTCATCATGAGCGTATTGATCATGTTCTCGCTCTACAGACCAAAGACCACTTCTACCTGGGCGTATAGCCTACCGTCCATTTTGGTTATCATTATTTATTTCGTCGCTTCTTATCTCAATTTCACTTACTGACAGGACGGGGCTTCCCCGTTCTGTTTTTTGCTATGTTAAACTAGAGAAAATGCAGAAAATTAGGAAGGATATGATCCAATGATTGAGAAGATATTTGCTGAGCTTGATAACGCCTACCCAGAGATGGTGGACATCCGCCGCCACTTGCACATGAATCCAGAGCCGTCATTCCACGAAACTAAAACCGCTAAATACATCCGTGACTTCTATGAAGATCTCGGTATCGATATCCGCCATGGCGTGGGAGGCAATGGCGTCATCGCGACGATCCGCGGCTCAAAACCCGGCAAGACAGTCGCCTTGCGCGCCGATTTTGACGCCCTGCCAATTCAGGACCAGAAAGAAACCAGCTATAAATCCACTGTACCGAATGTGGTACATGCTTGCGGACACGACGGCCATACGGCGACCTTGCTCGTTCTTGGCAAAATCCTCCACGGGCTGCGTGACGAACTCCCTGGCACGTACGTGCTCATTCACCAGCATGCAGAAGAGCTTGCGCCAGGCGGTGCGAAACCGATGATCGAAGACGGTGCGCTTGATGGGGTCGACGTTATCTTCGGCACCCATCTTTGGTCGACGACGCCATTCGGACGGATCGATTACCGGACTGGCCCGATCATGGCAGCTGCAGACCGCTTTGAAATCACTGTACAAGGGCGCGGCGGCCACGGCGCGATGCCACACGAAACTGTCGATGCCGTCGTGACAGGGGCGCAACTTGTCACTAGCCTGCAGCAGCTTGTCGCTCGTCGCGTGGACCCGCTCGAGTCTGCAGTACTCACGATCGCATCATTCATTGCAGAAAACCCGTTCAATATCATTGCCGACCAATCAAAACTGAACGGGACGGTCAGATCCTTCACCGAAGAAACGCGCACCCTTATGGAGCAGGAAATGGAGCGCGTCGCTAAAGGCACGGCCATCGCGACCAATAGCGACATCGACTTTAAATTCCACCGGGGCTACCCGCCGGTCGTCACTCACGAAAAGGAAACAGAATTCCTGAGAGACCTTGCTGAAGATGTGCCCGGTGTAACTGAAGTCTTCAATTGCCCGCCGCAAATGGGCGGCGAGGATTTCGCCTACTACCTTGAAGAAATTCCAGGCACGTTTTTCTTTACCGGTGCAATGCCGGACGGCGAAGTCTATCCCCACCACCATCCGAAATTCGATTTTAAAGAAGAAGCGATGTTGATAGCTGCGAAAACGCTTGGCAAAGCTGCTGTCACTTGCCACGAATAAAACGACATAGCAAAAGGGCTGGAGAAATTTTCATTATCTCCAGCCCTTTTTTTATTATTTTCGTTTGTTCAGCTGTGCCGATTTTCTTCTGGCGCCTGCAAGCGTCACGACCGAAACGACGGCTATGACTGCCGCAATAAGTAGCGCTGTTGCAAACTGTCCGAGTGCCAGCAGCAGGATCGATGCCGCTGCAGTTTGGATCAACTGGACCGCGAGCACCCAACTCCATACCGCTTTTTCGCGGCTATGCGTGCTAAGCGGAAACAATTGGTCCATGCGGAAATGCTGGGACTGATTCAAGCCTTGCCACAATTGGATCGTGGAAGCGAACGCCAATGCCCCGGCAAATAAAGCGATGGCGATTTGGAACGGGATAAGCCAAGCGCCGACCAGGATGATCAGCGTCAACCGCACCCATAGAAAGAACAGCTCATCCGAACGAATGAACGTCCGGCTCACCAAATACAAATGGGCATTGGACGCTTTGCTCTTGATCAAACGATAAACCGGGTTGAGCCATCGGCGCTCCCTCACCTTCCCTTTCAAATGCGGGACGTCGGTGAAATAATTGGCGAACTGGTAAAAGCGCAGCATGCGGTTTTCTTCCAATTCGATGAAATGCCCGTATGGGAATGCTTTTCCCGCAGCGCGGCGTTCGAGCCATTTGCCGTAGAAAATCATCGCGAACAAAAAGACTGCCGAAACAACAATCCAGCCGTCGACATACGACCACACAAATCCAGCAACGAGCAGGAACCGGACCGCGCGCTCGAGCCACACTTTGTGCCCTTCATCGGATTTCCGAAAATGAAACTCGCTCCTGACATTCCACCACTTCACGAGCAGCAATAGAATCGGGAACCCGATCAAATAAGACGAGGGCAAGCCGTATAAGGCGTTGATGAGCGGCAAGGAGACGACGAAGACCACAATCGGCAAATACAATTGCGACACATAAGTCCAGCGAAGTGCCGGTTTCAGATATTCATCAAGCCGGCTTTCAAGCGGCAATAGGTAAACGCTGTCCGCTTGCTTCAATAAGGTCACCGGCGGGCTGTAAGACAATAGCGCCCCGAATAGCACAGCCATCAATAGCGCTGCCGGAAATTCAGGCGGCACATTTTGCACCCATTCGCTGTAAGCGTAACCGGCCGCCCCGATGGCGAACAGCATGACAACTGCAATATGGCCGGTGACGATGAATTTTAAATAGTTCTGGACTTCCGTCGTATAACGCCGGAGCCGCTTGTTCCACACTTCATGCAGGTTCTTCATTGTCGTCATCCTCGGTCATCGCAATATACAGGTCATCGAGTGAGGCATCCGGCATGCCGAATGCCTGGCGCAGCTCCGGCATCGTGCCGATCGCCCGCACACGCCCGTTGTGGAGCAGGATGATCCGGTCGCAATAGCGTTCTGCAGTCGACAGGATATGGGTCGACATGAGCACTGACGCGCCGCTGCGCTTTTGCTGTTCCATCTGGTCAAGCAGCGATTTGATGCCTAGCGGGTCGAGCCCGACGAAGGGTTCATCGATGATGTACAAATCGGGATCGACAAGAAATGCACTCATGATCATAACTTTCTGGCGCATCCCTTTTGAGAAATGGGACGGAAACCATTTCAGCCGCTTTTCCATGCGGAATTCCTTCAATAAAGCTGCGGAACGCTGTTCGAACACCTCTTGTTCTAAGCCATAAGCCATCGCTGTCAGTTCGAGATGTTCGCGCAAGGTCAATTCTTCGTACAACACAGGCGTTTCCGGAATATAGGAAAAAGCGGAACGGTAAGCATCGATATCTTCCGCGAACGTCCGGCCATTGAGTCGGATCGAACCGGACTTTGGCTGCATGATGCCGATGATATGCTTGATGGTCGTACTCTTCCCCGCCCCGTTCAAACCGATCAAGCCGACCAATTCGCCTTTCTCTATTGAAAAACTCACGTCTTTTAACACGGGCTTTCTTGTATAGCCGCCCGTTAAATTTTCTACTTCCAATATTGCCACTTTCAACACCTCTTTCTTCGTTTACTATTGTATCAAAACTGTGCGATGAATTCTTTTGGGAAATGCGATGCTTCATGAACCCGTCCAGGACAAGCTGACATGTGGAATGACTCGCTCACTGAATATGGTAAACTGAAAAAAGAACGGCCAACCCATTACAGAAAGGATGAGTTTATGAGCGATTGCATTTTTTGCAAAATCATTGCAGGGGATATCCCGAGCGTCAAAGTGTACGAGGACGAGCATGTCTATGCCTTTATGGACATCATGCCTTTATCAAAAGGGCATACGCTGCTGATCCCGAAAACCCATCGCGAGTTTGTCTACGACATGGCGCCGGAAGAAGCTGCTCAATTGTTCAGCGTAGCGCCGAAGATCGCCAGCGCCATCAAAGAAACCTTCGAACCCGAAGGCATGAATTTGTTGAACAATAATGGACCAAAAGCTGGGCAAAGCGTCTTCCATTTCCATCTTCATTTCATTCCGCGCTACGGCGCAAGCGATGGGTTCGGCGCCAAGTGGATGACTAAAGAAAAAGAGTACACCACAGAGAAGATTCAGGAACTTGCTGAACAAGTGAAATCCAAGCTAGCCTCTGAGGCTTGATTTTCTATGCTGCACGAGATAAGATCGTAATACGTTTTTCGCCGGCGGCCACGAGGGCACGACCGGGAAAAAGAAACTAGCTTGAGCTGAGGAGAGATGAGAAATGAATACGAAAAATCTTGTGTTAATGGCGCTGCTTGTCAGTGTCGGTGCAACATTGTATGTAATGATCCCAGGAATTAACGGCGGGATGAAACCCGACTTTATGCTGACGATGATGTTTATCGGCATCTTGCTGTTCCGTGACGTGAAAAGCGTCTTTTTGCTCGCTGTCACCACCGGAATTATTTCCGGATTGTTTTCAAGCTTTCCGGGAGGCTTTTTCCCGAATATCATCGATAAATTCGTCACCGCATTCGTCTTTTTCGCGCTCGTGTCGTTATTGAAAAAGCATGCCGCCAAGTTGCCGGTTGGCATTGCGCTCGCTGCTTTTGGAACAGTACTGTCAGGAACCATTTTCCTGTCGGCCGCGATCTTCATCCTAGGCGCGGATATTCCGTTCACGCTGCTGCTTGCAACAGTCGTCGTTCCGGCAACTATCATGAATGGCGTTGCCTTTGCGGTCATGTTCCCGATTGTCACAGGGCTCATGAAGCGCTCGAACTTCCAAAGTTCTACAGCCGCGCAGGCTCGCTAATACTTAAGAATTTTTTATATGATGATTGTTTTATTTGCGTGTAGGAATGTATACTTTCATCACTTTAAAAGTTCAACGAGATATTCCAATGTTTGGAGAAGTGTTCGCTCGACTCCTGTGGGACCAGCGGGTTTGAGAGACCCCGCAGACCGCGAAGCGGTTGAGGAGGCTCGATTCCCGCCCCACGGAAAGCGAGCGATAAGCTTCGGAAAACACATTTTATGGATTTTCTCTTCATCGTCAAATGTCTTTCCCTTTCACAGGGAAAGGCATTTTTTATTGAATAGCGATTCATTCCATGTTTTAATTAAGTGAAATAAAGGAAAAGAAAGATAGATACGAAAGGAGCGCTTACACTTATGAAAGTTACGAATTTTTTTGCAGGCCTTGGTGCCGGACTAATCGCTGGTGCCGTAACAGCCGTCCTCTCCACTCCTAAATCCGGTGAGGAATTGCGCACTTCCATCAAATCGAGCGGCTCGGAATGGAAAGAATCGATGAACGAGCTGAAAGCCCGCATCAATGAATTAAAAGAATCGATCAACCACTTGACGGAAGAATCGAAAACACAAGTTCCAGAAGCCGTAGATGGCTTGAAAGCATCCCTCCAATCTTGGCAGGAAGGCACAGCGCCAGCGAAAGAACATTTGCAGTTGGAAATCAAAGCAATCCAGAACTCCATCGAGCAGCTGCAGGCGGCGATCAGCAAAGATAAAGACGCGGAAGAGAAGAAAAAAGACAAACCGACGAAAATCGACCCAAAAAAAGCGGAAAATAAGGACGATTCTGAGACAGCTTGACCTTCATGGGTCAGGTTGTTTTTTTGACTAAATTATTTTACTATTCTCACTTTAATTCACTTTGCTTTATTGCTATAATAAAGAAAATATTTCCGGTGAAAGTTGGTGCTCGCGTGAATGACAAAGAATACACAATGAAAGAAGCTATGCTGTACAGCCAAAGAATTGGGCAATTATCGAAAGCATTATGGAAAGCAGTCGAGAAAGATTGGCAGATGTGGATAAAACCTTATGACCTGAATATTAATGAACATCACATTTTATGGATTTCCTACCATTTGAAAGGAGCATCCATTTCCGATGTGGCGAAATTTGGGGTCATGCATGTCTCCACAGCATTCAATTTTTCGAAAAAACTTGAAGAACGCGAATTGCTGTCCTTCTCGAAACGCGATACCGACAAACGCAATACATATGTGGAATTGACGCAAAAAGGCGAAGAGTTGATGCAGGAGATGATCGAACGCTATCACGACACGCCCCACTCGGTCGTCGACGGCTCCCTTCCACTGCGCAATCTATACGGGAAATTCCCCGAGTTCATGGATGTCATGGCGATCATCCGCAATATTTACGGCGATGATTTCATGGAGATTTTCGAAGCTTCATTCAAAAACATCGAGAACCGTTTCAATGAGGAAAACCACGTTTTAACCGAGAATAAAAACGGCTGAAAAACACGGTGAAAAATTTCGCCGAAGAAGCTTGCATTCCCCCAGGAAACGTTGTATTGTATGTATCGGCTCAACAACACTATACATCAATGGGAGATACGCATATGCATTGCTGGAAAACAATTAACGTCAAAAAACAATACGGTTCTGACCGCCTGTTCTTCATTTCCGCGCTGATCGGCGCCGGGGTGTTCACCAGCTATTACATGTTGCTGGCCATCATGTATGCCGACCCGTTATCCGACCAGAACTTTTTGCTGTTCATGATCGGGATGCTGGCGATCTACCCTATCCATAAACTTTTGCACCTTCTGCCTTTACTCGGAAGCCGCAAATGCCTGAAAATCAGCCTGCGCAAACAACTGAAGCTGTGCCCGACGATTTCTTTGTATATCAAAGAACCGGTGCGGAAATCGCGCTTCATGTTGGCGCTTGTGGCACCATTTGCAGTCATCAACACGACCATTATCGCGCTGAGCATCATTTGGCCGGCTTACAGCCATTATTTCGCCATTTTGCTTGCATACCATAGCGCTTTGTCCGTTACGGATTTGATTTATATCCGCAACTTGGCACGCTCGCCGCGGCACGCACTCATCGAAGAGACAGACACTGGATTCGAGATCCTGGTGCCGCAGCCAATTGCCTGACCTGCTTTTTTCTTTCCATTTTGCTATAATGGAAGTTAAGGTCAGAGGGGAGGAAACTCATGATAGTCGCATTCGTTATAATGTTTTCCGTTTTTTACGTATTCCAGATTAATCGGATGACATTAGCACTTGTTACATCCCGGGAAATTCCCGAGGAAAACCATGAAAAGATTTTTCGTACCATTAACATATTGATTCTAATCCTGCTTGTTTCATTATATGTCGGGGTTGAATTCACCCCGTAAGCACTTGCCCGAGCAAGTGCTTTTTCTATGGAATTACTTGAAATCCCCTACTCTTTAACGGATTCGCAATTTTTTGGAACTTTTTATTTTTTCATTCGTTTATGATATAGTAACTACGGCATCTATTGAAAATAAACGCAAAATTAGCCCGTTGCATCATGCTCGCGGTTATCCTCTTTTTGCGGAAAATCAACAGCCCACACCTATAAATTCAACTTAGATTGAAAGAAAGTTAGGAGCGAACATTGATGAAGAAATCAGCCTTTACCCTTTCCATCGCGGCAGCGGTTCTTGCACTTTCCGCGTGCAGCGACAATGGTTCCGATAGCGAAGTGCTTGTCACTTCCGATGCGGGAGACGTCACGAAAGAAGAACTTTACGAAGAGATGAAAACCTCCGTTGGCGATCAAGCCATCCAAATCCTGATGATTGAAAAAGTATTGGGTGCAAACTACGAAGTCTCAGATGAAGAAGTCGAAGCGGAGCTTGAGAGCAATAAAGAAGAAATGGGCGAAAACTTCGAACAATTTCTCGCTCAGAACAACCATACAGAAGAAAGCTATAAAAAAGTCATTCGCCTGAACTTGCTTCAGGAAAAAGCATTGACAGAAGACGTCGAAGTGACGGATGAAGAAATCGAAGAACAATATGAGCGCCAAGGAACGGAACTGAACGCGCGCCATATCCTAGTTGCGGATGAAGAAACAGCCAACGAAGTGAAAACAAAACTTGACGATGGCGGTGATTTCGCTGAACTGGCGGAAGAATACTCCACTGACCCAGGATCTGCCGCTAACGGCGGTTCGCTTGACTGGTTCGGCACTGGTGCGATGGTTCCTGAATTTGAAGATGCGGCTTATTCCCTTGAAGTCGATGAAATCAGCGAACCGGTCCAGTCCCAGCACGGTTTCCACATTATCCAAGTGACTGAAAAACGTGAAGTCGAAGATCAAGAGCCGCTTGAAGACCAGCGCGAAGCTTTGCGTTCTGAAATCGCTATGGCCAATGCAGATCAATCCACACTGCTGCCAAAAGTCGCAGCTTTGATGGAAGAAGCCAATATCGACATCAAAGACGAAGAACTTGAAGGCGCGCTTGATGAAATCCTTAACACAGAACCAGCTCCTGAAGAAGGAGCCCCAACTGAAGAAGAAACAGAAGAAACTCCAGCTGAATAAGCAAAGCAAAACCCCCGACATCTTTGTCGGGGGTTTTTGTGTATTTCTGCATTATAGTTTCGGCTTATAGAATGAGCGATTGTCGAGTGCGAAAACGCGTTCTGAGAACTCGCCTTCTTTCGTTTTTCCTAGCACACGGTCGAGCATCATCATTTTCGCATCGATATTGTCGATGTAATGGAGGATTTCCGCCTCTTTTATCATCGGCTTTTTCGGGCTTCCCCATTCTTCTTTTCCATGATGCGACAACACGATATGTTGGAGGACCATGACTTCTTCCCCTTCGATGCCGAGCTCTTCTGCCGCTTTTGCGATTTCCGTTACCATGATCGAGATATGGCCGAGCAAATTGCCTTCTACGGTATAAGTCGTCGCGACCGGCCCTGAAAGTTCAAAAACCTTGCCGATATCGTGAAGAATGATCCCAGAATACAATAGATCCTTGTCCAGGCTCGGATACACTTCGCAAATCGCTTTCCCAAGCTTGAGCATTGATACGACATGATCAGCAAGGCCAGATACGTAATCGTGGTGATTGCGCGTCGCTGCCGGGAAGGTCAAGAATTGCTGCTGGTATTTCTTCAGAATATGGCGCGTGATGCGCTGAATTTGCGGGTTTTCCATCTCGAACAGGAATTTTGTCACTTCTTCGTGCAATTCATCTGCACTTTGCGCCGCTGAAGGCAAAAACTCGGCGATCGTCAAGTTCTCCTCCGGTTTTGCCGGACGGATGCTTTTGATGCGCAGCTGGTTTTTGCCGCGGTAATTATGAATCTCCCCGCCGACTCTGACAATCGTTTCTGCCGCATACATCCGTTCATGTTCGTCTTTCGTGTCCCATAGCTTTGCCTCAATGTCTCCGCTCTTGTCCTGCAGAACGAGTGACATGAATGGGTTGCCGGTCGTCGTGACGCCTTTGACCGATTGTTTGATCAGAAGAAAATCATCGACTGTCTCCCCGACAGCGCGGGTAGTTATTCCTTTTGTCATGCTTGGATGCTCCTTTCAGGATTCGCCACGTCGATTTGCTGGGCACTTGGCCAAGCTTGCCGCATCGCTTCGTGGCATGTGAAATAAATGAACTGATGGTCTGCCTGCAGCTCTTCCACTAATTTTATCACTTGCTGGCTTCTTCGGCGATCAAAATGGACAAAGGGGTCATCCATGATGATCGGGAACGGGTGAGATTCCTTCAAAGAAGATGCCAGCGCAAAGCGCAGAGCCAAATATGCCTGCTCTTTCGTTGCTTGGCTAAGCTCGATGACGCGAAAGCGCAAGCCGTCTTTCCGCAGCGCTTCAAAGTTTCCTTCCTGACTGAGCAGCAGGGCCACATAATCGCCGCCCGTCAATTGGGTGAAGTACGATTCCGAAAGCTTCAGTACTGCCGGCAGTTTCGTCTCTTTTAATTCGTCCATCGTCTGCTTGAATACTTCAACGATTGCGCGGTTGACAGCCCATTCATTTGCCGCTTCCTGGAACTCTGCTTTTTTCGCTTCCAGTTCCTGAAGTTTTATCGAATGCCCCTCATCCGATAATAAATGCCTCGTCAATTGAAGTTTTTCTGCTTGTTCTTCCCATAATGACTGGCGTTCATCCTGCAGTTCATCCAGTTGTTGCTGCGAACGCTCAAGAAATTGTTCTGCGCTGTCTTCTTCGTCACCAAGCGCAGCGGGCTTTTTCACTTTCCCGATGGTCGAAAGCTGCGACTGGACCATCTGCAATTGTTCCTGTGCGGACTTTGCTTGTTCCGATAGTTTGGCAGCGCGGTAAAACGAATCTTCATCTCCCACTGCAGCCCTTTTGAACAGCTCATCCATCGCTTCGGAAAGCGTGGCCAATCGCTCAGCGCATTTCCGGGCCTGTTCCGCCAGCTGCTGGTTTTTCTCACGAGTTTTTTCGGCATCCTGAAGTTTCCGCTGGCGTGCTTCCAATTCCTCACGAAGCACGCTGATGACATTGCTTGCACTTACGGGTTTGCCGCATGCCTCTTGCGCCTGTTTTAGCCATGCTTCTCGCTCGCCTTCCAAATTCCCTATTTCTTCGGTGATGCGCTCCTGCCGGCTAGCGGCTGCATGCACGTCACGCAATTTATCGAATAACGTGAGGACAGTAGCGCGTGAAGTATCTTCCGGAAAGCCGAGTGATTTCAGCAATCGCCGGTATTCCTGCAATTCCTCGCTGCTGTCTGTCTGCGGCAGCGCAGCGATTTTCTGCTTGCTTGCTTCGATTGCATCAAATCGTTCATCAAGGCCTCTATCATATTCCGCTAGCTTCATGAGCAAAGCTTCGTATTCCGCTTCCTGCCCGCCGTAGCGTTCCACTAATTCATCCTTCGCTGTACCAGTCGGTGATTTGCTATCGCGCAGCCAGAGCCACACTGCTGCACCGATTGCCATCGCCGCAAGCAAGCCCGTCAACGCGTCTGTGGAAACTGCAGCGATGATCAAGCCGACAATCCCGATGGCCCCCAGCAGAAATTGGGCTAGGCGATTATTGGCAGCCTTTCCCGTTTGCCGTTTTTGCTGCGCTTTGGCCAATGCCAACTGCGGCTCGATGTCGGCCCATTGTTCTGCGCGCTGCCGCTGTTCTGCGGGCGGCTCTGCTTCAAGGTATTGCTTTAACGCGTGTTCAGCTTCTGACAGCCGTTGCCGCTCTTCTGCCAACCGGCGCTGCGCGAAAGCTTGTTCTTGTTCAGCGCTTTGGAGCGCATCCAAGACGGTCTTCAAGCGCTCTTCCTGTTCAAGAGAGGCATCGGAGAGCAGTGCCTGCTCTTTATTCATTCCACATAATTTCAGTAACCGGTCGAGTTCATCCTGCAATCGGATGCGCTCTTCTTGTTTCACTTTTAATGAAGAATTTATCTGGTGCCACTCGGCTTCACGCCCGAGCAGGTCCGTTAGTGAATCGGTTTCAGGCAGCTCGCCGATCGGCTCTAACCGACCTATTTCATTTTCCAGAAAAGTTGATTCGGCCTGCAATTCGTTTTTTTGATCAAGCAAACGTTCATACTGGCGGATGCCCGATTCCGGAAAATTCACCGGGCCGTTTTCCGCCAAGCGTTCAAGTTGTTGTGTTCGCGCCAATAGTGGTGCAGCTTGCTGCCATTTTTCCGCTTCTTTGATGTCTTGAATAAGGAGACTCTCAGCGTGGCCCAGCTCAGCCAATCGCTGTTTAATGTGCTCCAGCCGCTCGGTTGCCGGTTTGAAGGTATCCGCGCGCAGCTTGTATTCGCGCAACTCCGTTTCAAGTTTTCGCAACTCTTCGGTCAAACGGTTGATTAGCGGCAATTTCCCCGCTTTCTTGAACAGCTCGCCCATTTCGCGTTCGAGCTGGCTTTCCATTTTACCCGCGTGATCGACACCGGCAGTGCCCGAAGATAACAGCGTGCGCGTTAGCTCCTGTTCCGTCATTTGGTCGAGATCCTGGAGTTCGTGGACAGAGAACGAATAAATTGCTTCATAGGACGCCCTGTCATAGCCTCTTAATAACTCCGCCAGTTCTGCCTCGCCTCCGCGGCGCCCGTCTTCAAACCAGAGCGTCACATCCCCTGCCGATTTGCCGGCGATCCGCTCAATCACAACACGGCCATAAATGCGATCGCTCAGCTGCAGCTGGCCGCCGTATTTGCCGCCCGCTTTTGGTTCGTAGCGTTTATGCGCTTGGCTGCGTGCCGAAAAGCCGAACAGCATCTGCAAGATAAACTGCTGGATGGTCGTTTTGCCCGCTTCGTTCATTCCGTAAAATACGCTCATTGGTTTATTCAGCTCGATGGTCCTGTTTTCGTGGCGGCCAAAACCATAGATGATCAGTTTTTCAAATTTCATTTTGGGTCCTCCAATGCCATCATCTTGCGGATTTTCGCTATCGCTTCCGCCTGCAATTCGCTCTGCAGCTCCTCGTTCAACTGCGGCAGGAAACGCCCGCTTTTCGGATGGTTGTAAAGCTCTTTCAACGCCTGTTTCCAGTCATTCGACTGCCAGTTTTCCAAGCGGCTGGCAAGCTGTTTGCCGAACGGCGATAATTCCGAAGAGAGACCATTTCTGTCAAGCTGAACCGTTGAAATATGGACAAAGCTCTGTGGATCGCTGAGCACTTCGCGTAAAGCATACACAAGCTCTCCATTCGGGATATCTTCAAGCATGTGAATCGTCGCTTCGTCCAGATTTTGGAGTTCCAGTTCTGCCACAAGCGCTTCAGCGTCATGCGCTTCAAGCTGTTCTTTGACAATGCTGAATAATTCATTCATGTGCTGGACGCTGCTGCAATCGATTTCGATCCGTTCAAAGCGCACCGATTCTGCTCCAATGAATTCCAATTCGGCATAGCCATCCGTCAGCACGACCTCGTAAAAGCCTTTAGGTCCGGACTCTTTCCTGTTGCGCCCTTGCAGGTTCCCGGGATAGACGATCGGTGGATCCATGGATAATTGCTGCCGCTTATGAATATGGCCAAGCGCCCAATAATCGTAGTTTTTCCCCAGCAACTGCTCTTTGCGAAACGGCGCGTATACAGCGTGCTCTGTGTCGCTTTCCTCAGAGCCATGGAGCATGCCAATCTGGATGATGCCGTTTTCTTTATTTGGATAATGTTCGATCATCGATTCGGTGACATGGCGGCGTCCGTAGCTGAATCCGGCAATTTTGACTGTTGCGCCGCTCACTGGCAGCGTCATATTCTCTACGCTGTCGCGAAAGACATGGACATTTGACGGCAAGTCAAAACTCGCGCCACCCCCGCTTAAATGATCGTGGTTGCCGTGGCTCAAAAAAACCGGGATGCCTGCTTCGTCTAATTGTTCCATGCCCTGCTGAAAACGATGCTGCGCGCGTAAGTTGCGGTCTTCCCCGTCGTAGACGTCCCCGACAATCAATAAAAAATCAGGCCGCGTTTCAAGCGTGTAGGAAATCAACCGTTCAAAAGCGGCCAATGTGCTGTTCTGCAATGTTTTCCATTGCTCGGCACCAAGCCCTTTCATGCCGCTGAACGGGCTGCCGAGATGCAGGTCGGCGCTGTGGATAAATCGAATGCTTGCCATCGTGATCCCCTTTTCAAAAGCGAATATTTGTTCTAATCTTACCATTTCCGCGAGCGAAAAAAAACTGCCTGCGGCAACTTCCCGCAAGCAGCATCTTCCTTATTTTTCGTTACCAAGCTTGATCGCCCGGCGGATATCTTTCAGCGACTGCGATGAACCGTACATCAAGACGCCCCCGCGATAAACGCGGGCGCCGAACCAGCCAAGTAAGCCGATCGTCAATAGCATGATCGCAATCGACAACAGTGGTTCCCATAACGGGATATCCAGCAGGCCGACGCGCAAGAACATGACGAGCGGCGCGAAAAACGGGATATAGGAAGCAACCGTTACATAACCCGCTTCCGGCATGGAGATGCCTGAGAACGCAATGAAGGAGGCAATGATGATCAAAATCATCATCGGCAGCATCAATTGCTGAACGTCTTCTGTCCGGCTGACGAGCGAACCAAGCAATGCCGCAAGCACGGCATAGAGGAAATAGCCCAGCAAAAAGAACAGGATGGCGTAAAAGAACGTGCTGAACTTCACTTCGGAGAAGCCCATGACACTAAATACGCCTTCGGTCAGATCCGATCCCGAACTTTGAATCGCCAAATATCCGGCAAGTGCGAAAATCATCATCTGCAAAATGCCAAGCGAGCCGATGCCTGCAATCTTCGCAAACATATGCTTGACCGGTGAGACGCTGGAAATCAAAATTTCCATGACGCGCGAGGATTTTTCGTTCGCTACTTCCATGGCGATCATGTTCGGATAGTAAATGACCGCGATATAGATAACCATGATCAAAATATAGACGAGGCCGCGCGCTTGGCTTAACTCTTCCTGAGATTTGGAAGATTCGGCAAGCGCTTCACGCTCCATTTCAACTGGCGCAAACAACTGGGCAAGCTCCGTTTCTTCCAGCTCCAGCTGCTCGGCTACCCTTGCTGTCTGTAAACTCTGAAGCGCGTTTTCCAGTTCTGCGGCTTGAGCTGATTCAGTTGCGGACTCCGCTACATAACGGGCAGTGATCTCATCACCGCCTTCGATAATAAGAAAAGCGTCCATTTCACCTGCTTCCACATCCGACCTCAATTGTTCTTCAGAAAGCGCGCTCACTTCTAGTTGAATCGCGCTGTCTTGCTGGTCGAGCTGGGCTTGCAAGGCTTCCGTATACTGCCCTGTCACATCCACCACTTGAAGCGTTTGCTGTGAATTGTCATCTCCATCGAATGATTCAATAATCGACGGCAAATTGGCCAGCAGGAAAAATGAAGCGACAACGACCAGCGTGGTGATCATGAACGATTTCGTCATCGCTTTCGTTTTGAATGCCTGTTTGAAAATGATCCAGAAACTATACATGGGCACGCCCCACCTTTTCAATGAAAATCTCTTCGAGGCTAGGCTCTTCTAAAGCAAACTGGCGCACAGGACCGAGCTCTAAAGCACGTGCGAGCAAGTTTTGACCGACCGCTTCATCGGCAATGCGGAACACGCCGCCACTCCTCTGAGCGGTAAATTTCTCGACGCCTGGCAATTCGCCAAGCGCAGTGATGTCAGCGTCGCTGTGGATGCGGACATTCTGTTTGCCGAACGTGCGCTTTACTTCCCGTATCGAGCCATGGACGACGAGCTTCCCTTTGTCCAAGATGCTCATGTCGTCGCATAATTCTTCGACATGGTCCATGCGGTGGCTGGAGAATACAATGGTTGCCCCTTGTCTTTGAAAATCGAGTATCGCTTTTTTCAGCATTTCCACATTGACGGGATCGAGCCCGGAAAACGGCTCGTCCAAAATCAACAGTTTTGGATTATGTAGGAGAGATGCGATCAACTGGATTTTCTGTTGATTGCCTTTCGATAATTCTTCCACTTTCTTACTGGCGTAATGAGGCACTTCAAAGCGCTCCAGCCATTCCTTTGCACCTTGTTCCGCCTGTTTTTTATCCATGCGCCGCAGCCTTGCCAGGTAGACGAGCTGGTCCTGCACTTTCATCTTCGGATACAAGCCTCGCTCTTCTGGTAAATAGCCGATATCTGGGCTATTTGCATAACTGATTCGGCGTCCCTGCCACAACACCTCGCCTTGTGTCGGCGTAAGCAAACCGAGCGCCATGCGGAAGGTCGTCGTCTTTCCTGCACCGTTCGCGCCGAGAAAGCCGTGCATCTGCCCTTCGGCTACATCTAGGGAGATATCGTCTACAGCTGTAAAGTCGCCAAATTTTTTTGTTGCATTTTTAATCGATAAAGTCATCATTCACATCCCCTTTCCACCTTTATATACGGCAGCCAAGCTGAAATGTTTCAATTTTGCAGGACATTTCTAGATAAACCCTTTATACTTAAAATGAATAACCGTTCAGAAAGGGGTGCCGAATATGAGAACTTATAAACTGACTGCTTTCGAAAAAACCGGCAAATTGATTGAAGAAGAAACTTTCACCGCGGAGACGGATGACGAGGCGAAAGAAAAAGGGCTTGCGCTGCTCGAAGAAAAAGCGCTGACTGAAAAAACCCACCGGCTTGCATCTCCAGCCGGCAAACTCTTATTGTTCCATACCTAAAAAAACACGGCAGTCGCCGTGTTTTTTCTTTTGATCTATTTTTGCTGCAAAAAAAAAGCATGGCGGAAACCCGCCATGCTTTTCAGAGTGTTGAAGAAGTTCGTGTTCCACTATGAATAATAAGGAAATTATATATTCTATATTCAAAATCAATGTTCTGTCTAAGTATTTGGAGAAGCGTTTGCTCGTAACCCCTTCTGCTCAATACTGCTGCGCATTACTTTCGCAAAGATAAGGTCTCCCGTAGGTCGACCTCATCTTTCCAGTGGATCAGCGAGACGACCGAGACCCCGCAAGGAATGAATAAGCGAAGCTTAGCTGAGCGCATTCATTTGCGACGCATCTGCGTTAAGCAGATGTGGGAGCACAAGGGTTTCAAGGCGACTGAGGAGGCTTGGGCGCGAGCCCACGGAAAGCGAGTAATAAGCTTCGGAAAATACGTCTTCTAACCTTTCTCGACAGCCTGTGAAGAATGGCGGAAGCCCGCCATTCTTTTTATTTTCCTTTAAAAGCAGGCTTGCGCTTTTCGACAAAGGCTTGTATGCCTTCGAGATGGTCTGCCGTTTTACGCATCGCCGATTGCCCGGATGCTTCGCCTGCGAGCACTTTATCCAGTTCGGCCAGCTTCATGCCGTGCAAAATTTCTTTCGACTTCAGCATCGCAGCAACCGGAGAAGCCAGCACTTCATGCGCGTATTTCTCCGCCTGTTCCAAGCCTCTGCCTTCTGCCGTCACTTCTTCGATTAAGCCTTTGGCGAGGGCATCATGCGCTTTCAGTACTTGCCCCGCCCAAATCAATTGTTTCGCCCTTGGCACGCCGACACGCTCTTTCAGGAAGAAATGCCCTCCCCCGTCCGGGATGAGCCCGATGCCAATGAAATTCATCGCCAATTTGCTGCTTTCTTCCGCCACCACATGATCACAGGCAAGCGCCATACTGAACCCAAGCCCTGCGGAAGCGCCGTGAACAGCCGCAATCGTTACTTGCGGGAGCGTATAAAGTGCTTTGGCCAGGCGGCTGACATCTCCCATCACTACATCAATATCCATCGGGTTTTCGGGATCAACCATTTCCTTAATATCGCCTCCGGCAGAAAACGCCCGTCCTGCCCCGTGAATAATCAACGCATGAACCGAATGGTCATTTTTCAAGCTTTCAAAGCAATCCGCGAGCTCTCCCATCATTTTCGCGTTCATTGCATTCATTGAATCCGGACGGTTCAGCACCAAGTACGCCAAACGCCCATCTTTTTTCAGCATTATCGTTTGATACATAAGAAAAAGACACCCCTTCGTAAAAATGAATTAGCATTCATCTTTACGTATTCGGTGTCTTTTCCGTAAATCCTTTTTTTGCTTGAATTACATGCTTTCGTAAAGTGATTGAACCGGCTTGATCAATACGCGGTTCACTTCTTCGATCATCTGGCTAAGGCCCATTTCAGCTTCGAGCATAGACAAGATTTTCGGGTTTTCCTGAGCTGCCTGTGCTGTCGCTTGAGCGCCCATCATTTCTTCTTCCGTGATTTCTTCGCCTTGCTGCTGTTTTTGCTGCAAAGTGACTTGCAAATCGCGGAACTTCTTGAACAATTCGTTTGCTTCGTTGTCAGCAGTTACTTCTGCAACTGCCTGTTCGAGCTTCTGGAATTCCTCTGTTGAACGGAATGTTGATTCCAATTTGTTAATGTCGTCATAAATGTTTACTGCCATGTAAATCTCTCCTCTACCCTAAATTCAGCACCGTGACGAGCAAACCCTGGAGTATGCCGATAAAGCCCCCCAGAAATGCGCCCAGTACCGTGATCATCTTGAATTCTCTCCGTGAAATCCCGAGCACCAATTCTTCCAATCGGCTGAGCGGCAGAGAATCGACTTGCTGTCTGACCATATTTTCCATGTCGATTTTCAATATGGTCTCTTCTAACTTCTGCTCTCCCAATTCAAACGCGAAGTCCGTAATGAGAGGCGTAATATTGACACTTGTCCATTCTAACCCCCGAGGCCATGTCTCTGCAAGTGATGCGTCCAGTCTCTTGGAAATGCCGGCCTGGTCGCGGGCATACTGCTTGATGGCCGCAATCGCCGGCTCGGCGTCGAACTCCTTCAAGAGCTCATCCGCACGCTTGTCCTGCAGCTTTTCCCATTCACGGAATGCTAAAGTGCCGAGCAGCTCGAACGTTTTCGGGGAGTTGAGGAACTTGATGATCTCCGATTGGGTCTTATTCGTAATCGACTGGGAATCACCGAATAAATTGTGGAGCACGGATCCGAAACGGCCCCGCGACACCAAAAATTCATCCAGTAAACTTTTGACCGTCTGACGCCCTGCAGGCGAGGCAAAATAATCTGTTCCTCTGCCGATAGTGTATTTGACACCGCCAAAAATCTTTTCTTCGATTCCCGGCTTCCAGGCTTCCGGAAGCAATTCCCGCACAGTTTTTCCGGCGATGTACTCATCTATCGCATCCCGGTTGCGGTCGACCAATCCGTCAAGTTTCGATTCAAGCTTGCGGTCAATGTCTTGTTGATTGGCAAGCTCCAGCCATTCATTGAACGTACGAGGCGAGGAAAACAGATGCAAGTCTAATTGGCGATTGAGCCAATTCTCGGTTTTCTTATGCATCGCTTCGTTAAAAAAGCGCTTTTTGAATGTTTCCGGCGTCAGCAAATGTTCGACCACGGTACGGCCGAGCTGGCGCGACAATTCATCCCGGCGCTTCGGAATCAGCCCTGGCGTAAACGGCAGGCGGAACTTGCCGATGTATTTCGCTTCGTATGGCCAGAATAGCATTTTGATGGCCAAATGGTTAGTCATGCCGCCGATTAAGGCACCGATCAGTGCCATCAGCACTAATGTCAGTAGAATATTCAACTAAGGTCACTCATTTCTTCTTTGTCTATTGCGCCGCTTCCCCTATAATGGAAAGAGACGATCAAAGGGGGATTCCAATGCTGCAGCATTTTAAATTCAAGCCGATGTTCGAGGACAGCCGGCTGCCCGGCTGGAACATCTCATTCTTTTACCGCAATGAACGCATTCGCGGCGAGTATCATCCAGATGGCTCGATTGTTTGGCAATCCGCGCCGCCTCAGGACGAGGAAGCCATCAAGAAAATGGTCCATGAGCTGATGCTCTATCATGTATACGACTGAAGCACCGGGAAAGTTCCGGCGCTTTTTTCATTTATGCCATGAGCCGTAGCTATATTATAAAGATAGAGCCGCCGGTTTCACAACAATAGCGTATTGCTTCCCTTAAAAAGAAAAAAAGGGGTGGCCCCTTACCCAACGTTCTGGGTAGAAGCCATCCCTGATTGGATGCGATACATCTGGCGGTAGATGCCATCATGATCCATCAATTGATCATGCGTGCCGGATTCAGCGATTTCACCCCGGTCGAGCACCAAGATACGGTCTGCATTCTTGATGGTCGACAAACGGTGGGCGATGATGAACGTCGTCCGGCCTTTCTTCAATACATCCATTGCATGCTGGATGATTTCCTCTGTCTCGGTATCAATATTCGACGTCGCTTCATCCAGGATCAAAATCGCTGGATCGAATGCGAGCGCCCGTGCAAATGACACGAGCTGGCGCTGTCCGGAAGAAAGCGTGCTGCCTTTTTCCACAACCGGCTCATCGATGCCATTCGGCAAATGCTTCGTGACGCGCTCGCCTCCAACTGCTGCAAGTGCCGCTTCCGCTTTTTCACGGCTCACGCGGTCATCCCCAAGCGTGATATTGGATTCGATCGTGCCGGTAAACAAATACGGATCCTGCAGCACGATGCCCATGTGTTCGCGCACTGCCTGTCTTGGCAGATCATTGACATTGACGCCGTCAATTAAAATCTCCCCTTTTGTCGCATCGTAAAAACGGAACAGCAAATTCATGATCGAACTTTTCCCTGATCCTGTATGGCCGACCAGTGCGACCGTCTCCCCTTGTTTCGCTTCGAAAGACAGATCTTTCAGCACGTACTCTTCATCTTTATACGCAAACCACACATGTTCAAAACGCACATTGCCTTCGTAACGCTCCACCCGCTCATCGCTGACCGGTTCGCCGGGGCGGTCGAGCAAGCGGAATACGCGTTCCGCCGCTACAAGCGCCTGCTCAAGGCGGCTGAATTGGTTGACGATGCCGCTGATCGGGTTGAACAGCCGGATGATGTAGTCGACGAATGCGTAAAGGACGCCGACCGTCACGACCGTATTGCCGCTCATCGAAGCACCGCCGAAATACCAGATGAATAGAACGAAAATCATTGAGCGCAAGACGCCAACCATATTATGCGAGGCGGCTGCTTCAAGCACCAATAACTTCTGTTGGAATTTGAAATGCTTGTCGTTGAGTTCTTCAAATTCGCCTTTCATCTGCTTCTCGCGCCGAAACGCCTGGATGATGCTCATGCCTTGAATCGATTCATTGATCATGGCATTCATCTCACTGACTTTTTCCCGGACGATATGGTTGAAATTTGAAGCGTATTTCCGGTAAATGAGCATCCATGCATACAAGAGTGGCACGAGCACGAAGGCGATCGCCGCCATGCGCCAATCCAGATAAAAGAGAGCGGCATAGATTCCTGCCATATACATGAAGCTTGTCGCGAATTGCGCGAGCACCGTGACGAATAATTCGCGGATTGCTTCTGTGTCGTTGGTGATGCGCGCAACCACTTTTCCTGCCGGCAAATTATCGAAATAGCTGATCGGCAAGCGTTGGACCTGTTCGAAGACATCAGTTCTCATTTTGCGAATGACACGGTTTGCGCCTTTTTGCAGCAAGATGTACTGCAAATAGCGGAACACTGCCGTGACGACCGACAAGCCGAAGAACAAGGCCAAAAGCTGTGCGATTGGGCCGAATTCGATTTCCCCGGCACCCGAAATGTGTTCATCAATGATTTCCATGGCGATCAAAGGGGCGGCCAAATCAGCGGCCACCGCCACCGCAAGGAACACCAAGCCCCAGATAATGACGCTCTTGAATTGCAATGCATAATTCGTTAATCGTTTTCCTGTTCCCATCTTATTGCACCTCCCCGATTTGCTGGCGGAGGAATTGTTCATGATACCAGCCTTGTTTTGCCACTAATTTCTCGTGTGTGCCTTCTTCGATGATGCGCCCATCATCTAGCACGACGATCCAATCGGCGTGTTTGACGGCAGACAACCGGTGCGTCGTGATGATCGTCGTCTTGCCTGCCCGTTCACGTTGGATATTTTCGATGATTTTGGCTTCCGTCTTAGCGTCGACCGCCGAGAGAGAATCATCCAAAATGAGGATTTCCGGATTTTTGATGATTGCCCGCGCAATGGAAATGCGCTGCTTTTGCCCACCTGATAATGCGACGCCTTTTTCGCCGACTAGCGTCTCGAGACCGTTCGGCAGCATCGCCAAATCTTTTTCGAAATAGGACAGCTTGATGGCTTGGGACACTTCCTCTTCTGTCGCATCCGCTTTTCCGAACAGGATGTTCTCGAGGATGGTCCGTGAAAACAAGACGTGATCCTGCGGGACATAGCCGACCCAATCGCGCAATTGCGCTTTGCTCAGTTCGTTGATTTCGATGCCATTCATCGTTAACGACCCTTCACCTGTTGGGTATTCCTTCAGCAGCTGCTTGACGAATGTCGTTTTGCCGCTTCCCGTCTTGCCGACGATGCCGAGCGTCTGCCCGCTGTTCATCGATAAATTGATGCCTTGCAAATTAATTGTAGTCGATTGTGGGTAAGTGAAGCCGAAATCGCGGAAGCCGATGCGCTCCGGATGCCCGGTTTCTTTTGTCGTTTTCGGGTCAACCACGTCTTCTTCATAATCCAGCGTTTCATTGACGCGGTCGATCGATGCATTGCCGCGCTGCAGGATATTGATCAGTTCACCGATCGCAAACATCGGCCAGACGATCATGCCGAGATAAACGTTAAAGGCAACCAAATCACCCAAAGTCATTGTTCCTTCGGAAACAAGAAACGCGCCATAGCCGAGGCCGATGACATAACTGATACCCGTCAGCACTTTTGTGACCGGCGCGAACAGCGCATCGATGCGCTCGACCGCCATGTTCTTTTCATAGACATCCTGCGTCATTTCCTGGAATTCCTTCTCAGATGAACGTTCCTGCACGTATGCTCTGACGACGCGGACGCCGCCGACTGATTCCAGGACGCTGTCGTTCATGTCACCGAATGCGTCCTGCGCCAAAGTATAGCGCTCATGGATTTTCTTGCCGAGCAATTGGACGACAATCGCGAGCACCGGCAATGGCAAAATAGCCAAGAACGTCAATTCCCATGACACGAGAATCCCCATCGCCACGATGATCGTCGCCATGTATAAAGTCGAGTCGACAAGCGTCAAGATCCCAAATCCTGCCGTCTCGGAAATCGCCTTTAAATCATTGGTCGAACGGGCCATCAAGTCTCCCGTACGGTTCTTCTCATAAAATGTGGGCGTCATCTTGAGGAAATGCCCCATCAAGCTTGACCGCAATTGCCGCTCGATGACATAAGCCCCGCCGAACAATTGGTATTGCCAGATGAAATTGATGACATAAGCCAGCACCATCGCCACAAGTAAAACGACGACATACTGCCACAGCAATTCACTGGTCAATTCCTGCTGGGCAATGGCATCGATGGCCACGCCGATCAGCCACGGCGGCACGATTTCGAGAATATTCGCTACAAATAAGAGCACCACTGCGATGGTGTAGCGCAGCCAGTTTTCTTTAAAAAACCATTTCAATTTCCATAAAACATCAAACATACTTTACGCCTTCTTTCCATTTTCAGTTTTGCTAATCGCCTTCAAGCGATTCCTTGATGAGTGCTTTTTTTACATGAACTTTTTCCATAATGCTTCTCTCCCTTAGTTTCGATTATTTATTTAAGCAGCCAGGCTGTTTAAACCACACAAAAAGAGCGCATACCTGTTTTCAGGCATGCGCTCTTGAAAATAGGACTGGATGCACAGACCCAACCCGAATATTTCTAGTCACGAAGTAAATAGCAATTAAAAATCATCGGAGTGCCTGGCAATGCTATGCAATTGGTTTTAAACGCCTTTTGAATTTTTTTCATTGTCCAAACCTCCTTTTCCAAATATTTGTTAGTTCAAGAGTACCACTCGTTTTTTTGAATTGTCAAGCTATTTTGAACTAAAATGACAATTCAGCCAAAAGTCGTACTGTTAGTTCCCCCAACTACCGCCAGTTGTGCCCGAAAGGTTTGCAACTACAATATTTGGGGGAACAAGAGAATAACAGTAAATTGAGGCGGTGAAAGAAATGTATAAGAATATCGCAATCGCATATGATGGGTCGGAAGGCAGCCGGCTGGCGCTGGAGAAAGGCATAGAACTTTCCAAGATTCTTCCAGGCTCTAAGCTGACGGTCATCTACGTCAACGAAGAAGCGCAGGAACGCACAGGCTACATGGATGTGGGGCATGCTTCCGCACCGGTCACTTCTGCAAATGTCGACAGTTCATATGCGCAATTCATGCCGCAGGGAATCGGAGATGATGGCTACCGGCCGCCGCAGGAGTTGGATACGGGACGTGCATCGGAATACTCGAAGCATATGCACAATTCCATTCAACAACAGCTCGACGCAAAAAATGCCGAAGCTTCCGTCCTTGCACTGGAAGGTCCGGTCATCAAGACAATCACTGGATTTATTGATGAGCAAAATATCGATCTCTTGATTGTCGGCAATAGCGGTAAATCCGGATTGCAGAAATTCTTTGTCGGTTCTGTCAGCAGTAAGCTGATCAAAGATTCAAATTCTACCGTTCTTGTGGTGAAATGATCCCCCTAGGATGTGGACTTCCCCCATCCTGAGGGGGATGTTTATTTTTATGACATATTTTTGACATAATTAAATGAATATCATATATTTATCTGTTTGCCAGATTCCCTACATGGGTAAAGAATACTAATAAAACCAGCTGGAAAATAAAGAAAGGAAGAAGGGGTCAGCCATGCCGAGACATACTGTATATTTTCTATCATCACATCAACATCGCGGGCTGATGGCTGAAATTTGGGCGAGCCGCTTAATGCTGCCGGACTGGGACATCAGGAGTGCGGCATGGAACCAACCATCTTTCAACGACATTCCGATAGAAGTCCTCAAAGAAATCATATTGGAGATTCCGCCAGTCGAGCAGCGCGTGTACAATCCGGACGAGGTGAAACAGGCGGATTTGATTATTGCCCTGCATGACGGGGAATTCGAACAAGCTGATATACCCGACGATTTGCCGATGCAGAAATTGGTGCGCTGGGATATCCCGAACCCCGAAATCCGCAGTACAGACAATGACGAGAAATGGGCTTTATACCAGGAAGTCTGCGATGCCATTGCGATGAACATTAAACAAATGGAACCGATTCTCAGGTCACAGCCTACACAATGAAAAACTATAGTAAAAAAGCCGCCATTCGGTTTGAATGGCGGCTTTTTCCTTATTCTGTGTAAAGTACGGCGCGTACAGGGCTTCCTTCCCCGCCTCGGATCTTCAAAGGCAATGCAGCAAGTTTGTAGACAGCCGGCGCAACCTCATCCAACACAATGCCTTCCAAGATAAAGCGCTCGTTGCGGTTCATCGCATGATGCATCGGCAGTTCTTTGCTCGTCTCAGGATCCACTGACGGCACATCGACGCCGAGCAGGCGGACGCCTTGGTCTTTCATCCATTCGGCGATCGCCGGGTCGAATACCGGCCAAGCTCCAGGAAACGCGCTGCGGTCTTGCCACGCGGCCGTCTTCAACAGCACAGCAGTGACACCATGCGCAAGCTCATCCAAATCAGACAATTGCACTTGTTCATGACCCGACACGTCCATCACTTGGGCTGTCGTCAAATATACTTCAAGCGGCAATTCGTCAGTCTTCAAGCCATTTTCATCGTAATGGAACGGTGCGTCAATATGCGTGCCGATATGCGTGCTTGACTTGAGTTCGCCGATATTCACCGAGCCGCTCTCTTCTTTCGTGACTGATAAGCGATAGGAAAACGGCGTATCCCCCGGCCATTCCGGAGTTGAACTGTCCAGCGCCATCGAAATGTCTATGATCGATTTTGTCATTTACGCCACCACATTTCGTTCGTTGCTGAATTCTTTGTAAAGCTCGTGCTCGATAATATCCTGTAAAGCGAGCACCACTTTCTCCACATCTTCAAAGCTCGTGTAGAAAGCAATCGGCGCCAGGCGAATAATATCCGGCGCACGGAAGTCCGGAACAATCCCTGCTTTTTTCAACGCTTTGCAGATGCGCGCCGCTTCAGGATGCGCAACCGCGATATGGCCTCCGCGCTGTCCATCCGCTTTTGGCGTGACATCCATTAAAGAAGGCACGAGCGCCGCAAGCCTCTCGCGCAGCATCGTCGTCAACTCCAGCGATTTGCTGCGGACCTTGTCGATCCCTGCTTCTTCAAATAATTCCAGGCTGCCAATCAGCGGTGCCATGCTGAAAATATTCGGCGTGCCGACCTGATAAGCTCCGGCTCCTTCCGCTTTCGTGAAGCTATGGTCCATGTCGAATTGCTTCGCTTTGTCGGAACCGAACCAGCCGGCTATTCCAGGATTCAAATCGTGATGGCGCTCATGCAAATACAAGCCGCCTGTGCCGCCAGGACCTGAATTCATGTATTTATAATGGCACCAGACAGCGAAATCTACGCCGTCCGCATGCAAATTATGCGGCATGGCGCCTGCTGAGTGAGCCAAGTCGAATCCTGCGATGATGCCGTGCTTGTGTGCAGCTTGCGTAATCTCACGGAGCGGCAGCAATTGGCCGCTTCGGTAAAGAACCGACGGCAGCAATAGCACCGCCACATCGTCTTTCATTTCTGCCAAAATATCTTCCAGTTCAAGCGTGTAGCCGTCACGGCTTGGTACTTTGCGCATTGCGATTGCCGGATCTTGCCCGCGCAGGCGCAAATGGCTCTCCACTGCATAAATGTCAGACGGGAAATTCAGCTCGTCGACCAAGATGACAAAACGCTCCTCTGTCGGCGCATAGACTGTCGACAGCATCTGGTGGATATTCGACGTGATCGAGCCGGTGACCATCACTTCATGCGCTTTCGCCCCGAACAAAGGCGCCGCTTTTTCGCTCAGCGTCTCCGCCAGCGTAAACCACGGATGTTCGCCTTCTGTCCAGCCCTCAATGCCGAACTGTTTCCAGCTGTCCATGAGCGCAATTAGCTTTGTTTCAGCACGCTTTGACATCAAGCCGAGTGAATTCCCATCCATATAAATCGTTCCAGGTTCAACAAAAAACTCTTCTTTGAATTTAGCTAACGGATCTTGTTGGTCTTTCTGCATTGCCGTGTCCAAATCTCATCTCTCCATTTCTATAGAGCATAAGCCAGCGCACCGAGAAGTGCCGTAATCAAGACGACTTTCCACGGAGCCAGTTTCAAATAGACTAACATTCCGAAGGCGGCAATCGCAATGGCGAAGTCAACCGGCCCTTGAATGGCGGAGGTGAAAACCGGATCATACAGCGCCGCAAGCAAAATTCCAACAACCCCTGCATTGATGCCTTTTAAGGCTGCTTGGATGCCGGGCTTCGTGCGGATGACGCTCCAAAATGGCAAGGTTCCGATGACCAACAGGAATGAAGGCAAGAACATTGCGATGACGGCGATCAATACGCCACCCGCCCCGTTCATCAATTGCCCCAAATAAGCAGACAAAGTAAACAATGGCCCCGGAACAGCCTGTGCCGCCCCGTATCCTGCGATAAAGGCGTCTGCCGTCATCCATTCAGGCACGACTTCACGCTCGAGCATCGGCAAGACGACATGGCCCCCGCCAAAGACGATCGCGCCGACACGGTAGAAAATATCAAAAATCGCAAACGCGCTCGACTCGATAAATGGGCGCACGAGCGGCAAGCCGATCAGCAATGCCCCGAAAATACCCCAAGCGGCGAGACCGGTCTTTTTGCCGAAGGTTAAGGCGAGCTTGACGGCTTCAGGCGCTTGTTCTCTCCGGTACAATAAAAACCCGATGACGCCCGTCAATAGAATAACAACGATTTGTGCCCAAGCGGTCGGCACCAGCAAAATGGCGATGGCCGCACCAAAGGCGATCATCAGCCGCTGAACATCCGGTGTCAGTGATTTCCCCATGCCAAGCAAGGCATGCGCGACGACCGCGACGGCGACAATCTTCAAGCCTTGCAGCCAAGCAATATCGACGGAACCGCTGCTGATCAGTATGGCGAAAATCATCAAGGCAATGACAGAAGGCAAAGTAAACCCGAGCCAGGATAAAAATCCGCCCATGATCCCTCCACGCAGCATGCCGATCGAGATGCCGACCTGCGAACTTGCAGGACCCGGCAAGAATTGGCATAACGCTACCAAGTCTGCATACGCTTTATCGTCCAACCATTTTCTTCTATGTACATATTCATCCCGGAAATAGCCGATATGGGCAGCCGGCCCGCCAAACGAAGTCAATCCCAGCTTGGTCGAGGCTTTCAGGATTTCCATCCAGCGTTCTTTTCGATTCACTATTCATCTCCCTTTCTCTTTTGGATTCTCCTCTATCATAACGGTTTGCTTATATGTTTCAACATTAAATCCATGTAAATATTTTTTACTGAATAATTAGTCTTTTTTGGTGGTATACTTTTAAAAAGCTCTACCTGTACAAAAAGCCCGATTCTACCTATGAATATAATATTCATTTACTAGCTGGAATGGCCTTCATTTCTTTCATCTTTCATTTTCAGGAGGTGCAAACTTTGCGTCCTTCCCTAACAGGACCGGCGCAAAGGAGTCATTTGGACATACCTTTACGAATAGCGGCAATTGCCGCTTTAATCGGTGCTGCCGCATTCTTTTCGGCATGCGAATACGCCATCGTCAATATCCGCATGTCGCGTCTTGAAGACTCGATTGCCGACGACAAAAAACAAGCGCAAGCCGCCATGAAAATTGCTGGGCAGGCCGATACGTATCTATTCGCCTGCCAAGTAGGCATCGCCTTATCGGTGCTTGGGCTCGGCTGGGTAGGCCATGCGCTCGTGCAGGAAACGATACAGCCCATTGCAGAAAATTTCCTCGGATTGCCGAAAGCAAGCGCTGGTTGGGTAAGCTTTTTGGCGGCATTTCTGGCGGTAGCTTTGCTATTGGTCGTTTTTGGAGAGTTGTTTCCGAAGACCTTTGCCATTCGCAATCCAGAACAGGTCATCCTCTTGCTTGCTAAACCGCTGGCTTTTGCTTACGCGCTGTTGTTTCCGTTCATTTTCCTATTCAGCGCCATCGCCCGCTTGATATCGGCTTTGTTTGGCATCCAAAAATTATCGCGCAGCGAAATGGGCCATACTGAAGAAGAATTAAAATTGCTGTTATCCGAAAGTCTGAAAAGCGGTGAAATCAATGCATCTGAATTTGATTACGTCAACCGCATCTTCGAATTCGATGAGCGCATCGCCAAAGAAATCATGGTGCCGCGGATGGAAATGAGCACGATCGCCCATGATGTCAATTTGCGCGAAGTCTTTACATTGGATGGAATCGAGCAATTTACACGCTATCCGATTACGGACGGCGGCAAAGACCATGTCCTCGGCCTCGTCAATATGAAGCATTTATTAAGCGCCTATGTAAAAAACCCCGACAGCGGGAATTTGCCGGTATCCGCATTTATTCAGCCGGTTATCCAAGTCATCGAAACGATGCCGGTCAATGAGTTATTATTGAAGATCCAACGTGAACGCATCCACATGGCTATTTTGCGTGATGAATACGGCGGCACTTCAGGGCTTGTCACCATTGAAGATATACTCGAAGAAATCGTCGGCGATATCCAGGATGAGTTTGACGTCGATGAAGCACCGGACGTCCAAAAGCTCGGCGAAGACCATTATATTTTCAATGCCAAATTATTGCTTAATACCGTGAATGCCATTCTTGGGATTGACATTGACGAGGATGATATCGATACGATCGGAGGCTGGTTTATGGACATGCATTTCGATGCAGTCGAAGGTCAGAAAATCATCGAACAAGGCTATGAATTCCGCATCCAGGAAGTCGATGGCCACCATATCCTTTATTTAGAAGTTCAAAAAGCACCTGCTGAAGATCTTCCTGTATAATAGTAGTTGCGATACGGCCCTCTTTGGAGGGTCGTTTCCGTTTTCCCCACAATCCAATCTGGAGATGAATTGCAATGGACTTATACGATAATCTCCGCAAAGGAGAAAAAGGCGCCTGGCTCAGCATCGGGGCTTATCTGTTTTTAAGCGCCATCAAACTCGGTGTCGGGTTTTGGGGCGGATCTGAAGCGTTGAAAGCGGATGGATTGAACAACGTCACCGACATCGTCGCTTCTGTCGCTGTGCTGATCGGCTTGAGGATCTCCCAAAAGCCGCCAGACGACAACCACCACTACGGCCATTTAAAAGCAGAGACCATTGCTTCGCTCTTGGCGTCGTTCATCATGGCGGTCATCGGACTTCAAGTGCTGTTGAATTCAGTGAAGACGGTGTTCAACCCTTCTCTCGAACCGCCTTCCCCACTGACTGCTGTCGTCGCGTTTTTCTCGGCACTCGTCATGTATGGCGTTTACCGTTATAACTTGAAGTTGAGCCGCGAAATCAAAAGTTCAGCCGTCCGGGCCGCTGCCTACGACAACCGCTCGGATGCGCTCGTCAGCATCGGCGCCGGGATCGGCATCATCGGGGCCATTCTTGGGGCGCCGCTGATCGATTCGATCACTGCCTTTCTCGTCGGGCTCATCATCATCAAAACGGCTTTGGATATTTTCCGCGAATCGGTGTTGACCTTGACCGACGCGTTTGATGAAGAAGCCGTCGAGTCGCTTTCGGTTGTCATACGGCGCGTGCCGGGTGTACTGGCTCTGCGCGATTTTAAAGGGCGCACCCACGGAAATGTCATGTTCATCGACTTGACAGTCAGTGTTGCACCTTATTTGAATGTGGTCGAAAGCCATTGGATCACCGAAGAAATTGAACGGAAAATCCAGAAAGTGAAACCAAATTGCGTCGTCCTCGTACATATAGAACCGGATTACTCGATAGAGGAGGACGAAGAGGATGGTTGATTTTTACGATCAGAAAAAAATCATTTTGGTTACTTTCGGCATCATTCTGCTTATTTCAGCGTTGTTTGTTCCGGCTGCCGTGTTCTATCCCGCAAAAGTCGTCACTATCACACCGGAGGCAGAAATCGTCGGCACGTCGTTCTGGTCGCTTGTGCTTGGCGGTGCGGGAATCGTATTGATTGCGGCCTCATTGTTCATCGCAGCACTGATCGAACGGCCCTTGAAATCCTGGCTATTGGCTGGCGCTGTCGCCGTCATCGGGCTCGTATCGATCGCCTTTTCGCTTGGCGATTATTACTATATGACCCGTGACAGCTTCACGTACAACCCGCCCCTCTCCTTCAATTCCTCCACCTATACATGGGAAGAGTTTGAGCGAGTCGAAGAACGGCTTCACAAAGAAGGCGGGACCAGTTCCATCGAGTCAGTCGCTTATTATTTCCACGACGGCGACATGATCGAATTTTCCAGTGGCCGGATTTTTGAAATGCACAGCTCTTTGGCGCGCCGCGTCGAAGCAGCAGGAGGCGAATTCACTCGAATTCAACCACAATAACAGAGAAAAACGCCTGATCTTCTGAGATCAGGCGTTTTTTCGTACTTTTATTCCGTTCTTTCTCCTGGTAAAGACGCGAGGCGAATGCCGTGTTCTACAAATAAGGCAGCGATGCCATGACGAATCCGGCTTTCTAAGCGGTCTTTCATTTCGACATTCAAGACGCGTGCTTCCACTTGGAAATCCATCGAGGAATTGCGGAAATCGATGAACTGGGCGTCAGGCTTTTCATCAGGCACACCGTCGATTTTTGTAATTTCATGTTCCGCAGCTTGTACCAATAATTTCGAGACCAACTCCGTATCGCAGCCGTATTCGACACTGACGACGACACGCGCGAATAGCCTTGCGCCCGAGCGGTTCTTGACAATCTGTTCGATGAAATACTGGTTCGGTACGACGAGCGTCCCGTCTTTATTTGTTTCAACGATTGTCGAGCGCAATTTGATTTTCGTGATGCGCCCGATTTTCTTGTCGATTTCAACCATTTCCCCGACTTCCATCGGCCGTTCGAATAAAATGATGATGCCTGAGACAAAGTTCGCGGCGATGTTTCGGACGCCGAAACCGATGCCGATCCCGAGCACACTGAAGACAATGCCGACTGCCCGCAGATCTAACCCAACCAGCGTGAAGCTGACTGCAATCGCCAGAAACATCACGGCATAATAAATGAGCCGGTTGATCGTATAGCTCATGCCCATTTCTACATCGAACTGGCCATAGACATAAGGCATGACAAAACTATTGAATGCTTTAACGACGCGGCTCGAAAACGTAACGATCATGATGGCGACGACGATCAGCAAAATGGAGACGTCGACCCCTTCCGTTTCGTAAAAAGGCGTCCTCAGCCATTCTTCCTGCCCGAAATAAAACAGGAATAGTATAATGCTGCCGTAAAAGGCGACCCAATTCAGAATATCTTCGAGGATCGGATAAACCCGCTCTTGATAACCGTCATGCCTCACGATTCGTTTCAGCACGGCTTGAGCAATCCTTTTGCTAACGAAGATTAATAATAGATAAAGAAAGAACAAGAAAAACTCAATGACCGATAAATTCCTCAGAACGTCGATGCCTTCAAATAATTGCGGATTTTTCATAAGTCCCTCCTTTACAGGCAGCACCATGAACCATTAGATGCTGGAGCGCATCATCCTTCCGAGCCCAGCTGGTAGTCACTGAGCAAGGCTGGCCGGCGATCCACCGCTTTTGCCAGCTCATCCAATTTCGCTTGGATATAACGGCGGTCAAGCCGTTTGAAAGGTGAACCCTCTAAATGTTCAAGCACATGCAATTGTGTTTCCCAAATGGCCTCGTGATGCGCTGGACTCGATAATTGGGCAGCGTTTGTTAAGGATTCCAAAATTGCGGCCACGACCGACACATCTTCTTTTCCATAATGGATCAATTGATGAAATGTCAGATAAAGAAAATGGGGGAATGTGAAGAATGGATAGCGCACACGGCCATTTTTCTCTTCGTCCCGAATGGTTATTGCCCCGGTCTCGAGATGGCTTAATTTGCCCAGCAGCCGGCCGATCCGAATGATGATGCCATTCGCCGTGTTTGGGTCGTTGATGCCTGGGGAGATCGCCCGCAGCGCCACTTCGACCATTTTCTGAATAGCAAAATCGAGATCCTGGTCCGTCGTCCGCTCCGTGCCGATCGTGATAAAGCGGCGAAGATCGATGTCTTCTTGCTGGCGTTGGTAAACGCGGCATAGCGGCGTATTCTCGTGGACATACGAACCGATGCCGTGAAGAATTTCAACTTCCAGGTCGTGCTCCACCGCATACTCCGTCAATTTATCGAAATACAGGAATTGGATATACCCATCATTTTCTGCCAGGATGGTTTCCGCGAAGCCGTCGGGATTCCACTCTGTTTCAATCTCCATTTCCTGCTGCTGTTTTTCACTATACGTATCGATAATGCGCTCTGTGTCTTCTTCAAGTTCCTCGATCAGCTTCTCCACTTGGACGTTCGTCGCAATGTGATGGATGAAATACGCAAACGTCGAAAGGCAAAGGAACGCTATGACGATCCCGACAAATGTGGAAATGACGTCATGCGTATAAAGGGCGTCGCGCATGAACAATAATGACAGCGTGTTATAGATGAAACCGCCCAAAAAGATACCGAGTACGCGCCATGTCAGGCGGTCGTGGACAAAATTCTTCAATGTTCTCGGTGAAAATTGCGAGGAATACATCGTCAACACGACAAGAATCGTGGAAAACGTAAACGTTGTCATCGTCAATAGCGCCCCGGCGAGAGCCCCCATGATCGTTTGAGCCAATTGTACATTGGTCAGCAGGATATCCGGGATGAATTCACGATATTGCCGAATGACCAATAAATCCACATAAAAAAATCCAATGGATAATAACACGGCAAGGAAGCTGTAGAGAGCTGGCGTCACCCATAACTTTTCCCGCCATTCGTAAAAAATCTTTTTCATGACTTCCCCCCCTAGAAAATATTCATTTGTTCCCCTGTTCCCCTATTCCAATTGGGGCAAACGCTGGTCCTATATCCCCTGCCTTTCACTATAGCATGCAGAGGTGCTCGTGGAAGAAACACGAATAGCCGAACGCCATTGTCAAAATACTCTCAAAAAAATATTGACCTTCACTTCAATTGCGCTTATCATTATCTTAACTAATGGAAAGAGGTGAGGCAGTATGGTGACAATTTCAGTTCGTGCAACCCGCAACTTAATGATGTTTGCTATGCTGTCTCCTTCTGTGTATCGCTGACGATACGTTTCTTTCCTATGCGCGGAGACCATGGCAGGCATTATTGCAGCCATGGTTTTTATTATGCGTTTTTATAGGAGGAAGTTACATTGTCGATTATCAAACAATACGGATGGAATGAATCATTTCAACAAGCATTGCCTGAACAGAAAATACCTGGCCGCGTCATTCTCGAACATAAGAGCGGCTACCGCGTCATGACCGATTTCGGTGAATGGCCGGCTACTTTATCCGGAAATTACCGCCATAGCCACAGCCGCGATGAATTTCCAAGCGTCGGTGACTGGGTGGCGCTGGAACAAATGCCTGGAGAAGACAAAGGCATCATCCACCAACTGCTGCCGAGAAGTTCGCGCTTCGTCCGAAAAGCGGCCGGAGAAACGTCCGAGATGCAGACCATCGCCGTCAATCTCGACTACGTCTTTCTGGTCATGTCGCTCAATCACGATTTTAATGTCCGGCGCCTTGAACGTTATATGGTCGCCGCTTGGGATTCAGGCGCCATGCCGGTCGTCGTGTTGACGAAAAGCGACCAATGCGAAGACCCTGCAGTTTACTTGAAAGAAGTCGCCACTACTGCGTTCGGCGTCGATGTGTTTGCCGTTTCAGCTTTGACTGGCGACGGCATGGACGCCTTCAATCGCTATTTAACGGATGGCAAAACCGGCGCTCTGCTCGGCTCTTCGGGAGTAGGAAAATCCTCGCTCATCAACGCCCTGACCCAAAGCGACAAAATGGCGGTGCAGGACATCCGCGAAGACGACAGCAAAGGCCGCCACACGACGACGCACCGCGAACTGGTGCTGCTGCCGGGCGGCGGTTTATTGATCGACACGCCGGGCATGCGTGAATTCCAGCTGGCCGATTCTGCCGATGGGCTTGAGTCTAGCTTCCAGGACATCACGAGCCTTGCTGCCGAATGCCGTTTCCGCGATTGCAGCCACCAACAAGAACCGGGCTGCCGCATCCAATCCGCGCTTGCTTCCGGCGAATTGCCGGAAGAGCGCTATGAAAGCTATTTAAAATTACTGCGTGAGCTCGACTATATCGAACGAAAAAGTGATGCTGCCAAACAACAGGCAGAACGCGCAGTATGGAAACAGCGCACGAAAGAATACCGCAGCCGCCCTGTTAAGAAAAGATAAAAGCCTGCCGGATTTTCATCCGGCAGGCTTTTTCTAGTTCCATTCAATTGGCGTATTCCGTCAACCCATGCTTGACGGCATAAAGTGCCGCTTGCGTCCGGTCCTGGACTTCGAGTTTGATGAAGATATTGGAAATATGCGTTTTCACCGTCTTCTCGGTCACGAACAAAGCAGACGCCACTTCCCGGTTGCTTTTCCCTTTGGTCAGCTCCGCGAGCACTTCCGCTTCCCTTGGCGTTAAAGGATGGAGAACGTGCGGCGGCGGGTCTTCCGGCGCTTTCGCCAATTCCGACGAAGCTTTCGGATGCAGCGTATTCTCCCCGCGCATCAAGCTGCGCAGCGATTCCACCAATTCGTCCGGTTCGATATCTTTCAACTGATAGCCTGCCGCTCCTGCTTCGATCGCCGGAAGGATGTGGTCGCGGTCGGAAAAGCTCGTGAGCATCAACACAATGATATCCGGATAAGACTCTTTGATTTTCCGAGTTGCCTGGATGCCGTCCATTTCAGGCATGACCAGATCCATCAAGACGATATCCGGCTGCAGCTCGCCCGCCATTTCGACAGCTTCCACGCCGTTCGCAGCCTCCCCCACCACTTCAATGTCTTTTTGGGTTTTCAGGAAAAACAGCAACCCTCTTCTTACTACGTGATGATCATCCGCAATCAATACTCTCATCTTGCCACTCCTTTAATACGGAATCCGTACAAGGATTTCCGTTCCTTTGCTTAATTCGCTAGACCAATCGGCTGTGCCGCCTTCTGCTTTCGCCCGGTCGCGAATGCTTTGTATGCCGATCGACGGGATCGCGCCGTGTGCAGGAGAAAAACCGAGTCCTTCGTCTTTGATGACCAATAAGACATCTGTCGGTGTAATTGTCACATAGATTTGGGCAGCGCTTGTGCCCGCATGCTTGCGCACATTATTCAACGCTTCCTGGGCAATGCGGAATAAAGTCTCTTCCGTTCGCGACGGCAATTGAATCACGCCGGTCACTTTCGTTTCCATCGACAGCCCGAGCATTTCCCCGTACGCTTTGACGGCATCGATCAAGCCGCTCTCGAGCCCTTTTGGCCGTAATTGCCAAATCAGCGCCCTCATTTCATTGAGCGCTTCCTGACTGAGATGCTGGATGTCGCGGAATGTGCTTTTTTGCGCTTCGTCTTCCGCCATTTCGATGCCGCCCCTAGCCGTCAACGTGACCGAGAACAACAGCTGATTGACGGAATCGTGCAAATCCCGCGCGAGCCGATTGCGCTCTTTGACGAGTGCCAGCTCTTGTTCTTGTTTGGTCAAGACGATGCGTTTGATGGCGGAACCGATTTGGAAAGCGACCGATTCCAATAAGGCCAGTTCATCTTTTGAAAAACGCACCGTATCAGCCGCAGCGATATTGAGCAAGCCGAATTTTTCCTTGCCTGACTGCAGCGGAACCGTCGCATGATGTGAAATATTGCCGATTTTCCCATGTGCCGCTTTGGCGTTTTCGATGCGCTGGCAGGCGATGATATTCGACGCCTTTTCCAAATCGCCGTCATGATAGCGCTTAACGCACCAGCAGCCGCCTTTCGTCAAATGGCGGCAATCCCGCTCCTCGAGGGCATCCGGCAAATTGGCCTGCGCCACAAGTCTGTGCTTTCCTTTTTCATCGATGAAAAAGATCCAGGCTGTTTCAAAATTGGAGTTTTGCAGCAGCTTGTCGATCGCCCCGCCGAGCATGCGTTCCATATTCGTTTCTTCATTCAACAACTCCGCAATCTCTTTCAATAAGATGACGTCCGAATGCTGTTCAGGCACCATGGGCTGATCCCTCCTAGTTGCTATTGTAACGATAAGAACCGGTGTTTGCCTCATTCTTTCGAATGAAAAAGCTCCCTCTATGGGGAGCTTTTTCACCGATTCGCAACGATGTCGAGAAATGATTCTTTCAATAGTTCAAGCTTTTCGTCGCTTTCCTGCTGGGTTGCGGCTTTGACGCCGAAATAGTATTTCACTTTCGGCTCGGTGCCGCTTGGGCGCACGCAGACCCACGAACCATCCGACAAGAAGTATTTCAAAACATTTGATTGCGGCAAGACGATCGCTTCGCTCGTCCCCATATCGACAAGCGTCCGTGTACGGCTGTCGTAGTCTTCGATTTTTTTGACCGCGATGCCGGCAATGGATTGCGGCGGCGCTGTGCGCAAGCCGTCGAGCAGCTGCGTGATTTCACGTGCCCCTTCGATGCCTTTTTTCGTCACCGAAACGAGCAATTCGCGGTAGAAGCCGTGGCGTTCGTAAAGTTCATTTAATACACCGTACAGATTTTTGCCTTGCTTCTTATAGAAGGCAGCAGCTTCGACCAATAGCAATGTCGCTTGCACGGCATCTTTATCGCGCGCAAAATCACGGATCAAATAGCCGTAGCTTTCCTCGTAGCCGAATAAGAAAGTGAATTCATGCTGCGCATCGTTTTCACGCAATTTTTCGCCGATGAATTTAAAGCCTGTCAACACGTCTTCACTCTCTACGCCGTAGCTTCTAGCGACCGCTTCCCCGAATCCGGAAGTGACGATGGTCTTGAAGATGCGCCCGTCTTCCGGCAATTCACCTTTGGCTTTTTTCTGGCCCAATAAATACTCCAGCAAGATGCCGCCGGTCTGGTTGCCAGTCAATAATTCATATTGCGTACCGGTCCAAACCGCTGCGCCGACACGGTCGCCGTCCGGGTCGATGGCAATCAATAAATCTGCGGTCTGTTCTTCACCGTATTTCCGGGCGAGGTCAAACGCCGATGATTCTTCCGGGTTCGGGGATTCCACCGTAGGGAACTCACCGTCCGGCGCCATTTGTTCTTTCACATAATTAACGCCGCTATAACCGGCTTCGTCAAACACTCGGCGGACAGTCGCGCCTGATGCTCCGTGAAGCGGCGTAAAGACGACGCTGATCGGCTCAACGCTAGTTTCCTGCACCGTCAACACTTGATCGATATAGGCGCGGTCGAGCTGTTCGCCGAGAATTTCCAACAAGGAGGAATCATACTCATCATTTTCGATTGCGAGTTCATCTTCCACTCGGCTAACAAATCCGATGACCTGGTCCGCTGCTTCGAGATCCAATTGCGCGCCGTCTTCGCCGTACACTTTATAGCCATTGTATTCAGGCGGGTTGTGGCTGGCAGTGATGACGATGCCCATAAACGCATTTAATTCACGCACAGTAAATGATAATTGCGGCGTTGTGCGCGCAGATTCATAGACGTATGCCCGAATGCCCGCAGCAGCAAATGTTCGCGCCGCTTCTTCGGCAAACTCCGGTGACATGCGGCGGCTGTCGAACGCGATTGCCACGCCACGCTTCATCGCCGCTTCGCCGAAGCTTTCAATATAATCGGCAATGCCTTTTGACGCTTTTCTGACGGTATAGACATTCATGCGGTTCGTGCCCGGGCCGATTTCACCGCGCATCCCACCTGTTCCGAATACCAAGTCCTGATAAAACGCATCTTCTGCCAGCTGCTCGTCTTCCGATAGTAATTGCAGCTGCTGTTTCGTGTTCACGTCCAGCCCCTCGTGTCCGAGCCATTTTTGCATTCGTTGTTTCCATGTCATGGTTCATCCCTCCAATTACTTATCAGTTTACCAAATTTTCCGCAAAAAAGCCGCCCCGATTCGGAGCGGCTAAAGTTAATCTTGTTTATATTCCACACGGTAGACGTCGTGGCGGCGATCCTTCAATTGCTTGACGGTGCCGTCTTGGCGCTGGCGTCTGAGGATTTCAAGGTCGACATCCCCGATCAATACCATCTCCAGGTTCGGATTGGTTTCCCCGACGATGCCATCGCGAGCGAATTCGAAATCGCTTGGCGCGAAGATGCCGGATTGTGCATATTGGATATCCATGTTTTCCGTTTGCGGCAAGTTTCCGACCGTTCCGGAAATGACCGTGTAGATCTGGTTCTCGACCGCGCGGGCTTGTGCACAATAACGGACGCGCAAATAGCCTTGGCGGTCTTCCGTACAAAACGGCGAGAAGATGATGTTGGCGCCCATATCGGTGGCGATGCGGGCCAGTTCCGGGAACTCGATGTCGTAGCAGATCTGGATGGCGATCTTGCCGCAATCCGTATCAAATACGCGCACCGAATCACCTGCTGAAATGCCCCACCATTTACGTTCGTTCGGCGTGATGTGAATCTTGTACTGTTTATCGATCGAACCATCGCGACGGAACAAATACGCGATGTTGTAAATCTCATCATTTTCTTCCTTGACGAAATGCGAGCCGCCAATGATATTGACGTTATAGCGCACAGCGAGGTCCGTGAACAGTTCGATGTATTGCGGTGTGAATTCCGTCAATTTGCGGACCGCTTGGCTCGGCGATGGTTCATTCAAGAACGACATCAATTGCGTCGTGAAAATTTCCGGGAACACGACGAAATCCGAATGCGCATCCGATGCCACGTCGACAAAGTACTCGACCTGGTTCGCCAAATCGTCGAATGAATTGATGGCACGCATCAAGTATTGGACGACGCAGATGCGCACAGGCAAACTTGTCTTGAAATGGCGCTTGGAGATCGGCTTGTAATCGACATTGTTCCACTCCATAAGCGTTGCGTATTTGCCCGATGCTTTATCGTCCTGCAAATAGCCAGGATTGATGCGCATGAGCTGGAAACCATTCATCAATTGGAATGTCAGCACCGGATCATAGATTTTATGGCGCGACACCGAATCGACGTATTCACGCGGCGACATTTCGTCTGCGTGTTTATGGTAGTTCGGGATGCGCCCGCCGATGATAATCGACTTCAAGTTCAATTCACGCGCCAGTTCTTTGCGCGCTTCGTACAAACGCTGCCCGACTTGCATGCGGCGGTATTCTGGGTGCACCATGACTTCGATGCCGTACATATTATAGCCGTCTTGGTTATGGTTCGTTATATAGCCGCCGTCAGTGACATCGTCCCATGTATGACGGTCATCGTATTCATCGAAATTGATCAATAGGCTCGAGCAGGAACCGATTACTTTGCCGTCGAGTTCCGCGACGATCTGCCCTTGTGCAAAAACGCCTAAATGGCTTCTGAGCTGCTCTTCCTTCCAAGGATCCATGCCCGGAAAGCAAAGCTGCTGCATTTCCAGAATGGCAGGTATATCAGCATAGCTCATCTCACGGATGATCATGCTTTTTTCAAAATGGGATAAATCGAATTGTTCTGCCACGTTACCGCGCTCCTTCACAAAAGTTTCAAAGTTAATTATAGCCCATACGCCCGGTTGTTGATATTATTTTACTTGTATGGTGTTAAGAATTATACTTCAAAAGGAAAGCATTCCGGAAAAGAGGGTCAAAAGATGACGAAGCGTCAAGAAAACAGTTTGCTGTTCATGTGGGCGGTGTCCCTAGTTGCGACACTTGGCTCGCTGTATTTTTCCCAAGTGCGCGGGTACATTCCGTGTGAGCTGTGCTGGGTGCAGCGCATCTTCATGTATCCCCTCGTCTTTGTGCTAGGTGTTGCCTATGTGCAGAAAAATCCGCGCATCGCCATGACTTCACTCGTGCTGTCTGTCATTGGCGGCTCGGTTTCGCTGTATCATTACGGCATCCAAAAACTCAGGTTCTTGTCGGATTCCGCACCGTCATGCGGGCAAGTCCCATGCACAGGGGAATATATCAATTACCTCGGATTCATCACCATCCCGTTTCTCGCACTCATCGCATTCGCTTTGATTGCCGGAACGAGTGTTTATCTGTGGAAATCATTGAAGGAGGAACAATAAGATGAAAAAATTGCTGATTATCGCCGGCGTCGTGCTTGCCATCTTTGCGTTGATCGTCTTCTTGACCAATCAATCGCAAGACGAGAAACTGGCGGACAACCCATACGGCACGGATGATCTGAATCCGGCCACCATCGATCAGCTCGATGATGAAAACTACCAGAACATCGCATTGCCGGAAGACGTAAATGAACAGATCCAAAGCGGAGAGCCGACGACTGTTTATTTCTTTAGCCCGACTTGCCAATTCTGCCAACAGACTACACCGATCTTGATGCCTGTCGCAGATGATATGGAAGTCGATGTGCTTCAATACAACCTGCTCGAATTTGAGCAAGGCTGGTCTGATTATGCACTCGAAGCGACACCGACACTGGTCCATTACGAAGACGGTCAGGAAGTTGCCCGCTGGACAGGCGCACAGCCGAAAGAGAATATCGAACAATTTTTCCAGGAAGTCGTGAAAAAATAAACTGAAACGGGATCATGTGCCGCGCGCATGATCCCGTTTTTATGGAGGACTGTATGATGAATTGGACTTACCAAATCCCGGAACAAGGCATGACCGTTACGGACTTATTGAAAAACGAATGGGGACTCGGAAAAAAGACCGTGCACGAACTGCGCATGGCAAAAGGCGTCCGCCTAGCCGATGGCACAGAACCACGCTGGCAGGAACCGCTCGACAAAGGGACGCAATTGACTGTTACTATCCCCCAAGCAGAATCGCCATACCGCTCGAACCCGTCGATCGAACCTGAGATTTTATTTGAAGACGAGCACTTCATCATCGCCAATAAACCGAAAGGGCTCGCAACCCACCCGAACGATAACCACCAGGATGATACATTCATCAACGGCTTGATCGCTTACGTCCAGCAATCCGGCGGTTCGTATATCGAACATATCCACCGGCTGGACCAAGGTACTTCCGGCGTGTTGCTATTGGCTAAACACCCGATCGCCAAAAACGTCATGGACCGGATGGTTGAACAAAAGCTTGTGCAGCGTGAATACGAAGCACTCGTTAAAGGCCTCGTCCGCGGGCAATCCGGGACGCTCGACTTCCCGCTTGGCCGCGACCGCCATCACGCTACGCGCCGCCGCGTATCACCGAACGGGCAAAGCGCCGTCACCCATTACCAAGTCATCAACCGCGCAGATGGCCGCTCGCTGCTTCACTTAACTTTGGAGACTGGGCGCACGCATCAAATCCGCGCCCATCTGTCCCACGTCAAGCACCCGATCATCGGCGATGAATTGTACGGAGGGCCGCCGACTGAAGACGGCGAATACTTCCTGCATGCTTTCCGAATCGCGTTTAAACACCCGTTCACTGGACAGCAAATCGATATCGAAGCAAAACAATAACCAAAAGGCCAGCGAACCCATTCGCTGGCCTTTTTTATTAAACTTTGATTTCGTCCGGATGGGTTCCGCTGCGCCAATCCTGATTAAGCGCTGAAATCTGTTTGATTTCTTCTTCACTTAATTCAAAATCAAAAACATCGGCATTTTCAACGATGCGCGACGGCGTCACCGATTTCGGGATAACGATCAAGTCATTCTGGAGATGCCAGCGAATGATCGTCTGCGCGATGGATTTCCCGTGCTTTTCGCCGATTTCCGACAGCACCGGATCTTCGAGCAGACGCCCTCTCGCAAGTGGCGACCAGGAAGTGACCGCAATGTCTTGTGCCGCACAAAATTCGCGCAATGACTCCTGCGTCAATTGCGGATGCAACTCGATCTGGTTGACCATCGGTTTCGTGTTGTCCTTGGCCAAAATCTTCTCCAGATGATGCTGCTGATGGTTGGAAACGCCGGCAGCACGGATCAATTTTTCATCATAGAGCCGCTCGATTGCACGGTAGGTTTCCTCGAATGTATCGGGAATTGCCCAATGCGTCAAATACAGATCCAGATAGTCCATATCCAGCCGTTTCAATGAAGCTTCAAATGCATGCAAGGTCTGGTCGTAGCCCTGGTCGGTATTCCACACTTTCGATGTGATGAACAGCTCTTCACGCTTCACGCCGCCTGCACGGACCGCTTCCCCGACCTCTGCTTCATTGTCGTACACCGTAGCGGTATCGATCGCTTTATAGCCTGTTTGGATTGCTTTTACCATCGCTTCGACCGCCGCTTCTTTATCGGTCATCTTATAGACGCCAAGACCGAAACGCGGCATTTCCACTCCATTATGTAAGGTTTTTGTTGATTCAATCGTCAGATTCATAAAAATTCTCCTCCTGTTCTTTTTCATTGTACAAATTGTCGACAGGAATTTCGACTATTCCAGCTTGTTGAAAAAGTTAAGAGGCCGTATTTCCCGAAGCTTATCGCTCGCTTTCCGCGGGCGGGAATCGAGCCTCCTCGTCACTTCGTTCCTGCGGGGTCTCTCAAACCCGCTTTTCCCGCAGGAGTCGAGCGAACGCTTCTCCGGATACTCAGATAAGTCTTTGATTTTTGAATGAAGAAAAGATAATTCCTTTTTAATTCATAGTTGGTTAATAGACTTCTTTAACACTTTGAAATTATCGAAAGGAATTTCGACTATTCGCCACCAGATTGAGAAAAGCTCTTGCATCCGATATTAAAAACGAATATTATTAAACGTGTTGTTCAAAATGTTCGTGTTTATAAGGAGGATATTCCATGTTTCAGTTAAAAGAACACGGAACTGACGTCAGAACCGAGATCACTGCCGGTATGACGACATTTTTGACGATGGCATATATCGTCATCGTCAACCCGGTGATTCTAGGTGCTGCCGGCGTTCCGTTCGACCAGGTTTTTCTTGCCACCATCATTGCCGCAGTTATCGGTACACTTTGGATGGCACTTCTCGCCAATTACCCGATCGCCATCGCGCCGGGCATGGGGCTTAACGCATATTTCACTTCCATGGTGCTCGCTTCTGACGGCGCCATTGATTATACGACTGCTTTTGCCGCAGTCTTCGTTTCGGGATTGCTGTTTGTCGCACTGTCACTAACCTCAATGCGCAAAATCTTGATTGAAGCCATTCCGGAAAACTTGAAACATGCCATCACGGCAGGCATCGGCTTGTTCATCGCTTTTATCGGCATGCGCCTCAGCGGATTGATCGTCGCCAATGAGGCGAATCTCGTGGGGCTTGGTGACCTGACTTCGCCGCCTGTCGCTTTGACGCTCGCAGGGCTCACCATCACGCTTATCTTCATGTCCTTGAACATTCATGGCGGGATTTTCTTCGGCATGATCGCAACGGGCATCATTGCCTTCTTCACCGGCCAACTAACATTTGCAGAAGGCTTTATGAAGTTGCCGTCGCTTCCGGAAGGCATCATCGTTTGGAATCCTATCGAAGCGTTCCTGCTGGTCGCCGAATTCGGGCTCTACGGTGTCGTGTTCTCGTTCCTGCTCGTCACGCTGTTCGACACGACCGGAACGATGATCGGTGTCGCAAAACAAGCAGGGCTCATGAAAGACAATAAAATGCCGCGCGTGCGCCAGGCGCTCCTCGCTGATTCTGTCGCCGCCAGTGCAGGCGCCATGGTCGGCACAAGCCCGACCAGCGCTTATGTCGAATCTTCTGCTGGTGTTGCTGCAGGCGGACGCACAGGGCTCACGACTTTGACCGTCGCGCTCCTGTTCATCGCTGCTGCCTTTTTCGGGCCGCTCGTCGGCTCTCTTTCCGGCGTCGCCGCCATCACCGCTCCCGCGCTCATCATCGTCGGCAGCTTAATGATCGGTGCGGTCAAGCATATCGACTGGGATCAATTCGATGAAGCGTTCCCGGCGTTTCTGATCGTTCTCGCCATGCCGCTCACATCAAGCATCGCAACCGGCATCGCACTCGGATTCATTTCTTACCCGCTGATGAAAATCTTCAAAGGCAAATGGAAAGCAGTCCACCCGATCCTTTATATTTTTGCTGTGCTGTTCACGATCCAGATCCTCATTGCACCGCATTAAAAAATCCCCTGCATAAAAGTATGCAGGGGATTTTTTATTATGCACCTTAAATGAACGCTCCACTCACAAAAAAAAACACCGATTTCTCGGTGCTTTTCCTGTTAAACTCTAGCTGAACGCCCGGACATGGCTGCGGAGAGCAATAGCACGATTGCTGTCAATAAGTGCAGCGCCCAGCCAATCACTGGAATCCAAGCGAGTGCACTTGTAATGATCCCCAGAATCGAGCCGAACTTCGGCGAATATTCTTTAAAGCAAAAGAACAACGTAATGGCATGCAGCACGAACATGATGCCGAGCGGTGCATAGCCTGCAGAAATGACAAATCCGCCTCCGATGAACGGAATGGCCAGAAATGCCTCCGCAAGGCCCGTAATCCAAAGCAGTGCAACGGATGTCTTCATTTTCATATCAGTTCATCCCTTCCTTTTCTTCCTACCCCTATATACGCATCACATCCAAAAAAGTTTCAAGTTTTTCAGATGGACGGAAAATGTCCATATTTTCGAGTGGGTTCCATATTTCATTTTTCCCTTTGGTACGCTATACTAAACACAGATGCAAATTTCAAGGAGGTCGTCATTCATGAACTTGATCTTAATCTTGGGGATTTGTGTATCGTTTTTGGTAGCTATCTTCACTGCTGGATACGATGACAAACCAGGCACAGACAAAAGACAATAATGTGAAATGCAAAAGGACAGCGTCCACGCGCTGTCCTTTTTTGTCGTTTATTTTAAATTCGGGAAATCCTGTTGGCGCAGCGCTTCATACATCAAGATCGCTGCCGTGTTCGACAAATTGAGTGAACGGATATGTTCATTCATCGGAATGCGCAAACAGCGGTCTAAGTTGGCATCAATCAATTCCCTCGGCAAGCCCTTTGTTTCCTGACCGAAGACGAAGAAATAATCTTCCCCGGTATCTGAAAAATCGAACGAACTGTATGTCTTCGTACCGAACTTGGTGATGTAATGGTATTTGCCGTCCGGATAGGATGTAAACAACTCATCGAGGCCATCGTGGTAATGAATATCCACGTGCTCCCAATAATCGAGCCCCGCCCGTTTAAGCATTTTATCGTCCGTCGAAAATCCGAGCGGCTTGATCAAATGAAGGCTGACCCCTGTCCCCGCACAAGAGCGTGCAATGTTCCCGGTATTCGCCGGAATTAATGGCTGATATAACACAATATGAATTCCCAAATTTCTTCACTTATCCTTTCGTTTCTGCAGAAAAGAATGCCAGGCCTTTTTCGATCTCCGCCAGCACCTCTTCATCTTTCTCTTGCTGCCTTGCAAGTTCGAGCGCTTGTCTTCCTTCATCCGTTCCGATGCGGCCGATCGCCCAAGCGGCCGTACCGCGGATGACCGGGCGCGGATCCGTGTTCATTAATTCGATCAACGTGGGCACTGCCGACTGCTCCTTGAAATGGGCAAGTGCCAAAATGGCGTTGCGCTGAATCGGCTTTTTGCCGCGCCAAGAACCTGACACATGACCGAATTTCTCTTTGAACTCACGGTTAGAAATCGTCAACAACGGCTCTAAAAGCGGTTTGGCAATTTCCGGGTCCGGGTCGAATTCCGGGTGGATGCGATTGGCTTTGCGCTTATTTTTCGGGCACACGGTTTGGCACGTGTCACAGCCGTAAATCCGGTTGCCGATTTTCGAGCGAAACTCATCCGGCAGGAAACCTTTTGTCTGCGTCAAAAATGAGATGCAGCGCTGAGCATTGAGCTGTCCGCCCTCGACAATCGCGCCGGTCGGGCACGTATCGATACATAAGCGGCAGTCGCCGCATTGGTCTTCCATCGGCTCGTCGTATTCAAATGGGATGTTGGTGATCATCTCGCCCAAATAGACATATGACCCGAACTCCGGCGTGATGATATTGGTGTTTTTCGCACTCCAGCCGATGCCGGCCCGTTCTGCCACGGCACGGTCGGACAATTCACCCGTATCGACCATGGATTTTGTGCGTGCCTCGGGATAATGAGCCGCGATGAACGCTTCTAGCAGCGCCAGCCTGTCCCGAAGTGCCGCATGGTAATCCTTGCCCCAGGAAGAACGCGAGAAAATGCCGCGCCTAGCCCCTTTGACACCCGGCGTTGCCCCTTCCATTTTGGAAGGATAGGCAATCGCTATCGCAATGATGCTCACCGGCTCTTCCATCAATAGTTCCGGGCGCGTGCGTTTCTCCACATCCGATTCCTCAAAGCCGGACTGGAAATTCAATTGCTGCTGGCGGATCAAACGATGCTTTAAACTAAAAAAAGGTTCGGCCGAAGCAAAGCCGATTTTATCAATTCCGATTTCCGCGGCATACGCAACCAGTTGTTGTTGGAATTGATCCAAGTTCATGTCGATAACTCCTTGCTCCAATTTATGGTAAGATGATTCTACTATTCACGGAAAGGATGTTTGCTGTGGACTTTCGCGTAAACCCTGAAATTACAGAGATTGTGCCTGATTTCAAAGTCGGCATTATTCATTATAACAATATCACCGTTTCGGATTCACCTCAAATGTTAAAAGGCCGTCTCCAGCTGTTCCAGGAGCAATTATTTTTCGATATGGACGATAAGGAATTAACGAATTTCCCTGGCCTTCTCGAATGGAAGCTGGCCTGGAAAGCGCTCGGAGGCGACCCGAACCGCTACCGGCCTTCTGCAGAAGCCTTGTATCGCCGTGTGCGTAAACAAAACTATCTGGTCCCTGTCAATTCAGCGATCGATATGAACAGTTTTCTATCGCTTCAGTACGAAATTCCACTCGGTTTGTACGATACAGCTCAAATCGAAGGCGAGATCGAAATCGCGCTCGGCAAGCCCGATGACCGTTATGAAGGCTTGAATAACCGCGACAATACGCTCGATAACATCATCGTCACACGCGATGCAAAAGGCGCATTCGGCAGCCCGTACGTCGATTCAAAGCGCACTGCTGTAACCCCGCAAACAACTGACGCGGTACATGTGTTTTACCTCCGTCCGTCCATGAACCGCGACAATGCCTTGCAGCTATTGACTGCTGCCGGCAATATGTTCACCGGAATCAATGGCGGCGAAGCGACAAGCTACGTCCTTTAATTGCCTGAAGCATATGCTTCAGGCATATTCTTTTTATTCTCCCCAAAACTCTAGTATTCTTTTGATACTGAGATAAAAAAGAGGGATGCCACATGAAGAAAGTCCATAGCGACGTAATCCAATTCCGCGGCAGCCATTATGATTTCGGCTATCATCAAGGGGAATTGTTAAGAGATTCACTGCTTTTACCGAACCGAAAAATACAGCGCGGCGAAAACAGCCGGCAGCTATTGGTGGATGAAACGAAGGCCATCGAAATGCTCGAACGTTTTGCCCCACGCATCTGGGAAGAAATCGAAGGCTTGGCCGATGCCCTGAAATGGCCATTTTATGATGCGCTGCGCGAATTCGGCGGCTATTATATCGAATATACACGCAGTGGCTGTTCGATCCTGAGCCGTTCCGACTTCCTTGTCCGCAACTATGACAGCTCACCGCAAGGCTATGAAGGCCGGTTCGCCTTGTACGAGCCGACTGACGGGGGCTATGCATCCATCGGGCCGTCCATGCAAATTACAGGACGGACGGATGGCCTCAATGAGAAGGGCCTAGCGATGGGCTATAATTTCATCAACCGCCGCAATTCAGCGGACGGGTTTATCTGCAATATGATCGGACGCCTGATCCTCGAACATTGCGCATCGATCGAAGAAGCGGTCGATTTATTGAAAGAGCTGCCCCACCGCCGGTCATTCAGCTATGTATTGCTGGATAAGAGCGGACGTTCAGTCGTCGCCGAAACTTCCCCGCGCAATGTCATCGTCCGGGAAGCAGCTGTATCGACCAACCATTTCGAAGTGTTATCGGAAGAAAACCGTTACCAGATCGACGATTCAAAACGCCGCGAGGAAGCGCTTCTTACGCATTCCACAACATCAAACGACGCATACGCAGCGTTTCGATTATTGAACGACTCGGACCAGGGCGTGTTTTCAACCAAATACAGCACCGCTTCCGGTACTTTGCATACGGCTTCCTATTTCCCAAACAGTTTGGAAGTCGGATTCGCCATCGGCCCCGATCGCTTGCCGCTCATGTTCGATTTCCAAAAATGGCTCCAAGGCGAACGCTTGCTGGCGAAACGCATCAACGGGAAAATCGATACGCATTTCCCGTTTCCGTATCTTGACGACCTATCTTCATTGCAACAAAAAAACGGCTAGAGCACTCATGTGCTCCAGCCGTTTTTTATTTGAACAACGCATCAGTATGGGCAAAGCCGATGCCGGTATCAATCTGCCCATGGACGGATTGATTACGGACAGGCTTTCCTGCAAGCCATTCGCCAAACTTAAACACTTCGGGCTCCTGGTCGCCCCCAAGCGCAAACCACACTTCCTGCTCTTTCGGTAGATAGACAGATGTATGGATTGTTCCGGCCCAACTCTTATAAAGATTCGAAAACAAGCCGCGGCCCGTATCATTGAACAAGCGATAAGCGCGATACGCTTCCGCTGCATCTTCTGCATTCTGTTCGATAACTGACAAGCGTTCATGGGAATCCTTTAGATAATTACGGTTCTCATGGTGCTGGATTTCAAAATGATTCGTACACGCCATTGCATCACGCACCGCCACTTTACGGGGCGTCGCTTCGATGACCTTTGTGGCGCCGCTCTTATCAGTCACAACGTAGCTGAATGACCCGCGGTGCGGGATATCTTTGACCAAAGCGACAGCTTCTTCAATGGATGAGCAGCTCTCAAGAATGATGCGCCCGATCATATAACAAACAAAGCCATCGCCTGGGTTTTTCCGGTGCATAAAATTATAGCCCATCACCAGGCCGTGCTCGTTCATGCCATCCATGCGCCCCAAAATGCGCTGGCTCGGACCGATAATGGCATTTCCTTCCTCAGGTTGAAACAAGCAGAACCTGCCTTCATATGTCTGCGGATGGAAATCATAATTGCGCACCAAAAAGTCTTCGCCGCTGACGATCGAACAGCCCGACGGCGGCGCATCGATCCGATAACCGCCAAAATCACGAAGCACCTCATCAATCGGCAGCTCGAGGCTTTCTTCAAGGCCTTTCAACTCTTCCCACAAGTTTGGTGCGTATTCATTGAACGCAGCTTGCGCTTCTGCTGGATCGATGACAAAACGTGGCCTCTTGCTCTTCCATTGCCCGCGGCGGTTGTGCAGCGTGATCGATTCTTTGAGCGCGTTTCCCTGCATCATTCCATAATCATAATGGCTTCCTCTGAATTCGACGACTTCACTATGTATCTGTCTCATAACTCCTCCTCATTACTGATCGTTTTTTAATTTTTTAAAAGATCAACTTTCTTACTCATTCGGCGCACCACCCATTTTTCCAGTTCCACAATAATAAAGACGCTCATCCCGATCAGCAACGGCCAAATCCAATACCTGAGCCCGATCGGTTCCGTGCCAAGCAGCGTATTCATAAACGGCACATACGTCACCGATAGCTGCACTAAGATCAATATGGCCGAGACAATAAAAGCCGCTTTATTGGAAAAGAAATCACGATTCAACGCAAAACGCCGCTCACTCCGGCAGTTGAATAAATAAAATAGCTGTGAAATGACCAGGGCTTGTAAAGTCATGGTCTGCAAGACGCCTTGATCATAATCTCTAGCTTCCAGCATACTGTTCATCCATAAAATGCCTCCTCCGATAATCGCCGATGCAAAAGCGATGCGGAAAACATAATATCCACTGAGCAACGGGCTATTGGCTTTCCTAGGTGGCCGCTCCATCGTACCCGGCTCGAGCTTCTCAAATGCAATCGCCAAGGAAATCGTCACAGCGGTAATCATGTTGACCCACAAAATCTGCACAGCAGTGAGCGGAATCGTAGTGCCAAATAGAATGCTGATAAAAATGAGCAGCCCTTCGGATACGTTTGTCGGCAAGATGAACAGGATGGTCTTTTTCAAATTGACATAGACGCGCCGCCCTTCCTTCACTGCATTGACAATCGTGCTGAAATTATCATCAACCAGCACCATCTCTGCCGCTTCTTTTGATACTTCTGTTCCTTTGATTCCCATCGCAATGCCGATATCAGCTCGTTTCAAAGCCGGTGCATCATTGACCCCGTCACCGGTCATTGCGCACACTTGCCCCTTGGCTTGAAGAGCTTCAACCAATTGCAATTTATTTGTCGGGCTGGTACGTGCGAAAATATCATATTCCATGGCTGCAGCTTCCAACTGTTCTGCGTTTAAGCCAGCCAATTCCCTGCCTTCAAGCGCCTTGGCCCCATCGCCGATTCCAAGCTTAGCTCCAATCGCGACAGCGGTGTCTTTATGGTCTCCAGTGATCATCTTGACACGAATTCCGGCTTTCTTGCATTGTACAATTGAATCGATCACTTCTTCGCGCGGAGGATCAATGATGCCAGCCATGCCCAGAAACTCAAATCCGCACTTCATATCTTCGTGGCTTATGGTTCCCTCTGTGTAATCGACTTGCTTAACAGCAGCTCCTAAAAGGCGTTCTCCGCGTTTTGCATGTGAGGCTATCTTCGCCTCCCATTCATCCCTTTCTTCGCTTTGTATCATATCCAGTAGCTTGTCAGGGGCCCCCTTTGCATAAATCCATTTAGTTCCCCGATCTTCAACCAAAGCAGCCATGTATTTATAAGAAGAATCAAACGGAATCTTCATAATCACTGGCAACTTCTCTACTTCGTCATCCGCTTTCTCTGCAAGCGTCAAGAGGCAGCCTTCCGTCGCACCTCCACTGATTGACCATTTCCCTTTTTTCCCTTTGACCAAATGCGCATCATTAACTGTTTTCACACAGGCTAAAAACTTTGCCAATCGAGGATGATCAGCTAAACGAATGCCATCTCCGTTTTTCTTTAACATTCCTTCGGGTGAATAACCGACCCCACTAACATTGATTTCTTCATCTGCCAGAATAACAGAAGTCGCCGTCATTTCATTTTTCGTCAAAGTGCCTGTCTTATCTGAGCATATTACCGTAACGGCCCCTAAAGTTTCGACGGACGGCAAGTTCCGTACAATAGCATTTTTCCCAGCCATCGTTTGGACACCCAAAGCTAAAATAATAGATAGAACCGCCGGCAAGCCTTCTGGAATGGCGGCTACGGTCAAGCCGATGATTGCCAATAACAACTCAGCTGTCGCATAGTCATGAACCCAATACCCGATAAAGAACATGCCGATTGCACTTAATACAATAATCACCGATATCAACTTGCCGAATTGAGCAGTCTGCTTTAATAAGGGCGTCTGTAATTTCTCGACCGATTCCATGGCGCTGCTGATTTTTCCGAGTTCCGTATTTCCTCCTGTTGCAATGACCACCCCAAACCCTGATCCGGCTGCAACAGCAGTTCCTGCAAACACCATATTGGAGCGATCGCCAAGCACCGTTTCGCTCGATAGCCTCTCAGTCTGTTTATTTACTGCATCCGACTCACCAGTCAAAGAGGACTCCTCCACCTGTAGACTCGACGCTTCTATAAGCCGTATATCTGCGGGCACTTTATCACCCGCCCTTAAATAAACAAGATCCCCAGGCACCAAATCAGCCGCCAGAATATCTTTTCGCTTTCCCTCTCTCAGCACTCCGGCTTTAAATGAAAGCATTTCACGTATACTATCCAATGCTTTCTCAGCTTTATTCTGTTGAATATAGCCAATTGCCGCATTGATGACAACTACAGCTAAAATAACACTCGTATCAATATAATGTCCAAGTACGACTGTAATAACTGCCGCTGCCAACAATACATAGATCAGCACATCATGAAAATGCTTAAAAAACTTTATAACTCCAGGTTCTCGCTTTCCTTGAGGCAATTCATTAGCGCCAAAAATCTTTAACCTCTTTACAACTTCAACTTCGCTCAACCCTTCTTCTAAACGGACTTTGTGGTTATCAAGTATAACCGTAAACTCTTGGTCAAATCCTTGTTCTGTAACCACCTTGCCACCCCCGCCAAGATCGTAATTTTGATTATTATAACACGCAGCCTTCATTCTCCTACCGCATCCTATTATATATTCCAATACACGTAAAAAAGACAGTCTTCAAAGGAAGCTGCCTTTTTCAAAATACCGGTGTAGAGAGCCGATCCCCTAAGATGTTTCCATCACTACCCTTCCAACTTACCGCATCGGCCACGTCCGTCTCGTTCGATAACAGGCTACTCCTCAGCTAGTTTTCCATTAGTGGTTTTTCTAATAGTAGTGCTACTCTTGTTACCAAATTAAGACAAAGAAAAAAGCCCTAACTGAAGTTAGGGCCTTTCAATACATTGCTTGGCAGAGCAATGAAAATGATACCGGCGGTCGGGGTCGAACCGACACTCCCGTGAAGGAACGGGATTTTGAGTCCCGCGCGTCTGCCAATTCCGCCACGCCGGCAAAATTGAATCCAGAAACAATTATTCATTGCTTTCAGGAACATTTATTATTATATTAGTAAACCGATTATTTTGCAAGGGGTTATTAGCTATTTTTTTAAAAAAATCTTTGCTGTGTACAACTGCAAATCATTCATATAAATAAAGAAAAAACTCTGACTATAAAAGTCAGAGTTTTAAGCTTTCATCACTTGGCAGAGTGATGATCATTTGATACCGGCGGTCGGGGTCGAACCGACACTCCCGTGAAGGAACGGGATTTTGAGTCCCGCGCGTCTGCCAATTCCGCCACGCCGGCAAAATAGTTTGGAGGCGGCAACCGGACTCGAACCGGTGGTAAGGGTGTTGCAGACCCATGCCTTACCGCTTGGCTATGCCGCCTAAATAATGGAGCGGAAGACGGGGGTCGAACCCGCGACCTCCACCTTGGCAAGGTGGCGTTCTACCACTGAACTACTTCCGCAAAAGCTGGGGTACCTGGATTCGAACCAGGGCATGACGGGATCAAAACCCGTTGCCTTACCGCTTGGCTATACCCCAATAATACTGGGGCGGACGAGGGGAATTGAACCCCCGAATGCCGGAATCACAATCCGGTGCGTTAACCACTTCGCCACGACCGCCACGCTATTATTATGTATGATATTAAAATTTCTAGAAAAACATGGGGCGGACGAGGGGAATTGAACCCCCGAGTGCCGGAATCACAATCCGGTGCGTTAACCACTTCGCCACGACCGCCACGCTATTATTATGTATGATATTAAAATTTCTAGAAAAACATGGGGCGGACGAGGGGAATTGAACCCCCGAGTGCCGGAATCACAATCCGGTGCGTTAACCACTTCGCCACGACCGCCAACATAATATTTTAAAAATGGCAGGGGCAGTAGGAATCGAACCCACATCGGAGGTTTTGGAGACCTCTGTTCTACCGTTAAACTATGCCCCTAAAAACTGGTGGTGGGGGGCAGATTCGAACTGCCGAACCCGAAGGAGCGGATTTACAGTCCGCCGCGTTTAGCCACTTCGCTACCCCACCTAATGGTGCCGGAGAAAGGACTTGAACCCTCAACCTACTGATTACAAGTCAGTTGCTCTACCAGTTGAGCTACTCCGGCATGGAGAAAAAATATGGTGGGTCAGGACGGAATCGAACCGCCGACACTTAGAGCTTCAATCTAATGCTCTACCGACTGAGCTACTGACCCATATTAATTAATAAAAATGGCGGTCCCGACCGGGATCGAACCGGCGATCTCCTGCGTGACAGGCAGGCATGTTAACCGCTACACCACGGGACCATTTGGTTGCGGGGGCAGGATTTGAACCTGCGACCTTTGGGTTATGAGCCCAACGAGCTACCGAACTGCTCCACCCCGCGATAATATTTATTTTTCCTTCTATATTATATGCATAAAAGAAATGGTGGAGGATGACGGGATCGAACCGCCGACCCTCTGCTTGTAAGGCAGATGCTCTCCCAGCTGAGCTAATCCTCCATTGAATGGTGACCCCTACGGGATTCGAACCCGTGTTACCGCCGTGAAAGGGCGGTGTCTTAACCGCTTGACCAAGGGGCCTTTATTTTGAACTTAAGATACTGGCGGAGAGCAAGGGATTCGAACCCTTGAGACGGTTGCCCGCCTACATGATTTCCAATCATGCTCCTTCGGCCACTCGGACAGCTCTCCATAATTGGCTCCGAAGGTAGGACTCGAACCTACGACCATCGCATTAACAGTGCGGTGCTCTACCACTGAGCTACTTCGGAATAATAACCAGACTAGCGACGTCCTACTCTCACAGGGGGAAACCCCCAACTACCATCGGCGCAAAAGAGCTTAACTTCCGTGTTCGGGATGGGAACGGGTGTGACCTCTTTGCCATCATCACTAGACTGCATTAATTTGAAAGACAAGATTTATTATATCAATAATACCGATTTTTTCAAGTATTATTTTAAAATTAATATCTTATTCTTTCAAAACCGGATAAATCGACATTGTGGGAAACTTGCGTTTCAGTTTGTTGGTTAAGTCCTCGATCGATTAGTATTCGTCAGCTGCACGTGTCGCCACGCTTCCACCCCGAACCTATCTACCTCATCGTCTTTGAGGGATCTTACTTGCTTGCGCAATGGGAAATCTCATCTTGAGGGGGGCTTCGTGCTTAGATGCTTTCAGCACTTATCCCGGCCACACATAGCTACCCAGCGATGCTCTTGGCAGAACAACTGGTACACCAGCGGTGTGTCCATCCCGGTCCTCTCGTACTAAGGACAGCTCCTCTCAAATTTCCTGCGCCCGCGACGGATAGGGACCGAACTGTCTCACGACGTTCTGAACCCAGCTCGCGTACCGCTTTAATGGGCGAACAGCCCAACCCTTGGGACCGACTACAGCCCCAGGATGCGATGAGCCGACATCGAGGTGCCAAACCTCCCCGTCGATGTGGACTCTTGGGGGAGATAAGCCTGTTATCCCCGGGGTAGCTTTTATCCGTTGAGCGATGGCCCTTCCATGCGGAACCACCGGATCACTAAGTCCGTCTTTCGACCCTGCTCGACCTGTCCGTCTCGCAGTCAAGCTCCCTTGTGCCTTTACACTCTGCGAATGATTTCCAACCATTCTGAGGGAACCTTTGAGCGCCTCCGTTACTCTTTAGGAGGCGACCGCCCCAGTCAAACTGCCCGCCTGACACTGTCTCCCAAGCCGCTAAGGCTTGTGGGTTAGAAGTTCAATACAACCAGGGTAGTATCCCACCGACGCCTCCCCCGAAGCTGGCGCTCCGGGTTCTCTGGCTCCTACCTATCCTGTACAAGTTGCACCAAAATTCAATATCAGGCTACAGTAAAGCTCCACGGGGTCTTTCCGTCCTGTCGCGGGTAACCTGCATCTTCACAGGTACTATAATTTCACCGAGTCTCTCGTTGAGACAGTGCCCAGATCGTTACGCCTTTCGTGCGGGTCGGAACTTACCCGACAAGGAATTTCGCTACCTTAGGACCGTTATAGTTACGGCCGCCGTTTACTGGGGCTTCGGTTCGCACCTTCGCTTGCGCTAAGCACTCCCCTTAACCTTCCAGCACCGGGCAGGCGTCAGCCCCTATACGTCACCTTACGGTTTTGCAGAGACCTGTGTTTTTGCTAAACAGTCGCCTGGGCCTATTCACTGCGGCTCTCTCGGGCTGTAACACCCTACCAGAGCACCCCTTCTCCCGAAGTTACGGGGTCATTTTGCCGAGTTCCTTAACGAGAGTTCACTCGCTCACCTTAGAATTCTCTTCTCGCCTACCTGTGTCGGTTTGCGGTACGGGCACCTCCCGCCTCGCTAGAGGCTTTTCTTGGCAGTGTGAAATCAGGGACTCTGAGGTAAACCTCTTGCCATCACTGCTTGATGTTATATAGAAACGGGATTTGCCTCGTTTCTCATCTCACAACTTGGACGTGCACAACCAACGGCACGCTCACCCTATCCTTCTGCGTCCCCCCATTGCTCAAACGGCGGGGAGGTGGTACAGGAATATCAACCTGTTGTCCATCGTCTACGCCTATCGGCCTCGACTTAGGTCCCGACTAACCCTGAGCGGACGAGCCTTCCTCAGGAAACCTTAGGCATTCGGTGGACGGGATTCTCACCCGTCTTTCGTTACTCATACCGGCATTCTCACTTCTAAGCGCTCCACCAGTCCTTCCGGTCTGACTTCAACGCCCTTAGAACGCTCTCCTACCACGGACATCTA